>CAJUDL010000032.1 GCA_910585285.1 uncultured Muribaculaceae bacterium
AGATCATCAGGAGCTTTCCGGTCTTGGTGCGGTAGAGGTAGCAGCCGTCGGTGACGTAGCCCCTGGGCGATTCTGGTGACGGCTGTATTCCGGTGGACCAGTCGGGTGCCGAGCCATAGAATAGCACCTCCGGCTCCCCTGCCGTTCCGGAAAGGTCGGGGGCAAGCTCGATCAGCTCCATCGTGCCGTCGCCAAGTTCCACCCATTCGTGGCAGTAGACCATGTATGGCTTCCAGTCCTCCACCCAGAGGGTGCCGTCAAGTGCCATCATGCCTGGGGTGTGTGGAAACCTGTCAAATGGCACGAAGGGTCCCTCCGGTGAGTCGGACACGAAGATCTGGGTGCCACGGTGCGTGAAGTCACCCCATCCAGGTTGACTCTTTTTCCATTTTATGTCGCTGTTGATCGTGGCGAAAAGATAGTAGCGCCCGTTGTGGGAGTGCACCTCCGGAGCCCATACCGTCCCGGTCAGGGCGTTGCCGTCAGGTATCCTCATCACGGTCTCCGGTCCATCCCAGTTCTCGAGGTCGCGGCTCGTGAACACTTCCACGCCGCCACGCACCTTGCCGTCACGGTCAATGGTGTCGGACGTGCGGTACATGTAGTACACCCCGGCCTCGCTGTCGGTCAGTATGTACGGATCCCGGATGTTGATCTCTGACAATTTCTTTGTTTCGGCACATATTACTCCAGTAGCTGTTAATGCACATGCCATAATTATGCCGTTCAATAATCTAAATTTCTTCATTTTTATAATTCGCTGTATATAACAGACGCAACAAATTGGTGTTAATCGGTGCCAATCCCCCACTCCGGCTTGCGTAAGCCGGAATGGGAAAATGCACGCTTGACCTAAAACTACCTGTGTACTTTATTTTGCAATGAATGTGAGAACCTGCAGGCTTCTGCTGTCGGGACCGACCATCACATAAAACTCTCCCGGCTCATAAAGATATTCTAAATCGGAATTATAGTATTTCAATTTCTCTTCATTAACTGTAAACACCACTCTTTTTGTCTCTCCTTTCGGAATATACACCCTTTGGTAACCTTTCAATTCCTTGACCGGTCTGGCGATACCAGCTATCGGATCTCGAAGATAAAATTGCACAATCTCTACACCGTCACAGTCGCCCGTATTCCTAACATCAACACTCAATGTCAATGTTCCTCCCTTTTCAAGAGTGGTCGAACTTAAAGTCGGTTTCCCATATTCAAATGAGGTATAGCTCAATCCATATCCAAAAGGATAAAGCGGCTCATTGGAACAGTCGATATAATTGCTGCAATATCGGTTAAAAACGCCTTCCTGCGGGTCTGGATGGCTCGACATGAGGTGGTTATAATACAAGGGTATCTGCCCTACCGACCGAGGGAAAGTAGTGGTCAGTTTCCCCTGAGGAGACTTATCACCAAATACCACATCAGTTATGGCATCCCCAGCCTCGCTACCGCCAAACCATACATTCAATATCGCAGGCACATTCTCAGATTCCCAATCAAGCACCAACGGTCTGCCGGTAAAAAGCAATAACACCACTGGTTTCCCTGTCTTCACCAGCGCTTTGAGAAGGTCTCGTTGAGTATCTGGAATCGTGATATCTGTCCGTGAAGCCGATTCACCACTCATATCCGATGATTCACCAATTGCAGCCACAATCACATCTGCCCGGTTAGCCACGGCAAGTGCTTCTGCACGCAAACTATTGTCATCCTTCACATATTCAATCCCCCGCAAGCCGGTAGCATTACGTTGCGTGGTCTCGTCATAGTAAATGTTACTACCTTTGGCATACAATATTTCGGCTTCATTACCTACAGCCCTACGGAAAGCTGTCAATAGCGATTCATGATTCTCCGTCTTGGCAAGCATACTCCAGCAGCCACACATATTATTGGCAGCATCGGCAAGAGGACCAATCAACGCAATCTTACCTTTCTTCTTAAGAGGAAGGGTGTTGTTGTCATTCTTCAAAAGTACAAATGTCTCTGCGGCAATTGAACGCGCCTGCGCACGATGTTCCGGAGTAAATATGTCTTTTTTAGACCTTTCGACATTGCAATATTTATAAGGATCTTCAAAAAGTCCTAATTTCTGCTTTATCTTAAGCACTCGCCTGCAGGCATCGTCAATTGTCTTCTCCTTTACAAGACCTCGCTTAACCGCATCGGCAAGTGTCTTTACATATAATCCCGACACCATATCCATATCCGTTCCTGCATTAAGAGATTTGGCTGCGGCGTCTTCCAGTGAGGCAGTGCCCATGGTCGACACTTCAGGCACTGAATTATAATCGGTTACTACGAGTCCGTTGAAACCCCAATCAGCGCGAAGCACCCCATTAAGAAGCCATTTGGAGGCAGTGGAATGCAGACCGTTTACAAGGTTGAAAGAGGTCATAAGACTTCCGACTCCGGCATCAACCGAAGCTTGAAACGGAGGAAGATAATAATTGAACATCCGCTCCTTACTCATGTCAACCGTATTATAGTCGCGGCCACCCTCTGCAGCTCCATAGAGAGCGAAATGTTTCACACACGCGATAAGCGTGGAATCTGATTTCATGTCGTCTCCCTGATAACCTCGAATATATGCTTTAGCCATAACACTGCCAAGATAAGGATCTTCTCCCGAACCCTCTGCTATACGTCCCCATCGCGGATCACGACAGATGTCAACCATCGGACTGAAATTCCAATTGACACCATCAGCCGTCGCCTCAATTGCTGAAATCCGAGCCATTCGCTCCACTGCAACTGAATCCCAGGAACATGAGAGAGCCAATGGTATAGGGAAGATTGTCTCATATCCATGCACAACGTCCGCACCCACAAGCAACGGTATGCCGTGTGGTCCCTTCTCAACAGCGAGATGCTGCAGACGCGAAATCTCCTCCACTCCCTTTACATTGAAAAATCCTCCTATATTTCCCTCCAATATAAGGCTGTCAAGTTGCGGACCAAGAACAACACCGGATTGAATATCACCCCCTACTGGAAGGTTCAGCTGACCTATTTTTTCTTCAAGTGTCATCTTCGACATCAGATCGTCAACATATGAATCACCGTCGTTTTTTGAACAGGAAGATAAAGAATTTATAGTTACAGCTCCACACAGAGCTGTAACTATAAATAATATTGAAAAATCTTTTTTGATCATTATATTGATCATTTAATCACTTTCTTTGATGTTCCGTCTGAATAAACAATCACGTATATACCCTTGTCAAGACTGTCTGTATCGCTAACCTTAACACCTGTGATTGAATAAACCCCGGTAATTGTTTTCTCTGCTTCTACAATTTTTTCGACACCCGAAGGATCACTATGCACACCATTTACCTCAGACATATTCACCTTGGCAAAGTTTATAGTCTTGTTCTTCATGTCAACCGTTACATGATATGCCTGCGAGGTAAATTCACCATGCCTGCTCTCATCTATACAGAAATTGGGGTTTTTATTCTCTGGAGACCTCAATCCGGCAATGTCTCCTGTTACCGTATAGTCCGGTCCGCTTGTCTTGTACTCCCAAACATTTTTATTAAATACACCAAAATAGAATCCCGGTTCTATGTACAAGTAAGTCTCATGCACGCCATTCCCTTTGGGAACGCAATATACATAATCAGTTGGAAGGTCAAAACCCCATGCAGCGCGCAAATTATCACAGAATACGCCATTCTTAGCGGGATGAATGAATTTTTCTCCGGTTATCAAGGCAACACCCTCTCCATTTTCATCTACAACAGGATCTCCGAGCGGTTCGCAGAAGAGTGCTTTGTCTTCCGTGATAAACCAGATCCGATATCTGCCGGTTGGGGCATTGAATTTCCATGTTCCATCATAATTAGTAAAGAATTCCGGCTGCACCATCAGCTCCAGTCTTCCAAAATCCGTAAATATCATTGACTGATTCTGCGTCAGATCCAAATCCCAATATTCGTAATCGATGGTTTTATCATGACCTGTCAATTGTGTTGGGATTCCTGCCACGCCATTGATTTTGCGTTCGTATGTGAAATCATCAGGGTTCTCGCCTTCTTTTAGGAATACGCACTTCTTATTCTTCAGATCGAAACGCACTGTGTATACGCCTGCCTGAAAATTAGCGGTAGCCTTATAGTCACCACAAAGATGGGAATTGCCATTCTCATTAACGAAGTAGACTGTCTCCACTTCATCTGAGGGCAGGGGTTCCATCTTATTGCCGCAGAGCACATAATTCTGATCCCAGTTTGGTTCGGCTTTGGAAACAAAATCGAAATCGGTTGCGAGATACATGGTCATCTGATACACATCATCATCTATTTTTTTCGCCTGCATCGCATCCGGCAAATCTAATTTCCACGCGGGATTAGCTTTACCCGCCTTGGGATGCCCGAAACCTTGTCCTATCAGCCAAAGCACCTCGGGATATTTCGCACCCTCTTTAACAACAAACATTACTTTATCTACGGTGTTGTATTCAAGCGTATACTCACCTGTGATACCCGTAAAGACAGCGGTAGTGCCCGTCTCTATTTCAAAAAAATCTGGTTGAAGCATCTCATCGGCATAGACATCATCAAAACCTGCGAAGGTGACTGTCTCTCCATTTGTAAGCTGCACATTGGCTTTGAGGAAAGCCGTATTATCCGGATTTGTTGTCAACTCAACACCATTGACAGATTGTGCCCACATGCCCATACTCGACAGGGACAGACTAAGTAGTAGTAGGTTTCTTTTCATAATTAAAGGTGTTTAAGGCTGCACGCTATGAAAAATGTCTTAAATTCACAGCGTGCAGTCAAGTTTATGGTTTATTCTAAAGTTATCCTTTCAGCAGTTATTGCCTTTTTGTTAGTGTCTACCGTTATCCGGTATGTACCCGCTGCGAACCCGGCTCCTTGCCCGAAATTCACCCAGTCATCACGGAATAGGCCCTCTGTTGCAGAAACATCATACACAAGAGGCGTAATTACATCTGTCCATGAACCCTTATTTGTAAAGAACCTGAACATGAAATTATCATTCAGCCGCAAGGTTGTCTCAAATATGCCGTTTCCTTTATTTACGCAACATACATAATCCTTAGGATCTTCCCATCCCCATTCGCCATTCGCTTTTCCGGCGCGGTCTCCATCGCAGGAACCTGTGCCTGCCGGATGCGAATAATCATATCCGGTGATCCATAGACCATTGGGCCATTCATAGCTGCCCGTCCTCTCCACGTAGAGATGCTCGCGGGCGATACTGTACGACAGACGATATTCTCCGGATGGAGCAGTGAAGGTAACCTTATCACCGGAAACTGAGAAGTATTCCGGTTGCAGCATCAACTTAACGCGCTTGAAACCTGCAAAATCCATTTCCTGTCCTTGCGTCAGGTTGAAGTTTCCTTCGACATATCCTTTTATGCCAGATTCTACAAGTTTCGTTCCGTTGACACGAAGCTCCTGCTTATAATCGAGAGGATTATCTACCGTGCCCACAAGATACATCATATTGTTTTTCACATCAACACGCACGGTATACACACCTGCCTTGAAGTCTCGTCCGGGAATTATGTCTCCGGTTATATGCCCGAAACCTTCGTCATTCACAAAAACATCCGCATCAATTATATTTTCGGGTATTGGAGATACACTTAATCCTTCATTCCAATTGCGTGATTTAAAAGGTTTTATTGCAAATTTCTCACTTAGGAAGAGTGTAGCTTCAAACAAATCATTATCTACTTTCCTACACAATATGGCATTCTGAGGATAATCGAAAGTATAGGTAAGTGAATTGGCATAATTGAGCGCAGGATGTCCGAAACCGGTTCCCAACAAAAGAAGATTATTGGGATATGCCGCTTTGGGATTCTGAATATAGATAAGGTGGCTATCAAGATCATAGCATAAATAATATGAAGCTGACGGACCTTTGAAAACAGCCGTGTTGTCGTTGAAATCTCCGAACCATTCGGGTTGCAACATCCTACGGACATTATCCGAGAAGCCTTTGAAGGTCACCGTCGAGCCTTGCTTCATATATACTTTTACGCTCATCATCTGCGAATATTCGCTGTTTGATCCCAATTGAATGTCGTTAACAAAAAGTTGCGGCACTTCGACTTCGCCTTCAACAGGTTCTGCCGATACTGTTCCGAGATTCGTATCAACGATAAAGCGATATTTGCCGGGAGTCATAAGGGCTCCGGGAACAAAGTCATCTGTCGAGTTTTTGCCTATTAAAAATGGTGTCGCTATCGACATGTTTCCGGCATTGATTTCATTTTCCCATGCATGGAATTTGAAGAATTTGATCTTTGCGCCATCTCCCATATATATCACTGTCTCAAATATGCCCTTAGCCTTTTGAGGACATGTGAGCATATCCTTGGCATCATCAATCGACCAACCTTTGGCGGTCACCCTTGAAGTTCCGGGATGTCCCCACCCTTCTCCTGTCATCCAGATATAATCCGGGTATGAACCTTCACGCAAATCTACATACAGAAGATTGGCAGATCGGTCATGGACAAAATTATACTCTCCCGAAGGTCCGCTGAAACGATATTGCCCGTCGGAATCCTTCGTGAACCATTCGGGCTGCAGAGCGCTGTCGAGATTGCGAATACCGCTAAACTGAACGATATCTCCACTCTGTACAGATATCTTTGCGCAGACTGCCTGGTCGTAAGCCACATCAATCAGCTCTACGCCATTGATGCTGACAACGTCTGCCCCCTCCCATTCCGGCCATTCAGACCATAAGCTGTTTTTGTCGGCACATGAAGCGGCACAGGCAGCTATTATAAAATATATTAATTGTCTTTTCATATAGTGGTCGTGTTTATTTTATTGTTTCAAGCCATTGATAAAGCGATGTCGGATAGTCTGTCCAGCTGCCTACCCAGTGACCACCCGTAGCGTGCGGTTTCTCAAGATAAGGAACACCGTTTTTCTCACAGGCGCGTGCATATGCCTGACCGTTATAGATCGGGTCTACAACATCGTCATCCAAAGAATAACCAATATAGGCAGGTGGTGTCTTTGATGTTACATGCAACTCCGATGAGAATGCATCTTCCAGAGCCTTGGTGGCTGGTTTGAAAAGAGCTCCGTAACTTCCCCAGTGTGTATGTTGGGGATTCATGGTTATCAAAGGATATAGAAGCACCTGGAAATCGATCATTTCAGGGATATATGAAGATAATGTCGTGGCGACGTGCGCGCCTGCCGATCCACCCATGACACCAATCTTGGAGTATCCGCCCCATTTGTCGCGGTTATCTGTCATCAACCTCAATACATTGTACGCATCCGTTGCAGGAACGGTATAGTTGCCATTCGGCATACGGTAGTAAACCACAGCAACTGTGACACCCTTGTTCTGGAAAACTTCCTTAAAATGAGCGATCTCTCCTTCTGCAAGTCCGCCATAACCACCCCCGGGGATACCAAGCACAGCCTTGCTGTTGGAATTGTCTGAATAGTAAACCTGCGCGGTTGGAGTGCTTCCATAGGTATAAATCTTCACCACCCCGTCTTCTTTGCGGATCACAGGACCCACAACAAAACCTGTTGTAAGGCAACGGTATTTTTCTCCCGCCTCTATGGCAACAGGGAGGGCAAACGGTTTACCTGCAAATTTCTGCGAGAGATTATCAAGATTCACCTTAACTTTAACAGCTACACTGTTTTCTTCTGCCTTTATCACAGCGGATGCGGCTTCAAATGCCGATTCATCCATAAGAGCAAAGGATGATCCGTATTTATTGTTATAGATCGCAATCTTATCCTTGGGATCCTCAGCCGGAATAAGGTTTACAGGTATGTCTTCCGTTGCTTTTTGCCCGTTTGCAAGGCGAACAACAATCTCGGCAGTGCCGTCAAGCGCATAGACAGTGTTGTCGGTCATGTCAAACCCAATATCTTTTTTACTGTCAATTATACTTGTTTCGTTGCCATTGAATCCGTTTTCAAGTGCTTGATACACATTCTCCGGAACATGTATTATACATCCGTGTCGAGCACCTGGACGGTCAGTGCCATCGTTGCAGACCGGTCCGACAAATGAATTCTCCACCCATGGTCCTTCCATTGAATCGGAAGTAAACATCTGGTATCCGAAAGGTCGCGAATTGTATGATTCTGCAAATATTGCATACCTGTTGTCAGGAAGCTGAACGAACATAGGAGCCTCACGCATCAAATCAAGCGTTGTCACAGGAGCACCTGGATTTGAATAAGGACCCGTAAGATTGTCAGACACGGCGATGCGCACTGTCTTACCTGTCTCGGGAGCTTCTTCAAGATCCCTCTCATCCTTTAAGATCGCATAATATTTGTCTCCTATTTTCCTAATAATTGTATCGATGATTGACATTTCCGCATCAGTGCCGGTGAAGTTGAAAAGAAGCTTCGGTTCTGAGAAAGTCTTGAAGTCTTTTGTCAGGACATAAAGGGTACGCATGGATTGCCAGTCGTTAATCCCTTCCACACGACATGCATGCCATGTAACAATATATTGTTCGCTATCTTTGTCGAAATAAATCTTTGGCGCGCCAAAATCAGACACACAATAATATCCTATGTTCCTGGAGCTGTTGAAAACTTCCTCATCCATAGGCTTGACATCCCAATCAACACAATCTTCCGAAACCCACAGGGTGAGCGGACGCACACCAATCATATAGTATTTGCCATCTCCTCCCTGACAAATGTCAGGATGCCCCTTATAGTCGGAATAGACAATATTCCCGCCGTTAAGAGTATGCCAGTTATATCCGTCACGCGACAATGCATAGTGCATCATATAATAACGTGAATTGGTAATGAAGGCGAAAAGATATCCTCCATCCTGCGATTCAGGACGCACAGTCAGATCATTCTTCGGTGTGAGGTCGGCACTACACCCTACCGTCATTAATCCGAACAATATTGTAATAATTATTGATTTTATAGTATTCATAGTTGTGTAGCTGTTTAAATTCCTGAAGGATTGGCTTTTGCAACATCTTCTTCCCACCCTTCTCTTGAATATGTCTGCTCAAGTGTTATGCCGGAGGCTGCTGCCTGCTCAACCGCATAGTTTGGCAATGGCATATATTGGTGTGTCGGGATTCGCGATTTATTCTCGTAGAATTTTTGAGCATATTTATTAAACCTGATGAGATCGATCTTGCGGTTGCCCTCAAAGAATAATTCATGTGCACGCTCTGTAAGAAGAGCATCAAGAAAATCATCCTTGACTGTTGCTGCCCTACCGCTAAGTCCGGGTAAACCGGCGCGATCGCGCACTTCGTTAACAGCGGCAAGAGCCTCTTGCGTAACGCTCCCTTTCTTACGCACATCGAGCTCTGCAAAATTAAGCAGAACCTCTGCCCAGCGAGCCACGGGGATATCCTGTCCCTGGAAAGTAGTATTTGTCTCCTGTGGCCATTTATTAATGATATAGCCAAACCATCGGCTACCGAAATGATTACGCGTCACCGTCACTCCGTCATTTGCAACGTAGCTCGTAACGATTGTTTTACGGCGAAGATCATTGGAATCAAAAGTGGAATAGAAATTTTTGTCGATGCTGAAAGCCTGAAGCCAGCCACCTCCTCGGATAAACGTTTCAGACACAGCCACATCTGACGGAAGAGCCCACATCATGAAAGCGTTCATGTTGCCGTGCATTGGGCCACCGTCTGCCTGCTCGCTGCAACTTATGGCTGCTATTACCTCACAGTTGAATTTATTCTTGTTAAGGAATTGTTCGGCATAAGGATTGTCTCCCTCTTTAAACAAGCGATATTTGCCGGTGCTCACCAACTCCCGGTACATTTCCAAACCACGGTCATAATAACCCTGCATATGCTCACCTTCATTAAGACAATGACGCATCAGGAACACTCGGGCAACATCTCTGGTGAAGCGTCCCCTGTCGGGTGTCGTTTCCTGAACATGCTCCACTCCATATTCGAGATCGTCTTTAATCCAACCGCACATCTCATCAAGCGTGGGACGGGATATGTTCGACAAAGTCTCAGGATCATTTATTTTCTCAGGATCGAGCACTACACGCACCGGTCCGAAATTATGCATAAGGAAATACATCATAATTCCTCTGCACAAACGAGCCTCTCCAACCAACTCTTCCCTCTTCGCCTTATCGATGTCTGCTTTTTCAAGCACATCTATTATCTCGGTGTAGCGGGTTATCTGTGCCGTTTTTGGGAAATGGTTCGGAGAATTCTCATCGCTAACGGTACCTCGCCAGTAATATACTGCATTAGAGAAGTCACCGCGTGTGAGGCGTCCGAAATCGTTAGAATTGTTATTCTCCCCCTCTATATCGGTTGTAGAATCAAACATACGCACAACACCACCAGACTGTATGTACCACCCATGTTGCAGACCTGCCGACGACATGTCGTAGGTCCATACGGTAGTGAAAGGCAGATAACATGTCATCATGTATGCCTCGTATTCCTTTTCATTCGTAGGGAATTGTCCGGGAAGAAGACTGCCGTAGATCTGGGGATCAAAATTGTTTTCACAGCTGCCAAACAGCAACGAAAGTGCAGCCAGATACAGATATATCTTTTTCATTGTAATAATCCATTTAGAATTGTAGTTTTATACCCATTGTATAAGCACGGTTACTCGGGAACTGTCCACCGTTAAGCCCTATACCGGTCATATTTATTTCAGGATCGCTGTCCTTGAATCGTGTAATGGTAAAAGGATTCTGGAAATCAACGTATAGCCTGATGTTCTTTACATAACCTTTGGTCCATTTGAAAAACTCCGGACCGAATGTATAACCTAACGTTATGTTACGCACGCGTAGGAATGATGCGTTCTCGTATCCTATATCAGTACCGCAGTTGCCTGGCAATGTCAGATATCGGGATGCCACACCCGGGAATTTTGCATTCCCGCTATTGGTCTGTGAATTCCAGACATGAAATACATCCTGCGTCATATTTCCTGCCTCAAAAGTGCCTTCCAGATTCACTTTTCCATAACTCTGATTAAATTTCCTGACACCTAAATTCCCATAGAAAAACAATTCAAGATCGAAACCTTTGTATTTAAAAGAGTTACCTAATCCATAATATACTTTAGGCAACATATCATCCATGTATATATCATCAATGTCGATCTTGCCGTCATTATTCTTGTCAACAATAATTGGCACACCCGGCTGGCAGGCATTCGCACCTAAAGAGCGTTGAGAATCCGGTATGTTGTCACGATTGATATTTATCAGACCATCAGTTTTATAATAATACATCACATTCATTGGCTCTCCCTCTCTCATGGCATACTGAGCAAAATCCTGATTAGGCATCCGCTCAAGCCATTTGGCTTTGTAGTGAGACAGTGTCAACACCGTGGTCCAAGTGAAATCTCTCGTCTGAATATTTGTGCTGTTCAGGCTCAGATCCACACCATAACGCTTGAAATGGGCACCGTTGATTGGTCTGGTACCATGCATACCCAAAATCTCTGTAGGTGAATAACCCAACATACGGGTAACATCGTTACGGAATACATCAATTGTTCCGCTGAGACGGTCATTCAATACAGAGAAGTCAAGACCGATATTTTTCATTACTGTTTTCTGCCAAGAGACATCAGGATAATTGGCGCCTTGCAATACAAATGGTATGTATGATGTAGTATTATTGTTAAACATCACATTCTCACGAGTCGTACCTATCACGCCATAGAGCGTAGAACCAAGGTTGTCTGAACCGGTTTCTCCATATGATGCACGAAGCTTGAGCATGTTTATCCATGTGATATCACGCATAAACGCTTCGTTCTGTATCTTCCAGGCAAGCGAAACGGATGGGAACCATGAGTATTTCTTTCCGGGAAAGAATTTATCTGTACCATCACGGCGGATTGAAGCCTGAATCACATAGCGGTTGAGGAAATCGCCTGTAACGCGTCCGAATTGCGAGCGTTTTTCATCTCCATATTTATATGAACCTGGGAAGAAAGGACCGTCCGCCTTCTGAACGCTTTCGCTGTTCAGTTTGTCTATGGCGTTCTCATATGATATATATTGACCTTTACCATGTGATCTGTAAAGTCCCATACCCACCATTGCCGAAAAATCAACGATTTCTCCAAACCTCTTTTGAAAATTGACGAAAGCCTCAAGTGTGCCGTTTGAACGACTGGAACTTTCGATATTGCCACGAGATTTCTTTTGCAAAGAAAAATAGACATTCGACGGAATATATGAATCACGGCTGGAGGTTTCATGATTATAACCGTAAACACCCCTGACCGAAAGCATATCCTTTATAATGTCTATATCCAAAGCAAAATTCACATAATATGCACTCTGCTCACTCTTATCTGATATTAAAAGAGACGAAACCGGATTTGGTGTACGGTTAAACTGGGTGTATTCCCCATTCTCATTCATTACAGGCAAATAAGTCGGATAAGTCTCAGCTGCATATAAAGAGCCGGCACACTGGTCTCCCATATTACCAACTGCATCTCCATTAGTAGAGTTTGTATAGTTGTTTTTATTCAGGTTGACCACTGTGGTAAATCGCATGAAATTAGTAAGTTTTGTCTGGATATTGGTACGAAGGGAGAAACGCTCCATGTCTGAATTCTTGACCGTTGCGTCTTCCTTATAATAATTCAGACCAAGATAATATTTCACCCACTCCGTGCCTCCATTTATAGCAAGATTGTGATTGGTGATAGCTCCGGTGCGCAGGATCATTGAACGCCAGTCTGTGTCAATGGCGTTTGCAATCTGCTGTTGAGAAAACAATGGCTGCCATTTGCCGTCGTATGCGGTATTGCCGTATGGATATTGATTATGGTTGTAAAGATAATTCTCTTTTGAGAAAACATTGACAACGTTCATATATTCATTACCATGCAGCAACTTAAAATACTTTTCCGGTTTTTGCCATGAATAGCTTCCTTCATAAGTGATGCTCGGCTTACCCATTTTTCCTTTCTTGGTTGTGATGAGGATAACACCGTCGGCGGCACCTATACCATATATAGCAGCGGCAGCGTCCTTCAATATCTCCATCGATTCAATGTCGCTGGGATTCAAGCCCTGAAGCCCGGAACGGTTAATTGAACCGGGAAGAGCGATATCTCCTGTCCCTGCTTCAAGTGACCCATTGGGCATGACTACTCCGTCAACTACATATATAGGATTACCACCCCCTCGAATGGAGATGTTGATTCCACCTCCTGGCTGCGGGCTGCTCACGTTTGCCTGAACACCTGCAGCACGACCTAAAAGCATGGAATTGACATTGCTTGACGCCGCTTTCTGAATACCTTCTGTCTTTACAGTGGTAATGGAGGTTGTAAGGTTTTTACGAGTTGTCGCGCCGTATCCGGTAACAACCACTTCATTGAGCACGTTGGAACTTTCCTTCATTGTAATATCCAATGAGCCCTCACCTGAAATTTTCTTTGAAACAGGATCATACCCAACATATGAATAACTCAGGTTTGATCCGACCGGAACTTCGATCTCATACTTACCTTCGATATCGGTCGCCACTCCTTTTTTAGATACTTTGTCCATCACCGTGACACCGATAAGAGGTTCATGGGCAGCATCGTAAACATACCCAATCACTTTAACCGTCTCTCCTTTCTTTTTCTCAGGTGATTTCCCCGATTTTGTTGTCACACCGGCAACTTTGGTCAATACGATTTGCTTCTTGTCAATCTGATAACTGATTTTCCGACTGTCAAAAAGTTTATCAAGCACGCTTCTCAGAGGTTCGTCCTTGACATTAAGGCTCACTTTCGAATTGACATCCACAGCATCTTTTGTATAAAAGAAGCGATAGTCAGTTTGTTGCTCGATTTTCTTCAACACGGTCTGCAGGGGTGCCCCGCTAACGTTTATCGTGACGTTACCGCTTCGAGCGAACGCCGGAAAAACCATACACAACATTAGAAGGCTAAACAATGCCGTCCTTATGCCTGCACGCCACTTCCGGCTGGGAGTTCGTTTAGTTAGTTCGTCCATATTTATTATTATTGATATTGGTTTTCATGATTGATTTCAAAATAATTTCGATGTCATACTTAACGTTGTTCATTTCATGGTATAATCATTGAGAACATCATGCATAAACATGTTCTATATTAATATGAAACTTTTCTCCGAATTTCCCACATCGATTTTTTATAAAATTTTTAATTTTTTTAATTTTTGTCTAAAGTGCTTGTATGATAGTAATTTATTTTATAACTTCGCGCAGAATCAAAATGAAATACATTTAGATTCCCTTATAATTATGTCGAGTACCAGTGAAGAATATAAAGATGAAAAACTCCTTGTGGCTGCCCTCCGATTGGACAGTCACGAAGCTTTCGTCAGAATATTCCGACAATATTATCCGAATCTTGTTTCATTTGCCGGACAATTCATACCCGACAAACTAACATGTGAGGATATAGTGCAAAACATTTTCTTGAGTCTTTGGCAGGAACGCAAGAATCTAAAGATACGCTCCTCCCTCCGATCCTACCTGACTATCATGGTTCAGAACATGTGTTTGAATCAGATTCGACATAATAAGGTGAAAGCTCGTTATGAATCCGAAATCCATGAAGCGATTCTTTCACTCTCTCCCGAAGAACACATGTTCTTCTCCGAACTTAACATGGCATTTGACAGCACACTTTCCCAGATGGATCCCACTCTTCGGGAAACACTGCTGCTAAGCCGTGATGAGAAACTGAAATATCCTGAAATCGCAGAGCGTCTCAACATCTCTGTAAGAACGGTTGAAGACCGAATAAGCAGAGCTATGAAACTCCTGCGAAACAATTTGCGAGATTTCAAGTATTTTATTCCGCTATTTATTTTATCTTTCAAAGATTTGCTTTAGAACAAACCTTAAATAATGAATCATATTAAACCGCTACAATATGAAATTTTTAATCTCACATATCCTATGCTTGAAATTTTCGGTGATTTCCGCCAAGTTTCATCAGTCACAATGCCCGCATTGCTCCTTCTTCAACTTGCGGAAATCCCTCAAAAATTTCTGCGTATATGATATGTGTTTAATCTGATTCATTACTTAAAATTATGACAGACGATAATCTTATTGACATAGAAACTTTAATTACAAGATATTTCGCTTCGGAAGCTACTGAATCTGAAATGGCAACACTGCTGAAATGGATTCAGGAATCTGAAGAGAACAGAAAGCATTTTTTTGAACTTCAAGACATATGGCATGCCTTGAATCCATCTTTTGAATTAAACGATGCCGATTCTGAAAAGGCTGAAGAGATTATTCTCACAAAATCAGGCATTAAGAAAAATAAAAACAAGTGGATAAAAGGATTCATAAGGATATGGTCAAGATTGGCAGCAGTTATAGTCCTACCTCTTATCTTGTTGGTAATATATAAATATGCAATAACGAATAAACCACAAGAATCAATCAGAGAAATCACCACAGCTTATGGATGCTCCATGAAGACATCTCTCCCTGATGGGTCCATAGTCTGGCTAAATGCAAACAGTTCGTTGAAATATCCTTCTGAATTTGTGGCTGAAGAACGAAACGTAGAACTATTGGGGGAAGCTTATTTTGATGTAAACGCCGACAAAAAACATCCCTTTATCGTGCACACACCATCTCTCGATGTCAAAGCCACAGGAACGGAATTCAACGTCAACTCCTATGGATCCGGAAAGCTGTCATCGGTCACTCTCGTTGACGGACATGTAAACGTAGATATAACCGACAGTAAAAAAATATATGATATGATTCCGGGTGAATATCTTAAACTTCAGAACGGCAATGTATCTGTCAAGAAAGGTTGCGACACGGAAAAATATTGCTCATGGCGGAATGGAGTGTTATTATTTGATGACGACACCTTGGAAGAAATCTGCGAACGCCTGGAACAAATCTATGGAACCAGATTTGAAATTCTCGATCCTAAAGTATCCGCTACAAGATATTGCATGACTCTCAGAGGCGAAAGCATAAATGACATATTGCATCTTCTTGAACTCAGCGCCCCCATAAAATGCACAATGGAATCCATCACGGGGACAGACTCCATTGGAACTATACAAAAAGTAACAATTTCCACTCTCTAACACCGATCAGAAACTGTTTAAATTTATTTTCGAGGAAGTTTGAGAGTTATTTTTGAGGTGATTCCGCGAGTTGAGAAAGGAGAAACCTATCGGTTTCGACTGCCGAAACTTGGCGGAAGCAGCCAAAAAGAACCTCAAAATTCCCGAAAGATTCTTTATAATATTTTTTTCGTAATAAATTTAAACAGTTTCTTAGAGAGGGACATCCGCTACTGGCATATCCAGTGCGACAGAAAGGATTCGGCGGGGAATATCGGTATTATCGGAAATGGAGGTGAATTTCTCAGCTCCTACACCGACTGCAAATACCGGCACTGTAGCTCCTGTGTGATGTAGCGAAGCGAATCCAAAACCTGCATCCTGATTCAGTATCTCGAACACTCGCGCTGTGAAGCCATCGAATGTGGCATACAATGTTTTCTGATCTGCCAGATCACGCCCCGACATCATCTGCTCAAACATGCCGGCAAGTTCGGCAGTCTGCTTTTCTGAAGGTTGAAAAGTCACGCCCCATCCTAATTTTTCTTTCATGAAGTCTTCCATTTCTTGCCAGTTGTGTTCCTGCGAATCTCCAACAAATGATTTGATATGGTCAGAGAACGCTTCCTTAGAAATTTTTTGTGCCGCGATGCGGGGAGTACGCATAGAATACTTTGTAACATTTGAGCCTACAGACATTCCTCCAGTCTCATGATCAGCAGTTACAACTATCAGAGTTTCTTCCGGATGCTTAAGATAAAAATCATATGCGCGTCTAAGCGACTGATCAAAATCAAGCACCTCTCGCACAATTGTGCCTCCATCGTTTGAATGCCCGGCATGGTCGATGCCTCCACCTTCTACCATCATAAAGAACTTTTCGGGACTCACACGCATCAACTGTCGAATACCGGCATCAGTCATATCCTTGAGCTTCATGGCTCCTGGAATTGAATCGATAGTATATCCTATGCTCCATGTATTGACTGTATCCGCCGACAAGACGAGCATACGGTCTGCCTCTTTTTGAAGTCCTTCAGAACCATAAAAGACCTCCACTCCCTGCTTTGCGAAATAATCAAGCAACTCCGTCTTTTTCCCTTTTTTATCACGAGCCTTTGCCAAACCGGCACCCGCTGCAAACTGGAATCCTGAATCAGCAAGATCCTTTCCTATCTGCATGCGTTCTCCCCTGTTTTTCACATGCGTGTAGAACGCACCGGGAGTTGCATCATCAATACCATCAGTAGTGACAAGACCAACACCCCAACCGCGATCGAAGAGCACTTTAGCAATTGAGTTGACGGCAACAGTGTCCGGTCCCATTCCAAGCATTCCGTTCCGGGTCTTGTGACCTGTCGCAAGAGCCGTACCCGCCGCAGCCGAATCCGTTACTCTCGAAGAGAACGAATGAGTTCTTTGGGCAGACATCACCGGCATTTTATACATTGTCAATGTATCCTTCGAGCCAAGCACATCAGTCATATACAGCTGAGCATTAAGCACATGATTAAATCCCATTCCATCTCCGATGAAATAGAACACATACTTCGGCTCCGCGTAGGATGCAAAACACCCCACCAAAGCAAGAGCGCAAGAAATCAAAAATTTATTCTTTATCATAATCACCTTTTTTATTCTTTCTCACCATCCATCCTATCCCCATTAAGCCCCATCTCGCCCCATCCAGCCCTATCCAGCCCCATCCAGCCCTATCCAGCCCCAGATGAGCCCCCTTTTGAGCGCCCCCGAAATTGAGAAAGCACAACCCCCGTGGCAATCGCCACATTGAGCGACTCGGAATGATTTTCCGCATCGTATGGAGGAATCAGCAAAGGAGATGTCACCAGATTTCTCATGGTTGCAGATATCCCCTTGCCTTCATTACCCATGATGATGAAGCCTTGCCCTGTGAGGGTTGCTTCATATATATTCTTTCCATTCAGCAATGTCCCATACACAGGCATTTCCGGATTATCATTTAGCAGATCGCATAAATTGCAATATACCACCTCTACTTTCCCGAGAGACCCCATCGTTGACTGAACTGTTTTAGGATTAAATATATCCACAGTATCCTGCGAGGCATAAATACGATCTATGCCAAACCAATGAGCGGTTCGTATGATTGTCCCCATGTTTCCCGGATCCTGGATACCATCAAGAAGCAGATACAATTTATCGGAATCAGGTTTTGGCACGTTCTCGTAATAACCCTCCGGAATTCTGTAAACAGCCAATACGTCTGACGGTGTTGACAGAGATGATATTTTGCTCATCAGACTCTCAGAAACCTGAAACAACACATTCCCGCATCCCCATTCCTCAGGAATTGAATCCGGATCAAGTGCGATCACTGCCTCTATATCAAATCTGCTGATAGTATCGGCTATGCATTTGCGACCTTCCGCCACAAATAAACCGTAACGGTCGCGCATCTTACGGCGCGACAATTGTGCATATATTCCTTGTTTTGCTTTCGAGAGCTCCATGCTTTCAAGTTTTCTTCACGAAATTAACTAAAATTTATAATATTATGGTAGAAATAGGCAGGCAAGTGAAAAAAATTTTTTAACTTTGTGATTATCTTGATCGCCCGAAGGCGATAAGTATGCTTAATTGATAAATTCTTATTGATATGAAATATATTGGCGCTCATGTGAGCGTTAAAGGAGGAGTATCGAATGCTCCCCTCGAAGCTACAAGAATAGGAGCCAAGGCGTTTGCACTCTTTACCGGATCAAGCAACCGCTGGGCATCAAAACCAATATCAGAAGAGGAAGCTGTCAAATTTAAAGCTGCCTGCGAAGCCGGAGGCTTTTCTCCGCGCCATATTCTTCCTCACGATAATTTCCTCATAAATCTCGGCAGTCCGGATCCTCAGAAACTTGCCATGTCAAGAAAATCTTTTCTTGAGGAGATGCAACGTTGCGAACAGCTCGGTCTGACAATGCTGAATTTCCACCCCGGGAGTCATCTGAACCAACTTGATGTGGACGATTGTCTAGACCTAATTGCAGAGAGTATCAATATCACGCTCGACCAGACCGCAGGAGTGACAGCAGTTATCGAATCAACAGCCGGACAGGGCTCAAATCTCGGATTTGAATTTGAACAGATTGCCCGCATTATAGATAAGATCGAAGACAAAAGCCGCGCCGGTGTCTGCGTGGATACATGCCACACATATTCCGCAGGTTATGATCTTCGTTCGGAAGAGGGATATCAGAAAACTTGGTCTGATTTTGACCGCATCATTGGTGGCAAATATCTCAGAGCACTGCATCTCAACGACGACAAACGAGAGCTCGGTTCTCGCATCGACCGTCACGAAGAGATCGGTAAAGGAACCCTCGGAGAGGATTTCTTCATCCGCCTTGTCAACGATCCCCGCTTCGACAACATGCCGCTGATCCTGGAGACACCCAACGAGCTGATATGGAATGAGGAAATAGCCTGGCTCTACTCCCAAATAAAAGAATAAGGATTTATGGCTGGCTTAGGCTGTCCCCTCTCCCTATCCCCATACAGCCCCATCTCGCCCTATTCCGCCCCATTTAAGTGTCCCCATTTCCCCATAAAAAAAGAAAAAACACTAAATAAAATCTTACATGAAAACCAAACCTGACTTAAGCTTCTGGAAGCTGTGGAATCTTTCCTTCGGCTTCTTCGGAGTCCAGATTGCTTACGCTCTTCAGAGCGCTAACGTGTCGCGAATCTTCACCACTATCGGTGCGGATCCACACGATCTCAGTTATTTCTGGATTTTACCCCCTTTGATGGGTCTTGTGGTTCAGCCCATCGTCGGAATGATGTCTGACCGCACATGGAACCGTTTCGGACGCCGCCTCCCCTACCTTATTTTTGGGGCACTCGTGGCAGTGATTGTGATGTGTCTTCTTCCGAATGCCGGAAGTTTCCAGTTCACAGTCTCAAGCGCGATTCTATTCGGTCTTGTAGCCCTGATGCTCCTCGACACATCCATCAACATGGCGATGCAGCCGTTCAAGATGCTTGTAGGAGATATGGTGAACGAAAAGCAGAAAGGTTTGGCATATTCCATCCAGAGCTTCCTCTGCAATGCAGGATCTATCGTAGGTTACATATTCCCGTTCCTCCTCATGTGGTTGGGAATGAAGAATGTTGCACCTACCGGTGTTGTGCCTGACACCGTGATCTGGTCGTTCTATCTTGGTGCTGCCATCCTCCTTATCTGCGTGATTTATTCATTAATAAAAGTAAAGGAGTGGCCTCCAAAGCTTTATAATGAGTATAATGGTGTAACTGAAATCAAAGAGAAAGGATCAAGCAATGTGATTACCCTTCTCCGCAAAGCTCCCTCTACATTCTGGACTGTCGGCACCGTGCAGTTCTTCTGCTGGTTCGCATTCCTTTTCCTCTGGACCTACGCCACAAATACTGTCGCTCACAACGCATTCTCCACTCCTACTGTTGAGACCATTACCGGCATCAGCTGCAATGGCGCGAATTATCAGGCAAAATACCTCATTGCCAATGATTCTGTGATAATCATCGACCACGGCAACAAAACAAGCGATTTCCTCGACACAGCCAAAGGTCCGTTCGTTCTCACAACTGCAGATATTGTTGTCAAGAACCCCGACGGCTCTTTAGACATGAACGACGCCTCCTCGCATAAGATTGAGAACGCCGCAGACTGCAGCTACATCTCCAAGACCGTGCTCGATGCAGCATCTCCGGAATATAACGATGCAGGCAACTGGCTCGGACTGCTGTTCGCAGTGCAGGCTGTCGGTTCAGTGCTCTGGGCAGTGGTTCTTCCTCGTTTCAGAAGCCGTAAGTTCTCTTACATTCTCTCCCTGCTTCTCGGAGCTGCCGGTTTCATAATGACCGCATTCTTCACAGACCAATGGATGCTCTTCATCGCATTCATCCTTATCGGATGCGCATGGGCAGCAATGCTCGCATGGCCGTTCACCATCCTTACGAACTCACTTAAGGGTGGAAACATAGGTGCATATCTCGGTCTGTTCAACTGCACGATCTGTATTCCTCAGATTGTAGCGGCACTTGTCGGAGGCTGGATCCTCTCGCTTCTCAGCACACCCGGCGAACTCGCTCCTGAGTATCTGATGATGATGATTGCCGGTATCTCACTCGTAATCGGAGCAGCCTGCGTATTCCTCATCAAGGAAAACGCAGCAACCGAAACAAAACCGGTTGAGACTCCCGCCTTCAGCGAAGAAATTTAGCGTCAACCCTCACTAAATACACGGCTGCTTAATTATGCTAATGCATAGGAAACGCCGACATTTAGCGTAACCATTGCATAGGAAACATTGACGTTTAGCGGAACCATTGCATAGGAAACGCGTAAATTTAGCGACAACCCTCGGAGAGGGTGATTAGTTATAACCTCACATCGACCGGAAATTTCCGCACGAAACGAACCGGTCGTTGTGAGGTTTCTTCTATGCACATCAGACGGACCTCGAAGACGTCGCATAATATCTCTCTATCCAATTTATTTGTAAATTGTTAATTAACACTTTACAATCAATCCAAAACCATTCTTAAGTGTTATTAAGATATGATTATGAAAAACACTAATATAATTTTAAAATTTTATCGGTATGAAAAAGTTACTTTATCTCCTTTTGCTGCTACCGCTCGGATTCCTGACCTCCTGTCATGATGACGACGACATGCCTTCGGTTGATATCACAGTGAATATCGACAATGCCGTTGACGCTGACGGCCGCATCTATATTGTTTCAGGTGAACCGCTTACTGTTGCAAGCATCACGGCGGAAGGTCTCGGTGGAAAAGCTGCCGGCATCTCAGGCGTGAATTATGTGCTCGATCACGTAGGAATGGGCTATACCATCGTTCAACCTTTTGGAGGTTCGATTGCTGCAGCTTATCTTCCTATCGGCAACCATCTCTTCACCCTCGCATTCGATGTGCTGCAGGTGGATAAATCAATAGCCTACGCGCAATTATCCACCATTGTAACAGTGGTTGAAACGGCTGAAGATCTTCCGGAAGGAACGACACCCGGCACCGTCGCGCTCAAATATCGTCTGAATCCCCAGCAGTAATTGAAAATTCAAGCCAACAAAAAATCCGCATTCTAATGAATGCGGATTTTTTGTGTATCTTGATTTGATTCATTATCTTTGCCCTATAAACTATACTGCTAAATGAAAACAAGAATACTCGCATTCCCGATTGTTGCCCTTCTCGCCGCAGCTTGCGGCAGTAAAGGAGGCAACACAGAGGCCGATTCCGCATCCGCATCATCATCCGACTCCATTCAGATTGAAACTACTGCAACTTTGCCGGATTCCATTGCCGGGGATACAATTGCTGCATACATATCGGATGATTTGAAGAAATTTGGACTCCACGGCAAAGTAAAATCAGTAAAAACCAAAGAGTATTCATCATTTGTGTCATGCTTATCCGGACCGTTGACCTTCAATGAGGAAGGAGTCCTCACAAGTAACTTCTCTGACTACACAGACAATGAAATAAGCTATAACCACGATGGCTTTATTGACGAGACAGAGTGTCGTGAAAGCGACGGCACGACCTTCGAACTCGAATTCACGAATTTCGACACCGAAGGCAATCCTGTTTCCGGCAAATATAAATCTGAAGGTCCAGAAGAGATTTGGGAAGTAACATTCACCATCACCTATCTCGAATTCGACAAAGAGAACAACTGGACCAAGCGCACCTTCAAGGGCGACTCAACCTCACGCACAATGAACGACGCCGGCGACTACGGTCGCCCGCAGACCGAGCCTTTCACCGCCACCGAATCCCGCACCATCACTTACTATTCGAATTATTAGACTGCGTGTCGGCAGCGCCGGAGGTTTCGTCGCGAAGGTTTTTAGCCTGATCCGGGTGGTTCTTGACAAATTGACGGTATGCTGCAATGAGGGAAAGCTCATCATTGTGTGTGCCGGCTTCCTTATTGCGTTGGGTAATGAGGTTGGTGACATATACGGTGAAGATGGGGAACATCATCATGCCGAGAGCTGCAAGCAACACCGACAATACCCTGCCTACTCCTGTGACCGCCTCGATATTAGATCCGACAGTAGTTACATCCATCGCTGCCCACCACAAAGCATCTTCGTAACACGTTACCCCGGGATTGATCTTATATTCGAAAAGATAGAACGTAAGACTCGCAAAATACACTGTTGAGAACAATGTAATTATATACGTGAAGAACAATCCGGTAGCCTTGTTATACGTAAACCAGCTGACCACAATCGCCATCGCATAACCGCCTCTGATAAGCGGTATGTATCTCACAAGATAAGCTACCTCTTTCGACAGATGCCAGCCGAAATGATAGAGCACTGCCTGATAAGGAATCGCCACCAGAAAGAATATGAAATGAGTGGCGAGATAATGCTTTTTATCATAGGAGAGGAAGAACTCGATGAAAAAATCTGCCATAAAGATAACACAGATCCAGAATTGCTGTTTCTGAAACTTCGGTTCTTCGTAGAATGACACATTTTCAAATGTATCTACAGATATAGTATAAATCAGCCATGCAGAGAGAAGCATTATTGCCACATGCAGTATCATCAGCACTCCCCTTCTGCGTAAAAAGTTGGCAAATGTATGGATATTCATAGTGTTATAATGTCGTAATTTAAACCTAATTTATATTAAAAACGTTTAAAATTTGAATAGGTTTATCACGATTTTTATTATGGCACTTATTTACACACTAAAATCCGCGGTCCGCACTTTTCCGAGAACTTTATTTCGCGGAATCGGACAGGTTATGTTTCAAGATTCCATGTGGACGGGAATCCTTTTCACCATCGGCATCTTCTGGGGCGCCTATGAAGAAGGGATCGGCATCGTTGCATGGGGACTCCTCTTAGGAGCGATAGTTTCTACCCTCACGGGTTATATCCTGCAACTCCCCGACACCAAGGGAGGGCAAGGACTCTGGGGCTTCAACGGATGTCTTGTCGGATGCGCATTCCCAACGTTTCTTGGCAACACAATATGGATGTGGCTTGCACTCATACTTTGCGCCGCAATGACCACATGGGTTCGCTCCGGTCTTGACAATATCTGGGGAAAATGGAAAATGTCAACGTTTACATTTCCGTTTGTTTTATGCACTTGGTTTTTCCTTCTTGCCGCCAGACTCTTCAACGGAATGCCGGCTATAAACATGGGCACTCCGGAACTTCCTTTAGGCACACATGAAGCGCTTGACATGCATTTCTGGGGACTCGTGCAATATTGGCTCAAAGGAATCGCACAGGTGTTTCTTATAAATTCATGGGTTACCGGAATCTTCTTCCTCGCAGCATTGGCTGTCAGCAGCTGGAGGGCAACCTTATGGGCTGCCGTTTCTTCAGCAATTGCATTGTTCATCGTCATAGCATGGAAAGGTCCCGGCGGTGACATAGCAAACGGACTCTACGGATTCAGCGCGGTACTTACCGGTATAGCACTTGGTGCTACATATTGCAATTATTCCTGGAAATCCGCAATCTGGACAATAATCGGCGTAATAGCCACCGTCTTCATCCAAGCCGCCATGAACGCATTCTTCGCGCCTATGGGTCTTCCTACTCTTACAGGTCCGTTCTGTGTAGCCACTTGGCTTTTCCTCTTCCCGGCATATTCATTCTTTAGTCCGGATCAACCAGACAAAAGTTCCGGCGACTCCGTCAAAAAGTAGAAAGCATGACAGATATAGCTACAATGAAAATGACGCCCCGGCATTATTACATTGTCTTTGTGGCGTCGCTCGGTCAGATGATAGGCACAGCCGTAGCCACCCTCGCCGGTATCATCATTCCTATGCTCAATATCATCCTGCATCCTGAATTATCTTCATTCATGCAAGGTCTGATAGGCGCTGTTGATCTCATCGGCATTGTGGTCGGATCTGTGGTATTCGGTCGACTCAGCGATCGATACGGATATCTTTTCTTCTTCCGTTTCTGTCCGGCTCTCATCTTTGTAGCATCTGTAACGGGCATTTTATTCCCTTCTGTCGCCATGCTTACGACATGCCTCTTCTTCGTTGGCTTCGGCATCGGAGGAGAATACAGCCTTGATTCGGATTATGTTTCGGAACTGATGCCTGTTCGCTACAGATCGCTGATGGTGGGCGTTGCCAAGGCTGGTTGCGCATTGGGAAACATTATTGTGGCAGCAATCTGTTTCGGACTTCTCTCTTATTGGAAAAGCGCAAACCTCTGGTCACATCTTTTATGGATCATCGCCATCACGGCAGCCGTGATGCTTCTGCTAAGAATAAAATTCTATCAGAGTCCGAAATGGCTTCTCGACCAAGGGCGCACAGCTGAAGCGGAAGAGGCTGCGAAAAAATTCTTCGGTCCGGATGCAGTTATTGAACAAGCTAAGAGCTCCGCTCCGGGTGCCGCTCCAGTCAGAATATCGCTATGGAAATTTCTGAAAGAGAACTGGCGAAAGGTAATTCTCAGCGGCGTGCCCTGGGCATGTGAAGGAATGGGTGTTTACGGTATCGGAGTCTTTCTCCCTATCTTGGTGATGGCTCTTGGTCTCGAACATTTCACACCCGGAGAAAATCCGATATTTCATGTTACCGACTCAGTTAAAATCACGTTGTGGATCAGCTGCATCATCCTTCCGGGATTCATAATCGGTCTTATCCTTATCAATAAAGGGCGCAGCATCGTGAGGATTCAATCAATGGGATTCTGGATGTGCACCCTGTCGTTGATAGTTTTGACTCTATCCTATCATTTCGGATGGAACAAATGGATATCTATCGGCGCATTTATGGCTTTTGAACTATTCCTCAATATCGGTCCTCACCTTATAACGTATGTGCTTCCACCTTCTATTTATCCTGTTGCACAACGCGGACAAGGTGTCGGACTGGCAGCATCCATCGGAAAGATAGGTGCCGTGCTCGGAGTGTTTATTATTCCAATTCTCCTCAAATGGGGAGGAGCAATAACAGTATTGATAGTTTCGGCTGCCATAATGGCAATTGGAGCATTTGTTACCACAGGTTTCTCGAAGGCAACTCAAATGAATAGCGGCTCCTGAGCCGTTCGATAAGACGCGACATATCGCGAGTGAAGCGGAATCCGGTCCACACTCCCGAATTCATGGTGATCACCCAGCATTCGCCATCGGGGAAGCGCTCGATAAGGGCATGTGCGGAAGAGAGGGTTCCGCTTCTGCTCCATTTACCCTTGGCATCGGAATCGGTCCAGCCAAAGCAAATCTTCTCTTTCTCCTGATGGGCGGTCATCTGAGCCACGCTTTCAGGCTTCAACACATCCTTCACCTGCGGATCTCCGTCAAGAGCAGCTACAAGACGGCATAACGCAGCCGCAGATGTACACCAACCGCCGGCACCCATAAGGGCATTGATGTTAGCTCCGCCATAACAGCGATCAACCATCTTGCCGGGCGTATTGAAATCCTCTACCAATTCCGCATCAGGGGAATAATATTTCACTTCTCTCGGATTCTTTTCCGCATAATAATTTGTGGCTGGCATGAAACCGTATGCCCCGGCAGGTTCGAGAACATTCTTGCGTACATAATCCCAGTAACTCTGTCCCGAGACTTTCTCTATTACCAACGACAACAACATATATCCGAAATTGGAATATCTACGTCCATTGCCGGGTTCAAAACCGAGTCTGCGTCCGAGCACTATCTTTATCAACTCTTCATTTGTCGGTGCTTTCGTAAGATGTTTTGCTTTCTTCAGCTCGACCGTGTTGAACATCGGATCACCAGCACCAAGAGTGAAGCCACCCTGATGTCGGAGAAGGTGCTCGACAGTGATATTTTCCATCCGCGGATCCTTGATGGCATTTGTAAAATCTGATCTGTTTAGGAGTCCGTTGCTGCCAAAAACATGGCTCTGCAAACTCAGTTTACCATCCTCCACAAGTTTCATTATGGCGGCTGCCGTGACAAGCTTCGAAGCCGAGGCAATTCGCATTATGGAATTTGCTTCCATTCTTTCTCCCCGTTCCCTGTCTGCCCATCCGAATCCTTTGGTATAAATCAGGGAATCATTTCTGGAAACAGCAATAGACATACCTTTTATATCCCATTTCGACATAAAACGTTCTATCTCGTTTTCCATAGGGAACAAAGGTTCAAAATCCGAAGATTTATTGGTAAGGGTATCAATCCATGTATCACCAACTGTCGCTATTGCCGTCCTCTTCTCCTCCCCTTTCTCACGCGGGCGGAAAATACATATCGCGGCAAACGCCACAACGCAGAAGACAATGATATATATAGTAGAATCCTTTATGTTTTTTCTTTTCACTTCAATATAGATTTGATTTACAAAATTACTTAAAATTTTGGAATTGGCGATTTCAAAAATTGCTTTTGCTGAACCTCTCAACAAATAATCAGTTTCCCTTGTTTTGTAACTAATATTTAGTTACCTTTGCAATATAATCAGCCAATATGGGAACTAAGGAGAAACTTATAGAGCGCTTCAAGACATTGCCAAATGATTTCACCTGGGATGAACTTGTTAGATTGTTCGGAGTGTTTGGATATGAAATCAGCAACAAAGGCAAGACGAGCGGTTCAAGGGTTATTTTCAAGAAAAGAGAAAGTGCCTATGCCGCACACAAACCTCATCCCGGGAGCATCGTCAAGCCATATGTAATGAAGCAAGTATTTGAATTTTTCAAAAACAACAAACTGATATGAACATAATGAGTTATAAAGGATACATTGGAAGTATCGAAGTATGTGAGGAGGAAAATTGCCTTTATGGGAAAGTGCTTGCTTTACCTCATGACACAATGATTACCTACGAAGGTGAAACCGTTGAAGAACTGCGTAATGATTTCCATGGTGTAGTTGATGATTATATCGCAATGTGTGAGGCAGAAGGCATAGAGCCGCGAAAGAGCTATTCCGGCACATTGAACGTGCGCATATCGCCTGAAGCCCACAGCAAGATAGCCATGCTTTCGAAACAGGCAGGCATATCAATCAACGCTTTCATTCGCAATGCCGTTGACAGACAAATTGCCGCGATGTTATAAAAGCACAATAAACCCACAATAAAGATTTCTAAAATTGGCGATTATTTATTAACTTTGCATTCCGTTATGAAATACGGATTTGACAACGACAAATATCTCAGAATCCAATCTGAGCATATAAAAGAGAGAATTGCGAAGTTTGGCAACAAACTATATCTGGAACTCGGCGGCAAACTTTTCGACGATCATCATGCCAGCCGCGTGCTCCCCGGTTTCCAACCCGACAGCAAGCTGAGAATGCTCAGCAATCTTGCAGACAAAGCCGAAATCATCATTGTAATCAGCGCCAAAGACATCGAAAAAAACAAGATGCGCGGTGATCTTGGCATCACCTATGACATGGATGTGCTCCGTCTTCGCGAGGAATTCATCAACAGAGGTTTCCTTGTCGGCTCGGTAGTCATTACCCACTACAATGGTCAGGCAAGTGCGGATGCCTTCCGTGAGAAATTGAAGCGCATGGACATAACATCCTATTGCCATTATACAATCGAAGGGTATCCCAACAATGTAGCCCTGATAGATTCCGACGAAGGCTTCGGTAAAAACGATTATGTGGAGACAAGTCGTCCCCTCGTGATCGTTACGGCTCCCGGACCAGGAAGCGGCAAAATGGCAGTATGTCTCAGCCAGCTTTACAACGAACACAAACGTGGCGTTGAAGCAGGATATGCCAAATTCGAGACCTTCCCAGTATGGAACCTCCCTCTCAAACATCCCGTAAACATAGCATACGAAGCAGCTACAGCCGATCTGAACGATGTCAATATGATCGATCCGTTCCATCTTGAGGCATACGGAGAGACAGCAATCAATTACAATCGCGACATAGAGATCTTCCCAGTGCTCAACGCACTGTTCGAAGGAATCTACGGCAGCAATCCCTACAAATCGCCTACAGACATGGGCGTCAACATGGTTGGCTTCTGCATCAGCGACGATGAGGTTTGCTGCGATGCATCACGCAATGAGATAATACGCCGTTATTTCACCGCGCTCAACCGCTTTGCCCAAGGCGACACAAATGACGGTGAAGTCAACAAAATCGCATTACTCTTCAATCAGGCGAAGATTGATGTGTCTTACCGTAGAGTTGTAACTGCCGCCCGCTCACGCGCAGAAAGGGATGAAGTACCTTGCTCTGCCATTGAGCTGCCAGACGGTACAATCATCACTGCCCAGACCTCCCCTCTGTTAGGACCAAGCGCAGCACTACTGCTAAACGCAATGAAACATCTCGCAGGAATTGATCATTCTTTGAAGCTTATTCCCCAGGAAATGATCGAACCTATCCAGGAGATGAAAACCGATTGTCTCCATAGTCGTAACCCACGTCTCCATACCGATGAAGTTTTGGTTGCGCTTGCCGTATTGTCAACTCACAATGAGAACTGCCGTCTCGCTCTTGCAGAGCTCCAGAAACTCAAAGGCTGTCAGATGCATTCCACGGTAATGCTCGGTGAGGTAGACCACAAAATTTTCCAGAAATTGGGAGTCGGTCTCACCTGCGATCCGGCAAAGAAACGCAGCAAAAAGAAAGATCTCTAAAGAATCAATTTATCATATAACTGCAAAAGGTCGCTTCCCCTTATTCGGAAGCGACCTTTTGCAGTTATATGATCTTATTATATTAAATTATTCAACTTTCGCAAGCGAAAAGTTGAAGTTTATAAGTTTAATCGCGCAGCGCGCAGTTTATGAGTTTATTTGTTTGATGCGAAAAAAATGAAAACTCAGTCATATTCGCATCTGATAAACTCCTTAACTTCTAAACTCTTAAACTTTAAGTTGAAGCTTGCGAAACTTAAATTAAATTATATTACAAACACATCGGAGCAAGGTATTTCGCGAGAATGTAACCTCCGATTATCAACCATACGTCGAGGCAGAAAGCCAGGACGAAGGGCTTGGCTCCTGCTTTCTTGAACTTGTCGATACTGGTCTCGGCTCCAAGGGCTGCCATAGCCATTGTCAGAAGGAAGGTGTCGAAATAGTTTATTGCATCAACAAAAACAGCAGGAAGAAGATTCAAAGAGTTGAATCCGATGACAGCAAGAAAGCCTACGGCAAACCAAGGAATACTTACTTTCCCTTTTTTCGCACCGGAGGCATTCTTTGAAGCATTGCGAGCAACCCAGAATCCTAATATGAGCAACACCGGCACAAGCAGCATCACCCTTATCATCTTAACGATGATTGAAACATTGGCAATCTCGGTACCCATAGCGTTTCCGGCTCCAACGGCATGAGCAACCTCATGTAGGGTCGAACCTGTATAGATACCCATCTCCGGAGGTGAAAGATCAAGCCAACCGGATGTGTAGGCTATCGGATAAAGAAACATTGAAACGGTTCCGAAAATAACAACTGTTGCCACAGCAACGGCGGTCTTATATGGCTGTGTGCGGATTGTTGATTCCGCTCCAAGCACCGCTGCCGCACCGCATATGCCGCTACCAATAGAAGTAAGCAATGCCGTCTCCTTATCCATTTTCAAAAGTCGTCCGATCCATATTCCTCCGAGAATCGTCACCGTTACGATTATAATATCAATCACTATTCCGGCAACGCCGACATTCACAACATCCTGGAAAGTGAGTCGGAATCCATAAAGAATAATACCGAGCCTTAGTATCTTCTTCGAACAAAACTGAATACCGGGGACCCAAGTTTCCGGCAAGTTGTTACGTAGCGAATTAGCATACAGCATACCGAGGATAATACCGATTATCATCGGACTGAATGAAATCTCCTTAAGAAACTGCGCTTCACCGATATAAAAGGCGGCACACGCGAATAAAGCTATCAACAAAATGCCATGAAGCATGCTGATGCGTGTCTCTGAAATTTTGGGCATATTAAATGTTTTGTTAAGTTAATTTTTTTCGGCAGCAAACTTCTTTTCTGCCATTATTATTTTGTCGTTTTTTAGAAACTATTTAAATTAATTTTCGAGGAAGTTTGAGAGGATTTTTACAGTTTCTTATACAAAAGTAAAAAATTCAAACGATATAGCAATACTAACGTGCTATCAGTTATACTATTTTCACATTAATTATACTGACGTAACTATACACTCGCCACAATTGTGGATTTATTTTTCGAAGGAGTCATAACACCCGCCATCCAGCGCAGACCCGGAATCAACGACAAAATCTTAGTGGCTATATAACATGTCATAAATGTACATACAGCTATGGCAGGAATTGCCTCTACTGTCGGCAGTCCCATGTTGTCTTTGAATATCTTTACCCACAGACCCAACCAAAGTATGTGCATAAGGTACATTCCGTAACTTAAATTCGACAAATCAGCTATAAGCCTTGGCTCTGTAGTTTTTTTGATACATGTGAAAAGAAGGAACGCTCCGGTGGTAAGCATCACGCAATTAATAGTGCAGAATGACCAACCTAACTCCACAGTCGGAGTGTCATGCAGCTCCCCCGGAACAGCTTGTATATAGAACGACAAAATTGTCCACGCGGCACCAACGATCAACAATACGGAACCAATCGTCATGCGTTTGGCAACGCTCCAATCCAGGTGCACGCGTATGTAATGAGCAAGAACGAGATATCCGAGATATCCTGAGAAATACCACAACATATGAAACTCATTCCAGAAACACTGTCCCCATACATCTCCGAAAAACCTGTTTAAATAAGGCATCAACGTGGAGATTAGGAAAAGAGAGATAAAGAAACGTTCTTCGCGGGCAGAAGCTTTTGTCAGCCAGGGTGATATTATCGGTATAAACAGATACAGACTTATCAGCGGATACATGAACCATAAATGACCTGCGAGTGTCGGGAAATTCAATACCAGATGCGAAAGATCGCGCATGGATGTTTCCTGATCTATCTGGTTCCAAAGCATGGGCACCGTAGAATAAATCACCATAAACGCAACAAATGCGGGAAGGATTCGGATAGCTCTCCTGCGATAGAATACCATGGCTGTCTGCCCCTCTTTCATCGGCACCAACAAAAAGGCAGACACAATCATAAACAGGGGCACCGCCATACGCGAAAAACCGTCATACACCGACACCCACAACCTGTCAGCCTCAGTGGCAAGGAATGTCTGAGGACCCGCCATATCCGTAGAACCGGGGGCACCATAAAAATTTTCACAAGCGTGCACGAGTATCACGAGAAAACATGCAAACACACGTACATAATCAAGAAAAACAATACGTTTCATGTTTTGAATTAGAAGATGTTAATTTTAATCACAAAATTAACTAAAAATTCCAACATAGTTACATCTTCCCCCTCGCAATCTACTCTTACTTCTTACCTTTTACCTCTTCCCTCTTCCCTATCACCTCTTAACTCTTCCCTCTTACCTATTACCTTTTACCTTCTACCTATTGGTGTCATGTTTGAAAACTTTGTAAAGCCGTTTAAAGAATCCGTCCGGTTTATCCTGCGACAGCTTGCTCGGAGTTCCAAGTCTATGATCCGGCTGCTCCGCCAGACGTGGTGTATTATAATCGAAATTATCTACACGCTCCACAAGCGCAAGAACTGCAGGATGCAAACCGGGAGCCTCCGCAGGTGGATTTATACCCACCTCCTCTGCCAAAGGAGGCTCCTTCTCCAATTTATGCGCCTTTGAAACAGACATATATTCCCTATCTGTTATATAGATTTCTGCATAAGTGTTCACATATATTGGATCACTCGTTTGCAAAGTTCGTTTAAGGTTGCGCCCCCTGCCATTGGACTCGATGTTGAATGATAAGCCGGTTATATTATCGGCAAACACCTCATGACTGTTAACACCTGCAAAACGATATTTAAGGGTAAGCCGGTTGCAATCAACCCGTGTTGCCATAAAATCGGCAAACGCAGGCACCCATTTCCGGTTATTCTTATCAGAAAGCACATCAACATCCAGGGTTATATTGTCATCGACCTTACGCCAGATTGCGGAAGGGCTATATTTCCCATAGTCTGTATGAGTTGCTATACTCTTATCCCGAATATCCGAAGGCACAACTGTATTGTCAAACACTCCTACCCAGTCAGACCAAGAGAAATGTTCCCTATAATGATTGCTGACGCTATCAAGACCATCAGAGTTAGTAATATGATAATATGACCTCGAAGCCAACACCCGAGGCAAAAGCCACCCCTTGTAATTCTTGACTTTTTTAGAAGGAATCATGAAATCCACTGTCTTCTCGCGAAAAAGAAGCACAGTATCGGTATACGTTGAAAGAGTGGAATATTCGCGCACGTATCCTGTGAGACGGAGCACCTGGTGATCTTTTGAATTGACAATCATCTCCGGCAAGTCATAAGCTATTTCCTTCAGAAAAATCTTATCATGCCCCGGCTTATCGACTGTGGATGTTGCATATCCCATATATCTGATGGAAATGGGATAAGAATAACGAGCCACATACGGAAGCTCACCTTCATCAGAACAGATTCCAATCAGATTTCCTTTTTTGTCGAACACTGATGCCTTCGGCAAAGGATCCCCGGTTGCAGCATCGACAATTACTGTACTTCGTGCCGTAACAGCAGACACACAGCCCAGCAGAAAAGCCACGCCAATAGGTTGTAGTCTTCCATGTTTCATTTCATTCATCCATGCCATAACAACTAAACATCATTTTGCAAATATAGCTGAATTTGCTTATGACTTTCCTCTCCTCTAACCATATTTAACACGATTTAATATTTATCATCGGGCTGTGCCCGACGATAAGGTAAAATTCCTCCTAACCTGTTACCCTTTACTTTTTGCGTTGCCCAACTGCGTCCGAAAAATCAAATTTTCAGTAAAATATATCTAAGAATGTTAAACTATATTTAACGACAAATGTTATAATGATAAAATCAGCGAAAAACACCGAGCCGAATTGAAAAACACGATATGCCGCGGCTCGATATTCGAAAGCGGTTTTTATACTATGAAAAGAAAAAAGGTTATAATTTAAACATTAGCGTTATGAAAAGAACAGTATTATTCATGGCAGCTCTTATGACACTTTCATGTGCATGGGCTCAGAAAATCAGTAAGAATGAAGCCAAGTCGCTTCAGACTTTCCTTTCCCAGACTGCAGCCAAAGGCGGCAACAACGCAGAGGCACTTCAAATGGTAGGCAGCAACGTTGCAGCTTGCCCCGGTGTTAAAGTAGAAAACGGTCACGTTACTGAAATTGACTTCAAGGGTAAAAACCTTGCAGGCGCATTGGATCTTTCCGGATTCCCCGCTCTTAAGAAGATTGATGTTTCCAATAATAAGATCACAAGCCTTACTCTCAGCAACAACCCCGCGCTTGTTGAGATCAACGCAGGCAAGAATCGTATCCACACTATGACAATCACTACCTGCCCGCAGGTTCAGGTGATCAGAGTCAACAAGAATCGTCTCGCAGATTTCGATCTCGGTTCAGTTCCATTGCTTACGAAATTCAATGTTTCCGGCAACATGCTCGAAGCTCTTGACGTTTCCAACGCAGTGAATCTTTCATACCTTAATGTTATGAGCAACAGTCTGAAGTCACTCAACGTCACAGGATGCCAGAGTCTTAAATCCCTCTATGCTTCATTCAATGACTTGACAGACATCACTCTCGCCGGACTTGTGAAACTGGAGAACCTTAACTTGAACTCCAACAAGATTGCCAAGCTCTACATTCAGGATCTTCCTGCAATCGAGACTCTTCTCTGCTCCGACAACCATATGGCAGGACTCGCAGTTAAAGGTTGCACAACCATCAACGAAATTTGGGCTCCTTACAACGATCTTACCTCCTTCACGGTAGAAGACGCACAGAACCTCGCCTTCGTAAATGTTGAATGGAACGACCTTACTTACCTCTCACTCGCCGGCATGAACTTCCTGCAGAGAGTCAATGCAGCCAACAACCAGTTGATCACTCTTGATGTATCGTTCGACCCGATGCTCCGCTTCGTGAATGTCACCAACAACAATATGCTGACAGACCTCCGCACAGATGCCGACCCGCAGCTCCGCCACGTTATCGGCTACGATGATTATGAATATGGCTTCTGATGTACTGAGCTTTTATAAAGATATCATAATAATGAAAGCCATAATGAAAGCCGCCGGAATTTCCGGCGGCTTTTTCGCATATCAGAGCGAACTCTTAAATTATCGTTTCATTATATTCGTTTTCTACTTTACCAAGAAGCGCCATACTATATGGTTCTCATATATTTCCCCTGCTGGCAGGAAGGTAGTTGGAAAATTCGGCTTATTTGGAGAATCAGGGAAATGTTGCATCTCTATTGCAACCCCTTCCTGCGGACCATAAGAACGTCCCGAACAATTGAGAGGCGTACCGGTCACGCGATTTGCAGTATATATCTGTGCGCCTGGTTGGTCACTCCCCATTATAAGAACTCTGCCGCTGGCATCGTCTCGTAGCTCCACAAGATTTTCCTGAAACTTACCAGGCTCCCAGTCGTCGAACACCCAGCATTGTCCATATCCCGCGCCAATGTTCAATGGAGGAAAATCTGCATTTATGTCACGTCCGATTGCCTTCGCTGAGCGGAAATCCATAGGAGTACCTACAACATCGGCAATCTCTCCCGTTGGGATATGAGTAGCGTCAATGGGCAGCCATTTGCTTGCTTTAACCTTCAGGCTATGGTCAAGAATCTTGCCTGAATCCGCTCCTCGCAAATTCCAGTATGCATGATTCGTAAGATTCACCACCGTATCAGCATCTCCCACAGCCTTAAAATCGAGACTCAATTCATTCTTCTCATTCCACCGGAAAGTGGCACTGACATCCAAAGCTCCCGGAAAAGACTCCTCCATGTCTTCGGAATGATAAGTCATTTTCACTCCATCCGCAAGCGGTTCGGCATTCCATATCCGGTTTTGAAATCCTGTGGGACCGCCATGAATGGAATTAGGACCGGCATTGAGTTCAAGACTGTAGGTTTTATCGCCAACAACCAGATGTCCTCCTGCTATGCGATTGGCAAAACGCCCCGGCGATTTTCCCATGCAGGCATCATCCGCATAATAGTCGGCTGGATTTTCATATCGGAGAGCAACATTTTCTATCTTGCCGTCACGGTCTGGAACATTCACAGATAATATTCCCGCACCAAGCGTTGAGAGCTCCACATAAGCTCCCAAAGCATTCTCAATCCTGAATACCGTTATATCCCCCACCTCCGACGGATATTTCATCGACTCTATTTTCATTGATTTTGTGTTGTGAGTTATAGGAAATCGAGACATAGTGCAAGGTCTTCCTCATTGGTGAGCACGTATGAAGCCCCTGCCATCACCATCGTTTTGGCATCCGTTCCACCCCATGTCACTCCGGCAGGAATAATTCCCACCTCTTTTGCAGCAAGTATTCCTGTCTCTGTTCCCGAAACGAGCGTGATTTCTCGTCCCGTAAGAGAACTTTGATTTTTTATCTTGCTCAAAGCGGCTGCATATTCCTTTAAATCACCTGAAGCATTCAGTTCAACAACCTTGACACCTTGTGCCCGCAATTTCTCCATCTGCTTTCTAACCCAGTCAAGATCCTTCCCTTTTTTATCCTTAAGACAACAATCCACTTCGAAAAGTGCAATTTTCATGGCTTTTCTCACATAGGGCAACGTATCGAAACATAGATTGTTGGGGTCAATACGAGGATCGCCCGTACGTTTCATCCATGAAGTCAACCGACGCGACATCTTTTTCTTGGTTTTAGCATAAGCGACACTGTCTGCCACGTTGTTTATACATCCTGGGTCTTTGCGCAGATCATATAATTCCTCAGCGGGACGCAAGCCAAAAGCGCGGTCGAACATCTCCTTTGGATACTTATCGCGTTGGAAAACCATAAATGCCTTTGCCGGACCATGTCCCGTGTCTCCATAAACAGGATCTACTCCGGCTGGCAACCGGTCAGGATAAAGATTTCTTATATACAAAAAATCCTTGTCTTGCACGGCACGCATCGGGTATCCATATCCTCCGGGACGCGTATTGGTGTGGCGTTCACGATCGGAATATATTTCCTTTCGGCATGCACTGTAGTCACCTTTAAAGACCGGAATTAAACTCCGAGAGTCCATCTTCTCTTTAGGCTTCACTCCCGCAGCCTCATAGAAAGTTGCTGTCAAATCCATCAGGCTGATAAAACCATCGCACACACTGCCAGGCTTGATTACGCCGGGCCATCTCACAGCGAAGGGAACATGACACCCGAGATCATAAAGATTTGACTTGGCACGAGGGAAAGAATCTCCATTGTCACCCGTTATGATAAGCAACGTATTGTCAAGACGCCCGGTCTTTCGCAAAGCTTCAACTACCGCTTCACACTCATCCTGGAAAAGCTGGATGTTATAGTAATAGTCGGCAACATCGGTTCTCACCTCAGGAGCATCCGGAAGATACGGAATGAGCGTTACCGAATCAGGATTAAAGCCATGTTCCTCACCTGAACCTACCTTATATGGACGATGCGGTCTTCTGCTACCCATCCACACACAAATTGGTTTATCGGCTGGAGCGTCCTGTTCAATATATTTTACAAGATCCTTGACTTCGCGTCCGGCTGGATTATGTTTCCAACCAGTCTTGTCCCAGACACCGGGACCCCATCCTTTTCCCCAATATACTGCATCATAACCCGCCTCTTCCAGAACGTCCGGATAAACTGTAAGATTTGCAGGAAAATAACTGTTGAGGTTACAACCGTCCTTTAGTCTGTGAGGATGCTGACCGGTAAGGATGCTTGCTCGTGATGGTGAGGAATGAGGAGCTGCAGAATACGCACGTGTGAAAAGCATTCCTTCGGCAGCGATGCGCTCCAGAACGCGCGAATCGACTTCCGACGCCCCATAGGAATTGGCATGAGGAAATCCCCAGTCGTCGGCAAGCATCAACACTATGTTAGGACGATTGTCAGCATTATTCTTCGCAAAAGCGGATGCTGCCACTCCTCCGGCTAAAAGAGCCATCGAAGTCCTGATAAAATTTAAATTCATGGCATTTGTTTTTTAGAGAGTGTTTGGATTTAACTTTCGTTCACATGAAGAGGGATTTTCGAGGGAATTTCACGAGTTGAAGAAGGAGCATAGCGGGCTATGCGACTGATGAGACTTGGTGAAATTCACCGGAAAGACCATTCATGGGAATGAAAAGAATTAATTTAGAAAGTACCTACTTATAATTCGTGTTAAACTCAAACACACTCTTAGCATTATCAATGATTTTGCGTAACTCAGGGATGTCATTGATCTTTTTGGCAATATTGATGGCGGCGCGCTGATAACCATTGTCGCTGGGATGCGTACCATCTACCGTTGTCTCATGATCATTACCTGTATAAAGTCCGGGCTCGAAGAAATAAATATTCTTATCTGCTTTCATTACTTTACTTATCTCCTCCCGAGCTGCTTGTGCCTTATCTGCCTCATATTTGCGTTTATCCTGATCAAAATTGGTTACCTCTCGTTTTACAGTCTCAAGAAACACCAAAGGAGTCTTTGGATGTTTCTTCCGGATAGTCTTCACAAAATCCGCGAAGCGTTCGTGAATCTGATCGGCATTGGGATTTGAAAAGCAGTCGAAAATAAACATATCCGCATCTGTGTCACAGATAAGATCTGCAAAGAATTGCTCCATCTTCTGTTGTCCACCCGTGCCATAGTTTGCAATATCAACACCAAGTATTCGTGAAAGCTGCGCAGGCCAAGTCATACCGGGGCGGCATGTGGATGTGCCATGAGTATAACTCGACCCCATTGCCACAACCGGAGCCCGTTTTATTTCTCCACAAGACTCCACCTCGGCATCCTGAGCGACACCAATCTGTATCGAGTCAAGCACCATGAAACAAGGCAGATAGAGCATACATTCTTTCATCGTAGTGTCCATATTGTTAACGAGAGTATACTCATGTTTTGTGGATTTATACTTAGGACGTCCCATTCCTGCCCATAGCCATTTACCATCTTTTTTAATATATAGGTCAAGACCTGCCTCGGCTATAGGATGCCAACTCGTGCTGCGATGCTCCTTGTCGTTCTGCCATTTGGCTGCTATGACAGGAGAATTGGTAATGAAACTGAGTGCCAAACCAGTAGACATCTTGTAGTATGTACGCACAGTAGGCGTGAAATCCGGATATTTGTCTGTATCCAAACGGCTTAGTCGCGGACCGTCGGGCTGTGGCTTATTAAGAATTGTAAAGGTTGAGGCATCCACATATTTCAGGTTTTTCGCACCCGCACCCCATACATTTAAAGAGACACAGACCAGAGTTATCAATAAAAAAACTTTCTTCATAATCTATGTGTAGATAAATAAGTTAATTTAAGTTTTGCAGGCTTCAACTTAAAGTTTAAGAGTTTATAAGTTTAAAAGTTTATCAGATGCGAATATGACTGAGTTTTAATTTATTCGCAGCAATCAAATAAACTTATAAACTACGCAGTAATTAAACTTATAAACTTCAACTTTTCGCTTGCGAAAGTTGAATAAGTTACGTAAATAGAGTGTTTAGTTTTACATTCCAAATACTTCTCGATAAGGTAAAAAGTAAAAGGTAATAAGTAAAAGGAATATATTGGCATGACTCTAATGTCTGACCCGCGTAATACTTCTACAAAATTAAAACGCGAAGGCGCGAAGAATAAAAGCTTTCGACACAACAATTTAAAAGCTTTTGGCACAGCTGTTTAAACACAGTGGCATTTATCTAACTTAAAATTCATAATGTAGGGTATATAGCCGGATGGCTTGGCGACTTGGCAAGAGCCATGCGACCTTTCGTAATTTGAATTAAACTTAGCACCTTCGCACCTTAGCGTCCAATTATTAAGGTTACTCTGTTTATTGAGGCGCGCCAATTCTCCTTTAACCCGGTCAGAGGTCAGCTGTTACCATATTGGGATAGTGGTCGGAAATATAGGGCACGCCCCAGTTGGGTTTATTGAAGTTTTCGAACTTCTTTACATCCGCATTTCGATAATATATGAAATCTATCACGTGGCGCGGTGTCAGTTCCATCTTGCCGAAACCATTGAACGTAGGCTCCTTGTTTGAGACAGGCACCTCTCGACCATCTTTCATCCAGAAATGGAATGGCTGCAGTCCCCAACGGCGCACATCGTCTGCTTCCCGACTTGCATTCATATCCCCAGCTATGAATACTGGAGCTTCATCTCCTGCAATATCGTGCATTTTGATAACATTCAGCATTGCTGAATTTAATTTTGCCTCCAGATCATGGTTCTTCAATCCCAAACAAAGATGTGTCGCAAAGAAATAGAAATCTTTCCCGGTAGTTTTCTCTTTGAACTTACCCCAACATGTGCCACGCCATTGTCCCGTGCTGTGATTCCAGCATTTAGATGGTTTGTCGGGAGTTGGGCTATGAAAGAACGCTCCTTCATCAAGAAGACTAACAGTGTTTTTATTATATATGATAATGGTGTTGGCACCACTCCGTGAGCCCGTACCGGGGATTTCAATCTGTCCGTATTCCGGAAGCAGTTCTTTGAGATCCTTCCTCATTGACTCGCGCGCCTCTCCTACAGACACAACATCAGGCTTAACCTCTCGGATAAATCGCTGAATAGCGGTTTTTCTAACATCCCAGCTGGTTTCGCCCGTGTCTTTGGGGCTATTGTAACGCATATTAAATCCCATCACTTTAACCTCTGCAAGTGATGTCATGCATAAAAATGCAATAAGAAAAGTGGATAGGCACAATCTGTTATGTTTCATTGTAGTCAGGTTTAGAAACTGTTTAAATTAGGGATTCCAGCAATCCGTAGAACGGAGCATTGGTAATATTCTCAGCCTGGGCGATGACCTTCA
>CAJUDL010000033.1 GCA_910585285.1 uncultured Muribaculaceae bacterium
GATGATTTCCTTATTTCGAAGAAGGAGCATAGCGGGCTATGTGACTGATGAGAAAGCGGGAAAGCATCCAAAAGATTCAAAATTTAAATAAGCTCTGCATTTACTTATTATAAACTAATTTTCAATACTTACTTATATTCATGAAAAGTGTAGTCAAAGCATTATATTTCGTCTATCAATGGCTGATAGCAGGACCCATATTTGTAGTGGTGACATTCATTACAGCTATCATCACCGCTATCGGATCGCTGATCGGCAACAAAGACTTCTGGGGATATTATCCTCCTCACTGGTGGTCAAGATTTACATGTTTCATATTCCTTATGCGTATTGAAGTCAAAGGTAGAGAAAACATCGACCCCAATACCTCCTACGTATTCGTAGCTAACCACCAGGGAGCTTACGACATCTGGGCAATTTACGGATACCTCAACCATAATTTCAAATGGCTGATGAAGAAAGGTCTTGAAAAAATCGCAATGGTTGGTTGGGCATGCAAATGCGCCGGACATGTTTTTGTTGATGATTCAAGCGTGGCAGGAATTAAAGAAACCATTTCCGAAGCTGAGCAAACATTGAAGCATGGCATGTCGCTGGTAATCTTTCCGGAAGGAAGCCGCAGCTGGGATGGCAAAATGATCCCTTTCAAACGAGGAGCCTTTATGCTTGCCGCAGAGTTCAAGCTTCCCGTTGTGCCGGTCACAATCGACGGCAGCTTCAAGGCTATGCCGAGAATGACCTATAATATGACTCCCACAACTATAAAATTGACAATACATAAACCTATTTATCCGGGAGAAAGAGGATTCAATACCAAATTGCTTATGTCGCAATGCAGGAAATCAATATCTTCAGCATTGCCACCGGAAGAACAAGACTAACAAGCTGTCTGGACCATGAAGACACAAAAGATAGTATTAAGCATCGCCGGCTCAGACAATACAGGAGGTGCCGGAATACAGGCAGATCTTAAGACCTGCTGCGCTTTCGGAGTGTACGGAGCTACGGTCATCACGGGCGTGACTGCCCAGAATTCGCGTAAAGTATTTGGCGTTGAGCCGGTTTCTTTATCAATGCTTGATGACCAGATAGATGCCGTTTTTGAAGTTATGCGTCCCGATGCGATAAAGACAGGGATGTTACCCTCCCCACAGATTATTAAAAGAGTGGCGGAAAAATTAAAAGAATACGATGTGCAAAACTTAGTTGTTGACCCGGTAATGGTCGCAACAAATGGCGGATCTCTCGTTGCTCCCGGAAATGATACTATCGAGGCATTTATTGAATACCTTCTTCCGCTGGCAACGATAATGACACCGAATATTTCCGAAGCTTCCGTCTTCTTACATTCCGATACTTCCGAAATGGATCCACATGCAGCATGTGAACTGCTTCTTGAGAAAACCGGAGCACATGCCGTATTGCTTAAGGGAGGACACTCATCAACCGACATAGCTGCCGATTATCTTTTCGACGGAGATACGTTTACATCATTTGAATCGCATAAAATAGAGACTCCAAACACACACGGCACAGGATGCACCCTATCTTCCGCCATTGCTTGCGGTCTCGCAAAAGGAGAGAGCCTTACGAAAGCTATCTCCGATGCAAAAGTCTTTATAAACAAAGCGATAGCTTCAGCAGCAACCCTTCAAGTGATGAATGGTCCGGGACCATTGGATTTCTTCGTTTGATAGGGATTGAATTTATAACCTGTCGTCCACAACGCACTACATTATAACACGAAATTTATGAGAATTACTATAAACAATCAGATTATTGATCTTTCCTCAGATTATCTTACCATCGCCGAACTTATGAAAGAGCGCGGCGTTAAACCAGGTGGCACGGCGGTTGCTCTCAACAACAAGATAGTCAAACATGAAAATTGGGAAATAACCCGACTTCAGGAGGGAGATTCCGTGACTATCATTTCCGCAGCATTCGGTGGCTAAAAAGCTGCCATACTCGCAAATTAAAATAGCAATAGGGATGAATAAGTTCTTGAAAATAGTGATAACCGAACCGGAGATGATTCCTGATGAAGCTGCGAAAATAGAGCGGCTACTTGAAGGAGGAATTGATTTTGTGCATATACGCAAGCCGGGGGCATCCCTGCGCGATATCAAAAACCTTATTGAAGATATCCCATACGTTTTTCGCAAAAGGCTTAAGCTTCACGGTCATTTTGAACTTATCAATGAGTTTAATCTTGGAGGAGTGCATCTCAACTCTCGCTGTCCTGTTGCTCCCCCCACCGCTCATTCAATCTCTCGCTCATGCCATACATTGGATGAACTTGAGGATTGCAACAAGTTTGAATACGTGACGTTATCCCCTATTTTTGATTCAATTTCCAAACCCGGTTATCAATCGGCATTTGATTTGGAGAAGATAAAAGGAAAAATAGAGGGTAAAAGCGTTATAGCATTAGGAGGCGTGGATCCGTCAAAATTCTCTATTCTCCGAGCTTCGGGGTTCGCAGGAGCCGCGATGTTGGGATGCGTCTGGAAAGACATTGACAGCTTCCTCTCCTCCCTTAATTAAAATTACTGATACACATTAAACATTACTCGAAATGTTACAATATATAACTTCAACATCATCTCCCGTTTCAGTAGTTGAGCAAGTGCGTCAAGTGCTTGAGGGCGGATGCAGGTGGATACAGGTCCGGATGAAGGATGCCACCGATGAAGAGATAGCAAAAGCGATGGAAGAGATAAAGCCAATGTGTCTTGACAAGGAGGCATTCCTTATTCTCAACGACCGAGTCGAACTTGCGAAAACACTTGATGTCGGAGGCGTTCATCTCGGCAAGATGGATATGCTCCCCTCCAAAGCCCGTCTGGTTCTTGGACCGGCAGCTGTGATCGGTGTAACGGCAAACACAATTGAAGATGTTATGGCGGTTCGTGCTCTCGACATCGACTACATAGGTATCGGACCGTACCGGTTTACTGAAACTAAAAAGAATCTCGCGCCGGTGCTTGGACTTGATGGCATACGAGCCATCTGCGAAGATATGCGTAAACGGGAAATCAACATAGCCACAGTTGCGGTTGGAGGTATCCGACCGGAAGATGTTGTGCCGCTAATGGAGACCGGAGTAAATGGTCTGGCAGTAAGCGGCGCAATAGCCTTTGCTCCCGATATCAAGGCTGCAACCGAGGAATTTCTTCGCCTCCTCGAACCTTATGAGAAGAAAGTTTAGGCGGTGAACGACACACCATGAAAACAACAATAGAACAACATAATATGCAGGATATTTTAAAAATTGGAGAGCGGGAATTTACCTCCCGCCTCTTTGTAGGAACAGGCAAGTTTGCCTCTCCCGACATTATGCTTGAAGCCATCAAGGCATCTGAATCTCAGATGATCACAGTGGCGATGAAGCGCGTGAACATGATGAATGAGGCTACCGATGAAATGCTCACTCACATAAATCGCGATCATGTGCAATTGCTTCCGAACACCTCCGGGGTGCGGAACGCACAGGAAGCTGTGCTTGCAGCTCAGATGAGCCGCGAAATTTTCGGCACATCCTTTATAAAACTCGAGATCCATCCCGATCCCAAATACCTCATGCCGGATCCGATAGAGACACTCAAGGCAACAGAGGAACTTGCTAAAGATGGTTTCACAGTACTGCCATATATACAAGCCGACCCCGTGCTTTGTAAACTGCTCGAGGAAGCCGGTTCGGCAGCGGTGATGCCGCTTGCCGCTCCAATCGGCACGAACAAAGGACTCGTAACCCGCGATCTTCTCGAAATCATTATCGAACAAAGTCGTGTGCCGGTGATTGTGGATGCCGGTCTTGGAGCTCCATCACATGCAGCTGAAGCTATGGAGATGGGTGCTGATGCTGTGCTTGTCAACACTGCCATTGCAGTGGCTGGCGATCCGGTGCTCATGGCAAAAGCATTCAAAGATGCAGTGCGTGCCGGCAGAGACGCTTTCAATGCCGGGCTCGGTGCTGTCTCTACCTGCGCACAAGCCACAAGTCCGCTCACGTCATTCCTTAATAGCTAAATCGCAATAAAAACACTCTGCTCAATCGCAGGAACAAAAACGACAATAACATGAAAATAGAAAATATCGACGTCTCTTCATATCCCAATTCGGAAAAAATATATGTTGAAGGCAAAATGCCGGGCGTGCGTGTCGGCATGCGCAAGATTCATCAGTACCCCACTGTAAAGATTGAAGATGGCAAACGAGTGGAATACCCCAACGAGGATATAACGGTATACGATACTTCCGGTCCGTACACCGATCCCGATATCAGCATAGATATCAATAAGGGGCTTCCGCGCTTCCGCGAATGTTGGGTTGAGGAGCGTAATGATACTGAGGTTCTTCCGGATATCACAAGTGACTACGGTCGCATGCGCCGCGATGATAAATCGCTCGACTCCCTGCGCTTCCCGGTGCAACATAAACCCCGCAAGGCTAAAGAGGGAAAGCGTGTCACCCAGATGCATTATGCTCGTAAGGGAATCATTACGCCCGAAATGGAATACGTTGCCATAAGAGAGAATCTCGATAATGAGACACGCGGCATCAAGACTTATATCACTCCGGAATTTGTGCGTGATGAGATAGCCGCCGGACGTGCCATAATCGCTGCAAACATAAACCATCCGGAAGCAGAACCGATGATCATAGGGTCTGCATTCAGTGTTAAACTTAATACCAACATCGGTAATTCTGCCCTATCTTCAGGCATTGAAGAGGAGATTGCAAAAGCCGTATGGAGCTGCTACTGGGGTGGTGACACACTCATGGACCTATCCACCGGTGACAATATCCATGAGACACGCGAATGGATCATCCGCAATTGTCCGGTGCCGATGGGAACGGTTCCAATTTATCAGGCACTTGAAAAGGTTAACGGAGATGTAAAGAAACTTACGTGGGAAATCTACCGCGACACCCTCATCGAGCAATGCGAACAGGGTGTCGACTATTTCACAATCCATGCCGGCGTGCTTCGAGAACATGCGAAACTCGTTGAGGAACGTCTCACCGGCTGCGTATCTCGCGGAGGCTCAATCATGACTCAATGGTGTGTGCTTCATGATTCTGAAAGTTTCCTATATACTCATTTCGATGAGATTTGCGAGATTCTCAATAAATACGATGTTGCAGTCTCTCTTGGCGACGGTATGCGTCCGGGATCAACACATGATGCCAACGACCGCGCTCAGTTCCTTGAACTCGAAGTGCTTGGAGAGCTTACCAAGAAAGCTTGGGAACATGATGTCCAGGTGCTTGTAGAGGGTCCGGGACACGTGCCTATGCATAAGATAAAGGAAAATATGGAAAAGCAGAAAGATGTTTGCTGCGATGCTCCGTTCTATACGCTCGGTCCGTTGACAACAGATATCGCCCCAGCCTACGACCATATCACATCAGCCATCGGAGCTGCTATTATCTCTAATCTCGGCACTGCCATGATTTGCTACGTTACACCGAAAGAGCATCTTTCACTCCCGACTCTCGAAGATGTTCGTGAAGGTGTGATAACATATAAGATTGCTGCTCATGCCGCCGATCTTGCCAAAGGATTCCCCGGAGCCAATGTGCGCGATGACGCGCTCAGCAAAGCCCGATATGATTTCCGCTGGAAAGATCAGTTCAACCTATCGCTCGATCCGGAGAAGGCAAAGAAATATTATCTTGAATCAAGGAGAGACGCTCCTGACGCCGACGATCGCTTCTGCACCATGTGCGGACCCAATTTCTGCGCTATGCGCATCTCTCAGAATATAGAATCAGAATGCAAGAAGTAGAATTTAAAAGCGATCCAACCAAAGAAGCTGTTTTCGGTCATGGCTTTGCCGATGAAATCGGCAGCTATGACTGGAACGACACCATATCTCTCGTTGACAACGCCACTGAGGCGGATGTGCGTAGGGTTCTGGCAAAAGCCCGTCGCAATGTCAAACCTCTCACTCCAGAAGAATTTGCAATACTCATCTCTCCCGCTGCCGACCCATTTCTTGAAGAGATGGCTCAACTGAGTCGTAAATTCACATTGGAGCGTTTCGGGAATACAATATCGATGTACATACCGATGTATGTATCGAATGCATGCACCAACAAATGTGTGTATTGTGGTTTCAATCACGATAATCCATTCACACGAACCACTCTCACCATGGATCAGGTGGAGAATGAATGCAAGGCAATCAAGAAACTCGGTCCGTTTGAAAATCTTCTGATAGTATCGGGAGAGTATCCGTCGCTTTGTGGCGTGGAATATCTTGAGAACGTACTGCACGTGTGTCGCCCCTACTTCCACAATCTCACCATAGAGGTGCAGCCTATGAAAGCTGCAAACTATTACCGTCTGACCAAATCAGGGTTAAACGGTGTGGTTTGTTTTCAGGAGACGTATCACAGGGAGGCGTATAAGACGTATCATCCCAAAGGAATGAAAAGCCATTTCGAATGGCGCCTGAACGGTTTTGACAGAATGGGAGAAGCAGGAGTCCACAAAATCGGAATGGGAGTCTTGTTAGGTCTCGAAGACTGGCGTGCCGATACAGTAATGATGGCACGTCATCTCCGTTATCTGCAGAAACGCTACTGGCGTTCACGTTTTTCTGTTAATTTCCCGCGAATGCGACCATCGGAAAGCGGTTATCAGCCGAAAGTAGTGATCAACGACCGGGAACTCGCAAGACTCACTTTTGCATTCCGCATCTTTGATCACGATATTGACATCTCATTCTCTACCCGTGAGGCACCCGAATATCGCGACAACATCATGCGTCTCGGAGTGACATCGATGAGTGCAGGCAGTCAGACAGAGCCCGGAGGCTACGCCACCTCTCCCGAAGCGCTCGAGCAATTCGAAGTCAGCGACGACCGCTCCCCCGCCGACGTGTCCGCCGCCATCCGCGCCCACGGCTACGAACCAGTCTGGAAAGACTGGGACGCCATCTTCGACTGAAAATAAATTCAAAAACTTGAGAGCTCTGCGGTATTGTTAGCTGTCGATAATTAAAATGGAATCAAACTGTGATAAGGGATTATTTGTTATCAAGTATATATGCATATTTAAGTATAAACCATATAATTTAAGTATAAACCATATAACCAATTGATAACAATATGAAATTTACACAGCCAAGACTTCCTTATGCGCCTGATGCTCTGGCGCCGGTTATCTCTGCCACGACAATAGATTTTCATTACGGCAAACATGAGAAAGCTTATATCGATACCCTCAATTCTCTGATAGAAGGAACTCCTTTCGATGAGATGTCGCTTGAAGAAATAATCTGCAAAAGCGAGGGTAAACTTTTCAATAATGCCGCGCAGGCGTGGAACCATATCTTCTATTTCTTCCAGTTCTCTCCCAATGGTCTTAAGGAACCATCCGGAAAACTTCGCGAACAAATAGAAAGCCAGTTTGAAAGCGTTGATGCCTTTAAGAAGAAGTTCGAAGAGGCAGGAGCAACCCTCTTTGGTTCGGGATGGGTGTGGCTTTCCGCAGATGACAAGGGTACCCTTTTCATCACACAAGGTGGAAATGCGTCAAATCCCATGACACAGGGATTAAAGCCTATCCTTACTTTCGATGTCTGGGAACACGCCTACTATCTCGACTATCAGAATCGTCGCGCAGATTATCTCCATTCCCTTTGGGATATCGTTGACTGGGATATCGTGGGAATCAGATATGGAAACGAGTAAAATTAATTAATAATTAATGGTTAATAATTAATAGTTTAAGTCTATAATAATAAAAGCTCGCATCTTTCGATACGAGCTTTTATTATTATAGATAACAGAATGTTATTTCAGCATTTTCTGAAGACGTTCGGGCTCATTGGTTGTGATGTAGTCAACACCCTGTTCGATGCACCATTTCATATCTTCGGGCTCGTTAACGGTCCAGACATTCACTTCAAGTCCTTTCTCGTGACATTCCTTAATCCATTCCGGATGTTTTTTCATCACTTTCAGAGAATAGTCGATACCGGCTCCCTTTGCATATTTTATCTGGCAGGGAACATAGTCGCCATTCAGATAATATACTTTTGCTCCTTTGGGAGCTGCCTTGACATACTGTTTGAACGCATCTTTCGAGAATACTATATAATCAGTGCGGTCGGCAAGACCATATTTTTTAACCATCTCGATAGTTTTCTTCACAGCAGCTTTCTCTCTCGCACGGCTGTCATGGGTCTTAAGTTCAAGAACGAGACGTGTCTTTAAGCCGGCGGCAGTCTTAAGATACTCATCGAGTGTAGGAACTGTTTCTCCATTTGCAAGTTTCTGCTTACGAACTTCCGCAGCAGGCGTGCGCTGGATCTCAACACCATTAATAGTGGGATCATGATTCACGATAAGGACACTGTCGGGTGTCATCCACACATCAAATTCAGAAGCATAGCAACCTACCGAGTCAGCCTTTACAAGCGAACGGATTGAATTCTGTGCGGCTCCTGCTGTATTCCAGTAACCACGATGAGCGATCACTTTTGGCTTTGCTGCCTGAAGAGCAAAACCTCCTGCGAACAATGCCGCAGCGATTAAGAGAATGCTTTTTCTCATGATAAAAAATTTATATGTTATAATATTCAGATTCACGAACCACGGAATGGTTTAAATGGAATATTCAACAGTCACGGTTTTACGAACATCTGTTGAAGAAATTTCCACTATGGAAACACCATCTTTATCCGTTGTGACTTTAGCCTTCTTTCCATTCACTTTTACACCTGCCTTTACATCAGCTTTGGGCAGACGAACCATATATGCCCGTTTCTCAACCTGACCGTCATATCCTCCTTCAGAAGGATTTACAGTGACAATCGCCTTATTCCCTTTCTGAGAATAGTTGAGTTTTGAAACAGCATATTTGCCATCCTTATAATCAAGACTGATACCATCATCCTCATAAAGCTCGAAAGTATTGTCAACGTCTGAAGCCGCAGGATAAACAGTCAGTTCAAGCTTTGTCAGAGGAGTTGTTGCCGGGCGCGATGTGTAAGGCTGCATAGCGAGGATGTGCCCTCCCCTAACATAAAGAGGGAATTCGTCAAGAGGTTTGGCGATGTCGAGAGTCTGACCTCCGTCAAAACGTTCTCCTGTGAAATAATCATACCACACCTCCCCTTCCGGGAACCATACTTTCTGAGATGCCACTTTGTCGGGACCTTCGCCGGGAGAAGTAATAGGCGCAGCCATCAACACATCTCCAAACATAAACTGCTGAGGTTGGTCGAAAGATTCTTTCTGGTCACCGAAATCAATGAACATTGAGCGGTTGAGAGGCACCATAGTGTTGTGTGTATGCCATACATTACTATAGATATAAGGCATCAGCTGCGAACGGAAATGATACATCTTACGCATCGCCTTTGTCTCCTTGTCTCCACTGATCCACGGACGGCGGTCAAGTTTCTTGTCTTTTGTGGAATGCACACGCAGTGCTGCCGAAAGAGCGCCAAACTGAGTCCAACGAGTTGTCAATTCGGGATTCGGCTCACCTCTAAATCCACCGATATCATGAGCCCAATAGTAACATCCACCTTGACCGGAACAAGCAGTCAACTTCACCTCAAAGGCAAGCATAGGCCAGTTTGCCTGAGCATCACCGGAGAACTGAATCGGGTGACGGTGGTCGCCCCATCCTGCCCAACGGCTGTAGCCTGCTCCACGTTTTCCCTCTCGCATTGAATTGCGATAATAGAGCTCATTTATCCACTGCAATGATGTCGAGTTATGACCATGAACGTACGGATAGAGATAATTCTGCTGCCAGTCGAGCCACCAGAAATCCACGCCAATGTCTTCCGATGGTTTATGTGCATACTGGAAGAATTTCTGCATGTAATTCTTATCGGAAAGATCAAACAAGGGAACCTCACCGTCTTTCACACCAAGCGCTTTGGCAAAATCAGCATAATTATCTTCATGAGGACGAATCCCGTCATGCGGATGGTCATTGAGAGAAACGGTCACCCCTTTCTCATGGAGCTTCTTGACAAGATCCGCAGGATCCGGAATCAATTCCTTATTCCAGCTGTAACCATTCCAGTTGAGATGTCCATTATGACCGGTACCTACCTTGGCATCGTTAGTATGCCATCCCATATCGAAAACAATGTTGTCGATCGGGAAATCATTCTTGTCATAACCATCGATGATATCAAGGAATTCATCTGAGGTATAGTCCCAGTAACGGCAATACCACACACCATGGATATACTTGCGGGTCATGGGAACTTTCCCCGATATGGCACCAAGACTTGCAAGCGCAGCCTTGAAATCATTGCCATAGATGAAACAATACTGATCCTGGATATGCTTCTGCGTGTCGCGTGGCTGTATCCAGTCATTCACAAGAAGATCACCTCTTGCATCATCTATCATATACCATCCATCCTTACTGAGAATACCGTCGTTCATAGGAATCTCCTCTTTCACACGATCCAGAGTCTCAACTGGACCCCCGAGATTATTCTTTGTTATGAAACGATTGGTAAATTTCTTCTCCTTGCCGTTATGCATATAAAACACATTCAGATTGGAGGTAGAGAAAGGGAAACCGTCATTTTTGTACCATATACGCAATGCTGGGGTTGTGATCTCATAGCAATTGTTGCCAAGATCCTTCACATCAATACTATCGGTTGCGAGCATCGATGTGCGGTCATATGCAAAAAGAGTGGGATCGTCTACGAATTTCTCATCAGTGGCATATTCCAGACGCAAAAGTGTCGGAGTAATGATGGAAAGACGATTCTTGCCAAATACCATCGGATTCTGTTCGGGATGGTAGGCAAAGGCTGTCAGCCCCCCTCCTATAAGAAGAGCTGACAGTGCAATTATCTTAGAAAATCTTTTCATTTATGCTTCGTAAGGTTTCGATTTGCAAATATAATAATTAAATTTTATTTTGCAATGAAATCAATCATTATTCAAAGAAGATGTGTAGACATTCCCGAATGGATCGGTTGCACGCACCGTAACGCTCTTCCATGTTGCCGAAGGTTTGTAAAGGAACATGTGATTGGTTGTTGCAATCTGTGCTCCACCATGATTAGCGGGAATATACCATTTCTTATCATCTTCATCATACACCAGACTCTTACGCACATCGGGATCCTGAGCTTCCACATTGCCGAGGGGCTTCCATTCTCCGCCATCTTCCTGAATCTCAACTGTCCATTTAGGATACCAGCAGAACACATTCACGAGAATCTCATCGAAGGGATCGCCGGCGTTGTTGCCGGGTTTACAGAGCACAGCATCCTTGGGAGCGTATATCTTCATCTGGAAATCATCCGGATACCCGGCAGACTTATATTTCACATCAACAAGTTTGTTGCCATTAAATTTAAGCATCCCATATCCACGAGGCGTGCCATCGCTGCAAAGAGGATACCAGTATGCACCCATAGCCGCAGCAAAATTATACTCAGTCATATTCGGTGCGATCTCAACAGTAGATTGATTGTGGGCATGACCTGAAATTATCTGCACATTATCAAAATCCTTGATAAGATCATAGAGAGCCTGCGTGTTTGTCAGATTGTTGAGCTTGTTCCAACGGGCGGTAGGAATATGCAACGCCACAATAAGACCTTTATCCTTTGAAACATATGACAAATCTTTCTTCAACCAATCAAGCTGTTCTTGTGTGATGGTATTGGCGTAATCGTTTCTACCTGTTGCACCGCTGTAAAGCACATCGTCGAGCACAACCATATGATAGTCTCCGATATTAACAGAATAATATGTCGGACCAAGAACATTACGGAAATCAGCATCACTATCGGTGTCATTCTTCACGCTCTCGTTATGGTCATGATTACCTATTACAGAGAATGTAGGTATAGCAGTGCGACCAATCAATGTTTTATAGGTTGAGAAAAGATCAGGTTTGTTCCACACAATGTCGCCCAAAGAAATACCGAAAGTATTTTCGCCCTGATTTTTTGAGAAATCACTGAAATCAGGAAGGATAATACCGCTGAAATCTTTTACGTCGTTATCATTCCCGATCTGAGGATCAGCGATTGCCATAAGGGTCCATTCTGTCTTCTTGGGAGAAGATTTCAGATTGAAGTCACGCTGAATCTTTGCATCCACAGAGAAATCAAGTACCTTGTAGAATCTGGGCAGACCGTCAAGCACAGGGACTGCGCAATCTTCCGGAACAGAAACAAACACGTGCTGACGGGTAGTATACATCTGATATTCACCCTTATCATCGGTTACCTCAACATTTATACCATCGCTAACCACAACTCCGGCACGAGGAGCTCCGTCAACAGTTACCCTTCCGGCAAGATTCTTACCGAACTGATGGGTGATTGTCACATCATCACGGTCAAATCCATTGGGAGCAACCGGAACTTCCTTCTCGGAGCAGGATGTCAGCGCAAACGCCAACATTCCTGCCGCAAGAAAATTATATTTGAAAATATTATTGAGTGTCATTATATTATTACTTAACTAATTTGGCATTCATTAATTCATTATTAGTAGCCGGGATTCTGCTCAAGCAAGGGATTGCCTTGTATTGCCTCCAATGGAATGCAGAAAACTTTCTTTGTGTTGTCTGTCGGGGTGTGATCCCACCAGGACTCCGTTGTGAAGAGTCCCCAACGGATAAGATCCGTGCGACGATGACCTTCACCAAGGAATTCTATCATATACTCATCCGCCAGACGATAGAGATCAAGATTCGATTCTGTCACAGGATCCGGATCAACACCTCCTTCGAAGTTGCGTTTGCGGACACTGTTGATCAGTTCTGCTGCTCCTTTCTTGTCACCACGACGGAATTTACATTCGGCAAGGTTATACACAACCTCAGTAAAACGTATCACCGGGAAATCAGCATCGAAAAGGATATCTTTATCAGCTGAATTGGATACGGGCATTTTAACGAGACGGATACCGGAGTTCTCATCTCCCTCCATCATGTCGCTCTTGTTGCCAGTGCGATTGATGTAGTCAACCATAACCATCTCTTTTCCATTCTGGAGTTTGGTTCCTTTGGCAACTTTACCGGTGTGCGGGTTTTTCTGCAGACCTACGCAGAACATTCCTTCATACTGTTTATTGCCGTTATATACATATGGTTTCTTACGAAGATCCTGATCATGAAACTTTGCATAGGTTCTGCCAAGTTTCGAAACGAGCTCAACACCCTCTTTCTCCAATGAAGGAGCAAGTTGATATCCGTTGTAAGGATTCTTCAAGACATTGCAGTCGAAATATGTTTTGGCATCTGCGATAAACATAAATCTGTAAAGACCGTCGAATTCCTTTTTTGTTGTCTGTGAGGGGACATACCACATTGCTTCGGGAGATCGGTCATTATCAAAATTATGAGGACCGCTCCATGTCTTGTCAAGCTCATATTTGCCATATTTGCCATCATAGATATCCTGTAGTATCTTTTCGGCGTCCGCAAACTTATCCTCGCCAATATAAACTTCAGCATTGAAATAAAGCTGAGCAAGAAGCATCGCGCCAGTTCCACGGGTGATATAACCGTTCTGAGCTTCGGTCAATGAGGTGCGAGGCTTCAGCTTGGGTATAGCATCCAAAAGCGCAGACTCGATAAAATCGAAGTTCTCCTTGCGGCTGTTACGCGCCTTGGGTTTATCCTGACTGCTGGTGTAGATAGGAAGACCGCCGTAAGAGCTCAGACCGCGCATATAGCAATATGCAAGAAGGGTATTAATCTGGTTCAGATGATCCGCCTTCTCCTCCTCGGTCAGACCAACTGCCGGATAATTAACTCCGGCAAGGTCTTCGCGAGCCTCAAGCGAACGTGCGATAACGTAGTTGAGCTGGTTGAAGTTGTTGACGATAAATCGATCGGCTGTGTTCCATGTGTGGTAATGATAACGCAGATATTCGCCTCCGTTATAGAAGTCACCGGCACGTGCGGGACAAGCCATCTCATCGGTTGTCAGCTCTTCAAGAACCCAGTTGTTCTTCTCATTGTGGTAGTAGCGCCACTGATCGAACGGCTTGGCAAGCACGGCATAAACGCTCTCAGGGCTGGTGAAGAAATTGTCGGGCGTTACCTCGCTGTAGAATTTCTCGTCGAGGTCGCAAGACGACATCATCAGAGTGCCGATTGCCGCGAACGCCATATATTTTATTTTATTCAGTCTCATTGTATTGAATTGTAAAAATTAAGGGTTAGAACTTGAGCTGCATACCGAAGGTCCAGCGTATTGTCTGCGGATACATGGAGCGCACATCCTGGAAACCGGCAAGACCGGGGAAAAGACCGTTGACATTCTGCTCGGGATTGTATCCTTTATATTTGGTGAATGTTGCCACATCGCGCGCTGTCACATAGAAACGTGCGCTGTTGATATACTTCTGCCATTTTGAGAGATCAAGGGTATATCCGAGCGAGATTGCGTCAATCTTGAAAAAGGATGCATCCTGCAGGAAGTAATCGGTGGTGATTCGGTTATCGTTGATAGCGGCGTTTTTGCCATAAGCCGATTTCAGCACGTTGATACCCTGTTGTCCTTTAAGACCATAATAAAGTTCGGTCTCGTCAAATACGTCATATTTCATCCAAGAGCGACAGCTGATGCCGAGATCGAAATTCTTATAACGGAAGTTATGATCCATCGAGAAAATAAGCTTAGGAACACCGTTACCTACGTAATGCTTGTTCTCATCTGTTGTATTTCCCGCTGCCGGCACGATATTGTTGTCCTTGTCATATATCAACCATTTGCCATTCTCGTCAAGTCCCGCATATTTGAACAGCCAGAATTTTCCGATTTCCTGCCCGTTCACGATCTTATGGGTATAACCCATTGAACTTGGAAGGGCATCCGAAAGAATCTGCGAGCCCGCTTCTCCAAGATTTTTGATCTTACTGCTGCTCTGGCTGAAACGCACTGTCGCATCCCAATCAAAGTCTGCATGCTGGAAGATTCTTCCTGTAAGTTCAAACTCCCAACCTTTGTTATCCAACGTTCCGACATTCTTCATGATGGTTTTTTGCACCATCGGGGGAACAGGCGCTGTTACAGAGAAAAGCATATCGTCTACCCGGCGGTTGAACCAGTCGAATTTACCGGAAAGACGTCCGCCAAAGAATGAGAAGTCAAGACCGATGTTTAGCTCTTTCTTTTCCTCCCATTTGAGATCTGGATTGATATTTCTTGCAGATCCATAAGCAGGAACCCACACTCCATCTGGATTAGGGAACATGCCGCTCTGGTCATAGTTTCTTACAGTATAACCAGAACCGAAATTATTGTTACCGGTCACACCGTAACCTACACGAAGTTTGAGGTCATTAAGCCATTCTACATTCTGAAGGAAACTTTCACGGTTGATACGCCACCCGGCTGATACCGACCAGAAGTCACCCCAACGATGATTCTTACCGAATTTTGAGCTACCCTCGCGACGATAGCTTACTGTCGCTATATATTTGTCGTCGTATGAATAGTTCACACGTCCGAAATAAGACATAAGTCTCTCGCGGGCTGATTTGCTCGATGACATCTCTGCATATCCGTCGGTAAGATCCGAACCGGCACCCATATCCCACGGACCGACACCATCAACAATGAAGTTGCGGTTAGTCATGCTGAATGCCTCTGTGCCTTTCTCTTCGAAGAAGCTCCATCCGGCAACAGCATCGATATGATGGTCATCAAGGAAATCTTTGGTATATGACGCAAAAGCCTCATACGAAAGATTCATCGTCTTGCTGTAGCTGTGGGATCCCTGACCGAGTTTTCCGGAATCAACACTATAGCGGTGATACTGATTATAGTAAAGAGTTCTTACCCACTGACGACGGTCAATGCCGGCTGTTGCCTGAATATTGAATCCTGGAAGAATCTCAAACTTGATATTGGCATCACCCATAAACCATTGGTCTGTTCCGTTATAATCCTGATCCATGATATTTGCAACCGGATTGTAAAGAGTACCTATACCATACTGGTTCACATTATAACGATTGGGATTAAGCGGATCAAAGAGAGGTGTTGTTGGATTAAGGGCAAGTGCCTGCTCGAAAGCTCCGGCACTGTTTCTCTGATCACGATGAGCCTCACGATACTGCATTCTGAGACCGATCTGAAGGCGGTTATCCCAGATCGAGTATCTTCCGTTGAGTCGTGCGGAATAATCTTTACGTCCGTCACCGATAACTATACCCTTCTGATCAGAATACGAAAGAGAACTATAAAGCTGAATATTTTTCGTGCCACCGGTCATTGTCACCGAATGACGCTGTGAGAAAGGATTGTCGCGTGTGAGCTGATGATACCAATCTGTGTCATAACCATAGTCATAACCGCGACCTAACTCGATATATTCCTGCGAATTGAGAGTTTCAAGACGTTTGCGCGCGCTCTCAACCGACAATTCCATGTTATATGTAATCGAAGCTTTTCCTTCTTTTGCTTTCTTTGTAGTCACGAGGATAACGCCGGCTGATGCTCTTGTACCATAGATTGCACCCGCAGATGCATCCTTAAGCACGTCTATTGATTCGATATCCTCCTGGTTCACAGCGCGAAGGTCTCCACCCGGAATTCCGTCGATTACCACAAGCGGTGAATTTCCGGCTTTCACGGAAGACACTCCACGAAGCTGATAGTCATTGGTGGAGTTTGGTGAAGATGAACCACCGATCGTAAGGCCGGAAACCTTACCCTGGAGAGCGGTTGCCACAGTCGAACCTCCAAGACCGGTCATAAGATTGTCACCGGAAATCGAAGTAATCGAAGAGGTCACTCGTTTCTTCTCCATCGTTCCATAACCGACAACCACAACCTGTTCAAGAGTCTGGTCATCACTTTGAAGAATGATCTCGTAGGTGGTCTTACCCTTCTGGACTTTTATGTTCTGCCCCATCATACCTACGTATGTCACTTTAAGGGTCTGCCCGGGATCAGCATCGATGGTGAATTTGCCATCGATATCCACAACCGCAGCTTTTTTGGTGCCCTCCACCATCACGGTAGCTCCGATCATGGGTTCGCCCTCTTTGTCGAATACCGTACCGGTGATTTCTTCGGCGAGCGCAACTACAGAACCTGCCGCCAGAAATGCCGAGGCAAAATAGAGTCGCGCGTATTTATTTGATTTTATGTTGAGTTTCATTTTTGTTAGTTATTGGCGATTCTTGTTACTTTGATGTCGTCGATGAAACCACGATAATATCCGGAACGGGTCTTGAAACCGTCGATGATATATTGAGTCTCTCCGATAATTATTTTGGTTTCCGATGTCACTCCGGAAACATTGACTGTGAATTCCTTCCACTGCCAATTGATCGTTTTGTCAGAGTTGTTGATCGGCACACAGGGTGAGCTGAGATTCTTGTCTTCATTTACCGCACCTTCGATCTCTCCAGGTCCATCAATGGCTACGGAAACGGTGAAGTTGTCAGTACCATTCTTTGCAAGACGGAATGACACTTCTACGTTAGCCTTCTTACCGGCATCTATGCCAAGAGGCTCCTTAAGCATGAATGCATTCTGATGACTTCCCTTTCCGAATTTAAGATATCCGTCGGCTGCATATACCGATGCTCCGGATGAATTGAAATCGAAATATCTCTTGTCGAACTCAGCCTTAATTCCGGCATTTGCGGCATTATATATAGGAAGAGTTGAACTTGCGGAGCCATTTATTGAACCGACCTGATCATTACCACCGGTCGCCCATGCCATGTCATCCTGGAAATATACGTATCCTGCAATCTTGTCATCAAACACGATGCGTGTTCCGGACTGAATCACATTGAATTCCTTTTCCACATCTCCCTCTATTACACTCAGAACAATTTGACGTTCTGCTCCCGTTGTATTTTCATCTGCCGTGAAAACAACTGAAGTTTCCCCAGCCTCTCCACATGTCGGATTGGCCTTAAGCCAGTTGCATTCTGCAGGAATAGTAATGCTCCAGGGAGCATTTGCTGTTACATTTAAGGTTTCAGAACCATGGATAGCCGCCAAGCCGTCAATAGTCAGGGATATGTTTGTTTTATCAAGTTCAAGCACATAGTCGAAACCATTCTGTGTTACGGCAAACTGCTCGACTTTTCCTGCCATATCTATCTCAATAAAGCCAAGACGACTTTTGGATGATGTATTGGCCTCTGCTGAAATAAATAGATTATGACGTCCGCGCGTTCCGGATTCATGAGAAATATGGAGCCATTCATCCTTGCGGGAGACATGCCAGTCATTGTTTGCGGCAAGCACCACAAGCGCCTGGTCTCCCGATGATGTGAGACCCGTATTCTCAAGCTTAACTTCTCGGTTGTCGGAGTGCACAAAATCGGGCAGACTGTCTTCCTTACATGAAGTAACTGACAGAGCAAATCCGGAAAAAAGCAATGCGACTCCGAAAATATTCTTTAATTTCATGATTGTTGTTGAAAATCAATATTATGAATTAGTTTGCTATTTTCTCGATCTTAAGGTCATCGAGATACCAGCGGAATGTTCCGCTTGAAGTCACTTTGTCACGGATGTACTCTATCGGTCCAACCACAACTTTGTCTTCACCTGCGAGGCCGGCAATGTCAACAGACACTTCATACCATTTCCAGGTTGCGTCAGGGGTAATAAGTTGTGGACTGACACATCCACCTTCAATGGTCTCGCCATCCTTGATCTGTCCCTGCCCGATAACTCCGACAGCAATCTTTGTGCTTTTATCCTGGAAAGCGGCTTTGAAACTCACACGCACCGCCGATGTCTTGCCGGGTTCAATACCGTTAACTTTAGGAGAAATCGCAGTGAGTGTATTGGTCTTGTTGAATTTGAGATACCCATCCTGTGTATAGACCGTTTTGGCATTTGAGTTGAAATCCTCGTAATTTGCCTGAAAGATGGGAAGTGGATTTTCTCCAGTCCAGGAAGTATAGGTGTAAATGTTTCTTTGATCACCTGCAGAACCTTGAGCCACCGCATCCGAACCATCTATTGCCCATTCGAAATCGTCAAAGAAATAAACATGTCCGATTTCAAGTTTGTCGTCAAGATTGAGCTCGAGATTTTGCTTCACTGTAACAATCTCCGAAAGATTCATGGAAGAGATATTCAGGTGTCCGACTCTTTCCCCATCTGTTTCGTTAGGTTCGGCAACGATTTCCACTGTGACACGACCTTGCCCCTCAGGACGGTCTACGCTAAGCCAGTCGCAATCGCTCGTGATTGTATATCCTTTGTTTGAAGTGATGTTGATTGTAGCGGGAGAACCGGATTTGAGTTTACCATCCTGTATCACCTGCACAATTGATTTGTCTACGTTCAGGCGAGGAAGCACGTCTTTGGTATTGTCTTCAACTCCGCAAGCCGTAAACGTCATGCCGACGGCAAAGAGCGCGCCGTACATGAGGTGTGTGATTACTTTCATTCTGTTGGTTGAAAAATTTAATGGAAATGATTAATAATTGCTTTTTTAATATATGTCTACTCTCGGCATATATTATTAAATAGGTGGTCAAGGGTTATCGGTCAGGATAATATGTGTTTTTCACACGCTATATTTACATATACTCCGTGTTTAATTCAAACATACTCTTATAATTGACCGGCGTAGTAGTCTATGCGTCAGCCTTTGTCAAACAGATTATTAAATTTATCTAACTTTAGGTCGAAAAAGGTATTTGATTATTGATGGTGCAAAATTACTTCCTTAATTGAGCAATACAAACAAATTTTAGTTAAAGAATATGTAAATATTGTTATCATTTAGTTAATAAATATCAAAATGCCAAATTACAATAGCGATACATTCCATCTCCACAAGTCAATTATAGCAAAATGACAATTAAAAAAAATCCTCTTCATATAGAATATAATAGCTATATGAAGAGGATTTTACTTTATCCTAAATCCTATCCTTTCCTGGAATGCCGAAGACTAAACCTCTACTATTCTCAGATCCACTCCCATTGCTTCGAGAGATGCCGCGGCCTTGTCTGGAAGTCGCGAATCGGTGATAAGCATGTCAATTTCATCAAAATCGGCAATTTTTACAAAACCTCTTCTTCCGAACTTAGATGAATCCGCAAGCACGATGGTTTTCTGAGCTGCACGCATCATCGCCTTGTTTAGATCCGCCTCTCTTATATCTGTGGTGGTGATTCCAAATCCGGGATCAAATCCGTCAACCCCAAGAAAAAGTTTACTGCATGCCATATCTTCAAGAAACACCTCTGCCGTCCGCCCCACAACTGAAAGACTGCTTCTTCGCAATGTGCCTCCAAGCTGAATCACATCGATGGCTTCAGTCGGTCCGAGAGCCTCAGATACCTTAAGAGATGCAGAAACCACTGTAAGGTGATGTTTCGGTTCAATATTATGTGCAAATGAAAGCATGGTTGTACCTGATGCTATTATTATTGAGTCATCTTTGGTGACAAGCTGCGCTGCATAGTATCCTATTACACTTTTTTCATGACTGGCGAGCTTTGCTTTCTCACTTATCGTTCTATTGTTGATATAAGGATCAATTAAAATAGCGTTCCCATGGCTACGGTATAACTTTTTTGCGGCTTCAAGCTCACTAAGATCTTTGCGAATTGTAACTGCCGAGACTTGCAATTGTGTGGACAGCTCCCCAACTGAAGCTGACTCCTGCCTAAGTAATGTCTGAATGATCAGACTATGTCTCTCTTCTTTTGTCATTTCGAATATGGTATTTGAACGTGCGTATATTCTTTTCAAAGTTAATAAAAGACTTTCAATCCAATATTTAAAAAATGTTAAATATTGAGACAACTTCATATTTATGGCTGTATAACACACTTAAACAACATGTTTTCGAATCAAATAGTTAAATTTCAAAATATTTATCCTAAAAAAACTATTTTTTTCGAAATAATTTTGCTTTTTAAAAGAAAGATAATTACTTTTGCATCGAAAACAATTTTATATAACATCGAAACCTGACTTACGATATAACTAATGGAAGCCGGCTTGAAAAACAAACATTACGATGTGATCGTGATTGGCGGCGGCGCAACTGGCGCAGGAACCGCCCGCGACTGTGCAAAGCGTGGTCTCAAGGTTATGCTGATTGAGCGCCTTGACTTCACTGCTGGTGCAACCGGTCGCAACCACGGTCTGCTCCATAGTGGAGCCCGTTATGCCGTGACAGATCATGAATCTGCTACTGAATGTATACGCGAGAATATGATATTACGCAAAATCGCAGCTCACTGCGTTGAAGAAACGGGCGGTCTTTTTGTGACTCTACCAGAAGACGATCTTGATTACCAAAAAAAATTCATCGAGTCTTGTCTCTCTGCAGGTATAGAAGCCAAAGAACTCGATCCCAAAGACGTGATCCGGATGGAGCCGGCAGTGAATCCGGATATAATAGGTGCGGTATCGGTGCCAGATGGAGCTGTTGATCCCTTCCGTCTGACCACCGCCAATGTCCTTGATGCGCGTATTCATGGCGCAGACGTGCTGACATATCATGAAGTTGTGGAACTTATTCAGGAGAATGGCCGTGTATTAGGCGTAAAGGTCCGCAATTCAATTTCCGGTGAAGAGCAGGAAATTCGTGGCAGCATAACTGTAAACGCCGGTGGCATTTGGAGCCATGGCATAGCAAAACAAGCTGGAATTACCATCAACATGTTCCCGGCTAAAGGAGCTCTGCTTATTTTCGGTCACCGCGTAAACAACATGGTTATCAACCGTTGTCGCAAGCCGGCTGATGCTGACATTCTCGTGCCGGGCGATACAATTTCACTTATAGGAACAACATCCAGCCGCGTTCCCTATGACGAGGTTGACAATATGGATGTAACACAAGAAGAAGTTGACATTCTATTGAATCAGGGATGCCAACTTGTTCCTTCTCTTTCATGGACACGCATATTACGTGCATACGCTGGAGTCCGTCCACTAATTGCCGATGACTCTGATCCCTCGGGAAGAAAAATTTCCCGTGGCATCGTATGCCTTGACCATGCATCACGCGACGGTATGGAAGGATTCATAACGATTTCCGGAGGCAAGCTCATGACATATCGTCTTATGGCTGAAACTGCGGCGGATATGGTCTGCAAAAAACTTGGTGTAGATGCCAAGTGCACAACCCATATCGATCCGCTTCCGGGCTCTGAGAAAGAAAACGACAATCCCTCAGCCTCAAAGAAACATATTATCGACATGAGCACCGGGCAGATTGCAGCCCGCGAACGGCATGGCTCTCTTTCTTCTCAAATCAAATATGATACAGACTCCGATGATGCTCTCGTATGTGAATGCGAACAGGTGTCTGTAGGAGAAATCAAATATGCCATGGATAAACTCCATGTCAATAATCTCGTGAATCTGCGTCGTCGCACCCGTCTCGGAATGGGAACATGTCAGGGTGGAATATGCGCTTCAAGAGCCGCCGCAATTCTCGGATCGAAATTCGGCAACGAAAGGGCAATCACCGACTTGAAGTCATTCCTGCAGGAACGATGGAAAGGAGTAAAACCTGTGGCTTGGGGACGTTCCCTCGCCGAAGCTTATTTCACGTCCTGGATATACGAGGGCGTTTGCGGTATGGAGAAAGATAACGACAAAGAATCTAATATTACTTCGGCACAATGAAATTCGACTATATAATAATAGGTGGCGGACTTTGCGGACTTTCCGCCGGTATCCGGCTTGCCGAACAAGGCAAAAAAACCGCAATCATCTCTTCCGGACAAAGTGCGTTGCATTTCTGTGCCGGTTCACTTGGACTTCTTGGTAAGAACGGAGACAAAACCATATCGAATCCTCTGGATGAAATCAAGAATCTTCCGGAAAACCATCCTTATCGTCTGATGGGAGCGGAACGTGTGGCGGAACTCGCCGAAGCTGTGCCTCGAACCTTGAAGAATGCGGGGATATCCACAAAAGGTTCTGCAAAAGCCAACCATTTCACGCTCACCCCGTTTGGCGTGGCGCGTCCTTCGTGGCTAACACTCCATGGCTATTTCACATTTGAAAATGCCGGCAGCAAACCCTTTGACAAAGCTCTCATAATTTCTGTAAAAGGATTTCTTGAGAGTTATCCGGCATTCATCGTGGAAAACCTCGAAAAACTTGGAGTTGGATGCCGAATCGAAAAAATAGATCTCGAACGTCTCACGCATCTCCGAAAATCGAATTTCGACATGAGGGCTGTCTCTGTTGCAAAACAGATGGATGCACCAACTATCGATGAATTCGCATCGAAAATCAATGCCTGCGCAAAAACTGGTGAAACAGTTCTTATACCAGCTATAATCGGTATTCACGATGAGACTCAGATGAACCGAATGCGCGAACTTGTGAAAAATCCCCTTTTCTGTGTTCCTACAATTCCGGTATCTGTCTCGGGACTTCGCACACAACATATCCTTCAGAACTATTTCGAACAACTTGGAGGCACCTATCTCCTTGGAGATCATGTAGAGAAGGGAATAATTGAAAACGGGAAAGTAAAAGAACTCGTAACCACCAATTTCGGAGAAGACCATCTCAAGGCAGATGCATATATTCTTGCCGCCGGCTCTCTTTTCAGTGAAGGCATGAGATCAAATCCCAAGGGATTCTTCGAACCGGTATTCGGTCTTGATGTTAATTCACCTGCAAGCCGCGACGATTGGTATGCCCCTAATTTCTTCGATGCTCAGCCTTATATGAACTATGGAGTGGAAATCGACAAAGATTTCCATCCTTCAATCAAAGGGGAGAAATTAAGCAACCTCTATGCAGCCGGTGCTTCTTTGGCACATTGCAATTCGCTGAAAGAAGACTCTGGAGCAGGAAGTGCTATTCTGACAGGTTTCCACACGGCAGACCTCGCTTTAAAACAATGTTAAATGAAGCATTATACACTAAACATTGCACATTAAACATTAATCAAAATGAATTATCAGGAACAAAATATAAGCGCCAATAATTTTGAGGAGTGCATCAAATGCACGATCTGCACGGCTTATTGCCCCGTGATGGCTGTAAATCCCGACTATCCGGGTCCGAAAATGGCAGGTCCCGATGGAGAGCGCTACCGACTCAAAAGCCCCGAATTTTATGACAAGGCTTTGAAATACTGTCTCAACTGCAAACGTTGTGAAGTATCCTGTCCATCAAATGTAAAAATCGGGGATATCATCCAGAGCGCAAGGATAAAATATGACAAGAAAGCTCCCAAACTTCGCGACCATATGTTGGCGGAGACCGACGTCATGGGTAATCTTGCCTCAACGTTCGCTCCGATTGTGAACCCGATCCTTGGAACTGGAATCGCAAAGATGGGACTCCATGCATTAGGTGTTGACAAACACCGTAAATTCCCGGCTTATTCAGCTCACAAATTCTCAACATATCTGAAAAAGATACAGCCGGAGCAGGAGATGTTCCCCAAACATATAGCATATTATCATGGATGTTATGTCAATTATAACAATCCCGATCTCGGCAAGGATCTCGTCAAGATTCTAAATGCCGTTGGCTATGGTGTGCTTCCGCTCTCTAAACAAAAATGCTGCGGCGTTGCAAAAATTGCCAACAAATTGATTTCAAGAGCTACTCACGATGCTGAGATAAATCTTAAGTCAATACGTGAGGCTGCAGATAAGAATCTACCGGTACTTTCCACAAGTTCTACCTGCGTTTTTACTATCCGTGATGAATATCCTCATCTTCTCGGACTTGACAATTCGGATGTGCGTTCCGATATCATGCTCGCTACGGTGTTCCTCTCACGCAAAATCAGCGATGGAGAAATCAAACTTGTTTTCCGCGATGATTATGACAAACGTGTTTCTTACCATACCCCATGCCATATGCAGAAACTGGGTTGGAGCGCATATTCCATAGGTCTGCTGAAAATGATTCCCGGACTTAAGTTTGTGCCCCTGCCATCACAATGCTGCGGAATAGCCGGCACGTATGGCTTTAAAAAAGAAAACTATGAATACTCCCAAAAGATTGGTGCTGAACTTTTTGATGCAATAGAACAGGCTCATCCTGATCTTGTCGCAACAGATTGCGAAACCTGTAAATGGCAGATCGAAATGAGCACAGGAGCAAAAGTTGAAAACCCAATCTCTATTATAGCCGATGCTCTTGATGTTGAGGCTACCATGAAAGCAAACGGAATCCTCTAACCTTATACCTTTAACCTGATACTTAACTTACATCATGTCTAAAGAAAACATTTTCGAAGGCTGGGACAAACAAACCATAAAAAAATACCAGCACTGGCAGATGCGCACGATCCTCGTTTCGATGATCGGCTATGCCATTTATTATTTCGTTCGCAAGAACTTTTCGATTGCCATGCCGGGACTTACAGCCCAGTATGGCATCTCTAACACGAGTTTCGGTATCGTAATCGGTATCGGATCGCTGATCTATGGTCTATCACGTTTCATCAATGGATTCGTTGTTGACCGCTTCAGCGCTCGCATCATTATGGCGATAGGTCTTCTGCTCTGTGCCCTCTCCAACCTTGCTTTCGGGTTCGGCGTGAACATAAGCAGCTGGATCACGGGGACAGAGGCAGGTCCGGACTTTATCAATATGCTCGTAATGGTGATGGCTGTGACTATCATATGCAATCAGCTTTTCCAAGGCGTTGGATATCCACCTTGCGCACGACTCCTACCCTGCTGGATCCATCCTTCTCAGCTTGCCACCAAGATGTCGATATGGAACACTTCCCACTCTATCGGTGCGGCACTTGCTGTTGTGGTTTGCGGCTATATCATGGGAACCATGGGTACAGACCTCAGTTCTGACCAAAGCATAATTGCACGTATTGCAGCCAACCTCAACCTCGATCCTTCCAATCAGGAGCATCTTAAAACAATCATGAGCTACGCTCAGCACTGGGATGCATGGAGATATTGCTTCTGGATTCCGGCTGGTATCGCAGTCTGCGGTGCTATCTGGCTGTATGTCGGACTACGCGATGATCCCCGTTCAGTAGGTCTTCCTGAGCTTCCCGGCACAAAAACAGGCAAAAGCGACAACGCTTCAACCAAAAATGTGTCTCGTAAAGATTTTCTCAGAGTCATGGTCTGGACAAACCGCTGGATTTGGACACTCTGCATCGCTAATATTTTCGTTTACGTGATGCGTATGGGTATCCTTGACTGGGGTCCTAAATTCCTCACGGAGGCACGCAATATGAGCATCGAGGATGCAGCCTGGTCAGTGGGTGTATTTGAGATTTTTGCTATCGTTGGCACAATAGGCGCAGGCTGGGCGACCGACCATATATTCAAAGGGAAAGCCCACCGTATGTGTCTCGTCTGCATGACATGCGCAGTTATCTTCATGAGCATCTTCATCTTTATGCCCGGACTTCCGGTAATCGTATCGATCATCATTCTTGCAATGGCTGGTTTCTTTATCTATGGTCCGCAGGCTCTTATCGGAATCGCCTCTGCAAACCATGCTACCAAAGAGGCTTCAGCAACAGCCAATGGTCTTGCCGGAATCTTCGGTTATGTCGGCTCATTCCTCTCTGCCATCGGTATCGGTATTGTTGCCGACCACTGGGGATGGAACATGGTATTCTATATCATCATAGGTGTCGGTTGTCTCGGTGCCATCACATTCCTTACTATGTGGCTTGCCCCCCGCGATGGGTATGAACGTTCCAACAAGTTCTACGCTTCTCTGGAAGCAAAAGCTCGCGAAGTAAGCAAGATTGAAGGTAACGTCACAAACGATGACTCAGATATCTAATGTGCCCGCAGTATAGATATTTCCCAATAAAATAGAATTTTTACAATGGAATTCAATAAATATCATTCTCCGTTCAGCCATGATGAGCTTATGGCTAAATGCCGCAAGATCAAACATGTGGCACTCGATATGGACGGCACAATATATCTTGGAGCAAAACTATTTCCTTATACCCTCGGCTTTTTGAAAGACCTCGAGGATATGGGCATCAAATATTCTTTCCTCACTAACAATCCAACCAAGAGCGTTGCCGATTATCTTACAAAAATTGAGAAACTTGGTATCAAAGCCACGCCGGAAGAGATGTATACCTCTTCCGTGGCTGCGATCGATTACCTGCGCGACAAGATGCCCGAAGCCAAACGCCTTTTTGTGGTAGGCACTCCGAGCATGGAAGAGGAATTCCGCAAAGCGGGATTCGAACTTCTTCCTGATGATCCGGATCAGAAACCTGATTGTCTCGTTGTTGCGTTCGACACCACCCTCACCTATCCAAAGCTGTGCCATGCATCATGGCTTGCTGCAGAAGGTGTGCCATATATCGCCACAAATCCTGACCGTGTTTGCCCAACAGATCTGCGCACAATTCTCGTAGACTGTGGCTCACTTTGCAAATGCATCGAACATGCCACCGGTCGCAAACCGGATGCTGTGATCGGAAAGCCGAATCCCGATATGCTTTCGGGAATATGTTTCCGTGAAGGCCTGAAACCGGAAGAAGTTGCAATGTGCGGTGACCGCATTTACACTGATGTCGCAACAGCTCGTAACGCCGGTTCTCTTGGTGTGCTGGTCCTTTCAGGCGAGACAACACTTCACACAGCGATGGAATCCGATCCTCAGCCTGACATCACGGCTGAGAACATTACTGAATTCTGTGAGCTTCTCAAAGAATCACGTAATTAATGTTGAATGTGAAATGTGTAATGTGTAATGTGTAATTAACATTATCTCGATAATTAATGCTAAATGTGTAATTAACATTGTCTCGATAATTAAACATTCAACATTAAAAATTAAACATTAAAAATAGATTACCTCTCATAATTTTCATTAGTTTTAATAGTTATCATCATCATTTATGAACTGCAGATCCATAACTTTACTATTCGCAGCAATAGTATCAATGATCACTGTTACTGACCTTGCAGCCCGCAATGTCAAGATTGACACCGACAATTCGTCGATTATCATCAATGCCGAAAATGGCAAAAAATTGAGTCATCTTTATTATGGCTCCAAAATTTCTGAGACAGATGCTGCCAACATCACCCAAGCTCTGGGGAAAGGGAATTTGGCATATCCTGATTATGGAATGATCACTTTGCCGGAAACGGCAATCGCCATGATCCAACCAGACGGCAACATGACATTAGACCTTGTTGTAGACAATGTCTCAAGCCGAAAGGAGAATGGTGCAAACATAACAACTTTCACCCTAAAGGATACGTATTATCCTATAATCGTTACAGTGAACTATCGCACATGGCAAGGGGAAAACGTGATGGAAACGTGGACCGAAATAAAGAATAACGGCAAAAAAAATGTCACTCTCACCAGATTTGCCTCAGGCCATCTTCCAATCCGCGGTGGAGACGTGTGGCTTACGCATTTTTATGGAAATGCGAAAAATGAGGCACGCATGGAATCTTCCCCTCTCGAACACGGACTCAAAGTGATAAAAAACCGTAGCGGTGTCCGCAATTCCAGATATGCTCATTCTGAAGTGTTGTTGTCGCTTGATGGAAAACCGGCTGAAGACAAAGGAAGAGTGATTGGAGCAGCTCTTGAATATAATGGCAATTACAAGGTAAAAATAGACACCGACCAATCAAACAACCATTACTTTTTCTCCGGAATTAACGAGGAAGACTCTCAATACATCCTTACACCTGGTGAAACATTCATTACCCCTCCATTAGCACTGGCTTGGAGCTCCAATGGTACGGGTGAGATCTCACGTAATTTTCATAAATGGGCACGTAAACATAAACTTGCCAATGGCGAACGCGAACGCAAGATATTGCTTAATTCATGGGAAGGCGTATATTTCAAAGTGAATGAAAAGGAGATGGCGAACATGATGAAGAACATAGCCGATATGGGTGGCGAGCTTTTTGTCATGGATGATGGCTGGTTTGGTACTAAATATCCGCGCAATAACGGTTCTGCCGGTCTTGGCGACTGGGTCGTAGATACAAAAAAATTGCCCAACGGCATTAATGGTCTCATCAAAGAAGCTAAAAAGAATGGAATTGATTTCGGAATATGGATTGAGCCGGAAATGACCAACACTAAAAGTGAGCTTTATGAAAAGCATCCGGAATACATAATTAAGCCTGCAAACCGTGAACCTGTCACCGGGCGTGGGAACACTCAGCTTGTACTCGATCTCGCCAATCCTAAAGTTCAGGATATCGTGTATACCGTTGTTGACACCCTCCTCACCAAATATCCTGAAATTGATTATATCAAATGGGACGCTAACATGGACATTCTCAACCATGGGTCCCAGTATCTCACTAAAGACAACCAGAGTCATCTTTACATTGAATATGAGAAAGGTCTCAGAAAAGTTCTTGACCGCATTCGTTCAAAGTATCCGGATGTAACAATCCAGGCATGCTCCGCCGGTGGCGGCCGTGTAAACTACGGTTTCCTCCCTTGGTTTGATGAATACTGGGTGTCAGACAATACTGATGCACTCCAACGAATATATCTCCAGTGGGGTATTTCTCAGTTTTTCCCTGCAATCGGCATGTCTTCGCATATAAGTGCATCGCCAAACCATCAGACACATCGCATTATCCCGATAAAATATCGCACAGATGTCGCCATGAGTGGCAGACTTGGTATGGAGATTCAGCCCGACAACATGACCGATAAAGAGAAAGAACAGACAAAAAAAGCTATTGATGAATATAAGTCAATACGCCCGATTGTGCAGTTCGGAGATCTTTACAGACTGCTCTCTCCATATGATGATAAAGGCGTTGCTTCGCTCATGTATGTGAACGATAGCAAAGACAAGGCTGTGTTTTACTGGTGGAAAACACGCACTTTCGCCAACGACATGCTTCCAAGGGTCCTGATGGCAGGTCTTGATCCGGACAAAAACTACACAATTCGTGAACTTAACCGCATCGACATTAAACCTCTCTCTTTCGAAGGCAAAACATACTCAGGAAAATTCCTGATGGAAAATGGGCTCGAAATTCCCCAAAATCACAAAGTTGCTAAACAAAACGAGACCGACTGGTCAAGTCGCGTACTCCTTTTGGAAGTTAATAATTAATGGTTAATGGTTAATAATTGCTTGATATTCCATTTCCTCAAATAATTATTAACCATTAATTATTAACCATTAATTATTAATTAAATTGCGGATTCGAGGGAATGATTAGCCAGCTACGATATTTCTCGCCAAGCCGCTCAACTTCCCTCCTCCAATAAAGATCTTCAGCCCCGGTCAGAATATCATTCTGTCCGGGGTTTGGATTTAATGCCCATGTATTGCGCAGAATTTCAGAAGTCAACTGCCCTTTCGTCCAACCGCTGTATCCCAAGAAAAAACGCAGATCTCCCTCTACATATCCCTGCTTGTTGACATAATCAATTACGTCATCCAATTTTGCCCCCACAAAAATTCCTGGAGCAACTTCTACCGACCCGTCGAATTTATCTCCCATTGTGTGCAACATAAACAATCGGTCTGCCTCAACTGGTCCTCCGCTATATATTGGAATATTTGCACCAGATTTCCAATCGGGGAAAAGGTCCTGAAGCGTCACAGGTGTCTGTTTATTGAGTGTCAGACCTATATGTCCCTGATTATTATCCTCTTCAAGAATAAGCACCACACTCCGTTTGAAATATGGCTCGTCAAGCAATGGCTCTGCAATCAAAAGATCTCCTTTCTTCGGATTCACGATTGTAGGGTCTTTATATATTATTGATTCTAAATCCATTTTAATCATATTATATATATATAGATAACGCGCCCGAAAAAATTTTTCCTAATTTTTTTGAAAAATATTTTGCCGTTCCAAAATATTGTTATACCTTTGCGGTGTACTAATATACTAATACACTAACAAACTAATATATGCTAAACATCAAAAATTGCACATTCAACTATCGCCACAAGGGGGAACCAACCATCGACGATTTCTCTCTTAACCTGAAAGAGGGTGGCGTATACGGTCTTTTAGGATCCAACGGTGCCGGCAAAACCACGTTGCTGCAACTTATAAGCGGACTGCTCACACCCGTATCGGGCGAAGTGACACTTGACGGTGAGAATACAAGACTGCGCCACCCATCCACACTCGAAAAAATATTTTTCGTGCCTGAAGAGATAGATCTGCCGCCACTTAAACTTGATACATTTATCAATCTTAATGGTGCGCTCTATCCTAAATTCTCTAAAGAAGAGATGTATCATCATCTCGACACATTGGGTCTACCACGTGACATCCGTCTTGACAAACTGTCGATGGGTCAGAAAAAGAAAGTCGCCCTTTCGTTCGCAATGGCATGCAATACAAAAATCCTTCTTATGGATGAGCCTACAAATGGCTTGGACATTCCTGCGAAAAGTGCTTTCCGCAAATATGTGATAGAATCAATGAGCGATGATCGCATCTTTGTGATTTCCACACACCAGGTAAGAGATGTGAGCCAGATTCTCGACCATATCCTTATCATGGACAAGCGGAAAGTTCTTCTTGACCGCACGGTTTCAGAGATTCAAGACAAAATGAAATTTACCGAAACAGTCAACAACGAATTGATCAACAACGCGCTATATGCCGTCAAAGGTCTTGGAGGAGCCTCGGTGATCTTACCCAACGAAGATGGTGATGATTCCGAACTCAATATCGAACTCCTGTTTGATTTCGCAATCTCCGATCCCGAAAAATTAAATTCACTTTTCCAATAATATAGCGAGCAATGCTCGCGGCTTAAATATCTAAAAATAAATTGATATGAACAATATATTCTCACCCAGTCGCTTTGGTCTTTACATCAAGCAATATGCCGGTGAAAACTGGAAAAAATTATTACAGATGGCAGCCTCAATATTTGGCATGTTTATTCTTCTGACAACCATCATTCCGTTCCTGAAGGGCTCTTATTCATATCCGTCTGATATAGACAGGATGTGGGATTTCGAGACAACAATATTCTGGTGCCTGCTTTTTGTGATGGCAGCGGCAACTGCAGCTTCAATGTTCTTCAACATGGATAGCAAAAGTAAACGCATCTCCCTCCTCACTCTTCCGGCATCCAATCTCGAAAAATTTCTCACCGTTTTTCTTTTCTCAATCGTTGGATTTTATATAGTATTTTTTGCTGCCGTGATAGTAGCCGACTACGCAAGAGTGCTTACGGCTCCAATATATGCCGTTCCGGGTGCAGAAATCGCACACATGCCGATGAAATATTTCTTTACTTTCGGAAATTTGGATGGAGGTCTTCAGATTCCGAAACATTCTGTAGAACAAGTGGCAGCACTCCAAATGGTTGCATTCTCAAGTCTTATCATTTTGCAGGCTTTCTATGCTCTCGCTGCATCAATATGGCCTAAAAATGCTAAAATCAGAGGCACACTCGCTGGAATATGCATAATCATAGGAATGAACCTAATGTTCTACATCTCAATGAAGATATGTTTCCCATATGACCATTTCATGCCTAAAAAGCCCCATTTCGAAAATCTGGATTTCAATACGTTCATCACAATCAACTATATTGTGGCAATCGCTATCACAATAGGCACATATCTCCTTACATACAAGCGTTTCAAGGAAAGCGAATCAATTGAACGCTGGTAACCACCCTATAAAACCCAGGTAATGATATTTGAAGAAAACAATAAAGCAATCTATCTGCAGATAGCCGACCGCATCAGCGATGACATCCTGCAAGGCAAATACGATTCCGACAGCCGGATTCCCTCTGTGAGAGAATATGCAGCATCTGTCGAGGTCAATGCCAACACCGTGATGAGATCTTACGAACGGCTTACTGCGAAAGGGTTGATATTCAACAAACGCGGAATCGGTTTCTTCGTTTCTCCCGATGCAAAAGAGAAAATAATTGAAGAAAAAAGCGAAGATCTGATGAAGCGTCAGTTGCCTCCCCTTTTCAAACTTATGAACCATCTGGGAATATCACCGGATGATTTGAAAAAAGAATATCAAAATTATTTAACCGAAAACTATCAGTAATTATGAGATTCAAAACCTCAACATACATAATCATAGGGATTCTCGCCCTCATCGCAATTGCTTCATTTTTAGCTCCTCTCTTTATCTTCGAACAGGTATAAGACGTGTGCTATGGAAATGATTAAACTCACAGACGTAAACAAGACTTATCCAGGAGCCGTGCCTCTGCACGTGCTCAAAGGTATAAATCTTGAGATTGAAAAAGGAGAGCTCGTGTCGATCATGGGGGCTTCCGGTTCAGGCAAATCCACTTTGCTGAATATTCTCGGCATCCTCGACAACTATGATTCGGGAGAGTATTATCTTGATGGCACCTTGATAAAGAATCTTAGTGAGAACAAAGCTGCTGATTATCGAAACCACATGATCGGATTTGTGTTTCAGTCGTTCAATCTTATCAATTATAAGAATGCTGTGGAAAATGTGGCACTCCCTCTTTTCTATCAAGGAGTTTCACGAAAGAAACGCAACCGCATCGCAATGGAACAACTCGAAAAAATGGGACTCGCTGATCGCGCTCACCATCTGCCCGGAGAAATGTCGGGAGGTCAGAAACAGAGGGTGGCAATAGCAAGAGCCATGATAACCAATCCCTCGATAATTCTTGCGGATGAACCAACGGGCGCACTCGACAGCAAAACCTCTCATGATGTCATGAATATCTTTAGAAAACTCAATGAAGAAGAGGGAAAGACAATCGTAATCGTGACTCATGATCCGGGCGTTGCCGAGCAAACCGACCGCCTAATCCGCATCTCAGATGGCATAATAGTCTGATTCGCGGTTGACTTAACAAAACAGGTTGAGTGAAGGCACTCTTGGTGCCCCATAATCGTCAAAAAACAAATATATGTTAGATTTTTTTCGTGAAATATCGCAAACGCTGAGCCATAATAAGGTGCGGACAGCCTTGACAGGGATTGCTGTGACATGGGGCATCTTCATGCTTATAGTGCTCCTGAGTATGGCGCGCGGCGTGACCAATAGTTTCAATGAAAATATGGTTTCGCGCAATAATGCCCGACTGATGGTGTGGAGCGGTTCGACCTCTCTTCCATATCACGGAAATCGCGAGGGAAGACGAATCCGCATGAAAGACAAAGACTTGACCAGCATACCGGAAAAGACTCCGGAGTATGTTGAGGAAGTTACTTCCCGTATCAGCGGTGGCGAAAAAATGAGTTCCACAAAAGCACAGATCAGCCAGTCATACACTGGAGTCTACCCCAATGAACTCACCTCATCGGGAAATATGGGAGATATGATTGAGGGTCGGTTTATTTCCGATAAGGATCTGAAATCAAAAGCCAAAGTTATGGTTATTCCCCAAAGCTATGCCACCCAGCTCTTCCCGCCTGATGGCAAAAATGCTCTTGGATCGCGCATCAATTGCAACGGGCTCTCCTTTCTTGTGATTGGAATATATGAAAGCAGATGGAACCGTGACGTATACATTCCCTTTACCACCGCCCGAATGATGGCATCCGACAAGGAAGATCTTCGCACGCTCTCGATCAACCTTAAGAACGTTCACACCGAACAGGATGGTAACGATGCAGAATCAGCGGTCAGAAACACACTTGCTTCAAATCATGATTTTGATCCCAAGGACGATAATGCAGTTTATATCTCCAATTATTTCACAAACTCGTTGCAGAGCAAAAAAGCCCTCGGAATACTTGACACCTGCGTCTGGATATTGGGCATTCTCACTCTTCTCACAGGAATCGTAGGCATCAGCAACATCATGTTTGTGACTGTCAGGGAACGAACACATGAAATCGGCATACGTCGCGCCATCGGTGCACGTCCACGCCAGATTTTGAATCAGGTGATTGTAGAATCCGTCTCAATCACAGTCTTGTTCGGATATATCGGCATTGTGTTGGGAATGATTGTGACACAGATTATCGCAAAAGTAGTTGGCGATGACGGACCTTTGCTTAATCCGACTGTAAGCCTCTCGATAGCACTCGAAGTGACACTGGTGCTGGTAATAGCCGGAGCTTTAGCCGGGTTATTCCCCGCCTTGAAAGCCCTGAAAGTAAAACCCGTCGAAGCCCTCCGTGATGAGTAATTTTTAGTCATTAGGTTTTAGGCTTTAGGCTTAAATAGTAACTGAAGCAATTAGAGATAAGTTTATGATATTAGCAGCAACTTTCTAAGGCCTAAAGCCTAAAACCTAAAGCCTACCCCATTAACCCATTAAACATTATTAAAAGTGCGTTTAACCATATTAGATAAAGAAAACTGGAAAGAAATCGGAGCAACACTCGCGCGAAATAAAACGCGAACTTTCCTAACCGGCTTCGGAATATTTTGGGGCGTGGCAATGCTTGCGCTCCTGATGGGTGGTGCCACGGGTGGAGAAGATCTCTTGAAACGAAATTTCGCCGGATTTGCCACAAATAGCGGAGGAATGGTGCCAAGTCAGACCACAATCCCCTTCCATGGTTATCAGAAAGGAAGAAGCTGGAGCATTGACATGACAGATGTGGAGATGCTGCGCCAATCGTTCCCTGAACTTAAATCAGTGATACCGACCTTCCAGAAATGGGGATCATCGTTTAAATACGGTAAAAATTCATTTTCAGGACAGCTGATAGGTGCCGGACCTGACTATATGACAATGCAAAACCCTAAATTCTACTACGGCCGCTTTATCAATGAAGCGGATGAAAGCTCCGAACGAAGGGTTGCTGTGATCGGAAAGAAGGTTGCGACACAACTTTTTCCATCAGTAGAAGATCCCACGGGAAAAGTAATCGATGTAAATGGAGGCGCCTACTCCGTAATTGGAGTGATTGGAGACGCTTCAGAAATTAAGCTGAATGGAAGCCTGGATGAAAGCATTGTTGTGCCGTCATCTACATTCCGCAGAGCCAACGGATATGGCGACAAAGTAGACTTCCTTATGATGGTTGCCAATGACAAGGTTGATTTGTCTGAGGTGATTCCAAGAATGAGACGCGTGCTCTATCGGCGACATGACATCCATCCCAATGATGAAGGTGCGCTATGGGCGATCAATATAGCTGAACAGTTCGAACAAGTCGACACACTCTTCACCGGTATAGATCTCCTTGCCCTCTTTATCGGAATCTCGACACTTCTCGCCGGAGTGATAGGCATTGGCAACATCATGTGGGTGATCGTAAAAGAACGCACTCAGGAGATAGGCATACGTCGCGCAATTGGTGCCAAACCGAGAGACATAATCGTGCAGGTGCTGAGTGAAGGAGCGGCATTGACTATAATTTCGGGAATGGCAGGACTTTGCCTCGCGGCATTGATACTCGGAGTGATGCAGAGCATCAACAATCCCCCTGATGCTGTATCCGTAGTGCGTTTTCAGATGAGTTTCACCCGCGCAGTTTCCATCCTCGCCGTCTTCATGATCCTCGGCATCCTTGCCGGCTTGATTCCCTCCATCAAAGCTATGAAGATCAAACCAATCGAAGCCATAAATTCAAAATAATTTCCAAATAATCGCTCTAATTCCTCCTATCTCCCCCCTATAAACCCCATCCCTCCCCATCCAGCCCTATATAGCCCTATATAGCCCCATTTCTCCCCACATTTTAGATAAATTCAAAAAATAAGCATATATGAAAAAATTTTTCAAAATCTTTCTTTGGGTGGTAGTTGCCCTCATTTTCGTTGGCACTTTCTTCTACCTTTATCAGAATTCAAAAGAGAAGGAGGATGTATATTCCATCGAATATCCTTCAGAAGAAACAATTGAGCGCGTCAGCGTGCTGACGGGAAAGATCGAACCCCGCGATGAGATTGATATCAAGCCTCAGATTTCAGGAATCATCAGCGAAATTCTCGTGCAAGCCGGCGACCATGTCAACAATGGCGATATTATCGCCAAGATTAAGGTAATCCCGGAAGAAGCGCAGCTCTCTTCCGCAGAAAACCGAGTAGCAGTTGCCGAGATTTCATTGAGTGAAGCACGTTCAAACTTCGAAAGAACCAAACAGCTCTATGAAAAGAAATATGAGAGCCGTGAAAAATATGAAACAGACTATGCTGCCTATGAGCGCGCCAAGAAAGAACTCGATCAGGCTCGCGACCAACTCACCATCGTGCGCGATGGCGTTTCTGCAGCGAACGCACAAGGTTCAAACACACTCGTTCGATCCACAGTCACAGGTGTAGTGCTTGAAGTGCCCGTAAAAGTAGGATCGTCTGTAATCCAGGCAAATACCTTCAACGATGGCACAACAATAGCCAAAGTAGCCGACATGACAGACCTGATATTCAAGGGAAAAGTGGATGAAACCGAAGTTGACCTTATCAACGAAGGTATGAATGTGAGGATCACTGTCGGAGCAATCCCGGATTCTGATTATCCCGCAGTTATTGAGAAGATCGCGCCGATGGCTACCGATGACAATGGCACGAACACATTTGAAGTGAAAGCAGCACTCAATCTTGACAGCGAAGCTAAACTCCGCGCCGGTTACAGTGCCAATGCCAATGTGATTCTTGAGAGTGCACAAAACACACTTGCCGTTCCTGAAAGCGTAGTTGAATACGAAGGCGACAAATCCTATGTATATGTGCTGAAAGACTCAGTACCTACACAGAAATTCGAACGTAAGGAATTCAAGGCAGGTATCTCCGATGGTATTATGGTTCAGGTCAAATCAGGTGATCTCAACAAGAAAACACCTCTCAGAGGCAGTGTAATAAAGAAATAAACGATATGAGAAATATATATAGATTAACCATAGCTGCAGCGTTGCTTACCTCCTCCTTCTCAGCATTTGCCGAGGCTTGGTCGCTCGATAGTTGCGTTTCATATGCAGTGACTCATAATATCAATGTTTTGCAGCAGGAATTGAGAATACGCGAAGGAGAACAAGGAATCGTAGAGGCAAAAGACCGGTTCCTCCCCTCTCTTGAAGCGTCTGCTTCGCAGAACTTCAATTTCGGACGAGGACTGACAGCTCAAAATACTTATGCAGACCGCAACACTTCCCAGTTTGGGTGGAACGCAGGCTTAAGCCTTCCTCTTTTTCAAGGGATGGCGGAATATCGCAACCTCAAACTCTCCAAGCTATCTCTGAAACAATATCTTCTTGAGGCTGAAGCCGCTAAAGACAACGTGGCTCTTAATGTCATCTCTCAATATCTGCAAGTGCTCTATTGTAAAGAAGTAGCGGCAAGCGCACGTTCTCAATCGGAACTCTCAGCATTCGAAGTTGAGCGTCAGAAAGCACTGATTGATGCCGGAAAGGTAGCGGAAGCCACAATCTATGATCTGGAATCTGTTGCCGCCCAGGATCGCCTTCAGGTTGTTACAGCCGAAAATGAAACGCAGACTGCTCTTGTAAATCTTGCAAACATGCTACAACTCCCTACCGTAGAAGGTTTTGATATCCTACCCCTGCCGCAGGGTGAACCGACGATACCCTCACCCGATCAGGTATATTCGGAAGCACTTATGACCAACAACAGCATCCTTGGCGCACGGCAGGCTATTGAAGTTGCCGACGAACGCATCTCTTATGCCAAATCGGGTTATATACCGACCTTACGATTTAATGCAGGACTGGGATCGAGCTATTATAGACTGGGAGGTTTCGACAACGAATCATTTAAAGAACAGATGAAGCATAATTTCTCAACCTATCTTGGCTTCTCACTCTCAATTCCGATTTTCGACGGATTCAATACGCGCAATAGCGTGCGTCGCGCCAAGTTGCAGAAAAGCACAGCGAAACTCGATCTCGATCAGCGCCAATATGACTTATACAAAGACATCCAGTTGGCATATTATCAGGCAAAAGGAGCACGCGAACGCTACCTCACCTCCGGTGAGACATTGGAAAAGACAAAGCTATCGTTTGATTCCACACGCGAGCGTTTCAATCTCGGAAGAGCCACCCAAGCCGACTATGAGCAGGCAAAAAACAACCTCTTCCGCACAGAAATCACGCGTATTCAAGCACATTACGAATACCTGATGCGACATCGTATCCTCCTCTTCTATCGCGATGCCCGTCGTCCGTACGCGAAATGATTCCATCTCGCCTGTATGCAATGCCCCTTGCTCTCTTTTGTTTAATAACTCGATTTGGCTAAGTCGGTTGAATGAAGGCACCTTGGTGCCCCGTATGCCATCAATATATGCCCAATAAATCTCTCATCAGCATCAGTGATTTAGCATAAATATTGTTAAAACAGAGCAATTTGTTCCAACCCCTCAAATTCTCCGCGTGTTTATAAATCAGAGAAATCAGAATTATTAAAACATTTTATTATGAACATAGAAGAATTAAAAGGGAAAGCGGATCAGCTTAAAGGAAAGGCTGAGGAGCTACAGGGCAAAGCGCAGGAACTGCTCAACAACCCTGATGTGCAGGAAAAAATAAACCAGGCGAAAGACTTCCTCGGGGGAGCAAAAGATAAACTTGAAGATTTTGTCGAAGACAAAACCGATGGCAAAGGCATCTTCGGTTTCGGCAAATCCGATGAAGCTGAAAAATAACCTCGAAGAGGTCAAATAGTTATAACCCCATATCAATCAGCCGCTTCTGAAAGAAGTGAGCTGATTGGTATGGGGTTGATTCCTTAGCGACACAACGGCCTCGAAGAGGTCGACTAATATATCACCTTATCTGAAACTTCTGCTTCTCTATAAAATCAAGATATATTTTTGAAAAGACTTCGTTTGTCTCCTTTGGATAACGCACATCCGTGAATACCTGAGCGAGAGTCTCTTTCCCGTTTTCAGCTATAAACTGACGGCTATCTTCCCTCGCCTCCTTCTCAGCATATATGTTCTTGATATCTTTCTCTGTATAATCCTTATAAACCTCGTCATGGATAAATCCCGATGAAGGGATCCTATCGCTCTTCACCGATTCACCGGCAGGATATCCCAGCGCCACAGTAATCACAGGCACCACCCGCGAAGGAAGTTCCAAGATTTCAGCAATCTGAGGCGCGTTATAGGCGGTAGTGCCGAGGTAGCACGTACCGAGACCTTGCTGTTCAGCTATAGTGCAGAACTGCTGGGCAAGAATCACTGTGTCGAAAACAGCAGACATAAACGACTGGAAATTATCATAACCGGGCTTCGCATTGCTGGCGTCGCACCATTTCACGAAACGATTGAAATCAGCACAGAATGTTAGCAACACATTCGCGCCCGTAGATGCCGGCTGATTAAAATGAGCAGGAGTCAGCAACCTCTTCCTGAGAGGATCGCGGGTAATAATAACGCTATACAGCTGCATGTTCCCATTTGTCGGCGCATGCGCTGCCGCCTCAAGCATCTCGCGCAGCAATTGATCATCCACCTCCCGGTCAGAAAAATTTCTGACCGTCACCCGATCCGTAAAATACCTGTCTATCACCTTGAATTAATGTTTAATATGTAATGAGTAATGTTTAATTAGAGAGGAGAAATATTAATTATCACCCTCATAACATCCGCAAATATAATCTAAAAATTTCAATCCGCCAATTCTCGCAAACATCCACACAAACAAAAAAGTATCTCTTCGCAAGAGATACTTAATT
>CAJUDL010000034.1 GCA_910585285.1 uncultured Muribaculaceae bacterium
CGATAAAATACACATCCACATTGTCGCCATATTCTTTGTCGGTCATGGATATGACTGTCTGCTTTGCCCCGTCGGCAAGAGTAGAAGTCTTATGACCTGTATATGTAAGCAGCGTTGAGGGATTGCCATCGGCATGAACGATATGCAACGCAGGCTCATAATAATCCTCCATGCCGCTTGTGATATAGATTTCCGGACCATTAGGCATGGACGCATATTCCGATGCATTGGTAAGTTTCTTACCGAAATATTTCTGATATACGCGACCGTTGTCTGCCACATTATAGACAAGGGCATTGTTGTCGGTTGAAATGACAATGTCTTCTGCATTTGCCGACATTGCCACCAACGGCAATAAGAATACAAAATTTTTGAGTCTCATGAGTTTATTTAGTATATTGTTACTTACTTAAATCCTATCACCAATCATCTGAGCGGAAAGGACTTGCCGGAACTCCGAAGCAATTAAAAAGTGTTGGCACGCTATAATTCTTTATTGCATAGCGCACGGCTATGGGATTCGGGACTGCTTCCGATCTAACGTTTATCAACTTACAATTATTTTCATCGACTCTTGCGGTTGCAGGATGAAACACGTGATCCTCTCCGGCAACTTCAAAACCTGGAATATCAACGGATATAGGCGACATTCCATTCTCCCCTACCTTAAAAGCCACTTTAACCACTCCGTTTTCAAAGCTAAAGGATTCTGCGACCGGTGTATATACGTCAACATAACTGTAGCCATAGTCACGCACTAAGGCAATATTGGCAAGTCTGTTGGCTGTTGTCTGTTTATCCGAGGGATGTATGCATCCGAATTCTCCGGTGTCGAGAGTAACAGCCATGGCACTATTCGGAATGGAGTTCTGGTTTTGCGCCTGCATCCACATGAAACGACCACTCAATGAATCATCAGGATTATCGTATGCGTATGGAGCTATCTGCGTATAATAAAACGGCATATCGGCATTTCCGTTCTCATCCCGCAACATTTTTACAAACGCAGGTTGCAAACGAGAATATTGTTCAGCCCGGTCACGGTTGTTTTCGCCTTGATACCATATGAATCCACGCGCCGTAAACGGCAAAACAGAATGCAACATACCGTTATATAATGATGCCGGAGCTGTATGATTATTTTCATCTGGCCACTCCCTGTTAACATATGCGCTCATATCGATCTCTCCGGGGAAATTCCGATCAAGTATCTCCTTGCTCATCCATCCTTCAATAGCAGTTCCTCCCCAAGAGGCATTGATCACCCCTACCGGAACTTTCAAAACATCATAAAGTTTTTTTGCGAAAAAATATGCAATCGCGCTTGCCTCGGCAACGCCGTGCCCATCATTTATATTCCAAACTGCTTCGCAACGATCTTGTCTGTCAAATGATTTAGAGCGTTTCACATAACAATGGCGAATAGGTACTTCAGGATCCGCTGACATAATGGTTTCAGCCGCATTCTTAACAGGTTGTCCCGCCCACCCCTTTACTGGCATTTCCATATTGCTCTGTCCGGAACAAAACCACACCTCTCCTATAAGTATATTCCTTAATGTGACTGATGACTCCCAATCCGAGAAAATTATTGTCTGTTCCTCAGACGAGCCTTTTGGAGTGGGAACGAAAAGCGACCAATTTCCTTTGGCATCAGCCTCAACCTTTTGTTTTTTTCCATTCCACGAGACTTTTATTTCCACTGTGGTTCCCGGCGTGCTCCATCCCCACAATCGAATATTTGCACATTGCTGCAACACCATATTGTTTCCTATTACTTCCGGAAGTTCCACGGCATATGCCGGAGCTGTAACTGCCGTCGCTGCCACGGCAATGCTGATAAGTCTTTTCATGATTTAATATTGTTTGGTTACGAAATTCTTACTAAAAATCTCTATTCCTAATGGGAAGGAAACAGACATATTTTCTAAAATTCTTATCTTTGAAATGATGATTTGTTTAAAAAGTTTAAATTCTGTTTAGAAAAATTATATAGAACCCTCCCATTAATAATAAAGGCATATCGTATGGACCACGAATTACTCAGGACTTTAACAGACAAGGAAGCGGCGGCACTGCTCCCCGACTATTTCAATGGCACGCTATCCGATGAGAATAAGCATCTCATCGATAAATGGAGATGCATCAATGAAGAAAACAGTCAAACATTCAATGCTTTTCTTGATGTTGTTATGGATTTCCGGGCTTTAGACGCCGTTTCCGATATAGATGTTGAAACTGCACTCAAGACAGTGAACCAACGTATTGCAAAAAAACGTCGCTCATGGATCCGCCATCTCGAGCGTGTAGCCGCCATACTCTTCATTCCCTTGTTGGCAGCCACAATCCTATCGATCATGCACACAAATAAGCCGGTATATTGTCAGTTGAAAGTTGAAACCGGCATGACAGGACGTGTGATATTGCCCGACAGCACCATCGTGATGCTGAATTCAGGTTCAACCCTTCGCTATCCATCTGAGTTTACAAGCGATTTACGCAGCGTGGAACTTCTTGGAGAAGCTTATTTCGACGTGCACAAAGACCCTGAGCGACAATTCTGTGTGAAGCTTGCAGACGGCAGTTCTGTTAATGTCTATGGCACCCGGTTTAATGTTGATGCCTATCCAGACGACAATTCGGTGATAACTCTCGTGGAAGGCTCCATTGGCTATGATTATGTCAACAATAATGGAGATTCACAAGAAATACGCCTTATACCCGACCAGCAGGTCACCAGGACTGTCGATGGAGATGTTTCCATAATCAATACTGAAGTATCAAGTGCCATTGCATGGAAAAATAACAAAATCATACTCAACAGCACTCCGCTCAAACAGATTTTGAAAACGCTCGAACGACGTTTCAACGTAAAATTTGAAGTGAAAAACCAAGACATTGAAGAATACACATTCTCAGGTGGAGCCATAAGCATAAAAAACCTGGACTATGTGCTTGAAACGCTAAAAATAGCAACGGGCATGAATTGGCGATATATTGATTCACAAGAAGATGAGGAAAGAATTATCGAAATTTCATAGGATCTCTCTGTCTCTAACTCGCCACTCACCACTAACCAATCAAGTTCAAGAAGTAATTTAAAAATAAGTAAACAATAATTATTAACAACTTAAACCATGAAACATTTTTTTCTAACGGCATTGTCATGCTTAATGATGATGTTTGCAGGTTGTTCGGAGAATAATATAAATCCCGAACCTGAACCTAATCCGACTCCCGGAACGGATCCCGATGTTGAAGAGGTTAAACCTCTGACATCCGTCCCATTCTCCAAGGGTTTTAATCTTTCAGACTGGCTTAACACAAGCCAAGAGTATTGGTTCGTTCCCGATAAATACAAGGAACAGGATTTCGAAGATCTTAAGACCTTGGGGGTAGACGTTGTCAGGATTCCTATCAATTTCCCCTTGTTCATGGGTCCGGCACCTGCATACACCTTCAATAATAAATTGCTCGATGTGCTTGACAATGTAGTCGAATGGGCTTCTTCCCGTGGCATTTATATCATCCTTGACCAGCACAGTAGTTTCAGTCCGGCGGGATTCACAGCTGATAAGGAAGAGCTTGTCGCATCCGGTCTTCGACAGCTTGCATCGCGTTATAAAGGCAAAGACCACGTATTGATCGAAGTTTTCAATGAACCTAACGGCGACTATGTTGAAAAGAGTTGGAATGAGATTCAGCTACGTCTGATATCAGAAATCAGGAACATCGACAAAAATGTGATAATCATCGCCACAGGTGTCGGAGGCGGCATCACAAGACTCCGAGAGCTTCCCAAAATCAATGATGACCGCATCATCTACACATTCCATTATTACAATCCCTTCCTATTCACACACCAAGGCGCAGAGTGGATTCCCAGCAAGCACATCGCCAATGTTCCATTCCCCTATGATGCAGACAAAATGCCGCCTATGCCCAATGAATTCAAGGGTAACGCAGAATACGAAGGATATTACAATATTTATTCTGCCCAGGGCAACGAAAGAGCTATTGCCCAGGAATTGATGGAAATCTACAGCTGGGCGACAGACAACAACCGGCTCATTTTCTGCGGAGAGTTCGGAACCCTTACAACTGCTTCAAAGGGAGACCGCAATCGTTGGTATAAAGCCGTCTGCGACAACCTCGCAGCATTCGGGATTGCATGGACCGCATGGGAATACAGTTCGGGAAGCATGCCTAATTTCGGAGTGTTCAAAGGCACAAAGAACTTTGAAACGAATCTTGATACAGACTTGATCCGGGCAATGGGACTTAATGTACCTCCACAATATGAATCAGGATGTCCTGAAGTCGTATATTACGATGATGATGTTCCAGAATGGTGGTCGCAAGGAAGCAAATGGGATGGATATGAACCGAAAATAGATTTTTCCTGCAAGGAGAATCCGTATGACGGATCGTTGAATTGTATACGCTGGGATATAGACAATGTTTGGGGAGGGCTAACAATGTCCACTTGGCCCGTAACCGATTTCTCTGAACAATATGATGCCGGTGCACACCTTGAATTCGCCATCAGGACAACCGATGTCATTGATAAGATGATTGTTCGTTTCGTCCAATATAAAACCGGGGCTCCTTGGAACTGGCGCATTATTGAGGAAATAAGCACCACCAATGATGAAAAACCCGCTTATAAATTTGCCAACGACGGCAAATGGCATCTTATTAAAATTCCGTTGCAGAGCATGTGGATATGTGGCACTCAAGGTGCCTGGAAACTTGGTCCGGAAGAGGGTGATGAGGGATTTGCATGGGATTGCATACAACATCTCGAATTTGCCCCCGAAGGCAATGAAAGCTTGATTGGCAAGACCGTGTTTATTGATAATATCAGGATAAGGAAATAAGAAACTGTTTATGAACAATAAGATCTATAAGATATTTGCGCTATCGCTACTCATGGGAGCGATCTCCCTCCCTTTGGCAGCGCAAGTGAAAGTGACGGTTAACGCACACAACCAGCCGATAGGTAAAGTGCTTGAACAAATAAGAAAATCTTCCGGCTATGAGATATTTTACGTCGACGACCATTTGAAGGATTTCGGGAACGTGACTATAAAAGCTACAAACGAAGACCTGAAAGATGTTCTCGACAAAATCTTTGCAGGAAGCAATGTCTCCCGCACCATAAGAGACAAACAGGTAATTATAACCCGCAAGAACGATGATAATCGAAAAGGTAAATCCGCGAACGGGAAAGAAAACAAGCCAACAAAGGCTGCTTCAACAGTCAAACTTACGGGAATAGTTACAGGAACCGATGGAGAACCCCTTATCGGGGCAACGGTTTTTGAAAAAGGCACACACAATGCAGTCATGACCGACATAAACGGCGAATTCTCGATCAATCTGCAGAACTCAAACGCCACACTTGACATTTCATATGTAGGCTACAAAGGTGTTTCCGTCAAAGCCATTCCGGGAAAGTCCATGAAGATAGAGATGCACGAAAACAGCGAACTGCTGAATGAACTTGTGGTTGTAGGTTATGGCTCCATGAAGAAAAGCGATCTCACCGGTTCGGTGTCTCAAATCAAAATAGACGAAACCAGAGCGGCGACAGTTTCATCTGTAACAAATGCGCTCGCCGGCAAAGCAGCCGGCATGCAAGTGAGCCTCAGCACATCGCAACCGGGTGCGGGATCCACTATACGCATTCGAGGTGCAGCATCGCCCAATACCGATAACTCCCCTCTTATCGTTATCGACGGTTTTCCGGTAAACCCAACCAGCGACAACAAGACCGCAGTGGGAAAATACAACAGTGGATTGAACGACAATTATCTTGGTTCAATCAACCCAAACGACATCGAATCGATTGAGGTATTGAAAGATGCTTCGTCGACAGCCATATATGGTTCGCGTGCAGGTCACGGCGTAATCCTTATCACTACCAAGAAAGGGAAAGCAGGGAGAGCCACCGTCACCTATACAGGAAACGTATCAGCTCAAATAATGGCAAATGACTATGAGATGCTTGATGCCCAAAACTACATGATCCAGACGGAGCGCTATCGCAGAGAGCAATGGCGCATAGACAATGGTGTCGGTTACTTCGGAGGCAAAGACGAGGCGGCGACTCTGCAAACAAATCCTTACACCCCTAAATACACTCAAGACCAGATTGACAATCCCGGAGAGACAACCGACTGGTTCGGAGCCGTGACACGCAACGGATTTCAGACTGCCCACAATCTCAATGTGCAGGGTGGAGCCGAAAACACACGCTATCTTGTATCCGGCAACTTCATGTTGCATAATGGCATCGTAAAGAACAACGATATGAAACGTTTCACTCTGCGAAGCAATATCACTCAGAAGTTCAATGAGCATTTCAGCGGCGGAATCTATCTGACATTCTCTCGCATTGATCAGAACAGCATTCCAAGCGGACTTTCATCGAATGAGGATTCCGGAGTTATAGTCGCGGCAGCTCATCAGAGTCCGTTACAACCGATTTATGATGAAGACGGCAACTATACCACCAACCCATTGGCAGCTTTCCTGCCGAACCCGGTTTCAATGCTTGAGATCACCAACAAAAGCCGCCGCAACCGTTTCTTGGGCTCTATGTACGTAGAATACAAACCGATCCAGGAACTTACATTTAAATTAAACGTCGGCATCGACTGCAACAACCATAAGCGCCAGGTGTATATGCCCAAGACAACACTTTATGGTCAGAAAGTCGATGGTCAGGCTGACATAGCTCAATACGACCAGAATGACTATCTGGCGGAATTGACAGCCTCTTATGTGAAACAGTTCGGAGACATACATTCGGTCAACGCCGTGATCGGAGGGTCATATCAGAAATTCAACAACGAAGGTTTCACAGCGGGCAACAGCGGATTCCTCAGCGATGCTCTTCTCTATAATAACCTCAGTTTCGGCAACTATGCCAAGCCATGGGTGTCATCATCGAAACAAGACAGTGAAATGGCTTCATTTTTCGGTCGTGTCAATTATTCATTGCTGAATAGATATCTGCTCACCGCAACATTGCGTGCAGATGGTTCTTCCAACTTTGCAAAAGGTCATCAATGGGGCTATTTCCCTTCGGTTGCGGTCGGATGGCGTTTTTCCGAAGAAGACTTCATGGAAAACACACGTTCATGGTTCTCAAACGGTAAGCTGCGTCTGAGCTGGGGTCAGACCGGTAACTCGAGTATCGGCTATCAGGCGATCAGTATGTACCGAGGATCGAATTCAACAGGCACGAAGCTAAATCACGGATTTGGCGGAGTGGAATATTTAGGTTTCATAATTTCGCAACTTGGCAACCCCAATATCACATGGGAAACAACCACAGAGTTTAATGCAGGTATCGACCTCGGCTTTATCAATAACCGCATCAACTTGACAGTTGACTATTTCAATCGTGAAATATCCAACCTGCTTACGTGGCGACCGCTTGCATGCATAAGCCCTGTATCCGGAATTGCCGACAATATGGGTAAGACAAGAAGTCATGGACTTGAGATAACTCTCAATACAACCAACATCGACAACCGGGACTTTTCATGGACAACCGACTTCACATTCTCTTTCTATCGCGACCGCTGGGAAGAACGCGCCGAAAGTTGGGTTCCATCCGTATATAGCCGATATAAAGGGGCTGTCCGTCCATTGGAAGGATACTACTTGTCTGACGGTCTTGTAAAGCCCGGTGAAGAAATCCCGCATATGCCCGGTGCCATACCCGGTCAGATTAAGATTAAGGATATCAACGGATATGTTTTCAATGAAGATGGAACATACAAGACCGATGAACACGGAATCCCGATTCTTACAGGAAAACCAGATGGAAGAATCAATGACGCAGACCGCGTGTATATTGACTCGACCGACCCGGGATTCATCATGGGATTTAACAATACGCTGCGTTATAAAGACTTCGATTTCAACATTTATTTCTACGGTCATTTCAATCAATGGACCACTGGAGCATACCGCGATCTTTGGATACAACAGGCAAATATTGTAGACAATGACAGAAGCGTTCCGGTCAGCATTGAAGAGATGTGGAGCACAGACAACCCTGACGGCTGGCGACCGGGCTTCGCTCAATCTTCGAACTCCATACACATGGGATCTACAGATTTTTATCTTAAGAAGTGTTGGTTTATCCGCTGTCGCAACATCACTCTCGGATACAGTATCCCGGTAAAGAAAGGCCTCTCGAAACTGCGTGTATTCGCTGATGTCACAAATCCTTTCATGCTCACCAATTACAAAGGGCTCGACATGGAAACCGACGACTCCGCATATGCGATCCCCAATGTGAGAAGCTTCAATTTCGGTGTGGAAATCTCATTCTAAATTCTTAAACATTTAAAGAAATGATTAAACGAATCATATATTTATTCATAGCATTCACTTGCATGACAGCAGTGACATCGTGCGAGCTTGAATCAAATGTGTATGATGCCTATAATACTAACATCTTCCCAAATACGGAGGAAGATGTGGAGGCGCTGCTTGTAGGCAGTGTCTATGGACCATTCCGTTCAAATCAGTTTAGCGGACTTTTCACCGTGGCTATCGGAGGTGTCCAGATATATAATGACATGTGCACTGATTTAGGCGACTGCAACTGGAGTGACCCTTATTGGTTTGACATTATCAATGTCAATTTCAATCTCAACAATTCGAATGGGCCACAATTGATCTACAACAACTGGCTGTCGTCACTTTCACGCATGGCAGATGTCATCAAGAGAGTGAAAGAAATGGATTCCATATCTGAAACGAACAAACAGAAACTGTTGGCTCAATGTTATTGCGGTGTCGGATGGCTGGGATACATACTGTATGACATGTACGGCGGCATCCAGATTCCCACAGAAGAATCATTGGCGAATCCGGCGGCAGGCGTAATCATACCTCGCTCTTCGAATGAAGAAACAGCGAAATTTATTGAGGAGAATCTTCTTGAAGCTGCCAAATACCTTCCCAAGAATATAAAATATGGTTCAGCCGATTACGGCAGATTCACCGCCGGCACCGCATACACTGTGCTTATGCACCTGTATATGCATGACGGCCGCTGGAAAGATGCAGCCGAAATTGGGAAAGAACTTATGAAATCCGAGTATGGTTACAAACTCGTTCCCAATTATAAGGATATCTTCACTCTTGAGAATGAAGGCAACAGCGAAACCATATTTGCCTGCACATGCGATCATGGCATACACACGCAATATTGGTTATCACAGGTGTTGACCGACAATTATCCTGTCAAAAACAAAAAAATGCAAAGATGGGGTGGATATCGTATGCCGTGGAACTTCTATCATACCTATGAGAAGGGCGACCGCAGGCTGGAAACAATTGTAGCAAGCTACACAAGCACGAGCGGTGTTCTTATCGATGAAGCCCATCCGGGTTCACAGCTGAGGAAAGGAGCGATGCCAAAGAAATACGGTGAAGACCCGGAAGACACCGGAGCCGGATCGGCCATCGACTGGATTGTGCTCCGATATGCAGATGTTCTCCTTCTTCAGGCAGAAGCACTGGCACGCAGTGCCAACAATGTGACGCAAGAGGCTGTAGACAGGCTGAATGACATTCGCAGGCGCGCGGGACTTGATGAATATTCGGTAGGAGATTTCAGCAGTCTGGACTCATTCCTTAGTGCAGTTCTTACCGAACGAGGTCATGAGTTATATTTCGAGGGTTGGCGCCGTAGCGACCTTATTCGCCATGGCAAGTTTGTAACTTATGCCAAGTTCTATAAGAAAAGCCTCACTGCCGCACCGCATCATGTGCTCTTCCCGCTGCCACAATCAGTTATCATGGAAGGACATGGTCAGGTTATCCAAAACCCGGGATATTAAGAAGCTGCTCATAGCTGCAACATAAATCAGTTATCACAAGAAAGGGCTGTATTCACTGTAATGCAGCTCTTTCTTATAGAAGTTATTTAAAGCAGATGAAAAGAGTATTTTCAATATTGATCTTTGTGGCAACCGCGTTTTCCTCGCATGCCACAGAGCATCGCTTCTATGCCGATGAAGGAAAGGGTACCGATTATTCTACGCAAGGTGTAATCTGCACAATCCAGTCGCATACAAATGATAACGTAGAGACTGTAACAGTTACCTTAAAGAATTGTCGGCATACACCGTTCCAGCCTTATAAAGCAGGTATACAGCTTGGCATAGACACCTATATGGACCGCTATCCGGATTGGAACAACAAGTATTTCCCAACGCTCATGGTGTGCGAGCCTCGTCATTTCTATGGCTATCTGCAATCACCATCGGGAAAGGTAAAAGCTGTTGCATCAGCTGATCCCATTGCATCATGGAGTCTCGAATATAATCTTGGATATCAAGATCCGGCGCCACACTGGTTTATGGGACACCGCATCAAGTCGCTCAGACTCGATCTCCTCGCTGCCCTCCCCCTTCCCTCTCATCATCCGCAAAATCTGTGGCAACTTATGCCCAATGAAGAACGCACCTGGTCAATAAAAATTATTGATATCGGAGATTCCTCAGATTTCGAAGCTGTGGTGAGCCGGGAATGCAACATACCGATGCTGCATATGGAAACTACTTCGGTATCGCCGGATAGCGAATTTATTTTTGAAGTATATGGAGTCGACCCATCGGCAACCGTGGGTGGGCGCCCTGTTTCGCTAAAGAAAACAGGCAACCATTGGCAAGCAGGATTCTCGGCATCAGTCCCCGGAATATATGACATTGAAGTAACTGATGGCGACAAAACGACACACGGCAACATCAATGTCCGCTATCCCTGGCATTACACAATGAAACTCGCCCGCAACGCAGCATTGCGATATAAACAGAAAGCGACATCACATGTGGAGAGCTGGTACGGATTCCATACGGCTTTTCTTGCCGCCCGTTATTTCCCTTGCGATTCCATAGACCGCAAACTCAATGAACGGTTCGACAGGGTGTTCGACTGTCTGTTCGATTCAGAGGGCAACCAGAGAAAATACGAATGGAGAATACAGAATGTCTCCTCGACTATAGGAATGCTTGTCGACAGATATGAAGCATACGGCAATAAAACCGATCTTCGGCGCGCACGCCTTCTTGCTGACCGTTTCATTTCATCGTATCAGCAGGAAAATGGAGCCTATAAAACCGGCAACACCATATACACAAGTGTAATTTATCCTGCAAAAAGCATTCTCGAACTCGCCGATGCAGAATGGGAAGCAGGACTCAAAGCAGATGCCCGTAGACATGAACTCTCCGCCAAACGTGCCATCGACCAGCTTGTGGAATCTCAAGGTGATTTCAACACCGAGGGTGAAATCACATACGAAGACGGAATGGTTAGCTGCTCGGCGCTACAGATCGGCATGCTCGCCCTGCGACAGAAGGACAAAACGCTGCGTCGCCACTATACAGATGCAATGCTTGAAATCCTGAAAGGACATGACTGTCTTACTCAGCTTCGGGTGCCCGACGGGCGACGGAGAGGCGGAACCATGCGGTATTGGGAAGCCCAGTATGATGTGCACATGCTGCCAAATATGATTTCATCTCCTCACGGCTGGAGCGCATGGCGTGCCTATGCCACATATTACGCATATCTGCTCACGGGTGAGGAACGATGGCTCAAAGAGACTTTTGACGCAGCTTCATCGTTCGCATCGCTCATTGATCATAAAAGCGGAAAACTACGTTGGGCTTTTGTTGTAGACCCTCAGCTCAATGTCCGACAGATAGCGGCTCCGGACTCATCATTCACGGCTGAAACACCAAGTTATGGCACTCCACATCCTGATGTATATGGCAATCTGAAATTTACCATAGGCGAACAATATGTGGATATGATATCTGACTGGCAAACTATCGTCTCATCCGATAATGATGTCCATGAGGTCTTTAAGTTCATTGCCGAGGCAGTGATTGACAAGGCATACATTGTGGAACGTGCCGATGGCACGCTTGGATGCTACAACTGTAAAACCGAGCGAAATGGGAAAGAGCTTAGGGTAATTGCCGCAGAACCTCAGATTTGCAACTTGCACGTCAATCTGACTAATAAATATAATGTAAAATTCGATGGTAAAATAACCAGACTATGAAAGTCAGAAACATATTTTTTGTATTTAACGCGATTATTGCTCCCATGTGGAGTGTCAAAGCAGAAACACCTGCCTACCTTAATGACAATTTAAATATTGAGGTGAGGGTGGAAGACGCTCTAAGCAGGCTTACACTTGAAGAGAAAATTGCAATGATTCATGCGCAATCGAAGTTTTCATCTCTGGGTGTACCTCGCCTGGGTATCCCAGATCTAATAGTAAACGACGGACCTCAGGGAGTAAGGGAAGAGTTATTATGGGACAGCTGGGACAGCGCATGTCAGACCAATGACTCATGCACTTCCTATCCGGCATTGACATCATTGGCTGCGACTTGGAATCGCAAATTGGCTTACCGGCAGGGACGGTCCTTAGGAGAAGAGTTTCTCCAACGCGGAAAGGATGTGGCACTTGCCCCGGGAATCAATATCTACCGCCATCCTCACTGCGGCAGGAATTTTGAATACATGGGCGAAGATCCATTTTTGGCGGGTGTCATGGCGGCAGAAATCGTGAAAGGCATTCAAAGCAATGGAGTGGCAGCATGTGTAAAACACCTGGCGTTGAACAATCAAGAAATCGATCGGCACAAAGTGAATGTGGTTGTAAGTGACCGCGCGCTGCATGAGATATATCTCGAAGGTTTCCGCCGTGCGATCATCGATGGCGGGGCGTGGAGCGTCATGGGAGCATACAATAAATATCGCGGACAATTCTGCACTCACAATGAGTATCTGAACAAGATATTGAAAACCGACTGGAAATTCGATGGGGTCTTCATGTCGGACTGGGGTGGAACAGAAGACACTCGTGAGTCCATTTTCAATGGACTTGATTTGGAATTCGGAACCCATACCGACGGTTTGACTTCAGGCATAAGTAATGCTTACGACAATTACTATCTTGCTTCCCCTTATCTTGAATTAATTAAATCGGGAGAAGTTGGAACCACCGAACTCGATGACAAAGTGCGACGAATTCTCCGCTTGATTTTCCGCACATCCATGAATCGCAACCGTGGATTCGGTTCGCGCAATTCAGAGGAACACTCCGCGGACGTTCTTGCCATTCAGCAGGAAGGTATCGTACTGCTGAAAAACCAAGGAGATATCCTGCCTATCGACAAAAATCGATACAAACGAATCCTCGTGGTAGGGGAAAACGCGTATAACTCTCATACTCGCTGGGGAGGATCTTCAGGCGTAAAAGCCAGATATGAGGTGAGACCAATCGATGCCATCCGCCGAATGGCAGGCAATAATGTTGAAATAACATACCGACAAGGGTATACCTCTGCACTTCCTGAAAATGTGCAAATTGAGGATTCACTGAGAGCAGAGGCAGTAAACTCAGTTCAAGATGCCGATATTGTAATCTATATTGGAGGCTACGACAAGCGATACGACACGGAAAGTCATGATCGGAAAGATTCTAAGGCACCCTATAGTCAGGATAAACTGATAGAGGATTTGCTCAAACAGAAAAAACCGGTTGTTGTTGTAACATTCGGTGCAAACCAGTTTGACATGCCGTTCATTGACAAGATACCTGCCATGTTGCATGCATGGTACGGAGGAAGCGAGTCTGGAACCGCCTTGGCTCAGGTTATCTTCGGAGAGGTAAACCCTTCCGGCAAACTGCCTATAACGCTGTATAAACAAGCCTCGGATTGCGGAGCATTAGTGATGGGGGAATATCCCGGAGACGGTGAGAACGTGCATTACAATGAGGATATATTTGTAGGATATCGCTATGTGGATAAATATGGAGTCAAGCCTCAATTTCATTTCGGGCATGGCTTAAGCTACACCAGGTTTACATATGGAAGACCCAATGTCAGCAAAAAAGAATTTGCAAAGGGAGATACTATAGAAATCTCGGTTCCGGTAACAAATACCGGCTCTCGCCACGGCAAGGAAACAGTGCAGCTATACGTTCATGATGATAAAGCTTCAGTTATACGTCCGGAAAAAGAATTGAAAGGATTTGACAAACTGACACTCGCTCCCGGCGAAACACAATATGCCGTTTTCCGCATAACAGCCGACGATTTGAGTTTCTATGATGAAAAGAATGGCAGCTGGACTGCCGAACCCGGTACATTTAAATTATTAATCGGCTCCTCTTCGAACGACATTCGAGAAAACATACAAATACGACTTAATTAAGAACCTATTTAAAGCAAACATATGAATTTAATTAAGAATATTTTGGCAGTAACGGCAATTATAGTGCCGTTTCAGTGTTTTGCGCAAGATTATCGCAATGAAAAACCACAATCGATAAACTATCTTCAAGGTAAAATACTTTCAGTCATAGGAGACAGTGAAGCGGCAGGCGACAAAAACGGCATTGCGGATACATACTGCTACTTTATTGCCCAGCGTAATTGTATGAAAGTAAATAATCTGGCTCTCAATGGTCAGAAGTTGTGCAATGCCATAGAAGGCAAGGACTGGCCTGCCTTGATCGACAACTATAATCGTATTCCCGAAGAAACGGATTATATACTTGTCCACATTGGATATAACGACAGTTTCGACCCCCTTGAACCGGAGGAATCTCAGGATTCATTGAAATTCAAGGGAGCCTTCAATCATCTCATCAAAGGGTTGCAATCCCGCTATCCGCATGCACGAATTGGCGTTATTTGTCCTTATTATTTCAACAACGAGCCAACACGTATAGCTCGCGCCCAATGGATGATGCGTCGTTGTCGCGAACTGCATGTGCAATGCATTGACGGATGTGCTGCATCCGGGCTTAGTCGCGATGTATCAGAGCAGGCAGATATGTTTCGTGATGAGGTGCATCTCACGATTAAAGGACATAAGCATATGTCATACATCTATGAGAACTTCTTACGCGGATTGTAAAATAAAACTTGGATAGTTCAACACCAACTTCGAACCTAACCAATCTGTGCTGTTGAATCTGATTGTTCGTATAATTGAAAATCCGAAAAAGAATCCGAAGACAGATAACCCAGAACCACAATGAGAGCCACAGCCGGCAGATAGTCGCCAAGTTCTTTATTGAGCTGCTTTAATGCCTGCTGGATACGGTAATAAATGGTTTTTTGCGATAAATTATAGATTTCAGCAATTTCCTTGCAACTCCTCCCTTCAAAGCGATAGAGCAAGAATGCCGTGCGATAAGCTTCAGGCAGCGCATCTATCGCTTTTTTTATTCGTTCTTTCAATTCTTCGACAACAACGAAATCACTTTCGTCCAATTCATGGCGTCTGCGATATTCTTCCATATATTCAGCAGTTGACTGCGCCAGTCGATTACGCATGGCTATTTTGCAGGCACGATGGTAAACCATGGAATAAAGATATTGTCGGAAGGTTGTCAAGATATTAATCTCTTCATGTTTCTCCCAAAGCCATACCATCACATCGCATACCACTTCCTCGGCATCCTGAGCATCATCTAAAAAACGTGTTGCATATGCGCAAACTGACGTGTAATAGCGACGAAACAAGGTCTCGAAAGCCTTATGACTTCCCTCCTTGAGCAGCTTGACCAATTGCTCATCGTCTAACTCCTTTTTAGAAAGATACATTATAACAGCTATTTTTGGGGTATTAAGTATTTTTAATATATTGCTCCACCGAGAATTGAGACAAACGTGTCAATCGATTGCGTCATCAGAGGCTCATGTGTTTCAAAGTTAATAAATTTTTCATTCCCTGCAAAATCACACCAACAAATTTTAAGAAGCTTCTAAGTTTTTCCGAGTATTTGCAAATTAAAGAATAATTTCATATATTTGTAAATCAATTTAATTAGCTATGTCAAAATTTGTTGACCCGTTCACCGACACAGGTTTCAAGATTATCTTCGGCAAGGAGAACAAAAAATATGAGCACTATGCAGACGATGCCGTTTACCTCACACCGCGACATATTCGAACGCCTGGCAAGTGTCAGCAATGTCGCAACCCTTTCTCCCGATGAAAGGCGCCAATATGATTACGATATTAAGAAATCTCGCGACTACTACGCGGAGATGGGATACGCACGTGACACTGCTCGACAGGAAGGTTTGGCCGAAGGTCGTGCTGAGGGTCGCGCCGAAGGCCGCGCTGAAGGTCGTGCTGAAGGTCGTGCTGAGGAGATGAAGAGAATTGCCCGCAATATGAAGCAGATGGGAATAGACTCGAAAACAATCACATCTGCAACCGGATTGTCGGAGTCGGAACTCGAATCCATCTAATTGCAACTGTGGCATTACGGTAACAGCTTACCGTAATGCCACAGCTATATATTGTAAAACTTGATTTCAGCTTCTATTCGAAACGGATGCGGGATTTGCGGAGCACCTTCCAGGCACCATTCTCAAACATTGCCGTGCCGGCATTCTCGGTAACGATATTGCTTGCACCTGCGGTGTCTTCAATATCGATTGCATTGCAACCACCCGACAGATATTCCACAGGATTATTCAACGCTATGTCGGTGACTTCAGGAGTGTCGACAACGTGGAAGGTTCCTACGAGCCCATCGCGTGTCTCAAGACGATAGATTGTGTGACCGGGATTAAGACGACGATCGGCACGCACGAACAATCCGCGTCCGTTGACGCGACCGAGGTATAACACCGATGGCTGAGCCGGAGCAGCTGCCGGACGGGGAGCTTCAACCGCTGAAGATTTTTGAGCCCGTACAGCAGCATCACGTGCAGCAAGAGCTTCCGACAACTCTGCCTTTATAGTCTTGATCTCCGTGCGAAGTCGCTTGTTTTCAGCCTGGGCTTCTTCAAATGCAGCCTTATATTCATCAAGAGCCTTTTTCTGTGAGGCATATTGTTTGCGCAGTTCGGCGTTTTCACGGCTGTCTGCGCCATCGGTTGAATTGCGAGTATTCTGTTCAAGAGGCTCAGACTGTTTCTTCATCATATTCGCAGCAAAGACCACAAGCCAGATGACCACTCCGATGAGTACGATAAGCACTACTACATATATCCAGGTACTATTGTCTTCCTTCTTATATTGCCGATCCTCAGTATCCTGAGCTATGGCATTCTGATCAGCCAGAATCTCCTCCTGTTTCTCAAGCAGTTTCTCGGCTTCTGAAGCTGATGTCGATGCATTCTCTGCCTGAACATCCGCAGCGGCTACGTCGGCAGGTTTAACCACCTCCTTGGGTTCCTCCACTGGAGTTGTCTCAGCCGGCTTCTCCTCTTTCTTGGCAGAGGGGGCAGCAACTGTCATGGCATTGATACGCTGCTTTACCCGAGTGCGCGCAGCCTTACCCTTCTCGGCAAGATTGGGAGAGGTGAAGAAGGTGACACCCCAGAATTCCACAAGTTTCGCCTTATCCCAGGAAGCATAGTCTCCGGGCACTTTCACAGTCTTGAATGCCTTGAGATTCTCCTTCTCTTTTGCTTTTAGTTTTGATTCCAGCTGCGACATAGAAGTGGCACGGAATTCATCGAGATATCCCGAACCATCATTGGCATATCTAAGATAAGCCTGCGCCGTGATTGCGCGTGCCTCTTCCATCTCTTTCTCTGTGACTGCAAATGCCGGAACAGCAAGAATAGTCAAAATAATTGATACTAATATTCTCTTTATCATAGTTTCAGTGATTATAGCTTTTTTCTCAGTCGTGCCACAGGTATGCCCTGACGGTCACGATATTTTGCGACTGTACGTCGCGACACATCATAGCCACGTGCCGTCATCTCTTCCATGATGCGTTGGTCTGACAATGGATGGCGCTTGTCTTCGCTTTCCACCATCGCCGCTATTTCCGCCTCTATCTTGCGGTTTGTCGCAGCATTACCATCTTCCGCCGTCTCCCCTATCGAATCGCTGAAGAAGAATCTCAACGGAAAGATTCCCCAGGGAGTTGCCACAAACTTGTTGGTAGTGGCGCGAGAAATAACGGAAAGGTCAAGACTCGTCAGTTCCGCAACGTTCTTTATCATCATCGGGCGCAGCTTATACACATCTTCCGTGAGGAAATACTCTTTCTGGATCTTAACGATTGCCGACATCACCGACATCATAGTCTGCTGACGCTGTGTGAGCACGCGGATAAAATCGCGGGCATCGTTATACCGGCTCACAATAAACTCCGAGCCTTTCTTTGGTCTCCCTTTCGCCGTGCGTTCAAGATTCGCCATTGCCTGATCAAAACTCTGTTCGATCTGCAATTCGGGAATCTTGTTATTAAGCGTTATGGTGATCTCTCCGTCTTCATTGTTGACGATGAAGTCAGGGATAATTATGTTTGCCTCGTCTGAAGGATCAGAACCGAGTGCATTCCCTGGTTTGGGATTTAGAGAAAGAATTAAAGACAAGGCAGCGTCAACACGCTTTTCAGAAATATGAAGCTGCGAGATGATGCGATGTTTGTGTTTCATCGTGAAAGCTTCATATGCCTCACGCATGATACGAAGCGCGTCATCACGGTCTTGAGTCGGAGGCATGGCGAACAACTGTAGTTCCAGACAATCGCGAAGGTCAAACGCCCCGATACCGGAAGGTTCCAGACTGCGAACGGCATCGAGAGCCTCATGCGCTTCCGTGTCGTTGACATCTATCCCGGGACCAAACGCCATGTCATTCACAAGATTCTCAAGCGATCGATTAAGATATCCGTTGGAATCAAGATTGCCTATGATATATCTTGCAGCGAGTTCCACTTTTGGAGGGAGACGGCGTTCCGACAACTGGGCATAAAGATGGTCATACAAAGATTCTGATTCATCCGCTGGCACGAATGCAGGACGGTCATCATCGTTGCTCCGCGCAAAGAAAAGAGGATAACGGTTGGTATCATCTTCGTGAACCTCCTCTTTCACTCCAAGAGCCGGATTATCCTCCAGTTCACGCTCCACAGCCTCATCGAGTTCAGGCGCGTTGAGCTCCAGCAGCTTCACGAAGCGAAGCTGCTGCTGAGAAAGGCGCATGCCAATGCGCTGCTCCATTTTCAGACTCTGTGCCATAACAAACTCATTATAATAAAAAAGGAACCGCAATTGGCACGGTTCCGATTCATTGTACAGAAAGTGGGACTCGAACCCACACAGCCGGTAAAGGCCAAAGGATTTTAAGTCCTTCGTGTCTACCATTCCACCATTTCTGCATCCTCGTTCCGGTCTCGTCCGGAGTTCAGATGCAAAATTAATCTCTTTTCACGAAATATCCAAATCCATTCCAGCATTTTCAAAAAACATTTTATTTATAATAAGGTTAAAGGTTACAGAGAACAGGGCAAAGATGGATTTCCAAAGAGATTAACCATACCAAAATAAAACTACATCCAATCTTTAATCGGGGAAGTTAATAAGGTCAAAATACATTGACCTTGTGGGCAAATCCTTATCCTTCTCAGAAAGGAACATAAAGCCACATTTCTCATAAAAAGGCACAGCACCTGTATATGCATCAACCGTGATAAAACGGCAAGCACTTCTGCGCATTGTTGCAAATACATGTTTCACCTACAGGAGAATTGCTCTCCCGATCTGCTTGCCAGCATAATCTTTTGAAATAGCAAGACGACCAATTTTCACTGCCGGATACTCCTTTCGCCGTTTTGAATTGGCAACACGACGGTTAAGCCGATTCCATAATTTTTTCTCATCGGGATCAAAAACGATCTTGTCATTTAGCAGACTATAGTACGCAACTGTTTTATTCTCTTCATTATCTTCGAGCAAATAAGTCAATGCCATCATCGACTGGTAATAATTGACAGCATCGGAAAACAAAAAGTCATTCAAATCTGCGTCGCCGCAATCGAATGACTTTATCTTGGTATCAGCATCTATCTGCCGGAAAGTAAATTTGCTAAAATCCATAATTACATTGAGAATGTACTTATGGCTTTGAACGCTTCATACGCTTTTCTTGCCGCTTCTTTCTCAGCATTGCTGACAGGTGCGGGATTCGCCAGTCTCCGAGCGAAATTCTCAGCGTCCCTACCCTTTAGTACGGGCGTTTCTTTAATAGGTCGTGCCATGTTTGTACTTCTTTGTTGTTTATTAGATTACAAATATACAACAAATTTCTGACATATGAGGTTGAAAAACCAAATTTCTCAAGAATTTCCTTTTTATCGAAAGACAAAGAACAGATAGCACTTATAACTAAATTCTAAAATCAAACCACGGATTATCGGGCTGCGCTCGATAAATTCTGTTTTGCACAATAATCCGGCAGAAAAGGACGTTACTTTTATACACTCACACTCACTAATTCCCGGAGGTCGCGTATCATTTTATGGTTGCGACCTCTACTTATTCCAACGCGTGAGTGCAAGAGATTCCACGATTTTGGTATTTTTTCAGTTTAATCTGGTATTCTCCGATAGAAATTGTTTATATAATTTTGCATTTGAAATAAGCAGTATAAACTATACCTATGGAAATTATAAAAGATAAAGAGTTTGGCGGAGAACGTCCTCTATTCGCCTCAAAAGGTCTGAGATTGGAAAACGTAACCATCCACGCCGGAGAATCGGCATTGAAATGTTGTCGCGACATTGAGGCTGAAGGATGCCGCTTTGAGGGAAAATACCCTTTCTGGCATGTCGATGGATTCAAGATTACCAATTCATTGTTCACTCCGGGTGCTCGCGCAGCCCTTTGGTATTCACGTAATCTTGAGATGAGCGACACGCAGGTAGATGCTCCGAAAATGTTTCGTGAAATGGACGGCATTATCCTTCGCAATGTTAATATACCCGATGCGGAAGAAACGCTTTGGCATTGCGCCAATGTAGATATCAAGAATGTGAAGGTGAATAAGGCCGATTATCTTTTCATGCATTCGCGCAACATCCGTATCGAAGATTGGGAACAACATGGCAATTATTCTTTCCAATATTGCAGTAACGTTGAGATTCGCAACGCTGTTATCAATTCGAAGGATGCGTTCTGGGCTACAGAAAACGTCACCATCTACGATTCCGTGCTGACGGGTGAATATCTTGGATGGCATTCTCACCGCCTGCATCTCGTGAGATGCAAGATATCGGGCACTCAGCCGTTATGTTATTGCCGCGACCTCATTTTAGAGGATTGTGAGTTTGCTGAGGATTGCGACCTCGCTTTCGAAGACAGTGAAGTGAAAGCTACCGTGCTCACACCGATTACAAGCGTCAAGAATCCTCTGCGTGGAGAAATTCATGCAAAATCTTTCGGTGAAATCATTATTGATGAAAATTCAAAAGCCGACGAACCGGTAATACTAAAAAATGAATTATAATTTTGATGAACTTACGGAGCGGCGCAACACCGCTTGCGTAAAGTGGGATTCCAACACTGATCCTGACATATTGCCGTTATGGGTTGCCGACATGGATTTCCGCACCGCTCCCGCCGTAAGTGAGGCGGTGATGCAACGTGCCGCTTCCTGCATTTACGGATATGTACGCGTACCCGACTCTTATTATGACGCTCTTGAGAAATGGTTCTCTACGCGCCATAGCTGGCAAATCGACCGCCACAAGGTGATATACACTTCCGGCGTCGTTCCGGCACTTTCTGCCATCATCAAGGCAATGGCAAAACCTGGCGAAGGGGTCATCATACAGACTCCCGCCTATAATTGCTTTTTCTCATCGGTTCGCAACAACCATACTCTTGAAATCGACAATCCTCTTCGCCGGGTAGAGACGTCAAACGGATTTACCTACGAAATCGATTTCGATGGACTGGAAGCTGCAGCTGCCCGACCGGAAACCAAGCTTCTGCTTCTTTGCAATCCACAGAACCCTACCGGACGCGTGTGGACCCGCGAAGAACTGCAACATGTCCGCGACATCTGTCACCGCAACGGAGTGCGCGTACTCAGCGATGAAATACATTGCGAACTGATCCGTAGCGGTTACGAGTATATTCCCTACGCCACAATAGACCCGGATGCGATTGTATGCTGCTCGCCAAGCAAGGCATTCAATACCGCCGGGCTACAGACCGCAAACATCGTATGCCCCGACATGGAGACCAAAGCACTCATTGACAGGGCAATCAACGACAACGAAGTCTGTGATATAAATCCTTTTGGTGTCGTGGCATTGGAAGCTGCATATAACCGTGGAGGAGAATGGCTCGATGCCTTGAACGCATATCTCGACGATAACTACCGCTATTTGCGTGAAACACTTGGGAATGCATTGCCACAACTGAGAATTTGCAATTCGGAAGCCACATACCTTGCATGGGTGGATATCACACCGCTGCATCTCACCTCCGACGATGTGGAGAAGTTGCTTATCGAAAAAGCGAAAGTGCGTATAAATTCAGGCGCCATGTATGACGGAGAGGGATATATTCGCATAAATTACACCTGTCCGCGTGCCCGACTTGAGGAAGCCTTGACACGCATAATCAACACCTTAAGAAATCAGATATAACGGTTCTGTTTAGCGGACACTGTCCGCGTCTGTCTGTATAATGTCAGCTATAGATATCAAATATATCCGTGAGGGAAAGCCTCTGTCGTGGCGACAGAGGTTACACCTCACTATAATGCTTTCTTTGCCCGCGATGCTCGCCCAGTTGTCGAGCATCGCGATGCAATATATCGACGCATCGATGGTTGGCAGGCTCGGAGCGGATGATTCCGCTTCCATCGGACTGGTATCTACAAGCCTCTGGCTTTTCTGGGGAATATGCTCCGCCATGACATCAGGTTATTCGGTGCAGGTGGCGCATCGGGTGGGAGCAAAAGACAACGAAGGGGCACGGCGTGTGCTCCGACAGGGCATAACGGCAAGTCTTATCTTCAGTGTGATCACTGCCATAATCGGAGTAGCGATTGCGTTACCGCTGCCCCATTGGCTGGGAGGAGATGAAACAATCTGCCCCAAGGCTTCGCTCTATTTTGTGGTATTTGTCGCCGCGCTCCCATTGCTGACGATGAATTATCTCGGCGGAGGGATGTTGCGTTGCGTAGGTAATATGAAAGTGCCAAGTCTGCTAAGCGGAATGATGTGCGTGCTCGACTGCCTTTTCAATTTCCTTCTTATTTTCCCTTCCCATCATTTTGAGATTGCCGGATTCTCGGTTACTATTCCGGGAGCGGATTTGGGAGTGCTTGGCGCAGCCTTAGGAACGGTAGCCGCCGAAGCAGTGTGCGCGATAATAATGATGTATTATGCATGCGTCAAACAACCGGAGTTGCGTATTTTCAGGACCTCAGGTAACTTCCGTCCCACACGTGCTATAACCCGAAAAGCCGTTGGAATCTCCGCGCCGATGACTCTCGAGCATGCCGTGATATGCGGCGCACAAATCGCCATAACAATGATTGTGGCTCCTTTAGGAGTTATTGCCATCGCCGCCAATGCCTTTGCCGTGACGGCAGAGAGCTTGTGCTATATGCCCGGATATGGTATCGGCGATGCAGCAACAGCCCTGACGGGACAAAGTCACGGGGCTTCGCGCCCGCGACTTGTGCGCCAGTTCGGATATATGTCCGTTAGACTTGGCATGATCATAATGTCGGTCATGGGCGTTCTCATGTATCTCTTCGCATATGAGATAATGGCGGTCATTACACCTGTTGAGTCCATACGCGAATTAGGAGCGGAAGTAATGAGAATCGAAGCCTGGGCAGAGCCGATGTTTGCCGCTTCCATTGTTGCATATGGTGTGTTCGTAGGAGTGGGCCAGACCACCATCCCCGCCATTATGAACTTCGGCAGCATATGGGCAGTGAGGGTGCCATTGGCATGGCTGTTGGCGCGCAGCATGGGATTGCGCGGCGTCTGGATGGCAATGTGCATCGAGCTCACTTTCCGCGGCACGATATTCCTCCTGCGCCTCTTCTTCTCCCGCTGGTATCAACCAAAGAATTAGCTTGAGTTCTTCTAAAAACATTAAGTCCCCTCCTATATATTACTTATAGGAAGGGCCTTAATCAAAGTTGTCATTTAGGGGTCTGCTTCAAAAGTTTTTCTATGTAATTATATGCTGGTGTACCCTTAGAGCCCTTCTCTTCAAGCTTCTTCAAGTATTCCTGCATTGCCGGACGGCTTTTTTTATAGTTTTTTTCTTTCCAATAAGCAACTGCAGTATTACAACGCACCTCGTTAGCAAGACCTGTATTGTCCATCTCCATAATCTTAAGATGCTTCATAAAGCTTTCGTTTATATTGATAATCTCTTTGTTATATCCGTAGGCTCTCCAGATACTTGATATGTAATTGCCGAGGTGCACCATAGCACACATACAAGTGCCTTCAACTGCCGGATCTTCGTTCACCTGCTTATTCCTTTCGTTCCATATGGAATATGCAGCATCACATCCCGGTTTCATTTCATCCCACCTTTGAAGATTTGAGAGCAAAACAGGCTGCATTATATGCAAACATCCTGTCAACCAATGGCGCGCCATTGGAGTCGCGCTCAGACGTTCCTGTTCACGCTTGGCATAATTGTAAGCATCCTCTATCTTTCCCTTATTGGCGATAGCTTCAACTTTGTGATAAACCATAGCGGCATACTGCCAGCTTTCATCACCGAACTCATCATCTATTGCAGAAAGCGCGGCATCTGCATCCGCCACCGCCGTTGGCGCGAGCTTATTATAGATGGCTTTCATTGTAAGTGTGGTGTAATGTTGGTCACCGAGCACACGAGAATTGAAAGCTAATTTCTGCGCTTGATCGGCAACCTTATCAAAAAGCATTTGAGCATTCAATGCCTCATAATAATTGTTATATGCGACATCCATTTCTGAGAAAACACTGTAATCTCCATTTTTAGTAGCATCGTTGATTGTGGGAACCGTTATGAATGCGATATAAAAATCGCCTTCCGGGAATGCTTTTCCCATTTTCTGTACCAGTTCATTCAGCGCCGAAGCATTCAATGACATTAAGACAGCGAAAGTCAATAATAATAATTTCTTCATTTTGTTAGGTTTAATGTTTTTATTGTTTAACTTTGCAAATATAGCGAAAGGTGAGCGTAGAAGCAAAAATAAAATGCAATTTTAATTTTTGATTATACCGAACCGTCTCCTATATTATTCAAATATATGTATTTTATTCGATTATACAAAATTCATATGATTTTACAATTTTTACGACAATTCATATCATACACAGCGTTAGCAATACTATTATGTATGCCATCAATTGGGATATCGGCAGCATACTCTTCACCTATTGATTCAGCAATAGCCAACTGCAATCAGCAAGAGCTGGCTCTCTTATACGACAAGTATTCTTCAAAGCAGAAGATGCTATCGGGCGACAAGGCGGTCGAAGGTAACGCCAGACTTCTCAGGCTGGCAGCATCATTGGGCAGGATTGATGATGTCAATATGCATTGGGAACTTATTGACACAAACAAGGATTATCCGACCGATATAAGATCGGAGATAGTAAAAGCATGTTCGGACATTGTCAAAATTGGAGTGGCTGGCATCATCTATGTTCACCCCAAGAAATGTATTCCCCTTTTCGGTGCCAATAAAAAAGATGCAATTTTCGGTTCTCCCGAATATGACATGCTGCTCGGTTATGTCAATATGATGATAAACGAGCTCAGCAAAGCTACAGATAATTTTAATTCAGCAATTTCGAGAACTTCATCTTCTCCAACACAATCATCAGGTTTTTACATCCTTGAGGAGTGCATTCTGGGGAAAGCAGAAGCTCTGATTATGGCTGGAGATTATGAAAGAGCAGAAAAATGTCTTGACGATTTTAACCCAATGGCTACAGAATTCAAAAACAATCCAGCCATAATTGCCAGATACCATCTTCTTAAAGGGAGACTACATCATCTGCTTGGCGACAATATCAGCGCCGGCAATGAACTTGTCTGTGGTCGGGATTTACTTGTAAGTAATGACGCAGTCTCTTCTCCCGTCTATCCTTCAATAATCAGGGAAATGGGTATCAATTATATGTCGGAAGGCAAATTTGAAAAAGCTCTGCAATCGTTTGATGAATATAGGAAATATGTTGATTCGGCATACAGCAAAAAATCGGTTCTGACAGTGGATGCCATCGGATACCAGATGGATGCCCTTAATGCATTATGTAGATATAAAGAAGCAAAGGAATTAGAGGAAAGTTCAGAAATTACTAAATTCGATCTTTCTTATAATCCCTTGGGGATATTTTCTGTAGCCCACGTTTATAATGCTTGCGCTGAATATATGATGGGTGATAATGTTCCGGGGATTGCAGCGATGCTGCTTTCTACCTCAATCGATTTATATACCAGTCTCGGCTCTGAAAATATTCTCGAATGTCGCAATCTTTACAATTCCTTAGGATATGCATATACAGCAGCTGATAAGCACGAAGCCGCATCCGAGGCTTTCAGCAAGCAACTTGACATCGACCGCAAATTCGCCCACGATATATTTCTATTTCTTCCGGAGTCACAACGAAAAGTATACTGGGCAAAGACAGAACCATTTATGAATCGACTGTTTCTTCTCAACAGACTCGGCTCTGTAACATTGCCCGACGGAAGTGTGTCTGAGATAAAAAGAGATTACTACAATGATAAAACAGGAGCGACACTCTATGATGCATCCCTTCTGAACAAAGGTCTTATGCTTCAGGCTACCGTAAATCTCCGACAAATGATTTCTGAAAATGCAGACAACGATCTTGGCAAGCGAACCGCGCGTCTTTCTGAAATCAGAAACAAGCAGGCTTTACAAGGGTCTTTATCCGCCAAGGAGAAAGAGGAAGCCGCAAGAATTGAAAAAGAGATAATCGCTAAATCCCGTAAATATGGTGATTTCATGGAGTTTGCCAATATCAAATGGAAAGATATACAAAACGCATTGAAAGACAATGAGATTGCAGTGGAGTTTGTAATGTCGAAAGAAGGCAAAACCCAATACTATTCTGCAGAGGTGATACGCAAATCGTATGACACACCCAAACATGTTTTCTTATTCGGGTTGCGTGACAATGACAAGCGTTTCGACAAGATGAATATATATGAGTCGATGCTACTTTATAACAAGGTCTGGAAAAAAATCGCTGACCTTGCCATGCCCGGTGAAACCATCTATTTCTCCCCTGCCGGTAAGTTCTACAATATTGCAATTGAGCACGCTGTCACTCCCGATGGCAGCAGAATTAATTCTCAATACAATATTCTCAGACTTTCTTCCACAAGAGAAATCTTAAGAAACGTCCCAAAGGGGACCAAACAAAGTATTGTACTTTATGGCGGTCTCAACTATGACCTCGGAATCGAGGACATGCTCCTTCTCGCAATGGAGAAAGAAGAGCGGCATAAACCTCCGAGATTCCGTGCCGGCGATTTCACAACGCGAGATTCCTGGTCTTATCTTCCGGGAACGCTCAAAGAGATCAATAGCATAGCCAGCAATTTCAATAATAAGCCCGGACTGCGCAAATCCCTACTCACAGGTGATGCCGGCACGGAGGAAAGCTTTAAAAAGCTTTCAAAAAACAGTCCTGAGATCCTTCACATAGCTACACATGGATTTTATATTCCCGCAAAAGAGATTGCAAATAATGTGATAAAGGCAAGATATTCCAACACCGACAATTCTCTCCGGCGCTCGGCTTTGATATTAAGCGGGGGTAATAACGGCTGGATGTTTCCTGAATTGATTCCGAAAGGTGTTGAAGACGGAGTGCTCACAGCCGAAGAAGTTGCGGATATGGATCTTTCCAAAACCTCTTTGGTTGTGATGTCTGCTTGTCAAACCGGTCTTGGAGATATATCCAACGAAGGTGTGTTCGGTCTCCAACGGGCATTCAAGCTTGCCGGAGCAAAGACTCTTATAATGAGTCTTGCTCCGGTGCATGATGATGCGACAAGAATGCTGATGACTGAATTCTACGCACAATTATTCAATGGGTTGTCCATAAGAGATGCTTTTAAGAAAGCTCAGGAAGCAGTGAAATTCGCATCTTTCTCCGAGAATGGAACCTCCATATCCGGTTCCGACCCAAAATTCTGGGCACCGTTCGTGATTATGGATTGATGGTATCCCAATAATACCCCAGCCTATTAATCAAAATGAATCTTATCAGATACTAAGGGAAACGCTGCAGGTGAGGCAGCGCGGGAGCACCGGACCGTACATGTAGCCTGAGTCGCGAAGCGAACCGGAGTCAAAATCGCGCTGATATGAATTGAAGATGTTGGTGACACCTACCGTGACGTCAATATCCACTTTCTTGAAAATTTTGAAACAGTATGAGAGTTTAACTGATGCGTCAAAGAATGACTGCGTTCTTACGGTGAGATCGACATCCGTGCCGGATCCTACAAGATGCTGAACTGTCATCGGACCTGTGAGCGTACCTGTGAATATCGCTCGGAATTTTGGCAATATCTCCCAGTTGGCAGTGAAATACCCGTAGACGTCGGGGGTGCGGAACAGTCGCTTCTCTGCGGGCACATCCGGATTGTCGCTCCATACTTCCGGCGTTTTGTAACGGCTGCGCTGCAGCGTGACACCTGCCTGTATGTCAAAATGCGCGGAAAAGAAAGCCTTAGCCTCCAAGTTTAGACCGAAGACGCGCGCTCCGGAACCGTTATATCTCTCAAGCACGGCATTACCCTGCGCGTCATGCCCCTCAAGCTGCCGGAGAGCAAACACGTCGCGAAGATCAGTAAAGAAACCTTCCACAAGAAGGTTAGTCTGCACGTTGCCAAATGTGTGGTAAAGGTCGGCAGATGCGCTTACACTCTGCGAACTTTCCTGCTTAAGACCTGGGGCAAGCACTGTCACTACCCTCTCGCCTCCGACAATCGCCACATGAAAATCTTCGTCGTAAGCCTGAGGAGAACGGAACCCGGTGGAATACGACAAGCGGAAGTTGGCACTGCGCGATGGATTGAAACGTATGTTCACACGGGGCGATACTATCGGATTCTTGATAAGTGAGTGTTTGTCGAGTCGCGCACCGATAAGGAAGCCCCAACGTTCGTCGCGCCATTCGTTCTGCAGATATCCACTGAAAATATTCACATTCTGGAGTATGTCATGACCATATCCTATTTTTACATCATGAAGTCGATTATAAGAATATTCAAGTCCCGCCACAACTTCGGAAGGCATAAAAAGGAATTTTGATATGGGATGAGTCCATTGCGTGCCGGCAGTGACGACAAGGTCAGATGTGCGTCCATAAGCATCCGGATCCATATCAGAACCATAGTAGCTATTACGTTTTGTGGCTTGCATCGCGGAAAACACCGAAACATGATCGCGACGATCACGCGGCCATATGTCATATGTCACCTCCGCTCCATGTATGTTATGTTCCACCTGCTCTGCAATCATGGCAAGATGCGCGGGCTGATTGAGCTGATCACCTCCACGACGGTATTCGTGAGTGTTATGATATTCCAGTGTCAGGCGCGAATCGGCAGACGTACGCATGAACGTGCGGGCACCAAGAGTCTGCGTCTTCAATTGCGCCACCTCTGTGTAGCCGTCTCCGTTATGGTCGTAGCCATCGCGATATCGGCTTTGACCATAGATGAAAATTCCCGCCTTGTCATTATTGGTCACAACCGAGGCATTCAAGGTCGTATTATTGTCGAGCGATCCGGAAGGACCGATGTATGTCAACGTATGTGAAACCCTCGCGGTATTTTCACGGGGATCTTTGGTGATTATATTGATGGTTCCCCCTATTGCAGACGAGCCGAAAAGAGCCGAACCACCTCCCCGCATCACTTCGATACGGTCAATCATATTGGCAGGAATCTGCTCCAGACCATAAACACCCGTCAGAGCGGAAAATACCGGACGAGAATTCATGAGTATCTGCGAATAATGACCGTCAAGTCCGTTTATACGCACCTGCGTGAATCCGCAGTTCTGGCAATCATTCTCAACCCGCACTCCGGGCTGGAAATCCAGACCGTCGGCAAGTGAGCACGCCCCTACTGTGGTCAGCAACTTACCGGTCATCACATTCACCAAAGATGGACTCTCACGACGTTTCACCTCACTCTTACTGCTTGTCACCACTACCTGGTCAAGCATGAATACATCCATCAATGAATCCAGTTCCTCATCCGAAGGAACAGAAGACACGACAGATTTGTCGGCACGTGCCGACAGGACCATGGCACATGCCACAGCCGCAAAAAATATTTTTTAGGCATTATGGATTAGAATAAAGTTACAGTTTAAGAATCCCACTTGATCTATACTTCTCTATCACGTGGGGAAAAGCTACTTTATGCACATAATGCCGGAGGTCCTCTCAGGGAATATGCCGCGACATGACTCGCTGCGATAAAAGATATTACATCTGTGTAAACTAAGGAACAGTGTACTGCCGGTGTCAGCACCGACACCGACTGCGAAGCCTTAGCAGTGATTGATGCCGCGTTAAAAGCCGCGACAATATCCAGAGAATGGGCGGTATGCCCATGGTTTCCTGATGGAAGATACGGGTGTGAGTGAGTTACAGATCGACCGTCGATGCCCTTGTGAACGTGCGTGAAGATAGCGTTCGAGAACATAAAATTCACGAACAAGAGCATCACTAACGACACAAAAATACGAGTCAACGACTTTTTCACGTTGCAAAATTACAAATTAATCCCGTCTAAAACAAGATTGCAACATAGGAGAAATCTGTTGAGATTGTTCAACAGCCCTTATATTTACATTCGATTGATTTCGTCTTGAGCCGAAGTTTTGCCTTTATATTTGACATCATGTCTAAACGAGTAAGAGATTGTCAGGTATAGGCGTTGATTATCACGGAATGCGGTGCGCTCGAAAATGCTTGCGCCATAATAAGTTCGAGACTTGGATTTACAGCCGAATATATTGGTCGCATTAACTGCTACATACAATCTTTTGCTGAAAAAACGACGATATATACCCAAATCAATTCCGACAAAACGATCTTCCCAAGAATCACAATAAGCTCCGGCGGGATTGTAGTTTGCAGAAATATATGCAGTTGTTCCGCAAAAAGAGAAATAGTTTGAGAATGATAACTCAAAAAGTGGAGATTTTCCTAAAGGAGGCATACTTTCCTGAAACATGGAAAGTCCATAGAACGTTTTTGTCATATGTGCTGAAAGATACGGATGCCAGAAACCAAATTTATGATCATAGTTAAGCTGAAGCATTGCAGCCGTATATTTCCCTTTGTTGACAGGATACGACGTCAGGTGCAGCGGATTATCCGAATCAATCCGGCTCTCTTCCGTGATATAGTTGTGCACCCATTGATATCCCACACTTGCCGTAAAATCATTATATCCAAATGAATAGGAAATATCATAGGTATACCTCGGACGCAACAAGGGGTTCCCCTCCGTGGTCTCATATCGGTTGAAATATTCCCGGCTTGTGCGAAGCTGATAAAAACACTTTTGATTTCAGCAGGACGCAATCTATACAATTCCGACATGTCAACAACTTTCTGATTGCCTATAAATATTTCAGTATCGCCGCGTCCCAAAACAGAAAATCCACTCCCCGTTGCCTTCACCGATGGCAACTGCGACAAAACGTCAGGAACAGTTGGCAGATCCCCTAAAGGTGAATTTGCTATATCTATTGAAAATCCTGTACCTTTGAGTTTGACAAAAGGTTTTGTGGAAGAAATCGATACCTGCTGCAACATTATAGTATTGACAGGCATAACAATTGTGCCTAAATTGAAACCTGAGGAACGAGTGTAAACAGTATTATAACCGATACAACCCAATTTTGCAATCACATCCATTCGATCGCAAGGAATCGTGAAACGACCTTCCCCATTGGCTATACCATATGTTATGAGTGTTGAATCGTTAGGATTCAAAAGCATTACCGTAGCGCCGGCAACCGGCTCATTGTCGCTTCCAATTACTTTGCCTGTATAAACAAATCTGCCATGCTGAAGAGCTTCTATATAAAAACTTCCATTTTTGTTTATCACAGAAATCGGATGAAGTCCAACAATCTGACGCAATGCCCGGTAAGCATCATCTGTATTTATTCTTGCCGATGTTCTATAATTATCAAGTTCCTTGTAGATAAAGGATATGTTTACATCAGGATGATCTTTGCTTATCCTGACAAGAGCTTCCGATATAGGCGTATTGTTGAAGGAATAGGAATAGGTGTAGGCTCCAGCTGAAAGAAATGTCGCAACAGCCATCAACAAAGTCAGTAAAATTCTCATTTTAGTCAATGTTAAGGACGTTGCCATCTCGTTTGATACTTATCTGCGAAAATGTGTTGAGTTGCGCCACAATTTCATCAAGTGATAATGCCCGATCTAACTTATAGTAAAGATGAAGTGAGGCAACTTCCTTATTATTGAACTTGAATTCAACATCATAAACTACAGAAATCTTCTGCATTATCACATCAAGAGGTTCATCCTCAAATATCACCGGAGTCATGTCATTTTTTACCGTGTCAGTCTTTGCCGCGATTGTCTCCGATGCCATGGAAACAGCAGATTTTCCAACGGCTGTTTCTTTGACAGGAATCTGTTCATTCTTATGGTCAGCCACGGCAACGGTGACAGCTATTCCGGCAGCCAATGCTACAATAGATGTGAAAATTATAATGGCAATTGACGCAGCCCGATTTCCCAATCCAAAGAAGTGACGGCGCGTATGGATTCCATGTTTCTTTCGGAAACGCTCCCACTCAGCATCCACATTGATATTTCCTCCGGATGCCAACGCCGAATCAATCCGGCAAAGAGTGCGATAAATCTCCCGGTTTTCAGAATCCTCCAGTATACCGTTCAACTGCTCCGATGTATAATTCTCCGGATGCCTGACAATATTAAGCACCTTGTCGCATTTTGATTCGTACTTATCCATTTTCGTTGAGTTTTCTGCGAATGATTGCCAAGGCATGACTAAGATGACGATATACGGCGGTTTCGCTTATACCCATGACAGATGCAATTCGGGAAAACGGCAAGTTATCCGAGAATCGTAATTCCATCACACGCCGCGCCTGAGAAGAGATATCATTTTTGATGAGGCTATGAATCCGCGCCATTGTGCATTCATCGGGGAAATTCTCGGTTTCGTATTCATTACTGTCAATGAAATAGAGGTTGGCGATGCGATGATGAATCTCACAATCCCTGATATGGTTCAGACAACGGTTTCTGACAGCATTCAATAGATACCCTTCGGTAATGCTGATGTCAAAACTGCCGTCGAGCAACGACAGGAACACGTCATGGAATATGTCGCGCGCAAGATCATCATCGTGCAGGAGTGCGACCGCCAAGCGATACATTCGTGGATAATGTGCCTTGAAAAGTTGTTCTATGTCATTTATCTTCGTCATACACTATAAAGACACACCACATCCTAAAAACTCAATCCCGGAAGATAATTTTTTCTAAAAAATACTATTATTCGGCTTTATTGCGTCGTGGGATATCGTTTAACACAGGCAGGGAAAGATTATATTTCAGGGCAAGGAAACGAATTACCATAATGGTCACGGCACAGCTTATCTGGCTTACATATGCAGGACATTCCAGATATTTGGTTATCCAATATATGAATCCTCCTGCCAGACAGGCTGTGGCATAGATGTCTTTATGAAAAATAAGAGGTTCTTCATTGATGAGGATATCACGCAACACTCCACCGAATGCACCGGTGATGATACCCATAATCATGGCAACCCACATAGGATAGTCGATGGCGAGAGTCTTATCTATGCCGATGACGACAAACATTGCAAGACCGATACTGTCGAATATGAAAAGCATCTTGTCTCGCCTCACAAGATGATCCTTGAAGATGATGACTGCTAAAAGCGAAAGGGCTGTGACTGCGAGATACCACCAATTGTGCATCCAGAATACCGGAATGTCAAGCAATATGTCGCGCAGGGTGCCCCCGCCAATGGCTGTGACGAGACCAACAATGTAAGCCCCGAACCAATCGAAATTCTTAGTGGCGGCAAGACGGATGCCACTAATGGCACACGCAATTGTGCCTATTACTTCGAGAATAAAAGAGATCGTGATATCCAAAATTATTATATTTAATTAAAAGCGAATTATTGTTTTAACAGGTCATCAGTCATGATCCAAAGCGCCACCCCAGACCGAGCATGAGATTGCCGGGAGTGCGAAAGCGCACAAGGCGATAGCCGGTGCTCAGGTAGAGATTGCGTGTCACAAAGGTCTTAAGCGTGAACATCTGATACCATCCCCGCAGATCACCGCCTCCGGGAGCGTAGAGACTATGACCTATACCGATGTTGACAGAGAATATCGGCATCTGCAATTCGGCACGTGCACTGAGTCCTGCCATCACGCGATGACTAAACGGCTGGCGATAGAATTTCGGGTCATCGGAAGGTGTGCTTGTGACATAATAGGGACTGAGATTTGCGCCTTCGTCATACTGGAAATCAAGCGACGCACCGGCAGAAAACATCGGGTTAAAATGCCACAATGGATTAACGTTCAGACCGGCAACGGCGAAGTGTCCCGGTATGATTCTCATTTCACTGTCACTATCCGCCATGCCATAATTAGAATCGAAAAGATTCTTTCGCCATGCGCCATACGCCGTGATGTCATACGTGAAGTGAGGGTCATAACCGCTCCAGTCGTGACGGCGTTGCGTCGGCACAGACCCAAGGTTCCAAGCAAGCCCCAACCTCCCCCAGAGCACATTGACGCCAGGATTCGGATAGTCGGTGTTGCCGTTTGAGAAATGAGAAAAATTAACACCGGCTGTAAGACTGATGCGATTGCTCAGAGCATATCTGAGTTTGAAACCCAAGTCTATGTATGCATTGATATTAGAGCCAAAACCATCGATGTGTTCATAGTCAAGGAGACTGGTATCACTGTTTTTATGCCATCCTGCGGAGATACCGAAATTCCACTCGTAATCAAGACTCAGGCGAGACGAAAAACTTGCTATGCGCGAACCTTGAAGAACGTAGATATTCACCGGCGTACCGGTAACCTTGGATTCATCAAAAGCCGTGACTCCCACGCCAACGCCTTGATACGCATATGGATAATAGCGACCGAAATACGAGGCTGGTGCAAAAGAAAAGGAATACTCCACTGCCCCTCCAAAAGCTGAACGTGTTTTGGAGCCAAATCGGTTGTCACCCTTGACTATCTGATTGGTCGGCAGCACGTAAGCGCCGCGGAAAGAAAGTTCAATACGCTGCGCTACTGAAGTCGAATCGGCTCCGAAAGACGCAAGCGCCGCCAACGAACAAATCAAAACTAATGCCAGTCTTCTCATAATTGTGTGTTTATTGCAACATGGAGTTTTATAGGCGTGAGCATCCTCAGCATACAATGCACATCCCGCTCCTCGCCGTCGCCGGTGCTGACCTTGATTACGCAGTACAGTCCGACTGCCTCATAGTCGCAAAGCAGCGACACCATTAATGGCGTGCCGAGAGGAAGATCCACGGCTGCCGGTCTCGGAAGCCCATGTGAAGTGAAGAATAAAGATTTGGTCGTCGTCAACGCTGCTGATTCCCCGACCATACCCCAATAATCGGTATGCGGATCGTTAAACAAAGTATAGGAAGGAACAGGGACCTTAATACAACTGTTGAGAATCATTTTGTCGAACTCTGACGTGTCATCCCACGGCTCGAAATAATAATCAACCCGTAGCGATGAGATGGGTGGGAATGATAATGATTTTGGCTCCGTCAAACCCTGCTTGAATTCCTGCCCCATGATAAATTCCGTTTTATTATCCTCGGGATAACTGGTCCAGGAAGTGAGTGTGTAGTTCACCTCTTTGATTTCTATTTGGAACGAACCTGTAGGAAGAAGCGTGACAGAAACTTCGCAGTGATTATAGCCATCCCTCACAAAAAAAGACAACTGACCGGGAGAATTACCCTCATATCTTGCCAGTTCGAGATCGATACGATCCGCCATTGGGTGCACATAGAGATCAGTGAATATAGTGTGGATATGAAAGGTTCCATCATCATCGGCAAAATGTTGTGTATAATCTTCATCCTCCACGAATGACAAACTGTTTATATACCAGTCCTCACCCTTGACACTGATACTGGTCGACAGTTTGTCAGGACCAAGTTCTACATGAAGTTCGTCAACAGTCAGCTTTTCGATGAAAACATCATCATTGCATGCCGTAACAATTATCGTCAAAGCAAGCGCAAATATATATAATAAACTATGTTTCATAGCTTCCGTATACTTCCGTATATTTTCCTGTGTTTTTCCCATCCAAGGTCCGTGTATTACCTCCCCAAGTGCCGCTCATTTATTGAGTACGAAAAAGCAAATTCGCACCTTCCACGATTATCTTGACGGTTCAACCTGTTTCACCCACAAAGTTAAGAATAATATTTGACAAAATTACGTTATACGCCGCAAAGGCTGATACTTGACGAAATTTGATACGGAATTTGGTTTCTGCTTAAAGATTTTGGCTGCTACTTCATATTGAAATGCATGGCATTATAATCTTCTTTAGTCATATTGTAGAAATGCTCTGTTCGTTTATCTCCAAGCGGAGATAAAATATCACGGTTTATGTGATGGAATTTGAAACCGCTTTTTTCACAAACACGTTTCGATTTGGTGTTGCCTTCATAATATGCGCACCAAACCGCATCAAGTTGCAAGTCTTTAAAACATCTTGCCAATAAAGCTTTGACAGCTTCAGGGATCAGACCTTTACCCCAATATGGCTTGCCGATCCAATATCCTATCTCAGCTTCGCGTTGCTTCATATCTGCTGGGTGCAGACCATTAGAGAACATTATTCCACAACAGCCCACTGGCTCGCCGGTCTCTTTTAGCACTACAGCGTATGTTTCGGGAGCCGAAAAGACAGTCCGTATAATTTCAAGACTGTTTTCCTCAGAAACATGTGGCTCCCAGCCCGCAATCGGACCGACATCCGGATCACTTGCATATTTAAACAAGGCACCGGCATCGGTTTCGCACCAAGGTCGGAGAATAAGTCTTTCTGTTTCGATTACCATAACCATTTAACACCCAATAAATGAAAAATTTATTCATTTTCCGGTTACATACATCCCCCCAAAGGAGCAAGCACATCGCAGACGTATTCTAAAAAAATCAGATGAACATGCCATTGACGTCAATCTTTAGGAAATAAAGTACAAAAACCTTGTTTGTTGAACTGATAATACATTTCGATACGCTCGGGGGTGTCATTTTCGAGCAGTTGAAGCATCTCTTTTGCAAACTCAAGCGCTGCAGATCCGTTTGCAGTCACGATGTTTTTGTCGCTGACTGCCTGAGCGTGGACATATCCGCCAGGATTGGTATATTGGTCGCCTCCCCAAAGCTTGAGTTGATCCAAACCATTACCTGTATGCTTGACAGCATTGAGGAAACCACATTTCGCCATAAACGAAGCTGCATTGCAGATAGCACCGATTATCTTTCCCTTTTCAATGGCTTTTATGACAATTGGTTTTACCCTCTCTGCAACAGGCGTAGCCCAGCCGAAACCGCCGATAAGCACCAATGCTGCGTAATCATCGGGCATCGTTTCGAATGAATAATCCGGCAAAGTACGGAATCCACCTATAGATTTTACCGGCTCCATTGCCGGAGCCACAATCCTATTGACATACTTAGGATTATCTTTCAACTTATACTCATCCGATGCGATGGCTTGTGAAAGATAAACAATCTCGTGTGCCGCATAATCCGGCAAGAGGATATATAAAATTTCGTTACTCATATTTATGGTGGTTATTCTACAACTTATTGATTTCTTTTTGCAGCAAGTCAAGGAATCGTGCTGCATGGGCACCATCCATCTGGGTATGGTGGAACTGAAATGAGACGGTCAATCGGGTATTGAGCCACGACTTGCGGTATGCACCCCATATCATAAAGGGATTGTTGAATATTCCGCTATACATACCGACAGCACCGTCTATATCGTATTGCGCCAATGCCGATGTTCCGACTACCATACGGTCAGTGATGTCGTGGTTTTCACAGGTATCGGCAACTTGACGAGTCAGATGGAGATAGTCTTCATTGAATCGAGAGAGGTCCTCGCTATATGGAATATCGCATGAACTGACCTCACCCTGAGAATTGGCTACTATTGTATTGACTGCTATCGAATCATATTTAATGAGTTTGTTCCCGACAGGCAACATATAGAACTCCTTTACCTGTGATGCAGCTTTACCAATGCACCAGCACATCAGCATATTGAATTTCAGACCTCGTTTTTTACTTATGTGGCGAAGCCGAGTAACATAGAGAGTCTTGATAAGTGTCACCATAGGCATCGGAGCCTTCATCCACATTTCAAAGGCATATGCCCTTGTGGTATCCTTCGGATTTATTTCTTGCATCATATCTTTTTTGATCATTGGTGTTTCTTAGCAATATCAACTACACCCCTTACAAACGCTGTTTTAGCTTCGGTATAACCGTCGCGGTCATATTACTCATGTTTTCGGCGATTTGACATAATGATGTCAAAGTTGGCGCGCCCCCAGTTAATGAGAGCTTCTACGTGGGGCAAAAGTGTTCTGCCGAAGTCCGTCACCGAGTATTCTGTCCGGGGAGGCACGTCCGGAAACAACTCACGGCGGATTATGCCGTCCGTGGTCAACTGCCTGAGAACTTGTGAAAGCACTTTCTCCGATACTGACGGGATGTTTCGGTACAGTTCATTGAAACGCACCGGCTCGTTCTCGGAAATCTTCACGAGAACCACCAGCGCCCACTTGTTGCCAAGCCATTCGAGAATCGGAGCAGCCTTGCAATATTCATAGTCCAATTTTTTTGCCATTTTAGACAGGGCAAAATAGTCTGACAAAGAGCAAAACAAACTTTTAGGTAAGGGTCAAACCTTTTGGTAAGTTATTGCTTTAGCTCTGATTATCATCTAATTTTACATCACAAAATTACTAAAAAATATCGAGATATGATATACCCGGAACTACATTTCACAGGCCAGGTATGGCGACCGCCTTACGAAGCCAACTCGCAACTCCTACAACTCACGTCGGGATGTACGTGGCACAAGTGCAAGTTTTGCAGCCTTTACCACGGTACGCCTTTCCGTATGTCGCCGTTATCGGAAGTGGAGGAAGACCTGAAAGTTATCC
>CAJUDL010000035.1 GCA_910585285.1 uncultured Muribaculaceae bacterium
ACAGGTTACGTTCAACCTGTCTTACAACTGGATGCCGTCTAACAAATTCTCGGCTTCGGCTTTTGCCCAATATTTCGGAGAATATAACCTGTATGTGCCTGTTTACGAGCCATACGACGGTGGGACTGCTTTGCTTCGCACCTTTGAAACTGACGGCGACTATAACCGTACTCAAATCGGAATGTCGTTTAATTACAAACTGTTAAATGGCAATCTTCAACTTGCGGCATCGCCCTCAATTTCAATCTATCGTATGACCGGATTATTTGACATTAAACGGAGTCCGTTCACTTGCAACGCATCGGTTACTTATTATTTTGGTAATTTCTACTTTCAGGCATCGTATCAGACAAGAAACCTGACAGTGCAGGGCAATCGTGGAGTAATATATAAAGACCGTGATTTCTACCAGATACTCGCAGGATGGAGCGGGGCAAACTGGAATATCAGGGTAAGCGCGATGAATCTATTTCGCAATGACTGGCTCTGTGCTACTAATACGTTGTCAACTCCTTTATATTCAGAAACGCGATTCGTTGATGGAAACAACTTTCATCGCCGTTTGAACCTTTCGGTGACATACACTTTCGGTTACGGAAAGAAAGTACAACGGGGCAACGAGGTCGGAGAACAATCAGGCGCATCTTCAGCTATTATGAAATAAGCCACACCAATATTAACGGTATTAATAACATAAAAATAACTTAAGATGAGAAAAGTCTGCACATTAGCTTGTCTCATATCCAGTGTTATGAGCATTAATGCTCAAATCATTGAAGCAGGAGAATCTAATCCTATATGGGGTGTGCGTGCTGCCTTTGATGTAAATCTGCCGGGAAAGTTGCATGGCAATGTGATCGATGATCGAATGTTCCGCAATGGTACATCATTTCGCTTAAGGATAGTGGCAATGTGACAGGCGTACAGCAGGTATTGGTGGAGTACATTTGTCGGAATGTTATGAAATGTCAGGTCTGAAACGACAGTGGTGGTGGATATGAAAACAATTGAGTCTGCCGGGAGGGCAGACTCAATCTATTCGATTTATCTAATATTGATGGTGGTGTTGATTACTCGAATTCTACGAGGGGCTGGTCTGTGGCGATGACGTCTCCTTCGTTTACGAGGAAGCGTTTGATTGTTCCTGCCATATCTGTGGCAAGGTCATTCTCCATCTTCATTGCTTCGTATACAAGGAGAAGATCTCCCATCTTCACTATCTGACCGGGTTTGGCAAGGATTTCGATTACTGTGCCACCCATCGGTGCGCGGAACACTTTTCCTGTGATCTCCTCAGCAGCTGCCTTTGGAGCTTCTTCAGCTTTTGCTGCCGGTTCCTCAGCTTTCTTTTCAGCCTGTTTTGCTTCGAATTCAGCTTTGCGTTTGTTCTTAAGGAATGTGTTGGCAACAGAGGGGAGGAGTTCGATAAGCAGGAATTCCTCTTCGTTCTGAGCGAGCTTCACGCCGCCGAATTCAGGCAGTTCCGGATTTGCCGGTTCACGGAAGGAGCTTGTGTCGTAGGGACGTTCCTCCGCAGAACCTGTGATTTTCTCGCGGAACGCAGGATCAATGGCAACCGGTGTGTGACCATACTCACCCTTAACAAGAGAGATGAACTGATTATTCTTATTGGAATAGTCTGGTGCACCTTTGCGACGGTCAAGAGCGAGAGCCACCGCCTGTGAGCCTACAATCTGGCTGGTTGGTGTTACGAGCGGCACAAGACCTGCATCGCGGCGAACTTTCGGGATGAGTGCCATAGCCTCGTCAAGCACATCTTCTGCCTTGAGGGCGCGGAGATTGGCAACCATATTGGAATACATTCCGCCGGGAACCTCAGCGTTCTTAACAAGTTCATTGGGTTTGGGGAATCCGAAATAAGCCTCGATTTTGTGGCATGCGTCAAGAAGATCTTCTTCTCGGTTTTCATTGGCAGCCGCGATGGCGCGATCAAATTCTGCATCGATCTCTTTCGGCATCTTTGCATAGTACTCATCGAAGTCGTTGGGCCATTTATCCTTGTTGAGGTCGAAGTCAGCGAGAGCCTTGCGTGCCTCAACCAGCTCTTTACGGATTTTGGCAACAGCGTCCATATTGACTGCAACCTCGATTCCGAGTTTCTGGCAGAAAATCCATACAAGCTCAATGGCAGGAGCTGCAGAGCCGCCGCCGAACCACCAGATATTGGTATCTACAATATCCACGCCTTTTATGATGGCTGTGAGAACTGAAGCCAGACCATAGCCGGGGGTGCAATGTGTATGGAAGTCAACGGGCACTTTGAGCGCCTGTTTCAATTTGGGCATGAGGGTGAAGATTCTTGACGGGTTCACAAGACCTGCCATATCTTTAAGTGTCACCATTTTTGCACCAAGAGCTTCCATCTCTTTTGCCTTCTCTACAAAATATTCATCTGTGAATATTTTCTCAGGAGCTGCAGGGGCGTCATTACCGCCGAAGAGTCTTGCGAAGAAGCCTTTTTTCTTCGGGGCTTCAACCGGTGTGTCTTTCGGATCAACGGTGTAGCATACGGCTGTATCGGAAATACCACCAAGCTGGTTGATCATTTTAACCGATTCCTTGATGTTGTCAATGTCGTTGAGCGCATCGAAGATACGCATAACGTTCAGACCGTTTTCAATCGCTTTCTTGTAGAAGCCTTCAAGAACATAGTCGGGATAGGGGACATAACCGAAGAGGTTGCGACCGCGAGAAAGAGCGGAGAGCAGAGAGATGCCCTTCATCTCTTTGGAACATGCGCGGAGACGATCCCAAGGGGATTCTCCAAGGTAGCGCATCACTGAGTCGGGTACGGCACCGCCCCATACCTCCATAATGTAGAATTTAGCTTCACGATAAAGGGGGAGAAGTTTGTCAACGTTCTCCTGCTTCATACGGGTTGCGAACAGCGACTGTTGTCCGTCGCGCAGTGTGAGGTCTCGGATTTGTAATACCTTTGCCATTTGGTCTTAGTGTTAAGGTTTCGAAATGAAATTTAATAAAAATTTAATTTTGCGGTAAATATATATATAAATTTCATACCGCACAAAAAATTAATGAAAAATTTCAGTAATAAGCCAAAATCTTTCAAAATACTGAAGATTTTGGCTTACGAAACCGGATTATTTATGTTTAAATATTGTTATTCAAAAATGCCTTCAACAGCTTCTTCCTCTACCGGCTCGGCAACGGTATAGGTCGTTATCTCCCCTTCACATGCATTATAGCCTTCGGGGAACTGGAATTTTGCATCCTGGCTATACGGAAGTTTGCTATCCGCATATACCTTCTGCATGTAGAGTCCGTAGATCGGAAGGGCAGCGCGTGCGCCTTGACCGAATGCCATAGAATTGAAGTGGATGTAGCGTTCTTCACCACCTACCCATACTCCTGTCACCAAGTCAGGTGTAAAGCCCATGAACCAGGTATCGGAATTAGAGTTGGTAGTACCGGTCTTACCACCCATTTCTGCGCGGATATTATAACGAGAGCGAAGGCTCGCGCCCGTGCCGCTGTCTACGACGTTCAGCAATATTGACAATATCTTGTAATAAGCGTCTTCCGATGTCACCTCTGTGCGGTGAGGAACAGCTGTATATATGAGGTTTCCTTGATTGTCTTCTATGCGGGTCACGAACACCGGATCAACACGTATGCCTCGGTTGGCAAAAGCCGTATAGGCGGCTACCATGTGTCCTACAGGCACGTCTACAGTGCCCAGACAGAGCGGGAGGGTGGGATCAATGTAACCCGTTATACCGAACATACGCATTTTGTTTGCAAGGCTTACGGGGGTAAGCTCGTTGACAAGGCGCGCAGATATCCAGTTGTTGGAGTTGGTTAGTGCCCATCTTAGGTCAACCATTTCGCCTACACGGGCATGGCTTGAGTTTCTGGGTGCCCAGTTCCCGAATACCGGCTGAGTATTGGAGAACATTGAACACGGAGTGAAGTCCTGCTCCATTGCAAGCGTATACAGGAACGGTTTTGCTGTAGATCCGATCTGGCGTTTGCCTCGACTAACCATATCATACTGGAAATGGGTGAAATCAGGTCCGCCTACATAAGCCTTTACGTGACCTGTGACTGGGTCCATGCTCATCAACCCTGTGCGGAGAATAGTTTTCATATAAAGGAGAGAGTCGTAGGGTGACATGGTTACGGTTTTTGAACCAGGCACAATCTTTGTGATATTTCTCCCTTTTTCATTTCTGGTTTCCTTGACATAAGCGAACACATCCATTTCGTAAGGAGTGTGGAATGCCTTTTCGATTTCTTCTTCGGAATGTCCGGCTTTTTTCATATTGCGGTAGCGTTCAGTCTGCTTAACGGCATTCTTGATAAGCTTCATGACACCATCGTAGCTGAGCTCAGAGCTATTGGTGGTGTAAGGACCTGTTCGTTGTCCTCTTTTTTCACTTTCGAAAGCCGGTTGCAGATAGCCGCCGAGATGCTGGTATACGGCATCTTCTGCATAACGTTGCATTCTGGTGTCGATAGTGGTATATATGCGCAAGCCATCGGTATAAAGATCGTAATAGTTGCCGTCAGGTTTGGGATTCTTGAGAATCCATCCATAAAGAGGATTCTCCTCCCATTGGGTTGAATCTGTATTGTAGTTTCCAAGAGCTACGCGATAGGCAACCATCGACTTATAGTCGGAACGTTTTGGACGTTCAGGTTTTTTTGCGGTCATGAGACGACGAATCTCCTCACGCAGATAGGGTGCACCTCCCTCTTTATGGTCAACTTTATGATAATCCAACGTAAGGGGAAGTGCTTTGAGAGAATCTCCTTCCGCGATGGTAAGGAAGTCTGCCTTAACCATCTGATCGATAACTGTGTTTCTGCGATTTTTCGCACGCTCTTCGTGACGAAGGGGATTATAGTAACTCGGATTCTTAAGCATCCCGACAAGGAGGGCAGCCTCCTCAGCCTTAAGATCGCCGGGTTCCTTACCGAAATACACGTTGGCGGCAGTCTTGATGCCCACGGCATTGTTAAGGAAGTCAAAGCGGTTGAGATACATATTAATGATCTCATCCTTGGTGTAGAATCTTTCGAGCTTAACCGCAATCATCCATTCTATAGGTTTCTGGATGGCTCTTTTGAAAATGTTGCCTGTCGGCTGGGAATATAACTGTTTAGCGAGCTGCTGGGTGATCGTCGAAGCTCCTCCTGCGGATTTATCTCCCATCATCACGGTCTTTATCATTGTTCTTCCCAAAGCCTTGAAATCAATGCCGGAATGCTCTTTGAATCTGACGTCTTCCGTTGCGATCAAAGCATTGATTACGTAAGGAGATACAGCATCATAATCTGTATATACACGATTGCCTGAACCGAAAAAATATCGTCCGAGTTCTGTTGTGCCGTCAGATGCATATACGAGCGATGCCAGCTTGTCATGAGGATCTTCAAGTTCTTCGATTGGCGGCATGTAGCCGATCACGCCATTATAAATAAGCAGAAGAAACAGAAAAATGAAAGCGCCGAGACTCAGGAATGATGCCCAAAGCCATTTTACCACACGCTGGTTTCGTTTTATACGCTTTGCAGCGCGAGCGTCAAAACCATTGTTCCCTATGTTGTTATCGAAATCGTTATTGTTATTCATATTCCCAAATATGGTTTGCAAACTGCAAATATATAAAAATATTTGGTTATTCGCGCACTTTATTTCTTTTTCTGAACGGAGAAACCGAATTTACCTATCAGGTTGCCCAGCTCATAATAATGTCCGTGGCTATATGCCATGAGTCCGGATTTCTCTAAAGAGAAGCGTCCGGTTGCCGGATCTATGAAGCGTTCGTCCGCGCGGACATTCAATACTTCGGCAACAAACATATCATGGCTGCCGAGTGCGACAATTGATTTTACTCTGCATTCAATTGAGAGGGGAGATTCTTCAATAGTCGGAGACGCTACCTTCTCTCCTGGAATCGGAGTGAGACCGGTTTCTTTCCATTTGTCAAAATCTTTACCGGAACGCACTCCTGCCCAGTCTGTTGCTTTCGCCATGGACGCTGTGGTGAGATTTATAGTGAACTCCATCCGGTCTTTGATGATCGGATAAGAATGACGTTCGGGACGCACTGAGATATAGCACATTGCTGGATCCGAACATATTGTGCCTGTCCATGCCACTGTGAGCATATTCCATTCTTCAGGATTGGCGCCGCAGGTTACAAGAACTGCGGGAAGCGGATATATCATAGTTCCGGGGCGCCAGGATGTTTTTGCCATAATTCTTTAAAAAGCTTCTTAAACACTCTCTAAAATTTAGGCAAAATTACTACATTTAAATTAAAAGCTGTTAAAGATGTGGAAATTTTTTATATCTTTGCGTTTATTAATTGAGCAGAGGAGGGTATAATAGTGTTTTTGCCACAATCCCTTCACAATTGATAAGGAAATTATAAATATATAACCTATAAAGAATTATTATGAATAATGATGAATTGTTGAGAACCGTTACAGAACGGGCTCAGAATTGGCTTACGCCTCAATATGATGAAGAAACACGTGCAGAGGTAAAGAGAATGCTGGATGCCGAGGACAAGACTGAACTTATCGAATCATTTTATAAAGATCTTGAATTCGGTACGGGTGGTTTGCGCGGCATCATGGGTGCTGGAACCAACCGCATGAACCGCTATACTGTCGGTTCTGCAACACAGGGTCTTGCCAATTATCTTAAGGATTGCTTCAAGGAACTTCCTCAGATTGCCGTTGCTGTTGGTCATGATGTGCGTCATAATTCACGTAAATTTGCCGAGCTTACTGCAGACATATTTTCAGCAAACGGTATTAAGGTATATCTTTTTGATGGTCCTTGTCCTACTCCTGAGGTTTCCTATGCTATACGTAAACTGGGTTGCCAGAGCGGGGTGATGGTAACTGCAAGTCACAATCCGAAAGAATATAACGGCTATAAGGCTTATTGGAGCGATGGCGCGCAGATGATTGCCCCTCACGATGTGAAGACGATCGAATATGTGAATGCAATTACATCTGTTGATCAGATCAAATTCACTCCTAACAAAGATCTCATCCAAATTATCGGAAAGGATCTTGATGATCAATATCTTGCTGATATTCATTCCCTCTCTCTTGATCCGGAGGTCGACAAACGTCACAGCGACATGAAGATTGTTTACACCCCGATCCATGGCACAGGCTTACGCCTTATGTTTGATTCTCTTAAACTCTGGGGCTTCGAGAATGTGATCCATGTTCCCGAACAGGACATCCAGAGCGGTGACTTCCCCACAGTTGTGTCTCCGAATCCGGAGAATCCTGAGGCAATGACAATGGGTATTGCCAAGGCTAAAGAGGAGGGTGCAAGCCTTGTTCTTGCATCAGACCCGGATGCCGACCGTATCGGTCTTGTGGTTCGCGACAAGAAGGGTGAATATCAGCTCGTGAACGGAAACCAGATCGTGATGCTTCTCCTTTACTACATCATTACTCAGAATGTAGAGAAGAAACTTCTCAAAGGAAACGAATATTGCGTAAAGACCATCGTTACCACTGAGACCATTAAGAGAATCGCTGATGCGAACGGCATTAAGTGTTTCGATTGCTACACCGGCTTCAAATGGATTGCCGATGTTATGCGTAATATGGAAGGCGTTGGCCGCTATATCGGTGGTGGTGAAGAGAGCTATGGTTTCCTTGCCGAAACATTCGTTAGGGATAAGGATTCTATCTCTGCCAATTCACTTATAGCTGAGGCAGCAGCCTGGGCGGCTGACAAAGGTATGAACCTTTATGAACTTCTTGTTGATATCTACGCTACTTATGGTTTTTCACGCGAGCGTGGCGTGAGCGTTGTTCGTCCCGGAAAGAGTGGGGCTGAGGAGATTGTGGCTATGATGAAAAACTTCCGTGAGAATCCTCCAAAAGAACTTGCCGGAAGCCCAATCGTCATGGTTAAAGATTACTCTGATCTCAACTGCCGTAATCTTAAGACAGGCGAGATTACAAAACTCGACTTCCCGACAACGTCAAATGTTCTCCAGTTCTTTACCGAGGCTGGTGACAAGGTTTCCATTCGTCCTTCTGGCACAGAACCGAAGATCAAGTTCTATGTGGAAGTCCGTGAAGACATGAAGAATAAAGAAGACTATGAAGCAACAGTGAATAAAGCCGAGGCTCACATAGATCAGGTTCTAAGTGATCTCAAGGTTAAATAAACAGCTTCTTATTTATAAACATAAAAATCCGGTGATGCTGCGTAAAAAAGTAGCGTTACCGGATTTTTCTGTATTTACGGCTATCCAACCTTGAAGCCGCTTCAGATGTTATAATGCAAAGGTTTAAAGGTTGTGAAAAGGATTGAAAACATATTGCTTTTGTTGGCGATGGCGTTTATAACGATGTCGGCTGTGCTGTGTCCGGCACATGGAATGGCACAGATGCCAATAAAATACAATATGGTCAATCAGGTGCAACCCGATTCGGCAGATGTAGCATATTATGGTAAAAAACATTTCTGGCGTGCCGGTGCAGAGGTAGTGGGTTTCAATCTCGGTCTATGGGCATTTGACCGTTATGTGCAGAAGGGAGATTTCGCATACATAAGCTGGAACAGTATCAAAGAAAATTTCAAGCATGGATTTATATGGGATAATGACCAGCTTGGCACAAATACTTTCCTCCATCCCTATAATGGGAGTCTTTATTATGCTGCAGGGAGAGCTAATGGTTTCAATTATTGGCAATCGGAATTGTTTGCAATAGCGGGAAGTGCAATGTGGGAATTATTCATGGAATGTGAGTATCCGTCTACAAATGATGTGATTGCAACTCCTGTTGGTGGAGCGGTGCTTGGAGAAACATTATTCAGGGCATCGGACGCAGTGCTTGATGATCGTTCAGGAGGGTTAGAACGTTTTGAACGCGAATTTGCAGCTTTTGTGCTGTCACCAATGAGGGGAATAAACCGAATTGTCACAGGACAGGCATGGAAGAGGAGAGCAACATCGGGCAGGATGTTCGGGACTCCCAATATATTTATGCAGATGTCGCTTGGTGTGAAGACTATGGCTTTTCAAGGACGTATGCGCAGTCCATATGTCGGGGGTGTATTGCAACTTGATCTTGAATATGGAGATAGATTCGAGGCAAAATCCACAAAACCATATGATTATTTTACGGTAAAGGTAGAACTGCAGGGCATGAAGTATCAGCCGATTCTTTCTCAACTCAATATCAAGGGAAGGTTGCTTTCGCGCGAAGTGCTCGACCATAAGAATTCATCGGGAAGTATTGGATTGTATCAGCATTTTGATTTTTACGATAGCGATACAATAACCAACATAGACAAGGTCCCTTATAAACTTGGAGTGCCAGCCAGTCTTGGGGTAGGGTTCCTTTTCAGGGATGTGGAGCGCAAACGTTATATTTTCGATTGCTATGCCCACGCCAACGCTATAATATTGGGTTCTATTCTTAGTGATCATTACTGGACAGACGAACGTAATTATAATTTTGCTTCAGGTTTCTCGATTAAAGCCGGAGCAAATATCACCTGGTCGCGCAGAAAAGCTTCGTTGTCGGTGAGTCATGAATATTATCGGCTCTTCACTTGGAAAGGGTATAAACGAGGCACGAATCTGGAAGAAGTGAATTTCCGCACCCTAAATGTGATGGGGGATAAGTCCGTTGCGTCGTTCAATGTGACAGAAGTCAGGTTTGATTACCAGTTGTTGAAGAAACTTTACGGAACCCTTAGTTTCTCAAATAAAGTCCGATCTTCGCATTATAGAGACTGGCCTGACAGAGTTTCTTCAACGATGTCATTGTCAGCCATGCTGACATATAAATTCTGAATTTAATAAGGTCAAGTTTTGAGAATTGAGAATAATGATGTAAATTTGTAGGTGATAAGAAACTAATACCTCCACCTTGATTCCAGTATTAGGAATCAGGTGATTCATAATTCAGATATTCGGATATGATACAGTCGATGACCGGCTTTGGCCGGGGTTGCGCAGCCTCCTCCTCAAAAAAAATAACGGTAGAGCTGAAATCGCTAAACAGCAAGCAGTTTGATCTTTCTACCAGGATTCCGAGTTTTTTTCGTGAAGATGAAATAGAGACGCGAAATTTTGTGGCAACGCATCTTGAACGTGGCAAGGTGGAAATGACGGTTACCGTAGATAATCTTGCTACAGAAGCCACGGCTTCTGTCAATGTTCCTTTACTGGCGGTATATAAAAAGCAGTTTGAGGCAATGGGGGAGGCTCTTGCTTTACCTGATCCAGTCGACTGGTATTCGCTTTTGATGAGAATGCCTGATTCTATGAAAACCGAGACTGCCGTAGCCGATGAAGAGGAGCATAAGGCTCTGGAGGAAGCAACTCGCCAGGCGGTGGAGCATCTTCGTGAATTCCGTTTGCAGGAGGGGAAGAAGCTTTATGATTTCTTTGTTTGCAAGATTGAGAGTATTGGAGAATTATTGAAGCAGATAGAACCTTTCGAGGCAGAGCGTGTGCCAAAGATCAAGGCACGGCTCGAGGAACAGCTTGCAAGACTATCATCCATAGAATATGATGCCGGCAGACTGGAGCAGGAAATGATTTTCTATATCGAAAAACTTGATGTGAACGAAGAGAAACTTCGTTTGAAAGCACATCTCAACTATTTTCTTGAGACTCTTGGCGGGGAGGAATGTCCCGCAGAAGGTCAGGGCAAGAAACTCGGGTTTATTGCGCAGGAAATGGGAAGAGAGATCAATACTCTCGGATCAAAATCCAATCATGCCGAGATGCAGAAGATTGTGGTGAAAATGAAAGACAATCTCGAACAAATCAAAGAACAGGTATTGAATGTGTTATGAAAAAAGGTAAGATCATAATCCTGTCTGCGCCTTCTGGAACAGGCAAATCCACAATAATATCCCGACTGATGGAGCATCCGGAACTGAAACTTGGTTTCTCAGTTTCTGCAACCAGTCGCGCTCCGCGTGGAGCAGAACGTAATGGTTGTGAATATTATTTCCTTACTCCGGAAGAATTCAATAACAAAGTAGTGAACGGAGAATTTGTGGAATGGGAGGAGGTTTATCAAGGCACATGTTATGGAACTCTTGTTTCTGAGGTGGAGCGCGTTACGAATGCCGGTTATAACCTTATCATGGATATTGATGTCAAAGGGGCGGTAAATGTAAAGAAACGTTATGCTGAAGATGCTCTTTCCATTTTTATTCTGCCCCCTTCGCTTAAGGAGCTTGAGAGGAGGTTGCGGGCGCGTTCTACGGATTCTGAAGAATCTATATCCAAACGTCTGTCGAAGGCGGAATTCGAACTTGGATTTGCAGAGCAGTTTGATACTCGAGTGGTGAATGATGATCTTGACAAAGCTGCTTCGGAAGTGGAGTCGCTTATTAAAGAATTTGTGAAATAATGAGAATCGGGATTTTCAGCGGCAGTTTCGATCCCATTCATACCGGACATGCTATGATTGCAAATTATGCGTCGCAATGGCTTGATCTCGATGAGGTGTGGATAATGGTTAGTCCACTGAATCCGCTGAAAGAAGGCACTCAACCGGCTCCTGATTCCGACAGGCTTGCCATGGCATCGATTGTGGCTGCGCATTGCCCACGGGTCAGAATTTCGGATTTTGAGTTTTCATTGCCTATTCCGTCGTACACATATCATACATTGTCATGTTTGCGGGAACACTATCCCGAACATACATTTTCGCTCATAATAGGATCGGACAATTGGTTGAGATTCAACCAATGGAAAAATTCAGATAAGATATTAAATGAATTTCATGTGTATATATATCCTCGACCGGGTTATGATATAGATATGGCTTTCTTATCTTCATCCGTAACAGTGATGAATGATGCCCCTCAGGCATTGATATCTTCATCGTTTGTGCGAGAATCTGTTAAAGAAGGGAAAAATCTCAACTATTTTTTACCTACAGAAGTTTTTGAGTATATATTGAAAAAAAATCTTTATAAATGAAAGAGGAGGAATTGCGGTCAAGACTGATGTCTGTAACCGCGCTTGCGGCGAACTACTGCTCGGCTCTTGAGAATTGTCGCGATAGCGAGCGAGAGGATTTCATCAAGGAAATGCTCGGTTATCTTCCGCATATCTATTGGGAATTCATAGATCTTGATGTAGAGGATGTGCCCGGAGCATCGGAATTTGAATATTTCCCTACCTATGTTGACGAAGATTATTACGAGAGCGTTCGCAGAAATGTCGAGGCTGTTTTTGGTGAAGATGATATCTTTCTTGAGACATTTGAGGAAGATATGAAATATAGCGACACGCCTGTGGCTGCCTCAATTTCTGAATCATTGGCAGATATTTTTCAACCGCTCTATAATTTTATATGCGTGGTTAAAGACTCGGAAGGGGAAAGTGCAGCCGGAGCATATCGCGAATGCAAGGAGAATTTTGAATCATACTGGTCGCAGACTCTCTGCAATGTTTTGAGGGCCCTCAATAGTCTTAGATATAAATAATACAAACAATGATAAAACGACTTTTAAACTGGCTCGATGAGAGCACTTGTAATTTTATGGCTGTTGCAGCCATTGAGCGTGAATTGACAGCAGCCGGATATACAGAACTTCGCCAGGAAGAAAAATGGAGTGTTAAGCGCGGAGGGAAGTATTTTCTTAAGAAAAATGACAGTGCGATTTTTGCATTTGCAATAGGAGAGGGGAGCATAAGCCGTGAAGGTTTCCATATTATATCTGCCCACAGTGACAGTCCGTGTTTCAAGATCAAGCCGAATGCAGAGATTTATGGTGATGGAGGAGTTGTTTCGCTGAATGTTGAGAAATATGGTGGAGGCATTCTTTACACCTGGTTTGATCGTCCATTGTCAATTTCAGGACGTGTGATGGTCAAAGGGGAAGATGCTCTTCATCCGCACACTCTTCTTATTGATCTAAAACGACCGGTGGCAACAATTCCTCATCTTGCAATACATTTCAACCGAGGGGTAAATGAAGGGAATCCATTATCGGTGCAGAAAGATATGAAACCCGTGATAGGTTATTTTCCCGCAGAGAAAATAGAGGCTTTCAAGAATCGGGGAGGAGTGGTAAAGAGTCTGGTAGCGGAACATCTTGGAATTTCTCCCGAGGATATTCTTGAATATGAACTTTGTCTTTATCCGGCTGAAAAATCATCTCTTGTAGGCGCGTCGGAAGAATATTTCCAGTCTGCGCGTATAGATGACCTTTCAATGGCTTTTGCCGGTCTTGAGGCGCTGTTGTCAGCTCCGGAAAAGAGTGCAGCCACAAGGGTCCTTGCTGTTTTTGACAATGAGGAGACAGGCTCTGGTACAAAACAGGGAGCGGCATCTCCTGTTTTGCGTGACGCAATGGATAGAATTGTAAAGATATTAGAAGGTGAAGATGTTCAGAATACATATATGGCACTCGCCAATTCCTTTATGATTTCTGCCGACGATGCACATGCATGGCATCCAAACTATAATGAAAAATACGATCCCACGAATCATCCTGTGATTGGAGGAGGTCCGGTTATCAAGATAAATGCCAACTGCAAATATATGACGGATGCACAGGGTGCTTCTGTCTTTGCTGAGATATGCAGAGAGGCTGGCGTGGATTGCCAGTATTTTGTAAATCACGCTGATGTGGCAGGTGGGTCTACACTCGGAAATATATCTTCAGCTCAGTTTGACATAAATGGTGTGGACATGGGTAATGCAATATGGGCAATGCATTCCGCGCGTGAGACAGCAGGTGTTTCCGATCACATGGCAACTGTAAAGGCGTTTACGCAATTCTTCAGTTTATAAATATCCCGCTGGGAAAACTGAAATTTGCACAGCAACATTTATTTTTATAATTTTGCATCTTGAAATAAAATTAGGAATAGAAAATTTAATAATATATTTAGGAAATGAAAGTAGATTATGCCAAGATCGACGAGGTGAATGGTGAGATTACCGTCACTCTTGAAGAAAAGGATTATGCCGACAAAGTAAAGAAACAGCTCAAAGAGATCGGCAAAAACCATGCTGAACCCGGTTTCCGTCCCGGACACGTTCCCGCAGGTCTCATTCAGAAAAAATATGGCGCAGCCGTAAAATATGATATCATCAATAAAGAAGTAGGCAACGCTGTGTTCGATTATATCAAGGAGAACAAACTTCATGTGCTCGGTAACCCTGTTCCGCAGCAGAATGAGGAATTCAGTATCGATGCCGCTGATTTTACACTCAAATTCAAGGTAGGTATCGCTCCCGAGTTTGACACTCATGTAAACAAGGATCTCCATGTTCCCTATTATACCATCAAAGTTTCCGACGAGATGATTGATAATCAGGATCAGCAGTTCTCACGTCGTTTCGGAAAACAGGAACCTGGAGAGACAGTTGATGCCACAGCTTTAGTGAAAGGTGTGCTTACTGAACTTGATGAGAACGGTCAGCCTAAAGAGAATGGAGTAGTGGTTGAGAACGGTATCGTATCTCCCCAGTATTTCAAGAGCGACGAGCAGCGTGAACTTTTCATGGGCAAGAAGGTTGGCGATGTTGTTAAATTCAATCCTGCTGCCACTTGCGATGCCAACGCAACCGAGATGGCGTCAATGCTCAATATTGACAAGAGCGATGTTGACGCGCACAAGGGCGATTTCAACATGGAAATCAAAGAAATCATCGTTCTCAAACCGGCTGAGCACAATCAGGAATTCTTTGACATGGTGTTCGGCGCAGACAAAGTTCACAACGAGGAGGAATATCGCTCAGCACTTAAGGATATGATTTCAGCCGGTCTTCGCAATGACTCCAACTATCGTTTCACGATTGATGCCCGCAATGCTATTGCCGCTGCAATCGGTGAGCTTCAGCTCCCCGATGAGGTTCTCAAGGATTTCCTCAAGAGCCAGAATGAGGCTCTAAACAATGAGAACATTGATGAAGAATATACACGTCTCCGCCCAGAACTCGAATGGGAACTTGAGAAAGAGGCCATCGCATCTCAGCTTGATATCAAGGTTGACGAAGAAGACCTTAAAAACACTGCGCGCATGATGGCACAGAGCCAGTTTGCACAGTATGGTATGGCAAACGTGCCGGCTGAGACTCTTGATCGTTATGCTTCAGATATTCTCAAAGATGAGAAAGCACGCAATCAGGTTTACAACCAGACTGTGGATATGAAACTCTACAATGGTATCCGCGCCTCTGTCACAGTTGATGAAAAAGAAGTTGACGTTGAGGAATTCAACGATCTTTTCCGCAACGCATAATATATTTGGCATAGAATTTGTTTAATATATATCTGCATGGAATTTTCCGTGCAGATATATGTTATTTAAAGATGAATATGAAAAACGATTTTAGAAACTATGCGGTAAACCATCTCGGAATGAGTTCCAACACTCTTGATTCATATGCTCGCCATATGGAGAAGACGGCTGGAGGCGTGATGGTTCCGACTTCTGATTATATGAATCCTTATATCCTTGAGGAACGTCAGCTAAATGTCACTCAGATGGATGTGTTCTCCCGATTGATGATGGATCGCATCATCTTCCTTGGCACCCAGGTTTCTGATCAGAGCGCAAATATAATTCAGGCACAGCTTCTCTATCTCGACTCTGTTGATCCGGAGAAGGATATTGCACTTTATATCAACTCTCCCGGTGGTTCCGTATATGCCGGTCTCGGTATATATGATACAATGCAGTATATCAGTTCGGATGTCTCTACGATCTGCACTGGCATGGCGGCATCTATGGCAGCTGTCCTTCTCGTTGCAGGCGAGCATGGCAAACGTTATGCGTTGCCTCATTCACGCGTGATGATTCATCAGCCTATGGGCGGAATCCAAGGTCAGGCATCAGATATAGAGATCACTGCCCGTGAGATTCTCAAACTTAAAGAAGAACTTTACAAAATCATATCGGAACATTCCGGTCAGCCATTTGAAAAAGTTGAGGCTGATTCAGATCGCGATTACTGGATGATTGCTGGAGAAGCAAAGGAATACGGAATGATTGACAAGGTTCTTGTTAACCCTAAAAAGGAAGTTAAATAAGCAACGTTCCAGCGGAATGATGCTCAAGTAGCTGTTTAAAACGAAATGGCAATAAAACGAAACGGTCTTATCTGCACAATGTGTGGAAATGTGGATTGTGCCTCCACCCCGGTAGTAAAGATTATAGAAGGTCTTAATCTCTGCACCGATTGCATCGGATTCATAGATGAAGCGCGAGATGTGCAGCTTCGTCAGCGTAAAGATGCGGGAAAGAAAAATGACAATACCGGGAAGTCCATTCCCAAGCCTAAGGAAATTCATGATTTCCTCAATCAATACATTATAGGTCAGGAGGATGCAAAGAAATATCTTTCGGTGGCTGTCTACAACCATTATAAACGTATCAATTCCAAAGCTGATGATGACGTTGATGTTGAAAAGTCAAACATAATCTTGGTTGGACCGACAGGAACAGGAAAGACACTTCTCGCAAAGACTATAGCCCGTTTACTTGATGTGCCATTCACGATAGTTGATGCAACAGTGCTCACCGAGGCGGGATATGTCGGGGAGGACATAGAATCGTTGCTTACACGTCTTTTGCAGACATGTGATTATGACGTAGAGAAAGCTCAACGGGGAATAGTGTTTATTGATGAGATTGATAAGATTGCCCGGAAAAGTGATAACCCATCAATAACGCGCGATGTCAGCGGAGAGGGTGTGCAGCAGGGACTTTTAAAGCTTCTTGAAGGGAGCACAGTGCTTGTGCCTCCAAATGGTGGCAGAAAGCATCCGGAGCAGAAGCTTATACCGGTGGATACAAAGAATATTCTCTTTATCTGCGGTGGTGCGTTTGACGGTATCGAACGCAAGATAGCTTCCCGACTCAACACACACGTCGTGGGTTATGGTCATGACGAACGTTCCAAGAAACATCAGCGTGAGAACCTTATGAAATATGTGATGCCTCAGGATCTGAAGAGTTTCGGTCTGATTCCTGAGATTATCGGACGTCTTCCGGTGCTGACAAGTCTTGAGCCGCTTGACAAGGAGGCGTTGCTCCGCATTCTCACAGAGCCCAAGAATGCCATCACCCGACAGTATAAGAAACTTTTCGAGATGGATGGTGTGGAACTTGAGTTTACCGACGATGCACTGAATCTGATTGCCGACAAAGCGATAGAGTATAAGCTTGGAGCGCGCGGTCTCAGATCGATAGTTGAAACCATCATGGTTGATGCGATGTATGAAGTGCCTTCAAATCCCGAGAAGAAATTCACTGTGGATGCTGCGTATGCTGCATCACAGCTTGAGAAAGCTCACTTTGAGCGCACTCGTCTTGCTGATTGAGATATTCAATTTCAATATTTGATAAAAATGACTCGCAGTCCCGCAGTGCGAGTCATTTTTTTATCTACATGGTCTGTAAAAATTAGGTGTAGATATTGCGGTAATTCAAAAATTATTTTAATTTTGTATTAATAACCAATTAAAACCCGCATGTCTACTCCTCCGGATATTCATGAAGCGTTGAAATATTATTTCGGCTTCGATAAGTTTAAAGGTGATCAACAACCTATCATTGAGTCTCTTTTGAGTGGCAATGATGTGTTTGTGCTAATGCCTACGGGCGGAGGCAAGTCCCTTTGTTATCAGTTGCCGGCACTAATGTCTGAAGGGACAGCTGTTGTCATATCCCCTTTGATCGCGCTTATGAAGAATCAGGTCGATGCAATTCGCCATTATGGAGATTACGACGGAATAGCGCATTTCCTTAATTCTTCTCTTACAAAGACAGGGGCTGAACAAGTCAAGGCAGATGTGCGGGCAGGGAAGACCAAGCTTCTGTATGTGGCGCCGGAATCGCTTACTAAAGAATCGAATATCGCCTTTTTGCGCTCCATCAAGATTTCCTTCTTTGCTATTGACGAGGCTCATTGTATCTCGGAATGGGGGCATGATTTTAGACCGGAGTATCGGAAAATACGTCCCTTGATTGCAGAAATTGGGAATTATCCTGTTATCGCCCTCACTGCAACTGCGACCCCGAAGGTGCAGCATGATATCCAGAAGAATCTTGGAATTCTCAAAGCGAAAGTTTTTAAGTCGAGTTTCAATCGGAAGAATCTTTATTATGAGGTGCGTCCGAAAACAAAAGAAGTTGATCGCGATATAATAAGATATATCAAGGGCCATCCTGGAGAATCTGGCATAATTTATTGTCTCAGTCGTAAGAAAGTTGAGGAGCTTGCCGAGACTCTTAAAATCAACGGGATATCATCGCTTCCTTATCACGCAGGAATGGACCCGCAGACGCGGTCTGAAAACCAGGATGCATTTCTGGAAGAGAAAGTTGATGTGATTGTTGCTACGATTGCTTTCGGTATGGGCATTGACAAACCCGATGTAAGGTTTGTGATCCATTATGACATCCCCAAAAGTCTTGAGGGGTATTATCAAGAAACCGGTCGTGCCGGCAGGGATGGCGGAGAAGGAAGATGCATCACTTTCTATAATAACAAGGATTTGCAGAAGCTTGACAAGCTTATGCAGAGCAAGACGGCATCGGAGCAGGAAATCGGAAGACAGTTGCTGCAGGAAACGGCAAACTATGCGGAATCATCCGTTTGTAGGCGTAAGATTCTCCTGCATTACTTCGGTGAAGAATATCACGAGGAGAACTGCGGAAACTGTGACAACTGTCTCAATCCAAAGAAACAAATAGAAGCAGGAGACGCTCTCGCCGCAGCATTGGAATCCGTAAGGGATGTAGACCAGAATCATAAACAAGAATACATAGTTAACATACTCATCGGCAGAAAGACCGATGAAATCAAATCAAATCATCATTCAGTGGTGGAATCCTTCGGAGCATTGGAACACGAGGGAGAGAAATTTGCCGCAACCCTGATTCGCCAGGGCGTAATAGGAGGCTACCTGTCGCGCGACCTGGAGAATTACGGCAATCTCAAACTCACCGATAAAGGAAGGAGATTCATCGATAACCCAACTTCATTTAAAATCGTGGAAGATATTGATTATTCTGATGCAGACGTGGAGTTGCCTATTAAAGAGGGAGCCTCTTGTGCGGCAGACCCTGAACTCTACGCTATTTTAAAAGATCTAAGAAAGAAAATCGCGAGAAAACAAAATCTCCCTCCGTATGTGATCTTTCAAGAACCCTCGCTTGAAGCTATGGCAACAACTTATCCTATCACCGAAGAGGAACTTGCAAATATTCCTGGTGTAGGATTAGGCAAAGCCAAACGCTACGGCAAAGAGTTTATTGAAGTCATAAAACGACATGTGGATGACAACGACATTATCCGTCCTGAAGATATCCGGGTGCGGTCGGTGCCAAAGGAAAATAATCTGAAAGTATCGATAATTCAGGCTATTGACCGCAAGATTGATCTTGATGAACTTGCAGAAAGCAAAGGTCTTGAATTTGAGGAATTGCTTGATGTGATTGAATCTATTGTGGAGGCTGGCACAAAAATAGACATTAATTATTTCATTCATGAGATTCTTGATGATGACCAGATAGAGGACATAATGGATTATTTCCGAGAGAGTGAGGAAGATGATCTTGAAAGCGCAATTCAGGAGCTTGGAGACGAGTATGATGAAAACAATATTCGTCTTGTGCGAGTGAAATTTATTTCCGAAATGGGAAATTGATATAGTATTAATTGAATCTGACCATAACGATGACAATTTTTATAAATTGTCATCGTTAAATTTATATGGACGCGGGAGAAGAAATATCCGAGTCTCAGAATTTTTTAACAGCTTCTTATAAAAAAGTATAAAGCTTCAATGAATAAAAAGTTTGTCGCGGGAGCCGGTGCGGCTATTTTCGCCTTGGCATTGACCGCCAAGGATCCCGTAATTATGACGGTCAACGGTGTTGACGTTCCAAAATCGGAATTTGAATATCTTTATGGTAAAAACAGTCAACAGCAGCTCACACAGCAGCCTATTGATGAATACGTGGAGATGTTCAAACTTTACAAGATGAAGGTGGAAGATGCGAAAGCCGAAGGAATCGACACCACGGCAGCTTTCCGCAAAGAGATGGAGCAGTATAGGAGAGATCTTGCGGCTCCCTATCTTGCTGATTCCGTCTATCTTGATAAGCTTCTGAAAGAAACATATGACCGTGCGTCGCAGGAGGTGGAGGCATATCATATAATGCTTTTCAAAACTCAGAATCCTTCGGAGAACACATCGAAGCGTCAGCGTATGGACAGCGTGCGGCAAGCTTTGCTGGCTGGTGCTGATTTTGCGGAACTCGCAGCAAAAGTGTCGGAAGACAGGGGATCCAATCAGAAAGGCGGACGCATGGGTTACATAACAGCGCAGCAATATCCCTACTCATTTGAGATAGCTGCATATGCAACTCCAGAAGGTGAGATTTCTGAAATAGTAGAAAGTCCGGTAGGTTATCATGTCCTTAAAGGAGGCAAACGCCGCCCGGCACGTGGTAAGATCCAGGCTGCCCATATATTGAAGATGGCTCAGGGAAATGATCCAGAAGTTGATGCCAAGGCGCGTCGGCAGATTGACAGTATTTATGCTATTGTAAAAGACAATCCTTCAGAATTCTCTGATCTTGCCACGCGCTTCTCAGACGACCGCGGGTCGGCACGTCAAGGGGGCATGCTTCCTTGGTTTGGTTCCGGAGAGATGGTTGCAGAGTTTGATTCTGTAGCATTCTCTCTTCCAGACAACAGCATAAGCGAGCCATTCCGCACCGCCTTCGGATGGCATATAATCAATCGTCTTGCCTCACGCCCCATTCCTTCGATGGCACAAATGAAACCTGAGTTTCTCGCGCGTGTAACCAATCCTCAGGATGAACGATATGCTCTTGTCCGCAATAATCAGACAGAACGTCTTGCCAAGCAACATAAAGGAAAACTCAATAAAAAGACTCTCGATACAATGCGCGCACGCATTCAGGCGAATGGTCTTGATTCAGCATTCTATGCAGCTTATGCGCAAGCTCCTGATGGAAATGCAGAGCTTTTCGTTATCGATGGCAAATCAACGTCAGCTTCAGCTCTTGCAGAGGCAATGAAAAACGTGTTGCAGAACAATCCTGAAGCTGCAATGAAGATTTTCGATGCGAATCTTGATGCTTTTTACAATTCTCAGCTTGTAGAGGCAGAGATTGCACGTCTTGAGAAAGAGGAGCCTGATTATCGCAATCTTCTCCATGAATATATTGATGGAAGTCTTCTCTATGAGGTCAGTGTAAAGAAAATATGGGATAAGGCTGCAAAAGATACGGATGGTCTTAAGAACTATTTCGAGTCGAACCGCGACAACTACAAGTGGAGTGTGCCGCATGCCAAAGGATATCTGGTTCAGGCATTGAATGATTCTGTTGCCGGGAAAGTCCGCGAGATGGCGGCGGTGACAGGTCGTGACTCACTTGTGAATACTCTCAGAAAAACATTTAACGGTAAAGCTACTATAGAAAAGGTGCTTGTCGAAAAAGGGGCGAATGCAATGATCGACAATCTTCTTTTTGATGGTCCAGAGGCAAAACCTTCTAAGAAAAATTTCACAGTGTTCTTCATGATTGATCCGCGTGTGATCACGGCTCCCGAGGAATATGCCGATGTTCGCGGGCTTGTGACAAGTGATTATCAGAATGAGTTCCAAGCACGTTGGGAAGATGAACTTCGAAAAAAATATCCTGTGAAAGTGAATCAGAAAGTGTTAAAAAGCGTGAAGAAATAGAATAAAAATCATCCATAAGGGGAAGCTGGGTCAATAATAGGACTCAGCTTCTTTTTTATTAGTGGAAATTTACTTAAATTTGTAACATATTATGCATAAACCTCAACTTCCAATAAGTGTTATCTTCGGGTTAGCGGTTATGATGCTGCCTGCAGGTTGCGGTTCGCCAAAAGGTGAAACCGCAGCCCGTGAGGAGATACTTGTTGAAGTTGGTGATTCCGCGCTTACCGTACGTGATGTTGTGTTGAGAATTCCATCCGGACTTTCGGAAGAAGATAGCACGGAAATGTTCAATACACTTGTGGAGCGTTGGGTTCGCACGATGATGCTTACGGATGTGGCTTCAGAAAATGTTGCTGACCTTGAGAAAATCAACCGGATGGCGGAAGATTACAGGAACGGTCTGATTATAGAACGTTATTTGCGTTCGAAACAGGAAGAAGCCCCGGTAGTGTCGGAGCAAAGTGTTAAGATGTATTATGCCGCTCATGGAGATGAGATGAAACTTGAGGCTCCGATCATAAAGGGTATTTATCTCAAAATCTCAGATTCGGAGGAACGATTGGGCGATATAAGGCGTTGGATGTCTGCCGCCACGCCATCATCTATCGACAATATCGAAAAATATGGTTTACGTCAGGCATCTCAATACGAGTATTTCAAAGACAACTGGATTGACTGGAATGAGATGGCAGAGCAGATACCCTACCGGTTTTACGATGCCGATGCTTTCCTTGGCTCTACAAAAGATTTTGAAACAAGTTATGGCGGATCCACATATCTTCTTCACATCTTCGATTATCTTCCCACAGGGAGTGTGATGCCATATGAATACGCATCTTCACGCATTGCAGATATGATCGACAGAGAGAAGAAAAGTGATTACAGAGTCAGGCTATTGTCTTCGCTCTATGCAAAGGGGATTGAAGATGGGAAATTGAAGCCCGGACTTTATGATCCTGTGAAACGCAGGATGAGAGCCTCAGCTTCTGCCAACAATAACAAGAATAAAAAAGAACCTAAGATATGAAATTAAGAAATGTAATGATACCAGCAGCGGCTTGTGTGGCATTATGCGCCATTGCTGCCCCTGTAAAACGCAATGTTGTGGATGAGGTTGCATGGATTGTGGGAGATGAACCAATTTTCCGCTCAGAAATCGAAGACCAATACACGCAAATGAGATCTGAAAGAACTCCGATTGTAGGAGACCCGTATTGTGTCATACCCGAAAGAATAGCAGTAGAAAAATTATATTTGCATCAGGCAAAATTAGATACAGTGGAAGCTCCCGAAGGACAGGTGCAAAGTTCGGTAGACAAGCGTATGGGCGACTTCATCAACGGTCTTGGTTCGAGAGAGAAAGTTGAGGAATATTTTCGCAAACCGTTTGCTCAGCTTCGTGAGCAGCTTCTGGAAGTGATGCGTAACAATTACATAATAGAGCAGGTTCAAAGCAATCTTACAAAGGATGTGAAAGCCACTCCCAACGATGTTAGGAAATATTTTTCAACACTTCCTGAAGACTCGATTCCTTATGTGCCCATGCAGGTTGAGGCTCAGATAATTTCAATCAATCCGGTGATACCGGCGCAGGAAATTGAAGACGTCAAGGCTCGTTTGCGTGATTATGCAGATCGTGTGAACCGAGGGGAATCAGAATTCTCGACGCTTGCGATCATGTATAGCGAAGACGACGGCTCCGCAATGCAGGGTGGTGAGCTTGGCTATCAACCACGTTCGGCATGGGTTCCTGAATTTGCCAATGTCGCTTTCAATCTCAATGATCCCAAGAAGGTATCAAGGATAGTTGAAACCGAATATGGTTATCATATCATTCAGCTTATTGATAAACGTGGTGACCAGGTGAATGTGCGTCATATAATCCTGACTCCGAAAGTAAGTGAGAAAGACCTGAGAGAGGCTACCGTGCGTCTCGATTCTCTCCGAAAAGAGATTGTGGCAGGAAAATTCCCGTTTGAAGAAGCTGCAAGATTTGTGTCGCAGGATAAAGATACGAAGAATAATAAGGGAATTATGGTGAACCAGATGTCAGGAAGTCCCCGTTTTGAAATGCAGGATCTTCCACCGGAAGTGGCGCGTAGGGTAGAGCTTATGCAACCTGGAGATATTTCCGAAGCTTTTATCATGAAGGATACAAAAAGGAATAAAGATATTGTGGCGATTGTTAAGCTTACAAACAGAGTGCCCGGTCACAAAGCCAACCTTTCAGATGACTACAATATGATCAAGCAGATGTATGAGGCACAACGTAAGAATGAGATTCTGAAGGAATGGGTTGAAAAGAAGATCAAAGATACATATGTGAAGATCGCAGACGGCTGGCAGAACTGTGATTTCCAATATGACGGATGGATTAAGTGATGATATCTAAGACTCCAAAACTTATAGTGTTTCTCCTGGCGGCGATCGTGCTGCTGGGAGGAATCTCTGTTATGGACTCCCTCTATGCCCAACAGCGGAAAAAAGAGGAGAAGAAGGAGTCTTTTAATCGCCCCGCTCCTACACAGCCCATAAAACCAACTATTCCCGATGTGAACCGATATCAGGAAGACAAAGTTTTTCTGGAAAATGCCGATTCTCTTTTTCGTCCGCCGATGGATTATGAAGAGAAGCAGATTGTGAAAGGAAGCGTAGTGTTTCGTCAGGGAGGGATGTGGATGTATTGTGATTCCGCCTATTATTTCCCGGAGCGCAATTCGCTGGATGCTTTCGGACATGTAGAGATGCGGCAGGGCGACACATTGTTTGTATATGCGGACAAGTTGTTTTATGACGGCGGCGCAAGGAAGGCAATTCTTACAGCCGGTCCGTCGCGTCCTGAAGTTACACTTAAGGATCCGAAGGTGACACTCACCACCGATAGTCTCGATTACGATATGAAGATCGAGATGGGATGGTATACCAGAGGAGGAAAACTACAGGACGATATAAATGTTCTGACATCGACCTACGGTGAATACTCACCGGGAACCAAACTCGCCAGATTTGAGGATAACGTTGTTTTGGTGAATACCAAAGATGGCTACAAAATGTATACCGAAGAACTTGATTATAACACCGGCACACATATTGCAACCATTGATACCGAAACAAGAATTGAAGGAGCCAACGACACAATTTTGACAACTGCCGGACGATATAACACCCAGACTGATAATGCGGTTCTGACAGCGCGTTCAACGATTCTGCATCGTGACAGCTCTATGAATGTGGTGACTCTGGAAGGAGATTCTATTATCTATGATAAAGCAACGCGTCTTAGCAAAGCATATATGTTTAGAGATCATGCAAAGAATCCTCAACCCATGGTGCTTACGGATACTGCCCGCAAAATGACTCTGATTGGGGGTTATGGAGAATACAATGATTCATTGCGACGTGCTTTCTCAACTGAATATCCGTTATTAATGGAATATTCTCAGAAAGATACACTTTTCTTGCGTGCGGACACTATCCTGACTTCCATACGGGTGGAATATGTTTGGCCCGATAGTCTTGCCAAGGCGCTGAGTGCCGAAACGCGTGCCCGTTTGCAGAGCTACACGACTCCTCAGGAGATAGCTGATGCCATGACTATAGAGATGCTCGGAGTCCCTTCCGGTTTCCCAAAACCGGGACAAATGGCAAAGCTCCTCGGGTTCAAAGACAGTTTCTTCAGGCAACTTGAAGATTTGAAGAAAGAGCAAGCTAAAGCTTCTCCGTCACAGCCGGAATCAAATAGAATAAAGGATCGGATTCCTCTTACCAAAGAGAAGCCGGGAGAAAAACAGGAAGAATCGGTTGAAACGGAGGAAAGTCTTGAACCGGTTTCAGGCGCAGAGAAGATCATAACAGATAGTGTCTCTGTAGTTGATAAGATAGAGATAACTGACAGTGTTGTCAAGGTAGACAGCATTGTAGAACCGGAAATTGTCGATACTATTCCAGCGGGACCACGCCTTGATAAGCTTGGACGCGACTCCACTTATATGGTGCCTAAAGACTATCATGTGGCAAGAGCAATCGGGCGTGCGCGCTTTTTCCGTCAGGATCTTCAGGGTGTGGCAGACACAATGATCTATCAAGAATATGATTCCATGCTTTATCTGATCCGCAAACCGATTGTATGGAGTGACCAGAAGCAGGTATATGGAGATAAGATCAATGTTCATTTCAATGATTCAACAGTTGACAGGGCAGACCTTCCGGAAAAAGGTTTTATGGCTGAATATATAGATGAAGACTTTTATAATCAGCTCTCAGGAAAGAAGATGACCGCATATTTTGAAAATGATGAGTTGCGTCGTCTTGAGGTGGAAGGTAATGTAGAGACGATATTTCTTCCAATGGAAAATGACTCTACTTACAATAAACTTGTGAATGTGGAGAGTTCATTCCTAACCATAGATATGAAGGACCGCACTCTCGATAAACTTAAATTCTGGCCCGAGACGACTGGGTCAATATATCCATTGTTTCTTGTGAAACGGGCACAGCAATATCTTCAGGGATTCCAATGGTTCGAACCATTGCGACCGAAGCGGGAATGGTATGGCGATCGTTGGAAATGGATGGATGAGCTTGGCGAGGTGCCCGAAGAACTTGACAAATATTTTAAAGATGACACTCCTGCATCGAAGATGAAGATGCAGAGTCCACAATAGTGTGTTGGTTATGACAGATGTAATCAGACTGTTGCCTGATTCCGTGGCAAATCAGATAGCCGCAGGCGAGGTGATACAACGTCCTTCGTCAGCAATAAAGGAGTTGGTGGAGAATGCTGTTGATGCTGGTGCCACCGACATCCGTGTCGTGGTCAAGGATGCCGGAAAAACTATGATCCAGGTGATTGATAACGGTTCCGGCATGTCGGAGACAGATGCCCGCATGGCGTTTGAACGTCATGCCACATCCAAGATCCGCAATGCTGAAGACCTTTTCTCGCTTCACACGATGGGATTTCGAGGGGAGGCACTTCCCTCAATATGTGCTATATCCGAAGTGGATGTCAAAACCCGCAGGGAAGGGGACAAGCTTGGTACTCATCTGGTGATAGCCGGAAGTAAAGTGGAGAGTCAGGAACCATGTGTTTGTGAGAAAGGGACAGTCATCACGGTGAAAAAACTTTTTTTCAATGTGCCGGCTCGCCGTAAGTTTCTCAAAAGCGATAATGTGGAGCTTACCAATATTATCCGAGAGTTTGAACGGATGGCATTGGTCAACAATCATATCCGTTTAGGACTTGATACAGGTAATCGTGTGCTTGATTTGCGTGCAGGTTCATTCAAGCAGAGAATCATAGATCTTTGGAAATCGAGCCTTGATAATCAACTTTTGCCAATCAATGTCGACACCGCTTTGGTGAAGATCGAGGGATACGTGTCACGTCCTGAATATGCACGTCGCCGGAATCCATTGCAGTTTCTTATTGCCAATGGCAGAAATATGCGTCATCCATATTTTCATAAAGCGGTGATAGGTTGTTATGACTCATTGATTGCGCCCGACACGCAGCCATGCTATTTCTTGAAATTTACAGTGGATCCGCAGAGTGTGGATGTTAACCGTAGTCCTACGAAAGATGAGATAAAATTCGAGTACGAACAGCAGATTTGGCCGATTCTTCAGGCTGCGGTGAAAGCAGCGCTTGGAAAGTTTGCAGCTGTGCCATCTATAGATTTTACCTCAGATGCCATCCCTGTGCGACCTCTGCGTGAAGGGGAATTACCCAAGGAGCCGGTGATCGAGATGCCTAAGAATTATAATCCTTTCAAGACGGAATATGAAAGAAAACCGTCTACTTCAAACTGGGAATCCCTTTATGAGAATTTCAAGCGCGGATCGGATAATGTTAAAACAGACATCCCCGAATCTGAGCATGTTAGGGATTTTCAGCAGATAGGCAATGAGACGGTGACATTAGTTCCTGAACCAGATAGGGATGCTATAGGTGGAGACTCTTTGTTTGATGAGGATCTGAAAGATAAGGTTACACCTCTATGCATGCAGTATGCCTCAAAATATATCATCACCTCCTCTCGCGATGGATTGATGATAATAGATCAGCATAGGGCTCACGTAAAGATTCTTTATGAAGAATATATTCGTAGGGTAGACAATATGGAAGTAGTGTCGCAGAGCGTGATGTTTCCTGAGACGATCACGCTTGACGAATCGCAGCGCGCGGCATTGCTTGAGATTGATGATGACTTGAAGCGGCTTGGCTTTTCGCTTGAGTATGAATCGGGGGAAAACTGGCAGATTGTAGCACTCCCGGCAATGTTAAAGAAAGGGAGTCCCAAAGATATAGTTCTTAGAATACTGGATTCTGTGACCGAAGATTCCGCAAATTACGGTCTTGACGGAAGGGGAGAGGTGTCCATAACACAACGGGCGGCGTTGATGATGGCAAGATCATCAGCCATAAGGAGAGGCGAGAAACTGACAGCTTCGGAGATGGAACATCTCTGCGCCGAACTTTTTGCACTCCCTGATCCTGTGTTTACACCCAATGGCAACCGCATCTTCTGTCTTCTTGATCAATCCCGCCTCGACTCTCTTTTCATGTAAAAGGGAATTGATCTTACGGCAATTAAATTAGTCAAGGGTCTGGACACCTCCACCGTTCACCATCAAGGTCTGACCACTGATCCATGCGGAGATGGGTGATGCAAAATACAATACTACGCCTGCAATGTCGGCTGTTTCGCCAAGACGTTTAATAGGAGTATGGGCAAGCATTTTTGCTTCGATTTCCGGTGTGAGTACAGATGAAAGGGCATTTGTCCTTGTAGCACCGGGACCGACATTGTTGATACGCACGCCCATCGGACCATAATCGTAGGCAAGGTTTGTGGCGAGATGGTTTAAGGCTGCTTTTGATGAAGCGTATATCGCCATCCCGGCTTCACTATTGATACTGCTCATCGAAGTGATGTTTATAATGCTGCCATATCCCGACTGCTTCATATATGGAGCAACCAGTTTGCAGAGCTGCCAAGGTGCGAAAACATTGATAGCGTAGATGCGTTTCACATAAGACATGTCTATCTTATAAGGATTCTCTCTGCCTCCACCTCCCATTCCGACATTATTGACAAGGATATTTATTGTGCCATAAGTATTGACTGCGAAATCAGTCAAGTTTTTCAGATCGTCATCCACAAGCACATTGCATGCCACAGGAGTAGCTTTGCCTCCATCCTTAGATATTGTATCAGCAACATTTTTGGCTTTCTCAAAAGAGAGGTCACTGACAACAACACTCGCGCCGGCTGCTGCGAGTATTTCACAACTGGCTTTGCCTATGCCGTCGCCACCGCCGGTGACAACCGCAACCTTCCCAGAAAGGTCGAAAAGTTTTTCAATATCCATCATACTTAAATAACAACAAATTCATTTAAAGAGTTGGTTGTTATTTGTCAAAGGTTGGTAAACTGTTTGGCAAATTCGATTCGGACTCCAAGCATGGATAATCTTCGGAGTCAATTCTATATAGCCTGATACGCCGCCGACTTTGCAGGAGTTTACTTTTATCTTATAAGGCTTATTGTTTGCATAAGTTTTTTACTCGTTGTAATTTTGCAGGTGTAAAACAGGAAACAACATCATCAAATGCAGAATATAATAACGAGAAAATACGAAGCGCCATGTGGTGTTCTTGTGCTCGGCTCTTTGGGCGACAAGTTGTGTCTTTGCGACTGGCAGGTGGAAAGACATCGCGAGTATGTAGATAAAAGGCTATGTCGCGTGCTTGATGCTGAGTTTATAGAGGGAACATCTACGGTGATAGATAACGCTGTGGCTCAACTTGATGAATATTTTGCCGGCAAACGAATGGAGTTTGATATTCCATTACTGTTTGCGGGCACTGATTTTCAGAAAAAGGTGTGGAATGCACTTCTCTCTATACCGTTTGGAAAAACGATATCATACGGGGAGATGGCTCGCCAGATAGGTATGCCGAAAGCTGTGCGTGCCGTAGCTAACGCAAATGGAGCAAATTCATTATCCATATTCGCGCCATGCCATCGTGTGATAGGGAGTGACAACACCCTCACCGGTTACGGAGGTGGACTTGCTACAAAAGAATATCTACTGAAGTTGGAGAAAGCGATGCTGCCAAGACTTTCCAACGCAGATAAATAAGTGGTTATTGGGTGGTTTTGGGTGGTTGGTGATAATACCTACCCCTAAAGGGTAGTTATGCAACATCATCGATTATGGCATCAAGATTGCAGTCCATAATTCAGTCAATACTACTAAAAATCATCATCTATCATATCGTAGTCATCATATTCATCATACTCATCATGGAAATCATTGTATGATTGTGAATAGTCATAGTCTTGGGGATCATAACGAGAGTAGTCGTTACCAAGTTTTGCTTCGGTGTGTTTATGTGATCCCAACAGCCAGTGAAACAGGAAAAACTCACCGATGTAATTCCAAATTTTCATAATTCAATTATTTAAAGATAGGGGGCAGTCTTGCAAAGCATTCTGATTATTCGAATCTCCGAACATGTCGCTCGGCGGCTCGCCGGCTGCTTTCGCGGGCATCCTCGGCTACCTCTCGCATAATCTGAGCCATGCGCTCGTCGCCTGGTTCCTCCATCGACGTAAGTCGATAACTATTCATCTGCTCTTCCGACATAATATAATCTTTTCTTATTCAATGTTAACCTTTAGCTTGCGATAGTTCAGTAGCGAATGTCGACCAAAGGTTAGTTCGCGGTGCCAACGGCAATTGAATCTATCGCAAAATTACAAAAAAGTCTGAACCAACTATCTTTTGTGTATTATACTCACGGCTCTTTCATTTAAGATTATAGTATTCTGTTTTATATCGCTCTATCGTTAGTTTCATTGTTGATACAAATATATCAATATCATTAACTATTGAAGTTGTGTCATCTTCTGTAATGACATATTCACCAATGCCCTCACCCCAACGAATCTCGCAGTTGTGGTTAGGTATGCTTATAACTAAACCATGAGAACCAATCGACTTTGAATCTTGCAATTCGACAATTACATCATTCATCCACTTTTTCTCTTCTTTATTATAGAAAACATCAGCAGCCAGTGATTTGACATATCTTAGCATTGGATCAAAGCAATGGCTATCAGTTGTCTTTTGCTGAGCAAAAATGATATGTCCTTTATCTTCATAGAATCTCTTTCTCCAAGATTCCCAGATAATATGAGGACGCTGTTTGAAATACTTTACCCATCCTGTGTTGTTTGTTGACTCAATGGTATGTTTGCAGAAGTCCTCCAATGTAGCTTGGGCATTCCAATCAATCCAAGTCTTTATGAACACACGAACAGCTTCACCAAACTCTGGTTCCTCTCGCAAATAACGCTTCATACTGTTGTCTCGATCTCTATTAAACTCATAGAGCCGATTCTTCGATTTCCAGCAATCCGGCTGTAAGCATAACATGGCGTTATAATATAGCTCTTGTTTATCCCATTGTCTATCAAGATTTATCCACTTTGTCAAGCAATTAGAATAGCCAATAAATGTAACAAGATTACCATTTGCCCAATGTAACAGACATCGTATTTGTCCCCATAAATATGGATTCTTTTCTGCATTTCGTATGGCATCTGTCCATGAAACATTAATAGTATTTTCGTTGTCGATTAGTCGCAGTTTTGCCTTATACTCTTCTTCCTCTAAAGACTTATTGTCAATACCCTTGTATGGATGATTAAGTTGTTTGAGGAATAACAATACCGCAGCATTGTTTTCATAAAGGACTATACCATTATCTTCATGATAGTCTTTCATTTCCAAAGCCATCCTGGATACAGCTCCAAATGCATCAGAAGCATCCTCTCGTTTATTGATTCGGTCAGTATTGTTATTGAACTTAAATACGTTTCGAGACATACGTGTCCATTCCTCAAAGTTCAAGCACCAAGCCTCCGAGTTGGGTTTATATGGGTAGAGCTTAAGAAAGCATTGCAATGAATACAATGTAGCAAGGCTATCGTTACTGATGTTATCGCTAACTAAATGAGAAAAATAAGTATAGTCATTGTTATCAAAAAACGAATCTAGAGGCAATAATGTTGTTACATCCGTATATTGCCCATCACCTTTATCAATAATCCATAGGTTCATATCATTAATGAGCTCCTTGAAATCAATGATTGTGCAATAAGAAGGCAATATGTTGCTGTCACTACTTCTCCAGTCAACAAGGTGGTTTTGGTATGCGATTAACAAATCATCTAGATCGGATTCATTAACCTTATATGAAGACTCAAACAGGGTTTCATGCAAATTATATATCCGCTTCTTCCTGATTTCATACATGCGCATTGCTTCCTCGTTGTTATCATCTGGCTTCTCAAATTCATTCGACAAATCTATGACAGGTACTTTTGCAAACAACTGCATTGCAATCATACGCAACAGAAATATTTTCAATCTTTTTTCAGTTTCCATTGCAGCGGCAAGTCTTTCTTTTTTATTATCATCAGAAGGAATCTGCGCCATAACTGCACTTGCATACTTTTGCCAAAACAAATCTATCCACTTCCCATCCATATTCTCACGCCAAGCATGCTCTATGTATGAATCAGCAAGTTTATTACCATCACGATTTATTTCGTTTTGCTGCAACTGAATTTCTTCCTCAAGTGTTGATTTTAACTTGTCAAAATCAGAGAGAAGCTTTCCTCTTGCATTCATCTTGATAAACAACTCATCAGACATGCCCATATCGCCTAAGTCAAGATGATTAAAGGAGATATTGTTCAATCTCGCCTGACAGGCATCCATGTCCAGTGTCCAATCCATCTGCTCGCATACGGTGTCTATCATTACAAGCATAGAATTGATGGTAGGATCAAAACGCCATCCCCACTGAAACCAATCTCTATTTTGGATAATTTCAGATGGTGTATAGATATGTGCTTTCATTTTTGAGGCATCACGCTGCTCCTCTGGCTTACTTCTTTCTTCATCAGCTTTTTTCTTTGACTCTTTTGTCTTTTCAGAAGCTTCATCCACAAACTGCTTTGCGTTATGGTGAACCAATTCTTTACAGAATGCCTCTGAGGTATTACGAGTTTCATATGTCAATATAGATTCGCCTTCGGCTGTTTGCAAATCTACGCCTAGTACCCAATGAAGGATGAACAATGTAGTCAAACGCTGCTGACCATCTAGAGGTTCAAAAGTGTCTTTTCTATCACTACCATATACAAAGTCAAGTTGAGTTTCAGTCTTCTTACCTGTGACTACAAGCAAAAGGCTACGTACGAAGTGGTTGCGGATTTCGTTTACCACCTTGTGCTTACGTCCCTGTGCATAGTCACGCTGTATCTGTGGTATGCGTATCTTACCTTTCTTTATAAGGTCTGCGAAACACATTTTATCTATATTATTGTTCATAAGTTTCTGAAGAATTAGAGTTAAACACATTGAAGATAACGTCAACCGTGTTGTGTATCTCCCTTAGATAACTATCAAAGTCAGGCATACTCCATCGCATTGCATCTATGAAGGATGATTCTGTGTTAGAGTTTGAGTAGTATTTCAAGAATACATTTCGTGTACCTATAGGTATAAAGCGTTTTCCTGCTTTATCCTCGCGGATAATGCAGTGGCGTTTATACGGGAATGGTGCATCTTGATACTCTCTATTGGTCTTATAGTCAAGCAATGTCAGATTCCCTATGCTATCCTTATTCTTTATTGCACCATCACCAGCAGAGAAGTATACAAGTACTTCTTTACAGAAGTCGGTGTATTGTTTGTCAATACCAATTCCTCTAAGATTAGCTTCATACTTTGGAATAAAATCCATACATTTCTCGTATAGGGGTTGTGCTGTTGCCTTTCTTTCATTTAGTTTTGATTCTATTCCAAGAATGTATGCCACATTCTTCAACCAGCGCAAACGGTCTTCATGTTCAACCAATGACGCATTGTTCTGAGAGTCAATGTGTTCAATGTCCCATTTTTCTTTCTTAAATGAGTCGAATGCAAAGCGTTGCCCCTTCTGGCGACTTGTTTCTATATTGAACAAAAGCAATAGACGAAATACATATTTTGAGCCGTATTCAAAACCGTCAATGCTGGCGGCGTTTAGATATTTATCTTTGTCTTTGAAGCTATCCATAATTAGTTTATGGAACTCTTTCTCGGTATCATCATTTGTCCATTCTCTACCAGAAAACTGTTGCTTGGCATTTTCCAGCTTGTTGTATATGTCAAGAGGTTGATTGCCAACACTAACTAGATAACCAACATAGTGATAGTATAAGTTGTTTTCGTACCATGCAATCAATCTGTCATTAGTTTTTATGACATACTCCCAAGCTGCACGCATGTTGTAAATACCGTGTTTCCTCCATAGCTGTTTAAGCTCTACAGAATTATCTTTACGTTCTTTCGCTCTGCAATAGTCATATAGGTTCTGGAATAGACGATACGAATAATCTTTATCAGCATGATCAATTGGTTTCTCTGTTACAAAGTCAAACAACGTATCAATTCTTGTTTGATGACTATCATTGCTGTTGCTAATAAAGTACCAGAACTTATCATCCTGAAACTGACGCTCCATGATGTTCCAATCTAATGCCAGTTTGTCTGCTTCGACTCGATCGTTATTCGATAGGATATTCCTATCCATGATAAACAATGCCTTGATAAGTTCTGAACTTGTAAGACTGATTTTTCCTTTGTTTAAGCGATTGAAAACCTGTATGCTTTCAATGTCTTGTTTCTCTTCTGAAACTACATACCAAATGAACTTAACTTGCTTGCTATTATTAGGAAGAAGTAAACAGTCTTTGATAGAGTTCACTACACCGTCATAGATGTGATTCATAAACCATTTTTCAATTACGTTCTTGGCAACAGCCAGATAATAGCTGTCTATGTTGTCTTGAGGTTTTGGCTTTTCAAAATCTAACTGAGGTCGATTGGTATAGGTCAGGTTGTAAATCTTATCGGGTGTAAATATCTTCTTTTCCAAAGGCATCAAGCCATTCTCAAAGATGAACATCAATATCAATCTAAGGGTGGTCAAACGCTGTTGCCCGTCCAAAACTTCCCAGGCGTCAATCTGTATGCCATCAGTATCTGTCCACTTGCAAGGCTTTACGACGAGTGGCTGTAGGTAATAACTATCTTCTTTATCCTGTTTAGCAAATTCACAAATGTCTTCCAAGAGGTCAATAACCTGCTTTTCCTCCCAACGATAACCACGCTGGTAGGAAGGAATGACAAAGTGATGCTTCGTTGTGATTAACTCTGTTACAGGTTTTGGGCAAAAGTTAGAGCTTGATGTATGTTGAGGGTTATCCATAGTTATTCTTTGTTTCTATAGAGTTGATTTAATGTTTTAGCTTTCTTCTTGTCAATATCGCTTATCCAAGCTGACCAGCCGTTTGAAGAACGACCAAGACAGAATACTGCAGCTCCACTTGGTGAGGGAAATGACTTAGCACGCTTTACGATGTAAAAATCACCTTCCTGTTCGCAACGGCATTCTTTGAGCATTTTTGCTCTCCGCTCTGGGTGTCTGAATTTAGAGCTTTCTTTCAAGCATATCTTGCTTCCTTCCAATACCGTCATGCCTCCATCGTTATAAATACCCTTGGCAAGAATGCCATTCTCTACGATGTAGAACATTGGCGACTTGTCTGTTACTTCTGCCTTCTCGAAGATGTTATAACCCATGAAGGACACTATGAAACGGATGTCTTCAAAGTATTCGTCGTCGGTACTTCGTTGCGATTCTGTCAAAGTCGGGTTCTTGGGTTTCTGTTTGTTCTCATCCAGTGTGTACTGATTGACTTTCAGCGCAAGCTCTACAGATCTCTTTTCAAGATACTGCACGTCAGCTTTTGTCTTGTCATGTGCAAGTGAGACAAACACCAAAGCTCTTTGCCAGAAGTCTTTCTTGTTGATATGGTCACGAACCCGCTTGTCAAAGTTTTCGGTCTCACCGATATAAGCTTTCGGATTTCCGTTCTCTTCTTCACCTATCAGTATATATAGAGCCGGCGTACGCAATTCCTTACGTTCATTTTCTCGCAAAATGCCTATACGGGTACGGGGTATATTGTAAGCAATCATTGTGCGATTGCTTATAACAACGGTTTGCACTCCCTTTGGCGTTCCGTCAATCAAGTATGTTGTGATAGTCTTGCCCATGTTGTATATCTTGGTTAAACAAACATCTTGTCCTGTTCGTAATAATATGAGTAGACGATACCTTTCATAAAGGTGTCGCGGTCGTTTATCTTGTCAGTAAGTGCTGCCCTAAGCAAATCTTTGAAGACAGATGAGTCGGTAACGCTATGTGTCATGGCTTCGAGGTATTTATGTTTGTCAACCAGGCTCCAGTTAACACACCCCGACTATATCAAGCACCGAGAACCACCACTTTGCACCCTCTTCGTCCCAAATAGCCCGCACTTCGCGGTCGTCAAAGAATCGTATCGATATTTTCTGTATCTCGCTCATTGCTTAATTATAGTTTACAACTCCATGTCAATACCCAACAGGGATAGCGGCTGTACACACATCGAAAAGCTCTACCATAGTTTTTTGCGTGCACCACACTGTTTCATCATAATTTACCATTTAGTCTGGATTGACGTTGAGATAGAATCTTTGTCCAAAATCCTTGCTACGCTTACTGCGCAAAAATCAATATGCACAATGTCCACGTTGGAACCATGAACTTTATTGTCTACAATTTCATGATGCAGAATCTTGGGGGTGACAGAGGTTTTGCCCCATCCATTGGGAGCGGCTCTTCCATTGATGTGAGTCGATAACTATTCATCTCCGCTTACGACATAATCTATTTCTGTTCTTATTCAAAATCAAAGTTACAAAAACTTTGCCATATCAGCAACTTGCACAAAGAAGTTATTTGATCAAGCTGTGAAATTGTTAGCTTGGTTCATATTGCAAAAAAACAATAAAAATCGGAAGAGAATCCTACCTGATAGGGATTCCTTCCGATTTTTGACAGTTCTTTACTGAAACTCTTTTCTATTGTAATTCCTTTTATACTGATTATTACTATTACTCCAAGTGTGTTGAATGAGTTGAGTAGAGAGGTAAAATTTGTTGCTGATATTACGCCAGAACGTTAGAAATTGAACTGTTCGAGGGTGAGGGTGGCGATCTTTTCGATTTCGGGGACGAGGCGCTGGAAGTGGGAGGAGGTCATGTGGGCTTTTAAAGAGGCTTCGTCTTGCCATGTTTCGTATATCATCAGGCGGTCGGAATTGGTGAGGGAACCTAACAGGTCGTATTCAATGCATCCGGCATCGTGAAGAGACAGTTCTACAAGTTCGGTTGCCAACGCTATGGCTTTCTTTCTGTTTTCTTCGGTCTCTGCTATGAGTCCGCAATTGAGTCTTATCATAATTGTATATTGTTTTATAATTATTTAAGTTTCGCAAGCTTCAACTTAAAGTTTAAGAGTTTATAAGTTTAAAAGTTTAAATTGATACGAATCTATTGTTTGCGTCAAATATAAACTCATAAACTGCGATTGTGCGGATAAACTTATAAACTTCAACTTTACGCTTGCGAAAGTTGAAGTTATATAATTATGGCGTGTCGCCGTATTAAGACAACACGCCATGATCTATGTTGGTTTATAATTTACTTCACTTCCTCAAATCTAACCATATATGATTATCAACATTTTATTGTTGAATGGTACAAATATGGATATCAAGTTCATAGGAATGACATCGGTTACTTTGTCGTTTTGGGTCTCATCTTGTT
>CAJUDL010000036.1 GCA_910585285.1 uncultured Muribaculaceae bacterium
CCTGACCTCTGCCGCTGTCCCGTCGGGGCGCGGGGTCAGGTGTGACCGGAAGGTCTGGGATCCCTTGTCGAGCCGGAGGTGCATCGCGGGGAAGTCTACCAGGGATGCCTCGTGCAGGTTGAGGTAGATGCCGTCGTCGGTCTTCATCATCAGCGAGGTCTGTACGCCGGGGGCGGTGACCGCGCCAAGACGGCTTTCGGTGTACTCGTATTCCTGGGAGTCGTAGTCTTCGGGAATCCACCACGCGGTGTGGTCGCCGGTCATGGCGAATGTGGTCGACTCTTCCCGGACCGTCACGACCTGACCGGGATGCTCCCGGATGACGTAACGGAACCCGATGCCTTCGTTGAATACCCTGAACTCTATGTCCATGCGGCTCTTCCCTTTCGAAAGGGGGACGGTCATGCCGTTGTAGTTCTCGCGTATGGAGTCGTTCTCGCCCCATACGGGTGCCCACAGGCTGTCACATTTCTGGTAGCTCACCTTCCCCATGCCGAACCCGTCGGCGAGCGAGGTGCCGTCGGCAAGCATGAATCCCATGCGGGAGGGACGGATGACCCCCCTGTCACGGTAGGATACAGAATATCCGGGACGACCTTGCCTGTCAAGGCTGAATTCCACGGTGATACGCCCGTCAGGCGATTTGACTTGCGTCTTTGCGGCATAAGCCAAAGATAAACAACAGGTGCAGATGATAACGGCTGCTGCTCTAATTTTTGACATCATGATTGTCAGTTTTGTCTTTCAATTAGTAGAACACGACTGGAGTACTCACTTTTACGATCATCAGGCACATCGTGTCGATATGGCATATCAAGACCTTGATTCATTAGGAACGCTCCGGAAAAACATTTCCCTTCAAAAGGCACCGGATTGTCATCGATACGGTTCAGCTCAGTTATCCTATACGTCCCATTGCTGTCAAGCCCTGCAAATTTAGTCACCGGCAGAATCTGCCCGACATACGATTCCGTTCTATACCAGAAAAGCACTGCCTCATCTTTTTTCTCGGAGACATACATCAAGGAAGCCACACCCCCTTTATCGTATGGAGAATGCAGGCGATAGAGATCTCCCTGCTGAATAGTGTTTCTGACTCTTTTATAATCCGACACAGCCCTGCGACACACTTCCGCTTCTTCCTCCGTCATATCTTTTGGCTGAAGTTCAATGCCAAGACGCCCGCTCATCGCCACATCCGCCCGGAATTTTATAGGCACACGCCTGTGGGTCTGGTGATTCGGAGAAGCACTGATGTGTGATGCCATTGCAATAGAGGGATAGAAATGAGACGTGCCCCATTGTATATAGATGCGTTGGAGAGCATCGGTATTGTCGCTGGTCCAAAACTCGTCAAAGAATTTCAAGACACCCCAGTTGACACGGGCACCTCCACCTCCGCAAGCCTGAATCGTAAGTTCGGGATATTTATCACGTATCCTTGAGAGAACTTCTTCAAATCCTTTATGCCAGTCGATATAGAGATGGTTTTGTCTGTCTTTTGCAAGAGATTGAGAGCCATGCATATATATGCCACTGTTGCAATCCCACTTGATGTATTCAATCGAGGGTGCCTCTTTAAGAACACGATCAATTACCGACACCACATGATCTCGCACATGAGGATTAGAAAAATCAAGAACAACCTGAGCCCCTCCTCTTCCCGCCACGATATTGCGCTCGGGAGCCTTTATGATCCAGTCGGGATGCTTTTCATAGATCTCACTGGATATGTCAGCCATCTCAGGCTCAAGCCATATGCCGAATCCCACCCCTGCGGCGCGGGCGCTGTCTGCAAGAGCTTTTAATCCTCCGGGCAGCTTACGTTTGTCTGTAACCCAGTCTCCGAGTCCGCTTGTGTCATCATTGCGCGGATACTTGTCGCCAAACCAGCCATCGTCCATTACAAACAATTCGCCGCCGAGTGCTGCTATGTCCTTCATCATGGCAACCATCTTGGGCTCATCGATATCGAAATACACCCCCTCCCAACTGTTGAGAAGGATCTTACGGGGGGTATCGCCATGACGCAGCATGTGCTTTCTCCCCCATTTGTGAAAATTGCGGCTTACACCACCTTTCCCATCAATACTGAACGACAGTGCTACCCGAGGAGTTACAAACGTTTCTCCGGGAGCGAGTGTGTAGCTTGAATTATCCGGACTGATACCTAATCTGAGATGATGATAACGACCGGTATAGGTATCAACCTCGATATGATAATTGCCGCTATAGCATAACGCCGCACCGATTGTGGCGCCATGTTCCTCCCGGGGTCTGCCGTTTAGCGAAAGCATCAGCTCCGCACGTGCGGTCTGAGCATTCCGCACGCCATCCTTATTCCTAATCTTCAGCACTCCGGGCTGCAATGGTTCTTCTACCAGACGAGCTTCATTTGCCCAGCATCCTGCCATATGGCTGACCCACACATCTCCCATGTGTATGGGAAGATATGCGGAATCAAATCGTGTCAGCATTATGTTCTTTCTTTCGCCATTCCTTATCTCCGTCCATGTCTCTATAATGTCACAATCAGCATAGGTTAGATATTTTATATCCACCTCCACCGGATAGACATCATCTCTGGTTCTTACTGTAGTAAGTGTTGAATTGGCATTCTGTTCCGTCAGCACATCCGTGACCACAAGACGACTCGTCTTGTTTCCATCAGAATGTGTTATCCATAATGGCGTTTCCTCGTCAGGATATATTCCATATGCCTGATAGGCTTTTGCGTGTGACACTCCGGCTGAACAAACAGACTGCAAATCTTCTTTCGTAACCGGAACACCATAGTACAAAAATTCCAGTTCTTTCCCTTTCTCCGCATCAAGTATAAGTGCCGTGGCAGGCGTGCTGACACATACAGTCTCTGCATTGAGACATAAAGCAGAGGAAAGAATCAAATATAGTAATGGACGGATTGACATTGGCTATTTACGTATCTTTACAGCTTTCCCATTCTTCAGCATTACATAGATCTGTCCTTTCTGAGGATTAGAAACCTCCATTCCGCGAAGATCGAAATAGCGGACTGTCAAGTTATCATCATTCGCAACCAACGTCACAGCGGAAGAGGTATCTTTCTTAGTAACTATAACCACCTCTTTCCCTGCCTCACAAGGAACATTGGCAACACCATTTACAACCGAGATTGATTTGTCGCCTACTTTTACTGATTCGATGGCGTATCCCTCCTTTGCTTTCACCGTAAAGTTTCTATCAGTGTCAGGAACCTTCACCGTATTGACTCCTTCCTGCAACGAAACAGGTGTCTGCTCACCTGCCGGTGTCAAGGTTACGGCAACGGGATTGTCAACGCTTACTTTTACCGACAGTTTGCCATCAACAACCACGCCCCAGTCTTCTATATCACTTCCGGGCGCGACATTTTCAGCTGCGGCATTGACATAAAACAATGAAGAGCATAATAAAAGAGAAATAAAGATTTTTTTCATGATATATTATTTTTGAGTTAATAAGTAAGTATTGAAAATTAGTTTATAATAAGTAAGTGAGATGCTTATTTAAATTTTGAATCTTTTGGATGCTTTCCTGTCTTATCATCAGTCACATAGCCCGCTATGCTCCTTCTTCGAAATAAGGAAATCATCTCAAAATCTCCTAAAATTTAATATAAGCTAATTTCCAACACTTACTTAATTCATTTAAGTTTAATTTCAGCGGTATTCCAGCCATGTTGTCGCCACACATGGGCTGTCTGTCTTGAATCTTATCCAGCGGGCTTGAAAAGCATCGGGGAATTTATAAATGAATGAATCATCCGGCTCTACTTCGAAATCAGCATAATGCATCCAGTCTCCTTCGCCCGTCGGGTCTGCCTCTACGGTAAACGTTACTTTCCTGTCGGATTTATGGGAAAGATTCAATACCCGGTTATCATAGAAACCGATAAGATATGGATCGGAATATTCACCTTCGGAAACATGACGGTCAACCCATGGACCTCCACTTCCGGTCGGTTTCCCCAATTTCCACAGGTCATCTATGGCGCCTGCCCAAATAGAGAGTTTACCATCGTCTGAGGTCACAATCCTTTCATTATTCGAATTCCCGTCAGCACGCCCTGTCATCAGCAACATTCCTCGGAACGATGCATAATCATTGATATTGAGATTATGCGACGAAACAGGACGCACCTTTGCGAATCCATCGGCATTTTCTGCCGGCAGTTCATAGAAAGTGCCGTGCAGGTTCAACAAGTCTCTTTCAGTGGCAACTTCCCTGCACACTCTGAGCTGATTCTTTTTTGTAGGCTCTGTAAAAGCTCCCGAACCCAATGGTAAATGCCAGCGTCTCCCTTTATCATCAGTTATTAACACAGACCCTGATGTTATTTCCATCCCGTTCGATGAGATGGCAAGATTCTTTCTGATGTAAGAATCATACCCGGCACTATCTTTCTTCTGAAGAGCCATCTCTCCACTGAGTTCATAGTAAGAATGTCCATCATCCGTTTTTGCAGCAACCCCCAATTTACGGCTGTTGTTGCCAAGACAATAAAGCAAACCTTCTGACGCTTTCTTCTCTCCTATTTTAGCCAAGCCTTCAAACACGGGAGACATCTCCGTTGACCTATTTTCATCAGATGCAAAAGAGAAAACCACACTCCCTTTTGTTGGTTTGTCTACCGTGACCCTTATCCACTCCCCTTTGTCGGCAGAGGAGAATTCTACAAAACGGGATTCCGATGCAGGTACCATTTCTTTTTTCAAGGTTCTCTTTTTACCGATGCCATCTTCAGTTTCAAAAGAAAAAACAGCATTTTCATTACCATCATTCTTTACCCATGCGCATCTCTTTGACCAAGGACCGAACAGGAAGGGATCGCTTAACTCACCCGCTTTTATCTCCTCATTCAGCCAAACTGCGCCGGTAGCGTTTGTTGGTCCGAGTTTCGAAACTTGTTCCGGTTCAAGAAACCATAAATTTGAATTACTTTGTCCCGGTCCTGCTATTCCACCCTTTATCTTACGTTTATTCAGGAATTCTTTTTTAGCTGAATCGTCACATCCGAAAACCAGTCTGTCGTTCCAGCGGGTAAAATCCCCTATCACTTTAAGGTATGCCGATAAAGGCATTATGCCTGCATTATTATTCTTACCGAATTTTTGCGGAAACTTCCAGAACATGCCGTGCATAGTCATAAGCAGGAACGGATTTTCGGCTGTCCCGACTTCCCGTATGCGAGGCCACTCCGTGTTCCAGCCATGAGCACCGTCATAAGAATGACTTGCCTTGGGAAGCCGGAAGAATTTCCAATCTCCATTTTCCCTTACTCCAAGAAGAATTGACTTGTAATCCCATCCCAATGCATATATCGGATCTGTGGCAGGTGATGAATTGCCATATATTCCACCGGGACCTGTTACTTCCGTAAATTGATTCCGCCTCACCACCTTCCAGTCTTTCCCATCCCATTCCGACAAACAACCCGAAGGTATATTGAATTTTTCCAATGCTTCGGGAACTGCCTCACCATTATTTGAGAAAACAAGAACACCCTGACCGCTGTAAAGACCTTTGCCATGCGCTCCGGGAAGAAGATCATTCTGAGGATTGACACCTGTGTCATCATGTGTTTCCGAATTGGCATCGGGGTATAGTTCCTTATGATTCAACGTATTCACGTCGACTTCATAGAACCCCTCCTCCATTGTGGCGATATACACCTTGTTGGCGGGATCAGTCAGATGACGCGCCACACCCGTGTATCGTCCCTGCGCATCAGAATACGACAACGCCCTTACATTGCAAAGGCTGTCGATAAAATAAGGACCGATTATGAGCTGTCCGCTTTCGCGGTGTATCATTCTGTCGGCAGGTGTTCCACCGATACTTTCCGGTCGCACGGATATTCCGAGCGTATCATTGATCTCGTAGAGTTTATCGCTCGACCCCCAGGGGAGATGCGGACCATACGTAACAACCCACAACTTTCCCTGCCAGGGCACAACAGCCCCCGTGCCGCATTCTCCTTCATTGTTATAATACGCCAGATGGGGGTAGACACCCCCATACTCTGGATACTTATTATTCTTCTCACTTACGGTGTCTGTGCCGCTGCACCCGGCAAACACACCGGATGCAACAAGCATAGACACTACCTTGACAATACTTTTTTTACCTTTACCTATCATTGTTCCACCCAAAATTCTATGCTCCATGGTTTCAACTTAGCACTCAAAGAAGAAGCTCCGTTATTGGATGCCACCTCTACATCCCTGCCATTTTTATCAAACCGGTAGCCTTTCATATTCTTTGCGCCGTCAAGAGTCACATCAAACTCGAACCATTCGTCGGAACGGTTTGTCATCGCCATCACAAGTTTGCCGGCAGGAGTCTTCCACGCCATGATTCGGTTGTCATGACGTTCCTCATCTTCCTCAACATTATATCTTCTGGAATCCCAGGGCATATATTTCAAGAAACCGGCAATAGCGTTATAATTCTGCCAGTTGAATTCCCAATGTCCGTGTGCGAGATCAGGATAGCCGTGACTTTCGTTAGCATATGACGGACGCCACACACCGAGTCCGAATCCATCGCGGTTCCAGGTATCGTCAATCGGTTTCAAGGCATGTAACCAGTACCATTTCGGAGACTCTATAAAGGTCATCCAATTCATAATTGATTGCGCGGTGTTGACCATCAGCCATTCAAACGTATTTGCTTTAACCTGATCTGTAAAATATTCATATTCATTCTGATAGATCGGTTTATCCTGACTGTTGGCTCTATAACTGTCTCTACGATCCATTACTAAATCGGAATCATCACCGATGCGGTGATACACCCATGCATCAACATATTGCAGGAGCTGAGGATTCTCTTGCCATAATTTCGGACCATATGAGCCATTCTGACCACTGTTGGTATCGTAGATTATCTCGATTTCAGGATCAAGCGCCCTGACTTTTGGAGCAGCTTTCCCAAATACCTTCACAAACTGGTCTTCGGTATAATGGCAATGGGAATAACCCACCTCCGGATACTGAGACTCATTCTGTAACCCCCAGCTGGAAACCTTGAAGCCTTTATCTTTCATATATTTGATATCCTGCACGAGGGCATCGGTAAATTCATCAAGAAAATCATCGTCAAAGCTCTTTAACGTTCCGTCGGTAAAGTTTCCATTTGATTTCCAGTATGGTGCAGGACTCCAGTATTCCATTGATATACCTTCCACTCCGGCATCTTTCATAAGCTGCACCATGGCTTCCGCCTGTCCATCCTTACGTTCGATAATATTCTTATGATCCGATGTTACACCACGGAACCAGATTCCCATTCCGACACGCATGTAACGGAAACCTTTAAGCATTTCTTCAGCGAGACGCTTACGCTCAGAAGGCACAAGATCATAGGGAACACCGAGCGGCCGGTTTTCATTGTTGACATCTGCTGCTGCATCTATCTCGCTCTGAATCTCGAATCCGAGCCCTTCAATCACCTGTCCCGGCTTGTCAGCAAGGAGTTTGTAAGAACCTTTTGCCATGTTTTCAGGTATCTCCTCTTTGCCGGGATCTTCAGGTTGTTCCGTTTTCTCTCCCGGAGTATGGTTATATGTCAGATATTTCTCCGAACAGGCGGTTGCGGCTGGAAGCCACATAGCGAACGCACCCGTCAACAAAGCTGTTTTAATAAAATTTCTCATATATAAATAGTTTCTTTGAAGCTGTTTAATAGTTATCGTTTTGTCCCAGATAAGGATTCGTTATCACCTCCTGCGATGGTATCGGCCATAAATAATTTTTGGAAGCATCAAACTGACGTCGCGTCACGATTCTACATAATCCCTGATTATAGATCGGAGAGAAGTCTGGAGTGCCGTTCTCGTCAATCTGTGGAGTCTCAGGCCAGAACCATAGGTTCTTGTCAACAAGTTTCGATACCAACGCATCCTTGTCGAGCAAACCATAATCAGGCGTATTGAGCACCTTGTCGGCAATCCTCCAACGAATTATATCCATTCGGCGCAAACCTTCATACGCGAATTCCATACGACGTTCCACCCTCACGATGCTACGCAATTTATCGCGATCTGTCGTCACAACTTTTGGATAAGCCGCTCCATTGTTATAATCCACCTTATAGGCGCGTGCCCTCACCATATTGATGGCATCAAGGACACTTTTGTCAATCTTACCTTGTTCAATCATCGCCTCGGCATATGTCAGCAGAACTTCTGCATACCTGACGAACACGCGATCGTATGCGACCTTCCAGCTACCTCCGTTTATATAAGATTCATCTACACCTTTCTTACGTAACAGCCCGTTATAGGAAGCATATTGGCTTCCCGACTTGCAGTCAAGATTGGTGACATATTTCCCGGATATGGAATTATAAACTTCGGTGACTTTGGGATTGGGATCGTATATGACTCCGCAATGCTCGGTGCCGAATTCAACAATTGTGTATGCACAGCGTGGATCTCGATTTTCAAATGGCTTCTGAGGGTTGAAGAGCGGAGATTCATCTATAGGAAGCCCATCTGTGCAAAGGTATGACGCAAAGAGATCCCATGACGGATATTCCGAAGCATATCCTCCCCGGTTACGAGGGGAATATCCCTGAATATTACCTTCGCTTTCAGAGTGTATGCCGAGTTCAAGAGAATATGGCCAAGAAAGAAGATTCTCTTTAGCATGATGCGTTGTGGCAAGAAAAAGCTCTCCGAAATCAGGATAGAGCTCATTGCATCCCAGATCCATGCAATCTTTCGCAGCTTTTGCGGCAATATCCCAGTCTTCGTTATATAGAGCATAACGCGCTTTGAGAGCCAAGGCTGCAGACTTCGTGGCGAGCTCCTGTTGTGTGCCATAGCTGAGGGGAAGCGCAGCTGCGGCGCGGTCATAATCCGCATACACCTTCTCCATGATTTCCTCCCTGTCGGTGCGCCCCATTGTGAAAGCGTCGTCTATTGATATCTCACTGTCAACCCACACCACATCACCAAAACATGAGGTAAGAATCCCATACTGGGTGGCACGCACAAACAATACCTGAGCCCTGTATAGCTCTGCCTTCTCTTCGCTGATACCTATCTCTGCGGGAGTTGCCAACTTATTCAGCAATATGTTGCATCGCGCAATTGATTTATAGGCATTCTGCCAACGGGTTTTAACATCCCATGTTTCTCCGTTAAGAGTAGCAGCGGTGAAATCGTTGAGACGGTCGCGGCTCTGATGGTTGTCGGTCCAATGTTCTCCGTCTATCGGAAAGAAATCCGCCCTATAAAGACCGCTGATGGAAGCCTTCACCTCTTCTTCGGTCTTATACCAGGAATCACTCGAACCGGTGTCAAGAGGATACAGATCAAGATCTGCACATGAACTCAAGGACAAGGCAAAAACAAGGAACAAAATAGAATATATTGTCTTCATGATGATTTAGAATGTAATGTTAACACCGCAGATAAACGATTTTGTTATAGGATAGCTTGTGGAGCCGTAGCCCTCATAATCCCAACCTCTCGGATAGTTGGAGATACAGAAGAGATCGTTTGCCGCCACATAGAAACGCAATGCCTGCACGAAGAAATGTTTCGTGATATTCTGAGGAAGAGTATAACCTAAAGAGATATTCTTCAGACGGCAATAGTGGCTCTTGAACAGCCAGAAATCCGACATTGCGTAGTTGTAGTTTGCCTGTGTTGATGTAAGGCGCGGATACTCGGCACGCAGGTTTTCCTCCGGAGTGTTGTAGTTGCTCCAATATCTGCCATCGATAAGCCTGGGAATATTGCCGAAGTTATCGCGCAGTGGCTGCACCATCGTGGCTGTCTTTCTCTTCAGCTGGCTTCCCACACCCTGGAACGTAACACTAAGGTCTATTCCTCGCCAGGAGCCGTTCAATGTCAAGCCATACTGATAGCGAGGCTGTGAATTTCCGAGAAATACACGATCCTTATCGGGAGACACCGGTGTCTTGTCATTGGGATCTGCTTTTAGATATTTGATATCTCCGGGTCGCACACTACTGTTCATCACGGGATAGTTGTCAATCTCCTCCTGTGTCTGGAAAAGACCATCACTTCGGTAGCCATACCATTCGTTGAAGTAACTTCCCATCGTCTTTATCTGATCGCCGAGGAATTGATTTCCTCCAAGATATCCCATCTTCGATTTGAAGTCGCTGAGGTTGGCTGATACTGAATAATTGAAATCAGCTATTCTGTCGCGCCATTTCACCTCAACTTCAAAACCTGTGGTACGCATCTTGCCCGTGTTCTGCTGCGGATTATCGTATCCGACATAATCCGGTATATCAATGTCCAGAATCATGTCTTTCGTAATCTTGTAGTAATAATCTCCGCTGATATTGAGACGATTGTTGAAGAATGCAAGGTCAAGACCTATGCCGAAAGTCTTTGTTGTCTCCCATGAGATATCACGGATAGCGTATTGCCATTGAGCGGCGGTGATATGCGACACGCCTTTGTTACCTTCCCAGAATAATGCGTTCGTATAGTTGAGCAAAGGAAGATATGGGTAGTTTCCGACCCTGTCGTTACCCAAAAGACCATAGGAAGCCCTCACTTTTAAGAAGCTCAGCCAAGGCTCAAGTTCGAAATTGCGGAACCAAGGTTCATTGGTCACCACCCAACCGCCTGACACGGAAGGGAACCAGCCCGCTCTGTATTTCTTGTCAAACCGGGAGGAACGGTCGCAGCGGATATTCGCCTGCACAAGATAGCGTCCGTCGAAATTATACATAAGACGTCCGAAAACCGAACGGTATGCCGTATGTGAGGCGTTTCCCCCGTTAGTCTGATAGTCCTCGTTACCACGGTCAAGATATGGGAATTCCGTAAGTGCAAAATTATCGCGTGCAGCCCATATTCCATCTGTATCGTAGGAATTATCTTCATAACCGAGCAATGCGCTTACAGAGTGCTTGCCGAATGTGTTGTCATAATTGGCAAGGAACTGTTTTGTAAGACTGAAACTTTTACCCCTTGACTCGGTAAGTTTCGTTGAGGCAAAACCGTTGATAGCGCCGATGACATTGTCGGGAGTATCCGGACCGGCATATTCAATACGCTTTACAAATGATTTGCCGCTCCAATCGTTCCAGATAGGCGAGACAATGGCTGAAAGTTTCAATCCTTTGATAGGAGTAATATAAACTGCCGCCTTACCTCCGATCTGGTTGTAATGATTCTCGGAGGTGCCTCCATAATTGAGGGCTGCGTAAGGGTTGTCGCCTGATTTACCATCTGCCACACGCCCGTCTTCCCATACAGCGGCATAGACCGGAGGCATAATGTAGCAGGCGTTCATGGGATCGTAGTTTGGGCTTTCGGATGTGCTGCGCTTCACGTTGACATCTATCGCAGCCTGAATATATTTGTTGATGGTTATATCATTATTCATACGCACCGTAAAGCGGTTGTATTCCTTGAACTTATACAAACCATCGGATGTATCGTAACCGATCGAGGCTGTGGTGCGGATTTTGTTTGTACCTCCGGAAATGCGGAAATTATGCGACTGTCTGTTGGAATGTTTCTTAAGCAGCATGTTGCGCCAGTCTGTATCCGGATAGCTATCAGGATTAGACGCATTTAGCTGCGCATAATTGTTAATTACAGCAGGAATATACGTAGGGAAATGATCAGATCCGTTGCCGGCATCGTTCCAGCGCAATTCATTGGTCATTGCCATGAACCGGGTCACATCAACATAATCCGGCTGGGTTGTGGGAGTCTCATAACCATATTCATAGGAATACTGGAGCGACACTTTCCCTTCCGAAGCACGTTTGGTGGTGACAAGAATCACACCCGAGGCTGCCCTTGATCCGTAAATAGCTGCAGAGGCGGCATCTTTCAACACCGATATATCCTTCACATCCTGAGGATTGATATCATTGATATTGTCTGCCGGCACGCCATCCACGATGATAAGAGGGTTACTGTCGCCTATTGTGGTGATACCACGTATCTTGATATCAGCCCCGGCACTCGGATCGCTGCCGGAACGTGTCACGGACACACCCGACAATGCACCCTGCAATGCACTTGAAAGCATTGACACCTTACGGTCGGTGACTGCATCACCTGTTATAGAACTGACGGCACCTGTCAGATCTTTCTTTTTCATTGTGCCATAACCGACAACGACGAGCTCACTCAGAAGCGTTTCCGATTCTTCAAGAGTTACGTCAATCCGGTCGGTAGAGCGCACCTTCACCTCTTTGGGTGAGAATCCTACATAAGTAAAGACAAGCACATCACCCTTGGAAGCATCGATGGTGTAATCACCATCCATCCCCGCTACGGCTCTCGCCTTCTTCCCTTTGACGGCAACAGTCGCGCCAATAAGCGGCTCTCCATTATTATCTTTTATAAATCCGCTTACTTTTGAGGCAACAACTTTCTGAGGTTTTGCACCTGCCTTAAGAACGATATATTTATCATCGATCTCATAGGTGATACCTTTGCCGGCAAACAAATTGTCGAGAGCTACCGTGATAGTGGCATTCGTCACTTTCGGACTGACCTTAGCATTGAAGTCGGCTATATTCTTATTATATACAAAATGATACCCGCTCTGTTTCTCAATGAGCTCCAGAGCTTTAGGAATAGAAATGTCGGTTTCATTAAGCGTGACTCGCACATTTTTCTGAGCCGACACAGAAAATGGAACACACAAAAGCGGTATCACCCACAATATCACTCCGATAAAACAGAGCATACGTTTCTTGATGTTGCGATTCCGCTTGGGAAATTGAATTTTTCGCATTGGTTTGTTCTGTTAAGGAAAACGTTTTTTGTTCTGCTTATAAGGCGACTTAAAATATTTTTCACACATATCAGCCATTCATTTTTTATTTTAATTGATTTTTTGATAAGTTTACATGTGTCTTTCCCTTCTCCGGTCGCCTTATTGGTAAAAACTTTATTAACTAACCTCCTTAAAATCGACTGATGAAAAAGGTATTTTATTATTTATCCTCTTTATTGGTTCTTACGGGTTGCACTCAGGAAACAGATTTCTTTTCCGCCGATCGCCCCGGAGACCAGGCGGGGTTCAAGTTCGAACTGACAACAAGCAACACCCGCACCGTTACCGATGACAATTTCAAAACCACTTTTAGCGAAGGTGACAAAGTGGGACTTTTTGTCGTTTCAAGAAAATCCGGCACTGACGGCACACTTGCAGCATCGGGTAACTATGCCGACAACCGTCAACTCACGTATACCGGAGGAGTGTGGATCATAGACAGGGAAGTTACCTATCCGGCAGATGGAGAAGAACTCGATTTCTATGCTTATTATCCTTATGTTGAAAATGCTGATCCCACAAATATCACATACGATGCATCGAAATCGATGTGTGATCTCATGATGGCAAGCACTAAAAGCATCACCAATTCAATTGAAACAGTAACATTGACGTTCAGTCATCAACTGTCGCTCGTAGACACCCGCGTAAGCGGCGGCGCTGCAAGTTCAGCCGTTCTCACCGGAGTCAAGACCGCTGCTTCTTTCAATCTCGGCAAATTCGGCAGTGATGATGTAATGACCCTCAATTCAGATCAGACAGGCGATGTAACCATGGAGAAGTGTGACCTCAAACATTTCCGTGCATATATTCCATCGCAAGATGCAGAAGGTTCCAAGATCGAAATCCGCGCGGAAGATTCCTCTCAGCCATATTCTCCACAAAACACTGTTTTTGCAAAAGGTTCGGCTTATCAGTATAATATCGTCTCTACTATCCAGAGACTTGCCGACCTCCCCAACTGCTACATTGTAAAACCCGGTGAATCAGTAACATTCCCCGTGCTCAAGGCATATGATGTCTGGCGTAAAATTCCCTTTATCAATGGCGGTAATCTTCGCAATGACGGCGAATTGGGAGTTGCTCTCATTTGGCAGGATGTACAGAACCTGATACCGGCGGATGGTGGTCTTACCCTCAACCTGAATGCCGAGAATCCGGACCAGAGCACAATCACAGTGAAGACCACCGCAGGGAAAGAGGGCAACGCACTCGTTTCCGCGACAATGGGAGGTGATAAGGTCTGGTCATGGCATATCTGGGTAACCGATTTTGATCCAAACAAAAACACGGCTGAGGTAGATAACAATGGTGACGGTATAACCGACTATGTATTCATGGACCGTAACCTCGGTGCCATTACCTCTGATGTTACAAATCCCGGCTCCGTGGGAATGTACTATCAAGGCGGTAACAACTCCCCCTACCCCGGTTTTACCAATAAGTTCCCTACAGACGGCACAGCAATTACTGACGTAACTATCTACGACATTGACAACAATCCAATAAAAATCACCACTGGCGACATCTGGAACGACATTCAGGGACAATCAATGCGACGTCTGCTCACCAACCCAGGGTTATTTATAACATCTACCGGAGAACCATATAGCTGGATAACGAACAATAGTGCTGCTTCGTTTGAATATGGTCCTAATTTCTGGACAGTTGAAGCTACAGGAGAGAAGGGAGTCTTTGATCCGTCTCCTGAAGGATGGATGGTACCGGCATATAAAAACAACCTCTCGCCATGGAATCTATATCTTGACGGCAATACGGTATTGATTGATCCGACAACAATATATCCTAAAGGCGGACGTATGAAATTCAACGGCACCTTCGGCAATTGCGGCAATACCATGCTTTTCTCGGGCACTATGGACGGTCTTAAGAACTTTGCTTTTGAGTCTTCGGCAAGTTGGGGACAGATTACAAATTACAGTGCCGGAAACGCCCTAAATGTACGCTGTGTGAAAGTGCAATAATATCAATGTTCGTTCTTTATGAAAAAAACCATTTATATATTGGCAGGTATGGCGCTCAGCTCCATGATGATGTCTTGCGAAGACATCTATGAGGGTGGGGAGGAGCGCCATCCCCAGCTCCCGGTGCAGATGAAGGCATCGATACAGCCTTTCGACAGCGATATTACTGAAAGCTGGAAAGGAGGCGAAGAATTGGGAATGTTTATGTTCGCAAGCGGTGATGCTGAGGGACTCTCATCTGCAACCTGCACCAGACTGAAGACGGATGCCGAGGGAACATTGCAACCTGTGGATTCGGAAACAATGCCTCTCTATCCGGCAAACGCCACAAAGGTAGATTTCATTTGTTTCTATCCTTATGAAGCAAACTCTGCGGCATCAAAATCCCTGAACCTTGATGTCAGCACTAAAGAAAACGCTCTCAATAGCGATTTTCTTTATTCAAACAGTGCCAAGAACAAGTATCCTGGACTGACGCCTGTTAAAGTGCAGATGAAACATGTGCTGAGCATGGTGCAGTTTAATATCACCGCTGATGAAGACATTCCAGCCGAAGATCTGAAAGCTCTCGATCCCAGAATTGAAGAAGTTCCTACAAAAGGTCTCTTCTCACTGGCAGACGGTAAACTTTCCTCCTCCGAAACATCCTCGGCAATACCCATGTCGGCTGACGCTGCAATGACAAAGGCGGAATGCCTTTTACTCCCCGCTTCATCAAACTTTACTGTAAGATGTAACGTCTCGGACATGGTGTTTCGCAAAAAACTTGGAAATATGAGTTTTGAAAGCGGAAAGATTTATAAATTCGATCTGCATGTGACTCAACCGGGATTCGAAATCTCACTCCGAGAAATCGAAGACTGGAAAGTAGAAACATACGATTGAGCAACAGTCATTTCTAACATTAGCAAGTAATAAAACTGATGAATGAATTGAATTCATCCAGCGATGAGTTTCTTTTGAAAAGATTGCATGAAGGCGATTCCCGCGCCTTCACTGCAATCTTTTCAAAATATTACCGTAGTCTGGTGCTATATTGCAATTCATTCGTTACAGATCGGACGGAATGCGAGGACATCGTCATGAATCTGTTTGTAAAAATCTGGGAGCACAGGGAAAGCATTGACGTAAAATCTCTTAAAAGTTTCCTTCTAAGTTGCGTGCGTCATGACTGTCTCGATGCGATCAAGCATCGTAAAATAAAGGAAACCTATGCTGCCGCACTTTTAGACTCCGCCGGAATAAAAAGCGCAGCCCTCGACAACTATATTCTTTACGATGAATTAGAGAAGCTTATTAACGATGCATTGGATTCACTTGACGCAAAATCTGTGGCGGCATTCAAAATGAGCAGATGGGAGGGTATTAAATATGACGATATAGCCCAACAGATGAATGTGTCACGACGAACCATTGAAGTTCGTGTCACCAATGTGGTAAGACAGCTGCGAGAGATCTTAAAAAAACATTTTCCTAAGTAAATGATCATTTAGAGCATGTTTGACCATTTACCTACCATATGAAAATACGATGAAAGTTATTGATGACAATCTTATTGTGAAAAGTCTATCGGGAAATGCCGATGATAAAGATCTGGAGGATCTGAAGCAAACCATTGCAACCTCTGAAGAGGCTGCAGAAGAATTTCTTGAAATAAAGAATATCTGGGATGCTGCAGTTTCTCCCGAAGTTGCCGATGAAATAGACACCCGGGATTCATTGGAACAGATCCTGGAGAAGATATGTATGCGCACTGAACCGGAACAAAACTTCTGGAACAAAGCAGCGCACATGATTGTCAAGGTGGCGGCAGTGTTGTCGCTTCCTCTTATGCTTCTCTCTATTTATCTTTATTACTCCGGAAGGAATTCCAACAATAACAGAATCATAGCAATGCATCAGGAAATCAAGGCAATGCCCGGAAGCCTGGTGCATACCCTGCTTCCTGACAGCACAGAGATCTGGATAAATGGCGGCAGCTGCATTAAATACTGTCATAGACCCGATAGTGCAAGACTGATTGACATTGAAGGGGAAGCTTTCTTTAAAGTAGCGAAAGATGCCGAGCATCCTTTCAGGGTTAGAACTGCTTCGGGACTTGATGTAGTGGCTTTAGGCACAGAATTCAATGTCTGCTCTTATGCCACCGATACGCTGACAACCATCACCCTCAGTGAAGGTTCGGTAAGGGTCAACGACAACCTGAGTGAATCAATAATGCAGCCGGGACAAACAATCGTATATAACACAAAAAAGAAAAAAGGCACGCTTTATCTCGGCAATATTGAAAAAATAATCTCTTGGAGAGACGGCAACCTCGCCTTCAATAACGAAATGCTGAAGAATGTATATAAACGTATTGGTCAGATTTTTGACGTTACATTCGAGGTAGACACAAGACTTGAGAATGTAATATTATATGCAACCTTCGAGAATGCATCGCTCGACCAGATCCTTTCTCTGATAAAGAAATCCACTCCCCTATCTTACGAAATTGTCGAGAACAATGATAAAGGGAGCGTAACCAAAAGAATCAAAGTCAAAGCAACATGAACATGGTAAAGGGAATTATAGGAGCTGCGGCTATCGCTGTTGCAATCATCACGCAGGCTAATGAGAAAACATTGCCACAGTTTGGGAAAGATCCTGTTAAGGATGTTGTGAAAGCTATGACCCGTAGCGAAAAAGCAAGATTCGTGATAGGAACAGGCATGGAGGGGATCAACGATGGTGAAAAAGCTGTCATTGGGTCAACAAAGATGATTGTGCCCGGAGCGGCAGGGACAACGTTCCCGATACCCAGACTCGGAATACCGGCAATAGTTTTCGCAGATGGTCCCGCAGGCGTCAGAATCGATCCTCACAGAGATAACGACACCTCAACCTATTTCGGCACACATTTCCCCATGCCCATGCTTTTAGGAGCATCATGGGATACAGAGGTTGCCCATAAAATAGGGAAGGCAATAGGAGAAGAGGCGAGAGAATACGGGGTTGACATTATGCTTGCTCCGGCACTTAATATACAGCGGCATACACTGTGTGGCAGAAACTACGAATATTATTCCGAGGATCCTGTAATCAGCGGTGAGATAGCTACAGCATATGTAAACGGCTTGCAGGAATGTGGAGTGGGAGCCTGTGTGAAACATCTTGCCGCGAACAATCAGGAAACAAACCGCAAAGACAACGAATCGATTGTTTCCCAGCGGGCTTTACGTGAAATATATCTTAAAGGATTCGAGAAGGTTATCAAGAAATCCGACCCATGGTGCGTAATGTCTTCATATAATTATCTTAACGGACATTACACGTCGGAAAGTCCGGAACTTCTTGATTCCCTCTTGAGAGGAGAATGGGATTACCGTGGTGTTGTGGTCTCCGACTGGTTCGGAGGCAAAGATGCTGTGGCGCAGATGAAAGCGCGGAATAATCTCCTCCAGCCGGGGTATCCACAGGAGTATGAGCGCATCATGGAAGGTCTCGAATCGGGAGAACTGGATGAGGAGGTGCTTGACCGCAACATAGAAGAAGTGCTTGAGCTCATAATGCGAACACCTCGATTCCTCAAATTAGGTCACTCTGACAAACCGGACCTTAAGGCGCATGCGGCATTGCTTAGAAAAATGGCACCTGAAGGGATGGTGCTGCTCAAGAACGACAACCAAGCCCTCCCCTACAAGGATGACATACGAAAGATTGCATTGTTCGGGAATTGTGCCTATGACATGATTACCGGAGGAAGTGGCTCGGGAGATGTGAACCGGGCATACAGCATATCTCTTCCGGAAGGAATTGCGAATGCCGGATACATCGCTGATCAGAAACTGATGGAAAAGTATGTGTCGCATATATCTTCAGAATATAAACGACTCGAGAAAGAAGACAAAACTTTCCATATGGCAGCCAAGATGCGTCCTACTGAACTTCAGGTCAGTCGCTCTGCCATTAAAAAGGCAGCGGAATGCAACGATGCCGCCATTATTTCCATTGGGATTGCAGCGGGAGAGTTTGCTGACCGTTCCACCCGAAGCTTCTATCTTGACAAAACCATGCAAACACTTATTGAAGAAGTTTGCAAAGCGTTTCATTCGAAAGGAAAGAAAGTAACGGTGCTTCTCAATATCAGCGGTGGAATTGAGACATATTCTTGGAAAGATCTCCCCGATGCCATTCTTTGCACATGGCAATGCGGACAAGAAGGAGGCAACAGCATAGCCGATGTTCTCACAGGAAAATCATACCCGTCGGGAAAACTCCCGGTTACATTTCCAATAGACTATAAGGATCAGGCATCTGACCGCAATTTCCCGCATGATGCAGACACCGGCATAATCTTCGGGGCAAATAAAAAGGGACTCACACGTGAGAGACGCAATATTGACCATACCATCTATGAAGAAGACATATATGTGGGCTACCGATATTTCGACTCCTTTAACAAGGATGTGTCCTACCCCTTCGGTTATGGACTCACCTATACCACATTCGAATACTCGGAATCCCGAATATCATATGATGGGACTCAATACACCCTTAATGTCATCATAACGAATACGGGATGCAATTCCGGCAAGGAGGCAGCGCAGGTATATGTGTCCAAACCCGGAAACGGCAACGTTCCCGTCAAAGAGTTAGTTGGATTCGCCAAAACAGAAGAACTTAAGCCCGGAGAATCCCAATCTCTCTCCATCAGCATTAATCCTGAGGACCTGGCAGTTTTCGATGAATCGGTTTCCGCATGGCACACTCCCGCGGGAGAATACACATTTATGGTAGGAGCTTCCAGCCGCGACATTCGTGGCACCGTCAGCTGCAAAATGAAAGAAACCACCAGCCCCGTCAAAAACCTCCTCCACCCCTCCCTCGATTTCCCCCGCCTCCAGCGCTAACCACAGATTCAATTTTTAATAAATTTTACAAATGTGTGTACATTTTTTTGTACACACATTTGTTATTATATTGAGAAATAACTATATTTGCACAATTAAAGAACATTTAAAACATTATATGGAAGTATTATCTGTCAGGGATTACCGGAATAATCTCGCTACATATTTTGACCGCGCTGCGGAAGGAGAAAAAATTCTCATTCGTCGCAAAAATTCCTTATATGCCTTAGTAAGCGTAGGGAATGAAGATTTAACACTGTCTCCTACGCAACAACGCCACGTAGAAGGAATGACCGAAAGTATTAAACGAAGTTGGGAACAAATAAAACAGATGGAGGCGGGAGAAATACCTACCAAATCCGCTATGTCATTCATCGATGAGCTTTGAAATTTCCATCACCGAAGAGTTTGAGAGTCAGGCAAAGGCTCTCAATAAGCGACACAGATCGTTCAAAAATGATTTGAAAGAGTTTGTCCTTTCTCTAAAAGAAAATCCCTTCCAGGGGGTTGAATTATGCCCAGGTATACGCAAGATCCGCATGGCGATTACCTCAAAAGGAAGAGGAAAATCAGGAGGTGCAAGAATTATCACTTACACCATTGTAACAGCAGAAACGGAAGGACGAGTATATTTGATGAATGTTTATGACAAATCAGATTTTTCCACTGTGGAATTATCGGTCTTAAAGAAAATAGTCCTGAATCTAAAATAAACCGCCAACTTTGGAAACAAAAACGCGCCAACCTTGGAAACGGATACACACAAATATCTGATTATCTTAGATTAGCACATTGCTATTCGCAACTGTAGAATTAAAATGAAGAGCCTTCATTCATGATGGTTCTTACTGCTGTCGGCGACTATGCTTACCGCCGGAGTGATGGAGTTCTGGTGGTTCCGGTATCAACCTTACGCGATTAGGACAACTTCAGGATTTATTCCGGGCAGATCGGGCAGATATCCATGATTTCTTTTTCGAAGGTGTCGCGGTTAATTGCGCGGTTGCGCATTTCTGTTCTTCGATTGAATATCGTCTGCTGGGAATAGAATAGAAGAGTCGCTATTTTTGTGCTGTCGGTAATACCCATTCTTATCAAGGCGAGTATGCGCAGATTGGCGTTCAATAGTTCGCTGCTTTTAGGACATATTGCCTTGTCCGGCTGCAGCAATGTATTCACATTCTTTATGAAATCGGGATATAACCGCAGGAATGCTGTGTCAAAGTTGAAGAACACTTCCCTCAGTTCCGCTTCGGAGGGGCGGGAATTAGCCTGCAGCAGCTTCAACAGTTCAGAGTATTGACCCGCCTTCAATTTCGACGATACAGTCATCTGTAGCCGGTTGTATTTATCGATATATCCTGCACAGAGGTTCAGGAATAGGTTTACATATTGTTCGCGAGAACGGTTAGTCTCCTGCAACTGTTTGTTGAATATTTTAAGTTGATCATTGAATGTTGACAGAGTTTCGTTTCTGGTTCCGATTTTCCTTTTCTGTTCGATGATTATTGCAATTGCAATGATCAGGATTATTACTATTATTACAATTATCGCCAGGTATATGTGCAGCTGTTTGTTCTTCGCCAATACGGTTTCCTGATATGCCGTCGCTATGGCAGGGAGTTTTTTGCCGATTTCAAGGATTCTCAGTCGGTTGTTATATTCGAGCGCATCATTCAGCGAATAGTTTAGATAGGCGTTTGCGCGTTCCAGATCCCCATCATCATTTTTGATCAGCAGAGCTACCTCCTGCAATGCCAGATTCTCTTTCAATGGAATCATCTGGTCTGCGACAGCTGCGTTTATGAGCCACTTGCGGTAACTGGCTTTATCCTGCAGATTGATGTAGACCTGCGCTAAAGCGTATGCTGACTGTGTGTATATGCGTGAATTTTCCGGTTCGTTCTTAACAGCTTTCAGATAATATTTTTTAGCCTTTTCAAAATCGTGGTCGAACATCAAGGCTTTTTCTGCTATCCGGTAATTATATAATGATGTATTGCGAGGAGTTACGCTGATGAGAGAATCCAGATATATCTTGCTGTTTCGGTAATAAATAGGAGCAAATGTCTTGTCCTGTGAATATTCAGCCCAAACTCCGTAGGTCCATTGGCAAGCTTGATAGTACTTCTCTCTGAGAGAGTCGGACATGCAGGAGGACTGAACTTTCTTGAGTTCATCAATCGCCTGGCTGAAATGTCCGGAGGTGGCATATGACATTGCCTTGTGTATTCTTACCTTTGCGTTAAGGTCATAGTTTCCCGAGTTTGAAACCAGCCTTTCAGCAAGCTCCACATATCTCATAGCCGAGTCGAAACTGAGAGTTAGATATTCCTCATAGAGCTTGTCATAACCTTTAAGCTTTTCCATTGCCGGGGCATTGGCAGGGATTCTGGATTTTATGCTGTCTATTCTGTGTTTTTTATTTTTGAGGAACGTATCTCTGATTTCAAGCACAGAATCAAGCCTCGCAAGGTCATTTTTTTGCCCGGCGTAAAGAGGTTGTGCAATAACCAGAATAAATAATATATATATTGAGAACGTTTTCATTTTTTTGATACTTGTTGTATTGATATGCAAAGATAATATAAGTTTTTTAAATACCAAAAACTGCTTCAAACGCCTATTAACACTACCTGATTTTGATTTAACATATTTTGTATTATATTGAATATCAATGAATTACCCCCCCGATAACACTACTTAAACTACTTAAGACTACCTACCGACTACTTGCTATTGATAATTATATGCTAACGTTATAATTTTACGGCAAAAATTAAAAACAATAATTAACCTAAATCTTTATGAAACCTTTTAATTTAACATTTGGACGGATGTTGCTTCTCGCGGCATTGTTGCTGCTGGCTCCGCAGGCGTTCGCCCAAGTGCAGAAAATCTCAGGTGCCGTGACTGATTCATCGGGAGAGCCGTTGATCGGAGCGAGCGTGTTTGTTGTAGGAACCAATAAGGGAGCTTCAACAGATATAGATGGAAAATACACGATTGAGGCGAAAAGCAATGACAAGATTCGTTTTTCCTATGTCGGGTATAAGACAAAAACAATCAAGATTGACAACCGCACGGTTATCAACGTCACGCTTGATGTGGATGATACTGTGCTTGATGAAGTTGTTGTCATCGGTTATGGCACCATGGATAAAAAGGAATTAACTTCGGCTGTGTCACATGTCAGCGCCAAAGACTTCCAATCAATAGCATCAACAGACGTATCAATGCTTATCCAGGGCAAAGTGCCGGGACTTTCAGTTGTCAACACGGCGGCTGCCGACCCAAACTCCACGGCAAGCCTTCAGATACGCGGTGTCTCATCGCGTGAGGCAGGTCTCGGTCCGCTCATCGTGCTTGACGGAGTGCCCGGTGCGAGCCTCACCAACATCAATCCGAACGACATCGCATCATTCGATGTCTTAAAAGACGGAGCCGCCTCCGCCATCTATGGTACGCGAGGCTCGAACGGTGTGATCATCATCACCACCAAGAAAGGAGCCCAAGATGGGAAAGTGCACACTACTTACTCAGGCACCTTCTCATGGGACAAGGCAAACCGCGATCTTGACATGATGAATGCCGAAGAATATCGCGCATGGCGTATCCCTTCGGGAGATGCCGCTACAGACCTTGGCGCAAGTGAAGATCTTTTCGATCTGGTTTCCCAAACCGGTTTCAAACAGACTCACACTTTGACAATCAGTGGTGGCGGAGCGAACACCAATTACCGCGTGTCGGCAGACTATCGCAACGGCGACGGCGTTGAGCGACGCGGCAACCGTGAGGAATATGGTGCACGCGCAACCATCAATCATACCACTAAAGGCGGTTTGCTGAACACAACTCTGAATGTGGCTCCCCGTATTGTTTACCGGACTCTTGCCGATAATGATGTGTTCCGTCGCGCGATTGAGGCGAACCCCACCACCCCTGTGTGGAATCCAAACGAACCCGGACGTTATTATGATTTTTCCGACACCAACGGGTTTGAGAACCCCTTGGAGACTATGGCTCTTCAGAAGAGCAAGAGTCAGGAGAAAGTCCTCGACTGGGATGCAACCGTCAAGCTGAACCTCCTTCCCCTCTTCCTGCCGAATGCAAAATACAGCCAGAATCTCTCGACTCAGATCACATTCGCGGATCATCAGTATAACAATGACTACAGCATGTTCGAACCCTCTACGATGAACAAGCACATCAAGACTAAAAAGAAAGGTTGGGCTCACCGTTCCGCCAACAATTCGCGTAGTCTCAGTCTTGAATGGCTTGCCAATTACAACATAAGCATAAAGGATCACAATATCCGTGCCATGGTAGGTTATTCATACCAGTATTGGCAGAATTCCGGATTCTCTGCATCAAACTATGATTTCTCCAACGACGGTCTCGGAGCAGACAATCTCGGTTCGGGTGATGGTGCCAAAGAAGAGGGAGAGGTCGGAATGGAAAGTTCCAAAGACGACAGCAAATTGATTGCATTCTTCGGACGTGTGAACTATGACTATGCCGGACGTTATCTTTTCACTGCTTCACTTCGTCACGAAGGTTCATCAAAATTCGGAAAGAATCATAAATGGGGTAATTTCCCGGCTGTGTCTGCCGGATGGCGCATATCTGAGGAAGAATTCATGAAAGGCACCTCTTCGTGGTTGAACGAACTGAAGATACGTGCAGACTTCGGTGTTACCGGTAATCAGGAGTTTGGCAGTTACCTTTCACTCGACACAATGGGACCCTTCGGCTACAGTTATTACAATGGCCAGTGGGTGCGCGTATGGGGACCCGGTAAGAACGTTAATCCGGATCTTCACTGGGAGAAAGGAAAGAACTGGAACATTGGTCTTGACTTCTCGCTATTCAACAACAGACTCTACGGTTCGTTCAACTACTTCAACCGTCGTCAGCAGGATCTGCTCGGTAATTACCGCGTGCCAATGCCTCCCTATCTTTTCACGCATACTTATGTGAATGTGGGAACAATGAAGAACACTGGTTTTGAGTTTGACATCACTTTCAACGCCGTGCAGACTCGTGATTTCACATACACAATGAATTTCATCGGAACAACACAATCCAATAAATTTGTGGATTTCAGCAACTCCGAATTCGTTGGCAACGACTATTACGACGTGGCATACACAGAGATACCTTATCCTAACATCCCTCTCCAGAGAATAGAGAAAGGACGTTCGATCGGTAGCTTCCATATGTTCAAATATGCCGGCATCAATACGGATGGAGAATGGCTCATATACGATAAGGACGGAGATATCATCCTCGGAGCTCAGGGTTCTGAGGCAGACCGCCAGTATGTAGGCAACGGCTTACCTAAGTTTACCCTCTCCACAAGCCATAATTTCCGCTATAAGAATTTTGATCTTTCACTTTTCTTCCGCGGTGCGTTCGGCTTCGATGTCTTCAACATTCACGATTTCTATTACGGCACACGCAATTTCACCGGAAACACACTGTGCAAGGCATATCAGAAGAATGAGAAGATATCATCGCTTCAGAACCCCATAGTATCCGACTATTTCCTGGAGAGAGGCGATTACTTCAAGCTCGACCAGATTACTCTGGGATACACCCTTCCCACGCCTAAGGCAAGATTCATGGATCAGCTCCGCATTTACGGAACGGTTCGCAACGTATTCACCATCACGAAATACAGTGGCATGGATCCATCCAATTTCCAGGTCAATGGACTTACACCTGGTGCTCACAGCAGTCGTGGATATTATCCGACAACCCGTCAGTTCATATTAGGCGTTCAGCTTGATTTCTAATTCCAAGTAAAACCAAGATTCAATTTACAATGAAACCATATAAATATTTAGCGGGCTTGGCTATTGCGACGTTGACTCTGTCGGGATGTACAAATCTTGACGAGACCGTCTATAACCAAGTAAGCTCCAACAACTATTTCAACACGAGAGAAGACGTAATTGCAATGGCGTTCCGTTCTTTTGAACATGGCTACTGGACAATAGTGCCACGCTTCAGAATCCAGGAACTTCCGGGCGATCAGCTGATAATTCCCCGTCGCGACGGAAGCTGGGACGATGGTGGCGTATGGAGGCAATTCCATTATCACACATGGACTCCGGATATCTCACGTCATGTGCATGACGAATGGGATTCCTGCTTTGCCGGCATCGGACAATGCAATTTCGCTATCGACCGCTTTAATCAACTTGATCCTGCGAAATTCGGATTCTCTGAAAAGGAGTTCAATTCTCTGAGAACGCAAAACAGAGTGTTGCGCTGTTGGTATTACATACGTCTTCTTGACGCTTTCCGCAATGTGCCGTTCTCTGTAAGCTACGATGACCCGTCGCAAAACAGCATGTCGCAGGTTGCGCCTGAATTCATATTCAACTTTGTCGAGACCGAACTTAAGGAATCCATTCCTTTGCTCTATAAAAAGGAGACTCTTGGCTCCGGTTCCCAATATGCCAATCTCTGGACTCAGGGCGGAGCGGCTGCGTTGCTCGTCAGATTGTATCTCAATGCAAAAGAATGGATAGGCGTTGATCGCCTCGAAGATTGCGAGAAGGTTGCGCAGGATATTGTTGACGGTGTATATGGTGCCTATAAGGTTGACGACCGCTGGGATGCACCGTTTGACTCCGAGAACGACAAATGCGATGAGCTGGTCTTCTTTTTCTCCGGTTCTTGTAATTACACAAGCTGGCACTATCACCAGCTTTACAACTGGGGTGTCCCCTCAAATTCGGAACTTTTCTTCAACGACTACAAGGTGAAGCACGGCGGACACAACGGTGAGTTCGTATGTTCTCCAAGTTATGATCCTACCGGTAAGCTTTACGATTTTGAGCTCGGCATGACAGTGCATAAATTCAGGAAGTATCCGGGTGATGTTCGTCTGACGAAATATAAGAACCTTGGAGGAGGCAAACGCGAGGGGATGTTCCTTTTCGGTAATCTGGAATACAAGGTAGGCAACGTCACACGTAAGCTGACGGCTCCCGAGACACCTTATGTCCTTTGTATCCGTGATGCCGTGGGGCAGTTCCACAGCATGAAGGAAGACAAATGGCTCACTTCAGCAACCAGCAACATGACCACCGGTGACTACAATTCCGGATGGTACACGGTGAAGTATCCTATGTATAGCGACAACGACCCGGGTGCCGGAGAAGGTGATTTTGCAGAGATCCGTCTGCCGGAGATTATATATGCGCTTGCTGAATGTAAGCTGCGCAAAGGTGATGCCCCTGCAGCCGGCAAGCTGCTCAATAGCGTGCGCCGTCGTTACTACCCCAAGGCAATGCTTAGCCATGTGCTTTATGCTCCCGACGGAAACGTTGCTCTTGACATGGATGAGATGCTCGACGAATGGGGACGCGAATTCCTTGCTGAAGGACGTCGTCGCATTGACCTGATCCGTTTCGGAAAATTCTGCACCGGCAAATGGTGGGACAAAAATCCGGATGTCGATGATCATGCCAAGATATATCCTGTGCCGCGCGTTCAGATCACAACCAATCCCGCGCTCAAGCAGAATCCCGGCTATAATTAAGCTTCTAAGTAACCAATAACGAAAGCAAAGACATGAAGATATTTAAATTAACATCATTAGTAGCAACAGCGGCAATAGCTGTCATGGGGCTGTTCACCACAAGCTGCGATGAAGAGAGGGATCTCATAGTAATAGAGGGAAACATACCTATCAAGACCTCCACCCTATATATTGTTGGTGACGCCACACCTGTAGGATGGAACATAGATAGCCCGTATCTTCTAACCCCCAGCGATGAAGATCCTCTGGTATTCATCTACGAGGGAAACCTGACAAGAGGTGAAATGAAGGCATATCTGACTCCGGGAAACTGGGGAGCTCCATGTATACGTCCTCTGACAGCCGGTTCCCCCATAAGTAAAGTCAATATCGACAATGACCCCTTCCAGCTTTATCCCGAAGGTGAAGACCTTAAATGGGCTGTAAAGGATTCCGGCAATTATCGGCTTGTGTTCGATTTGCGCAACTGGACTTTCAGCACCACTTATCTCGGATTATGATATTCAAGAACTGAAAAGCAGGTAGTTTTAGGTTAACAGAAATGTTCCCTTGTCTCGGCATAATGTCGGGACGAGGGCACTTCCTGCGATGTTTTCAAAATATTGATATAAAATATAACAACATGAAATTTAGGAATTTATTAAAGAGAATAACAATGATTGGCTTTTGCGGGGTCATAGCCTTCACCGGTTCCTGTAAAGATAATAAGGAGGATGGACCCGTAGGTCCCACTCCTGAGCCAACCCCTGAGCTTCCCGCATTGCCGGTGCCCGGCGATATTCATAAATACAAGGCTCCACTTTACTGGACAATCTATGAATATGCCCGTGAGATGGAGATTGCCGGAGTGCCTTATCATGAGATGGACCTTACTTCCGACCAATGGGATGCCGTAATTGACATGATGGCGACTAAGTTCAAACCCTATGGCTACGATATGATCTGCACCGACGGCTTCCTGCCTCAGCTCTCACGCGACGGCAGCGGATACATGTCGCACTATGGCTCGATGCCTCTTAAGGAACTTGTACGCCGAGCCAAAGAGAAAGGACTGAAGGTAGGCGTTTATGACAATCCGCTATGGATAAAGGGAAATCTGGACAGTAAAGTTCCCGGCACCAATTATACCTTGCGCTCGCTGACACGCAATGCACAAGATAAGGTACTTTACCCATCGGTTACAGACAGAGCTGATTTCACATGGGTTGTCACAGATCATCCCGGGGCACGCGAATATATCGACGGCTTCTTCAAACACTACCATGACTTAGGGGTGGATTATGTGCGCATGGACTTCATGTGCTGGTATGAGGATGGCGATCCCGGTCGCGATACGCCCGTGACTTGCGGTTACGGAAGAGAGCGTTATGAGCGAGGACTTGCCTACATCTGCGAATCAGCTACGAAATACGGCATATTCACCTCCATCGTGATGCCCGAGCTCTACAATGATGCGGAGCTGGAGAAAAAATACTGCAACATGACCCGAATTGTTCAGGATGCCAATATAGGTGGATGGCATCATTTCTCATCTTTTAACCGCGGAACGATCTATGACCGATGGCCCTATGCCGACAACCAGATGGACGGCTTCACTCACTGGAGCCATATCGGAGGTAAAGGCAAAGTTATCCTCGACGGTGATTTCCTTCGTCTTAACAAATGTTCGACAGATGATGAACGCCGTTCGCAGGTATCGTTACAGCTGATAGCCGGTGGCCCTGTTACCATAGCCGACACACCTGAAACAATAGGTAATTTCGACAAATTCTATACCAATGAAGAGCTTCTTGCCCTGAATACCGACGGATTTGTCGGCAAACCTTTGTCTGATGCAATCAACAGCGAAGGGAGCTGCATTTGGTATGGAACGATGAGCAACGGTGATGTTGTGATGGCGATGTTCAACCGTGAGGACGCGCCCCGCAAAATGAGCGTGAATCTTTCTGATATCGGTCTTTCCGGAGCATACAATGTAAGAGACCTTTGGAAACATGCTGATGAAGGCTCAGCAGAGACTGAATTCACGGCAACTGTTGCCCGACATGGATGCAAAGTGGTGAAACTAACAAAATAAATAACCAATTAATTATTAAATGTCATGAAGAAACTTTTACTCAAAGGTTTTGTTGTTGCAATGGCAATGCTCGAAGCATCTGCCGTTTCTGCTGCAATCCCAGAAAATCTCTACATGTGTGGTCCGGCAACCTCGGTAAACTGGGATGCCGGTAATGCTGTAGAATTTACCAAGACAGCTGACGGTGTATTCACCTATGAGGGTACCCTGTTTGCAGATCACCTGATTTTAATGACGGAAAAAGGTTGGGGCGGAACCCGTATTGTCCCCGAAGCAAACCCAACCAATCTGGAGGAAACGAATACTGCTCTATCTGAAATCACTGGAGGCTCACACTTTGAAAATCATTGGGTTGTAAAAAGCACCGGTACATGGAAACTGACCGTAGTCTTTAATGAGGAAGGAGACAATGTAATGGTTGCAGCCAAGAAACAGCTGACCCAAACCCCGGAGCACCTCTATATGTGTGGTCCGGCAACCTCGGCAGGCTGGTCGGCTGAGAATGGGGTTGAATTTACTTCTGCCGGAGATGGTGTTTTCACGTATGTGGGAGACATGAATGAAGGTGAGTTGATAATCATGGATGTCGCAGGCTGGGATGGCACCCGTTATGCGCCAATGAATGCCAATACCAAAATAGAAAAAGCGGCTACTTCTGCTGGAGCTGTACTCGCTGGAGACTTCCGCAGAGATTATCACTGGGTTATAAATGTAACCAGCAAATGGAAATTGACAGTGACCTTCACCGGTACAGACATAGAGATTACGGCAGAGAATCTGAATACACCAATCCCTGAGAACCTCTATATGTGTGGTCCGGCAACCTCGGCAAACTGGGACGCCGAGACTAATCCTGTTGCATTTACCAAGACAAGTGACGGCGTATTCACGTATGAAGGCGACATGTACAGGGGTGACTTTATATTGTTAACCGATAAAAGCTGGAAAGCAACCCGTTATGCACCCGAAAAGGGCAATAGCGATCTTGAGGAATCGAAAATTGCAGTAATTGCACCCGATTGGAGCAAGTGCTTCGATTATCACTGGGTTTTAGGAAAGGCGGGTATATGGAAACTGACTGTAACCTTTGCAGGCAATGGCAGTAATGCGGCTATTACAGGTGAGTATCTCTCCGGTCCCTCGCAGGTAATCCCGTTGGGTTCTGCTACCGGTCAATGGTATTCCGAAAAAACCGATAACAAAGACATAAAGGCGGTAACTCCCGGCGTGTACGAATGGCAAGGTGCAATAACCGACACGCAAGATATAAGGCATTTTAAATTTATATCACGCACCGGAGAGTGGAACAGTAATATAGATTATTATTTGCCGGCTGAAACGGATGGTTCCGGTAACAACGGAAGCAGCATCAAGACAGTGGAATTTGACAAGGAATATCCTGTGAAAATAGGCTGGGCGGGCAATGGAAATCTTGAATCATACTGGAGCCTGCCGGCAGAAGCTTGCACACCTGACAAGATATATAAGGCGACTCTGAACCTTAATAATAATACTATAAAATTTGAGAGGACAAATACTTCAGTAAACGTTTCAGAGATTGCTGATGCCACACTTAAAGCGCGTTTTGTTGGAAACGATCTTATTGTGGAAGGTGCTGCAGCAGCTATTGAGGTTTATGACATATCCGGTCGTAAAGTTGCTCAGTCAAACAATGGGACTCTTAGAGCATCAGGACTTTCCAATGGAATCTATGTTGTAAAAGCCGCCGGAAGTTCCATCAAGATAGCGAAATAAAATTTTCATCAAACTTAACCTTAAAAGTTATGATACAGAATATAATTAAAGCCATGGCTTTGGGTGGTGCCATGTTGCTGAGTGCAGCCTCTCTTTCCGCTGCAATCCCCGAACATCTTTATATGGTAGGCGAGGCTTCGCCGAGTCTGTGGCATATTGATATTGCCTGGGAAATGACAAACGAAGGCGATGGCGTGTTCAGCTACCATGGTCCCTGCTATATGCAGAACCTTCGATTCATCGATGCCCGCGACTGGCAAACCGGCGTACAGTATGGACCGGAGCTTGGCGGCTGGCATTTGAAAGACGCCTCGACGGCTACGATTATCACGGGTGCCGGTGATGGGAACAATTTCTGGGTAACATATGATGAAATGGGTACATATGACATTAAGGTATATTTCGGTGATAACGGCGATTCTGTCTATATTACCGCGGACTTAGTCGCTGACATGCCTCCGATGGTGGTGCCGATGGGAGCTGTCTCCAATCAGTGGGATACAGCCTCCGTGCCCTATACCTATAACATGTATCCGGCAGAGGGTACGGAAAACACTTTCGTTTGGGAAGGCTCATTGGCCCCGAATCCCGGCCGCAAACATTTCAAGTTTATATCTTATCCGGGCAACTATTGGGAGACCTGGTTCTACATCCCCGAAGAATGTGACTACAACGAAGAGGCAGGCAAAGCCCCCAACGTGAAACTTGTGACACCGGGAGAGACATATCCGGTGAAACGAGTGTGGGGTAATACCGAAAATACAGAATCAGATGCAGTCAACGACCATTTCTGGGGTTTCGCTCCTGAACTATGCACACCCGAAAAGACGTACAGAATGACACTGAACCTTGACGACGACACCATCAAATTCGAGGAGATTGAGGGTTCCGGAGTGTCTGAGATTGCCGACAGCACGCTCAAAGCATGGTTTGTAGGTGACGAACTCGTGGTTGAAGGTGCCAACGCAGGTATAGAGGTTTATGACATCGCAGGCCGCAAGGTGGCACAGTCAGCAGGAGAAGCACTTACAGCAGGTCTCTCAAATGGTGTTTACGTTGTGAAGACACCAGGGAAGGCAATAAAGATTGCAAAATAATCGTTTTGAATATTAAGGCTTTGGAGTCTTTAAACGTCAATAATTTAAAGACTTCAAAGCCTTATTTACCATTTTACCTATAGCCATGAAGAAGTTTTTAACAACCCTTTCGGCGGTGTTTGTAACCTTAAATCTCTATTCGGCAAATCACAAGTTGTCGGAGATCAACATCCGTGATCCGTACATACTGACCGACAGCGTGGCTGGGGTGTACTACATGTACCGCACGTCCGACACCATTGACCGTGACGGGAAGGTGCGTGGCGGTGTGGAAGTGTTCACAAGCCGCGACCTCGAGAACTGGGAGGGACCGAAGACCGTGATGCGGATACCTGACGGCAATGCCCTGACCGGGACGGTATGGGCTCCGGAGGTGCACGCCCACGACGGGCGCTACTATCTTTTCGCCACGATCAACAGCGACATAAAATGGAAAAAGAGTCAGCCCGGATGGGGCGACTTCACGCACCGCGGCACCCAGATCTTCGCGTCCGACTCACCGGAGGGACCCTTCGTGCCTTTTGACAGGTTTCCCCACACCCCGGGCATGATGGCACTTGACGGCACCCTCTGGGTGGAGGACGGCAAGCCCTACATGGTCTACTGCCACGAATGGGTGGAGCTTGGCGACGGCACGATGGAGCTGGTCGAGCTTGCCCCCGACCTTTCCGGAACGGCAGGGGAGCCGGTGGTGCTATTCTATGGCTCGGCACCCGACTGGTCCACCGGAATACAGCCGTCACCCGAATCGCCCAGGGGCTATGTCACCGACGGCTGCTACCTCTACCGCACCAAGACCGGAAAGCTCCTGATGATCTGGTCGAGCTTCGGCAAGAACGGCTACGCCATCGGCATCGCCGAGTCCGCGACCGGTTCGGTCAAGGGTCCGTGGATCCAGCATGACCAGCCACTCTTCCCCGACAACGGCGGCCACGGGATGATCTTCCGCACGCTCTCCGGCGAGCTCTGCCTCATCCTGCACCAGCCCAACGATCCCTCCGGAGCGGAACGGGCGCGTATCTACCCCCTTGAAGACACCGGCGAGACACTGATCCTGAAATCCCCAAAAAAACAACATAACTGATGAGACCATTAAGAACCAGCCTTATCGCGGCAGCCGTGTTCCTGACCATGAACTGCGGTGCCTCCAGCTACAAGATCACCTCCCCGTCCGGAACCATCGCAGCCGAGATCATCAACGATGGCAAACTTTCGTGGACAGTCAGCCATGACGGGCGTGAGGTACTGTCGAAATCACCCATATCCATGACACTCACCGACGGCACCGTCTGGGGCGCCGGCGCTAAAGTGTCGAAAGTCGAGAAAACTTCAGTCAGCAACACCATAGCCACCCCGTTCTGCCAGTCTTCGTCAATGACAGACCGCTACAACGGAATAACCCTGAGGATGAAAGGAGACTGGGGCATCGAGTTCCGGGCATACGACGAAGGAGTGGCGTACCGTTTTGTCAGCAACCGCAGGAAGCCTTTCGAGATCACTGCGGAGCAGGTCGAGTTCAATTTCCCCTCCGACCTCACGGCGACCGTCCCGTACGTGCGCAGCGGTTCTGACGAGGAGATGCAGACCCAGTTCTTCAACTCCTTCGAGAACCAGTATACCGTGACACCGCTTTCCCGCCTGAATCCACGCCGTCTGGCGTTCCTGCCCCTTGCCGTGGACGCGGGCGACGGACTGACCCTCGCAATCACCGAGACCGACCTGCGCGACTATCCGGGGCTTTACCTCTACAATCCTGACGGGACCATGTCGCTGAAGGGAAGGCATGCACCGTATCCGGCAAGGACCGAGGACGGCGGCTACAACAACATCCAGTCCGTGGTCAAGGAGACCGCACCCTACATAGCGAAGGTCGACGCACCGCGCACATTTCCATGGCGCATCCTCGCCATCGGGAAAGACACTGAGATCGCCTCTTCAAACCTGAGCTACCTGCTCGCCGAGCCTTCGCGCATCTCCGACACCTCATGGATCAAGCCGGGCAAGGTCGCCTGGGACTGGTGGAACGCCTGGAACATAACCGGAGTGGACTTCGAGGCAGGAATCAACACCGCTACTTACAGGCATTATATCGACTTCGCTGCCGACAACGGCATAGAATATGTCATACTCGACGACGGATGGGCTGCAGGAAAGGGAGAGGACCTGTTCGTCATAAATCCGGACATAGATCTTGAGGAGATCATTTCATATGCCAAAGGTAAAGGTGTCGGCATTATCCTCTGGGCTGGCTACCGCGCATTCGAGCGTGACCTTGAAAAAGTGTGCAGACATTATTCGGCAATGGGAGTCAAGGGCTTCAAGGTTGATTTCGAGGACCGCGACGACCAGCTGATGACCGCCTTCAACCACCGCGCAGCCGAGGTCGCAGCCAGATATCATCTCGTGCTTGACATTCACGGGGCGCACAAACCCGCCGGCATCAACCGGACGTGGCCCAACGTGCTCAACATGGAGGGCGTCAACGGACTCGAGAACGTGAAATGGTCGGATCTTGACACATTCGACATTATTCAATATGACGTTACGTTGCCCTATCTCCGTCAGATAGCAGGTCCGGTGGACTATACGCAAGGCGCCATGAACAATGCCAGCCGGCACAACTTCCGCCCCGTCCATGCCCAGCCTATGAGTCCCGGAACGCGCGCACACCAGCTTGCCCTCTATATGGTCCTCTATTCTCCTTTGAACATGCTTTGTGACTCTCCATCTAACTACCGTCGTGAGCAGGAGTGTACCGACTTCATATCGTCCGTGCCAACCGTATGGGATGAAACAGTGGTTCTTGACGGCAAGATGGGTGAATATATAGTCACGGCACGCCGCAAGGGTAATGAATGGTACATAGGGGGCATTACCAACTGGACGCCCCGGGAACTTGAGATAGATCTCGCTCCCCTCAGATTGGGAGGCAACAGAACGATGGAGATCTTCACCGATGGCGTGAATGCCCACCGCAACGGCAATGACTACAGGAAGGAGACCATGCAAGTAGACAACTCCAAGCCACTTAACGTTAAACTCGCCCCCGGTGGCGGTTTCGCAGCCCATATAAAATGAATTAACAATGAAGTGATTAACCAAATAATATTATGAGACGAATAATTAACATCGCAGTGGCGTTGTCAACTGTCTTCTCCATTTCTGCAACCCGGCATAACCCGGTTGCAAATCCGGAGGCAGTCGTTACGGAAGGAATGGTACGTTTCACAGTACTCACACCGGAAATGATCCGCATAGAATACAGCCCCTCGGAAAAATTCGAGGACAGGGCAACATTTACGGTGGTTAACCGTAACCTGCCTGTGCCCCATTTCACAAAATCGGAGGACAACGATTTCCTATACATAACGACCGATAAACTCAGACTGAGATACCGCAAGGGCACGAACCCCTATTTCGAGCCCAACCCTCCGGGCAACCTCACCATAACCATGGACCTCAACGGCACGCCCGTGACATGGTTCCCCGGACAGGGTGACGGACGCAACCTCAAGGGTACCTGCCGTACGCTTGACCGCTGCTTCGGCGATGGCTACCGCTCACAGTTGGAGAACGGTCTGGTTTCACGTTCGGGATGGGCAGTGATCGATGATTCTCCCCAATGTGTGCGTCCCGACGGGAGCCGTTCACTCGCCCTCGTGCCCGATGAGACGGGCGTAGACTGGGTTGCTCCCCGCGATGACAAGGCAGCTCTTGACCTCTATTTCATGGGTTACGGGCATGACTACAAGCAGGCGCTGAAGGATTACACGCTCATCGCCGGTAAGATGCCGTTGCCTCCGGACTATGCTTTCGGCTACTGGTATAGTAAATACGAGAACTATTCCGCCGATGATTACCGCAACATCATCAGGAACCTCAGGGACAATGACATCAATACCGACGTCATCATTCTTGACATGGACTGGCACTGGAACGGAGACCCCAACCCCAGGATGTCGAACGGACGTGGCGGCTGGACGGGATGGAGCTGGAACACCAATCTTATTCCCGATCCCACGAAACTGCTGAAGGACATACACGGCAGCGGACTTCACCTCGCGCTCAACCTCCACCCCGCCTTGGGTGTGGACTCATCGGAAGACATCTTCCGGGGCATGGCTACTGATATGGGACTGAATCCGGACACCACTAAAGTGATTCCCTGGAAACTTGAGGACACGAGTTTCTACAAGGCATTCGCAAACAACTTCCTGCGTCCGTTCGAGAAACAAGGCGTTGATTTCTGGTGGCTCGATTGGCAGCAGCACCTCACCAGCCCCTACACCGACGGGCTCGGAGAGACTTTCTGGTGTAACCATGTCTTCTTCAATGACATGAAGAAGAACCGTCCCGACCGCCGTCCGATGA
>CAJUDL010000037.1 GCA_910585285.1 uncultured Muribaculaceae bacterium
TAGATAAAAGAGCCTACTAAGAATTTGAGGCGCGCCAATTCACCTTTAACCTATTCCCTATAACCTTTCACCTTGCCGAACTCCGTTCGGTAAATCGAAATTTATTTATATTTGTTTTCTAATTTTGGCACGGTAATTGTTATATAAAGTATAAGTCAACTTTCGCATAAATAACTATCGATATGTAGATGCGATATTTTTGTCTTCATATTGGTTTGCGAAACTTAATTAATAAGGTAAAATAGATGAACAACGATTTTTCAAAGCAATTCAGACCTATTCTGGAAATCGGTTATGAGGAGGCAAAAAGATTTGAGTCTCCCTATATCTCCTGCGAACATCTGATGCTCGGAGCAATAAAGAATAGAGAGGGTTACGCATATCGTATTCTGTCGCAATTGAAGATTCCTATTGATAAGATAACAGAGGAGTTGGAGGAATACTTGTCGGAACCCCATGCTTCGGTTGAGACTACATCATTGTTTGAGCAGCAATATAAAATTAGTCTTGCGGCTATCCGCCATCTTCAGCTTGCCATGTCGGAAGCAAGAAAAATGAATTCGAAGATAATTGGCAGCGAGCATATTCTTCTTGCCTTAATCCACGATAACCGAGGAATGGACAGTGAGATTCTTAAACAGATAAAGGATGAATATCTTAATTTTGATATCTCCATTCAGGCTATAGGTGGTTTTGAAATGCCTCCCCAAATGGGAAAAGGATTCTCTCCCGATGAAGAAGAGGAAGAAGAGTTTCCTTCCGATCCTATGGGAAATTCTAAAAAGGAAAGTTCTCGTTCTTCAGAGCGTTCGGGAAAAGAGAAAGTTAAGAGTGACACTCCCGCTCTCGACAAATTTGGTTATGATATGACCAAGGCTGCCGCTGAGGGAAGAATGGATCCTGTGGTAGGCAGGGAGAATGAGATTGAGCGTCTTGCTCAGATCCTTTCAAGAAGAAAGAAAAACAATCCGGTCTTGATTGGAGAGCCAGGTGTGGGTAAATCCGCAATTGTTGAGGGCCTTGCCCTGAGGATCATTCAGCGAAAGGTTTCACGCGTGCTTTTTGACAAAAGAGTTATCGGTCTTGATCTTGCCGGGATGGTGGCAGGTACAAAATATCGTGGACAATTTGAGGAGAGAATTAAGGCTGTACTCGATGAATTGACAAAGAATCCGGATATAATTCTGTTTATAGACGAGATTCATACGATTGTCGGTGCAGGTAGTGCACCCGGCACTATGGATGCTGCAAACATTCTTAAACCGGCTTTGGCTCGTGGTGAGATCCAATGTATCGGAGCTACAACTCTTGATGAATACCGTCAGAACATTGAGAAGGATGGTGCTCTTGAACGCAGATTTCAAAAGGTTATCGTTGAACCTACCACACCGGAAGAAACTTTAGAAATCCTCCGTCAGGTGAAGGAGAAATATGAGGCGCATCATAATGTGAATTATACGGACGATGCTCTTGAGGCTTGTGTCAACCTTACTGAAAGATATGTAAGCGACCGCAATTTCCCCGACAAGGCACTTGATGCATTGGATGAGGCAGGAAGCCGCGTTCACATTACGAACATTGTTGTTCCTGAAGAGATAGAGAAACTTGAGAAAGAGGTTGACGCATTGACGCAGGATAAACTGAATGCGGCGAAATCCCAGGATTATGAATTGGCGGCTTCTTTACGTGATCAGGTCGTTACAAAGAAAAACGAACTTGAGGAAGCTAAGAAAGAGTGGGAAAAATCTCTCGACAGCGATCGTCAGGAAGTAGATGGAGAGAAGGTTGCGGAGGTTGTGGCAATGATGACCGGTGTGCCGACACAGCGTATTGCACAGGCAGAAGGAGCGCGACTTCTTGAGATGGGCAATAGTCTTAAGGGAGCTGTAATCGGTCAGGACGATGCTATCAAAAAAGTTGTCAAGGCTATTCAGCGTAATAGAATAGGACTTAAGGATCCGGATAAACCGATAGGGGTGTTTATGTTCCTCGGTCCGACGGGCGTAGGAAAGACACACCTTGCAAAAAAACTTGCCGAATATCTGTTTGATTCATCTGATTCATTGATACGAATGGACATGAGTGAGTTTATGGAAAAATTCACCGTTTCGCGTCTTGTCGGAGCACCTCCGGGATATGTAGGATATGAAGAGGGCGGTCAGTTGACAGAGAAAGTGCGTCGCAGACCATATTCTGTGGTGCTTCTTGATGAGATTGAGAAAGCACATCCGGATGTTTTTAATCTGTTACTTCAGGTTATGGACGAAGGTCGTCTTACCGATTCATTGGGTCGTAAGATAGACTTCAAGAACACAATCCTGATCATGACCAGCAATGTCGGATCTCGTCAACTGAAAGATTTTGGCGGAGGTGTCGGTTTCAATACAGAGGTTGTTACCAAAGAGCAGGCTCATAACGTGATATCCAAAGCATTGAACAAGGCGTTCAGCCCCGAGTTCTTGAATCGTGTTGATGATATCATAATGTTTGATCAGTTGTCGAAGGAATCCATATTCAGTATCATAGATATTGAGCTGAAGGATTTCTATAAGAGAATTGAAAAATTAGGTTTTAAACTCACATTGTCCGACAATGCAAAGACATTTATTGCTGACAAGGGATATGACAAGAATTTTGGTGCTCGCCCGCTTAAAAGGGCTATCCAAAAATATCTTGAAGACGAGCTGGCAGAAATGTTGTTGCAGCTAAATGCTGATGGAAAATTTGGCGGGACAATAGAGGTTGATCATATTCAAGGAGAGGATAAACTTGCAATTGAATATAAAGACATCTCATAAAGCCATCTGAATTGATTATGATTAAAATAGCAAGGGGTGATTCCACGATGGAATCACCCCTTGCTATTTTGGAAGCTGCTTTCTGATTATTTATAAGTTTAGAAAAGAATCGCAATGCGATAGGTGATGAATGCAAATACCCATGCGAGAGCAGTGTTGTATAATACTGAGAACAGTGCGTATTTCCAAGAACCTGCCTCGCGTGCAATTGCAGTCAACGTTGCAATACATGGGAAATAGAGGAGAACAAACACCATGAATGCTAAAGCGGATTCAGGTGTAAATGGTGCTTTCCCGGTCAACTTGGAAGGTGTTTTTAATCTTTCTGAAAGCATATCTGCGTCATCATCTCCAACATAAAGAACTCCGAGAGTGGATACAACAACCTCCTTGGCTGCTGACCCGGCAATAAGCGATACGCAGGATTTCCATCCAAGTTCCATCGGACGCACAACAGGTTCCACAAACCTTCCTATCTGTCCGAGAATAGAGTGGCTTTGTTGATATTCGGTAAGGACAGAGTTCTCAAGTTGCTCAGGTGTCATTGATTCCACATAAGAAGCCGGCATTTCTTCAGTGACCTCAGTGATATATTTGTCAGGAACATCTTCAAAATCATAATGTGGAAAATAGGAGAGAGCCCAGATAATTATAGATGCAACAAGAATCAATCCTCCCATTTTACGAAGATACTGTTCTGCTTTTGCCCACATGTTCCTCATGGTTGCTTTCATTGTAGGCATTCTGTAAGGTGGGAGCTCCATTACAAATGGGGTTTCATCAGCTTTGAACCAGAACTTTCGCATCATTTTTGCAGTGAGCACAGCTACAATTATTCCAAGTGTATAAAGCCCGACGAACACCCACGCTCCATAGTTAGGGAAGAAGGCTCCAACAAGAAGTACGTATATCGGTATTCTTGCCGAGCAGCTGATAAAGGGATTTATAAGTATAGTAATCAATCTGCTTGATTTGCTCTCTATTATTCTTGTTGACATAATGGCTGGCACGTTGCATCCGAATCCCATTACAAGAGGAATAAATGATTTGCCATGCAGACCCATGCGGTGCATAAGTTTGTCCATAATGAAAGCAACCCTCGCCATATATCCTGAATCTTCCATAAATGATATAAAGGCATATAGAATCAAGATATTGGGAAGGAAAATTATAACCCCTCCAACACCTCCTATGATGCCGTCGAGAAGTAAATCCTTCAATGGTCCGTCTGCCATGGATTGGGAAATCAAGCCTGAGAACCACGCCACAAGTTGTTCAATCCATTCCATAGGATATGAACCGATCTTGAATGTTGCCCAGAACATAAGCCACATTACGAGAAGGAATAGAGGAAAACCAAAAAGTTTATTTGTGACAAACGCATCAATGATTTTTGTAGATTTTTCTTCCTTGCCAATGCTACCCTCCATTGTCTCCCTCAATGCGCCTTGGATAAAACCATATTTTTCGGCTGCAATAGCAGAAGTTATATCTTCATGTAGCTGTTTGTATATCCGTTCATTTTCTTCATCCCTGATTTTCTTCCATTCCTCATACTGGGGATTGTTTTTTAGAATATCCTCTATTTCCGGATCCTTCTCCAAAAACTTGATAGCTAAAAATCTTGGAGAGAATTGATGGGAGACACTCAGGTCTTTTTTGAATTCATCTTTAAGTCTCCCGACCGCAGCCTCAATTTCCGGACTCATCCTTACGTGAATGTGACGCGTGTCGGGATTTTTCATTTCATAAACCTCGATTATGGTGTCAAGTAATTTCTCGATACCATATCCTGTTGCGGCAATAGTTGGTACTACCGGAACACCAAGCATTTTTCCAAGATTGGAATAGTCAAGTTTTACACCACTTTTCTGGAGTTCATCATACATATTGAGGTCAATTACCATTGACCTGTTCATGTCTATGAGCTCAGTTGTGAGATAGAGATTGCGTTCGAGGTTGGAAGCGACAACAACGTTGACGATTACGTCCGGTGTCTCTTCCCTCAGATACCGCATCACATATAATTCCTCCGGAGAATAGGCGGATAAGGAATAAGTGCCCGGCAGATCCACGATATTGAAGCGATATCCCTTGTGTTTCAGTGTCCCTGCTTTTGCCCCTACAGTAACGCCGGCATAGTTACCAACGTGCTCATGGGCACCGGAAACCATATTAAATAAAGAAGTTTTTCCGCAATTGGGGTTGCCTATCAATGCGACATTTATTATTTTGTCACGTCTGAGATGATGTGATGTATCGGTATCATGTTCTTCCATGACCACGTCCGCTGAAACGTGAGAAGACTCCCAGTGTTCCAACAGATCTACTTCAATAAGTTCAGCTTCAGCCCGACGAAGAGATACTTCATAATCCATGAGGGCATACTTCACCGGGTCTTGCAACGGGGCGTTGAGAATTACACGGACTTCGCGACCTCTTACGAATCCCATTTCCATCACGCGCTTGCGAAAAGCACCGTGACCTAATATTTTGGTTACGACACCGGTTTCACCCGGCTTTAATTCTGATAGTCTCATTTCGACTGCAAAATTAATTCTTAATCTGTAAAAACGGATACTAAAAACACCATATTTAAGAAAAATACCTACTTTTAGGTATTAAAGTTGATTAAACAACTTCATCTTCTCATCTTTTTCTTACAATAAAAAATGCTCCGTTGTTTGCACAGCGGAGCATTTTTTATTGAGAATTGATATTATTTCTTGTTTTCAACGGGTGTTTTCAGATACTTGTCGAGGAATCTGAAGAAGGTGCGTTGCCAAAGGATTGCATTCTGAGGTTTGAGCACCCAGTGGTTTTCATCGGGGAAGACAAGCATTTCAGCTTCGAGCCCGTGCATTTTAGCGGCATTGAAAGCCTGCATACCTTGTGATGCCAGGATTCGATAGTCGAGTTCACCTACTGTGATGAGCATCGGAGCTGTCCAGTTGTTTACAAATCTATGGGGAGAATTAGCATATGTGCGCTGAGCCACAGCATTGTCTTTATCCCAGTAAGGACCGCCAAGATCAAAGTCTGCAAACCACATCTCTTCAGTTTCAAGATATTGTGCCTCAACGTTGAAAATACCGGCATGAGCAATAAGGGCTGCATAGCGACCATCATTATGACCGGCAAGCCAATAAACAGAGAATCCACCATAGCTTGCTCCTATGGCACCTACATGGTCTGCGTCAACATATGGACGGCTCTTGATATAATCCGTTGCAGAGAAATAATCCTGCATGTTCTGACCGCCGTAATCTCCGGAGATCTGACGGTTCCATGCTGTTCCGAATCCCGGCACGCCGTGACGGTTGGGAGCTATGATCACATATCCGTGTGCTGCCATTATCATGAAGTTCCAACGATAACTCCAGAATTGGCTGACAGCCTGCTGCGGACCACCCTGACAATAAAGAATTGCAGGATATTTCTTGTTTGGATCGAAATCAGGAGGAAGTATTTCCCAGCATGTCATCTGACCTCCATCAGTGGTCGGTACAATAACCTTATTAACCTCACCTAATTTGAGTTGGTCGAGAAGCTCCTTATTTACGGATGTGAGCTGTTTGCACTCAGCCTGACCCTTGGTTACAAGGAAAATTTCATTAGGCTCACGCATAGAGTGGCGCATTGCGATGGCGGCATTGTCGGCAACCGGAGAAACTCCTACGAAATCGAACTGTCCATTGGCAACTGTGTCGATAGCGCATGTATTCACGTCAATAGTGAATACCGGTGAAACACCTTGATAGTAGCCGGTGAACCAGATCGATTTGCCATCTTTTGCCCATGCGAGTTGTTCGGGCCAGTAATCCCAGTTTTCAGTTAGATCGCGGGTGTCACGGCTTTTCATGTCCATTAGCATGAGGCGTTTTTTGTCGCTCTCATATTTTGCTGTCGGCATTGAGAGCCATGCAAGAGAATTTCCGTCGGGTGAGAATACGGGATCTGTGTCATAGCCGGGATATCCCTCGCCGGTGAGCAATTCTGTTTTGCCCGATGCAAGGTCATAAAGATAAAGATTGGAATCAGTTGAGAAAACATAATCCATTCCTTTATATTTGCGGCTAACATATACCAGTTTTGAACCGTCGGGACTCCATGCAAATGATTCGGCACCGCCGAAGGGACGCATAGGACATTCGAAAGGTTCACCCTCCATGATGTCTTTTGCATTCTTGATTTCTCCATCAAATTCAGCTACGAAAGGGTGTGGGATTTTAGTTACCCATTCATCCCAATGTTTATATCCCAGGTCATCGATTACGCGACCGGTTGTTTTGGGAAGATCTTTGAAAAGCTCTTCATCATTTTTGTTAAAGTCATCGATTGCGGATGCGAACACAACGTGTTTGCCGTCGGGACTGATTTTGAAGCATTCAATGCCATTTGCTTCATTGGAGAGTCTTTTCTCACCTGAGCCATCTGCATTAATACTGAATATCTGCACGGCATCAGTATCTTTGTCATGGCGGAGGAATGCAATTTTTTTACCTCCTTCGATCCATTGCAGATTGCCTTCTGATCCGGCAGTCTTTGTCAGACGTGTCATATTGCTTCCATCTGCATCCATGATATAGATCTCGGAATTACCCTTGTTTAGCTGGATGTCTTCATAAGTAAGGGTAAAAATGATCTTGGTGCCGTCGGGAGAAGGTGTCGCCTCAGAGATACGCCCAAAAGCTTCAAGAACCTCCGGAGTCATCATGCCGTCGGTAATTGTAACTTCCGGCTTTTCAATGATAGTCTCGTCAGCCTTATCTTTGCTGCAGCTTCCGAGAGCCGATAATGCTACGATTGCACTCATCGTAATTTTAAATTTGTTCATAAAAAGATTATTTAGTTGTTATAGTTATTTTGTTCTTCTCTTTGGTATTATACGGGATTTTGAGTGATTATCCCGCTTTTCAAAGCCTTTGTGGCCGACAGCATTCCGGGCTGAACCGGAATACAATACATCAATAAGATCCGGTCTGTGTAGGCGGCGGAGGGAATCGATGATTGCTCTGCGCGATTCCGGTTTATACCAGAAAAAGAACTGACGTTGAGCCAACTTCTCCCTTTCTGTGCGTGCCGTGAAGATTTTTTCTCCGGTATACGGATGATAACCGGAATAATATATCTCTGTAGCCACAGTCATGGGCGTCGGAGTGAAATCCTGCACTTGTTCAAGATGAAAATCCAGTTCTTTGGTGATGCATGCCAGTTCTGCCATATCTTCCTCTCTGCATCCAGGATGCGAAGAGATGAAATAGGGGATAAGTTGCTGACGCAATCCATACTTTCTATTAGTATTGTCGAAAATGGTTTTGAATTTTCTGAATAATTCGAAAGAGGGTTTCCGCATCACGTTAAGAACAGCATCAGATGTATGCTCCGGAGCAACTTTTAACCTGCCGCTCACGTGGTCGGTGATCAGTTCCGAGAGATATTGCCGGTTGGCTGTCGCCGCTTTCTCTGTTTTTGCCGGTGCCATAGCCAGGTCGTATCTCACTCCGCTTCCTATGAAAGATTTTTTTATCTCTTTAATGGAATCAACCGCATGATATATCTCAAGAAGAGGGGTGTGGTCGTTGTTGAGATTCGGACATGGCTTAGGATGCAGACATGACGGGCGAACACATTTCTCGCAAATATTTTTGTCAAGTCCACCCATCGCATACATGTTTGCCGAAGGTCCTCCAAGATCAGAAATATATCCTTTGAAGTCAGGCATTGTGCATACCTTTTTGACTTCTTTCAATATTGACTCTTTTGATCTTGAGGCTATGAACTTCCCCTGATGGGCGGAGATTGTGCAGAAAGCGCAGCCCCCGAAGCATCCGCGATGCATGTTGACGGAATGGCGGATCATATCATAGGCAGGGATATGTTTGCCACGATATCGCGGGTGGGGCATTCGTGTGTAAGGAAGATCGAAAGATGCATCCATCTCCTCCTGTGTCATGGGAGGATACATAGGATTGATGCGTATCATCTTTTCTCCGGTTTTCTGCCAGATGATGCTACCATGATATTTGTTTGATTCCTCCTCTATATGTTTGAAGTTGAGAGATTGGAATTTTTTATTTTTCAGACATTCCTCATAACTTCTTAACACAATATCTCCTTCTCCGGGAGAATCATCGGTAAAGAAAACTGTCTGAGGTATATCAGTGACATCCTTTATATTCGCCCCTGTCTCGATTCTTTTCGCAAGCTCAATGACAGGGCGTTCACCCATGCCATATACGATCATATCTGCCTTACAGTCCGCAAGAATGGAAGGTCGGAGTCGATCAAGCCAATAATCGTAATGGGAGACACGTCTTAGCGAGGCTTCTATTCCGCCTGCAATAACGGGGACATCCGGATAAAGTTCTTTCAGTATATTGGAATATACGATAGTAGGGTAGTCCGGACGCATGCCGTGGCGTCCGCCTGGTGTGTATGCGTCATCATGGCGCATACGTCGGTTGGCAGTGTAATGGTTCACCATTGAATCCATAGCCCCTGCAGATACGCCAAAGAACAACCGCGGTTTTCCTAATTTTTTGAAATCACGCAGATCGTCGCGCCAGTTGGGTTGTGGCACGATGGCAACCTTATATCCCGCTTTCTGGAGCACTCTGCCGATGACTGCAGCCCCGAAAGAGGGATGGTCAACGTATGCGTCGCCGGAGAATAATATTATGTCGGCTTGCTCCCATCCAAGATCTTCCATTTCGTCGCGCGATGTGGGAAGGTATAATTTTTTAGGAGGAAGGGGGAGGTTGTATTCAACGCCTTGTTGCTTTCTATTCTTAATATCTTTAGCCATCTTTATTTTTTAATTGATTCAAGACGGTCTTTTAATTTCAACATCTCGTCGCGAAGCTGCGCAGCCTCTATGAAGTCGGTGCGCTTTGCTGCGGCAACCATGCGAGCGTTAAGTTTCTCTATCTGTGTGCTGAGCTCATCCGGAGCCATATAGCCGATAACCGGATCCGCAGCAACATCCACTTTATGCTCTTCTTCATAGTATGGTTTCGGAGCGGCAGGCTTGCGGGTATCTTTCCGCGATACTGTCTTAGCCGAAGCTCGTTTGTTGTCGTTATTCTTTTCGGAAGATTCATAAATCTCGATAAGATCGTTTCCTGATTTCTTTACAATTGGCGTAGGTGTGATTCCATGTTCCTCATTGTAAAGCATCTGTTTTTTGCGGCGGCGATCGGTCTCGTCTATTGTGCGCTGCATGCTGTCGGTTATTTTGTCGGCATACATTATTACCTTACCGTGAACATTTCGCGCCGCTCTACCTGCAGTCTGCGTCAGCGACCGATGATTTCTCAGAAAACCCTCTTTGTCGGCATCAAGTATGGCGACAAGACTAACCTGAGGCAAGTCAAGACCTTCGCGGAGGAGGTTGACACCGATAAGTACATCATAAACTCCTTGTCGCAGATCTTCAAGAATACGAATGCGTTCAAGTGTGTCTACATCGCTGTGGATATATGCGCTGCTCACGCCCCATTTTATGAGATGGTCGTTAAGTTCCTCAGCCATTCGTTTTGTAAGGGTTGTGACCAATGTGCGCTCACCTGCTTCAATCCTCATACGTATCTGTTCCATCAGATCATCTATCTGATTCATGGTTGGACGAATCTCAATCTCCGGGTCAAGGAGACCGGTGGGACGAATAACCTGTTCGGTAAAAATACCCTCCGTCTGCTGCAGCTCATAATCACCGGGAGTGGCGCTTACGTAGATTGCCTGATTTGTAAGACGTTCGAACTCGTCAAATTTAAGAGGTCGGTTGTCGATTGCCGCCGGCAATCGGAAGCCGTATTCCACGAGATTCATTTTGCGGGAAAGGTCACCACCGTTCATACCCCGGATCTGAGGTAGTGTGACGTGGCTCTCGTCGATAATTGTGAGGTAATCTTTCGGGAAATAGTCAAGCAGACAGAACGGACGCATGCCCGGTTCTCTGCCATCGAAATATCTTGAATAATTCTCTATTCCGCTGCAATGACCAAGTTCCTTGATCATTTCGAGGTCATATGTGACGCGTTCTCTGAGGCGTTCAGCCTCAAGTATTTTACCCTCATTTCTGAAGAATTCGCATTGTGAGCCCAGATCCACAGCAATCTGATCGATGGCTCTTGCGGTATTCTCTTTCGACGACACGAATATATTTGCGGGATAAATATTGAATCCCTCCAACTCTGTCAATACCGCTCCTGAATCGGGATCCACAGTCTGTATGCTTTCGATTTCATCACCCCAGAATACAACGCGAAGCTGTATGTCTTCAAACGATAAAAGAATGTCCACTGTATCTCCCTTTACCCGGAACTGCCCGCTTCTTAATTCAACTTCAGTGCGGGAATAAAGAGAATCCACCAGTTTGCGGAGGAATGCATTACGAGAAATCCTGTCGCCTCTCTTGATGTTTACAACCGTCTGTGCGAAATCCTGCGGATTTCCCATACCGTATATGCAGCTCACACTCGATACGACCACTACATCCCGTCTCCCCGAGAGAAGGGCGGCAACTGTTGAAAGCCTGAGTTTTTCGATCTGATCATTGATCATCAGATCTTTCTCAATATATTTATCAGAAGATGGTATGTATGCCTCAGGCTGGTAATAGTCGTAATAACTTACAAAATATTGCACCGAGTTTTCGGGAAAGAAATTCTTGAACTCGGAATATAATTGGGCTGCAAGAGTCTTGTTGTGAGAAAGAATCAAAGTAGGGCGTTTCACCTGCTGGATCACATTCGCCATAGTGAAGGTTTTTCCACTACCTGTCACCCCGAGAAGAGTCTGATGGCTCATTCCCTGGTTCACACCTTCCACGAGTTCAGCGATAGCCTCCGGCTGATCGCCTGTGGGTTTATATTCGGAAGTAAGTTTGAAATCCATAATCTGCAAATATAACAATTATGCATCATATCTCAAAACAAATTCAACTTTTACAAACGAAAAACTGAAGGTTGTAATCTCGATTACTCATAAGTTGGAGGTCGTGAAACTTAAATTATTAAAATTTGGAAAGGTGAATAAAATAGGTTAACTTTGCAGATTGAAATTTGATATCAATTGTATTAAATATAAAAGACAATGAGAAAAAATGTTGTAGCAGGCAACTGGAAAATGAACACTACCCTTGAAGAGGGAGTAGAGTTGGCAAACCAGATCAACAGCCTTCTTAAGGGAAAGACAGTGAATTGTGATGTAGTAGTTTGCGTTCCTTTCACTCATCTTACAAGCGTAAATGCGGTTCTCGAACCCGAACTCGTAAAACTTGGTGCTGAAAACTGCTCCGAGCATGAGAAAGGCGCTTACACAGGCGAAGTCAGCGCAGCTATGGTTAAATCTACAGGTGCAACCCACGTGATCCTTGGTCACAGCGAGCGTCGTCAGTATTTCGGTGAGAATAACGAGCAACTCCTTGCTAAAACAAAACTTGCTCTCGCAAATGGTCTTACTCCTATCTTCTGTGTAGGTGAGGTTCTTGAAGAGAGAGAGAACGGCAGCTACAATGAAGTAGTTAAAGGTCAGGTTGAGGCTCTTTTCGAACTCAGCGCAGAGGATTTCGGTAAAATTATCATCGCTTACGAACCCGTATGGGCTATCGGTACCGGTAAAACCGCTACAGCAGAGCAGGCTCAGGATATGCACGCTCACATCCGCAAGGTTGTTGAGGAGAAATATGGCAAAGAGGTTGCAGAGGATACTTCCATTCTCTATGGTGGTAGCTGCAAACCCACCAATGCAAAAGAGCTTTTCGCAAAACCTGATGTTGACGGTGGTCTTATCGGTGGCGCAGCTCTTCAGGCTGAGTCATTCCTCGGCATCATCGAGGCTTGCTAATTCTCGTATAATTAAAACGGCTTAAGCCGTATTGCTGACTATGAAAATATCGCTAAATAAAATAATAGCGACATTACTGATATTGACTGCAACCGGGGGAACGACTCTCCCGGTTGTGGCTCAATCTGAAACGCAGTCTGTCGAAGTAAAAAGTAATCCGGTAGAGATGATACAGAGAGAATCGAATGGTAATGTCACCATCTCGATTCCTGAGAATATTCTCGAATTGATCATCTCCGACAGTGATTCCCAGAAAAAATCAACCGGACCTGTGATTAAACCAGGCATAAACAAAATGACCGGTTATCGCATTCAGGTTTTTAGTGACGGGCGTAGTCAGCATTCTCTTGAATCACGGGCAAGAGCTCGTGGAAGCGCAATTGTCTCTCGATTCCCAAAATACAGAGGACAGATATATACCTTCTCAAGTTCTCCCAACTGGTACACTCGCGTTGGAAACTTCAGAAACTCCAATGAAGCAGCCACTGCGCTTGCAGAACTTAAAAGAGCATTTCCCCAATTTGCATCAGAGATGCGCGTTGTTAAAAGTCCGATTGTAATCATAAAATAATTCAACTTTCGCAAGCGAAAAGTTGAAGTTTATAAGTTTAATCGCGCAGAGCGCAGTTTATAAGTTTATTTGCTCGATGCGAATAAATGAAAACTAAGTCAGAGTCGAATCAGATAAACTATTAAACTTATAAACTCTTAAACTTTAAGTTGAAGCTTGCGAAACTTAAATAAAGTATTTAAGAAACATGGGACGCATTGAAAATCATGATGACGAAAAGGTAAGACAGATTGCAGAACACTATGCTGCAATCCTTAGACTTGTTGGGGAAGATCCGGAACGTGAAGGTCTTAAGAAAACTCCTGTAAGGGCTGCTAAAGCCATACTCGATATCACATCAGGTTATCGTTCGGATCCTTTGAAAATTGCTCAGCAGGCAATCTTCGAACATGCCGGTTCAAGGATGGTTATCGTAAAGGATATTGAGTTCTATAGCATGTGTGAACATCATATTCTTCCATTCTTCGGACGCGTTTCCATTGGTTACATACCGAAAGGAAAGATGATTGGGTTGTCAAAACTTGCGCGCATAGTAGATAATTTCGCGCGTAGACTTCAGGTGCAGGAGCGTCTCACATCGCAGATTTGTCATCTTCTCGAAGAAGCGATGCCCACCGAAGGAGTGATTGTATGTTGCACAGGAGAACATCTCTGCATGAAGATGCGAGGTGTTGAGAAGCAGGATTCTGCTACCACAACCTACGACTATACCGGACTTTTCGAAACTGATCCCTCACTCCGCGAGGAATTCATCCGCCTACTCGGTCATTAATTGAATTCCGTTTTTTATTTGATGATGATTTCCGGATGTTAAGTTTTGCTTCGAGACAAATTGTTTTGGGAGGAAGTATATGGTTGGAATTCAGTTGATCGATCATCAATTGGGCTGCCTGTCGCCCCATCTCTTTCATTGGTTGCAGTATTGATGTTAGAGGAGGATCAATGACTGTAGCCATTGGGCTTTCACTAAAACCGACTATGGCAATATCTTCAGGGATCTTAATATTATTCTTTTTCAAGGTCTTGATAACTCCAATTGCTACCGGATCATTGAAGCAAAATATCGCGTCCGGTATCACTTTCCCTGCAGAAAGCATTTTTGACATCGCCAGTTCTCCATCTTTGATAAATATCCCTGCCGGTATGATTCTCTTTTCTGGACTGATGTCATAACGTTCGAGCACGTTACAAAATCCTTGCGCTCTTTTATGTGTCACGTCCAGATTTTCAGGACCTTTGAAGTGAAATATGTTCCTTCTGCCACTATTGATAAGATGTTCAACTGCTTTCTCGGCAATGTGACAATCATTTATCAAGACTTTTGAGGCATTTACATTATTGGGACATCTATTGAAAAACACCATAGGCATCCCTCCGGCAATAACTTCATTGTAGGCAGCTTCATTTCCTCCTTCGATAGTTATCGACATCATTATTCCGTCAACCATATGTTCCTGAAGAAGCCGTAGATTATCGAGTTCCTGTTTCCTGCTTTCATTGCTTTGGGTAATGATCATACGATATTTGTTTTCATTCAATACCTCCTGAATTCCCATCAGAACGTTTGGGAAAAAGCTTTCAACAAATTCGGGAATTATTATGCCGATAGTGCCGCTGCGTTTATTCTGAAGATTCTTTGCGTTAAGATTAGGTCTATAATTCAATTGTTTCGCCATGGCGAGCACATTCTCTTTAGTTTCGCGTTTTACGTCCCATGCATCGCACAATGCTCTCGACACTGTGGATGTGGATACTCCGAGTGCTTTGGCGATATCTTTTATCGTGACGTGTGAATTCATAAAATTTTTTCAAAGTTTGTTCGTCATTAGCTTTGCAAATATAATGAAATTTCTTCAAGACTATATAATGAAATGAGGTGCCAGAACATTTCTGACACCTCATTTTAGGGTTAATCAAATTTGATTTTTAGAAGCGGTTTACCTGATATTTGTTCCAGCCGTCTTTGAGGTAGGCGATCGACTGCTCGGCAGCAGCTACTCCGGCATTGAAGTTAGCCTCTGCGGTCTGTGCGCCCATTTTCTTAGGCGTGAAGAATACGCGGGCTGCAAATTTCTGCTCGAACTCTTCTGCATTGTCCGGCTTGATGTCGGAAACGTAGCGGAGATCGGGACGCTCCTCAAGGGCTTTTATTAGTCCGGCTTCGTCGATTACTTCTTTGCGGGCTGTGTTGACAAGCACTCCGTTCTTGGGCATGAGCATCACGAGATCATAGCCTATTGAGTTTCGGGTCTCGGCAGTGGCGGGAATATGGAGTGAAACGAAATCATTATTTGAGAATAATTCTTTCACATCGTGCAGCGGTTTGATTCCGTCTGCTTCCATAACGGCATCGTCAACGAATTTGTCGAGAGCCTCAATCTTCATTCCGAAACCTTTGGCGATGCGTGCAACGTTACGTCCAACCTGTCCGTAAGCATAGATACCAAGAGATTTCCCTTTGAGTTCCGAACCTGATTTGCCGTTATACTGGTTACGGCACATCATGACCATCATGCCGAATACGAGTTCGGCAACGGCATTTGAATTCTGTCCGGGTGTGTTCATCACGCATATCTTGCGCTCAGAAGCCGCTTCAAGATCGATGTTGTCGTAGCCTGCACCGGCGCGTACAATCACTTTAAGATTTTTTGCGTGGTCGAGAAGTGCGCGGTCAACTTTGTCGCTTCTTACGATAAGAGCGTCAACATCTGCAATGGCAGCCACAAAGTCTTCACGTGTGCCACCTTCAACGAGTTTGAGCTCATTTCCGGATGCGTTAACAGTATCGGCGATAGCCTTTACGGCTGCAGGAGCAAAAGGCTTCTCTGTAAATACCAATATTTTCATACTATTAAATTGATTAATGTTTAGCTTCGAATTCTTTCATGGCATCCACAAGAACTTTTACGCTCTCGATGGGAAGCGCGTTGTAAAGGGAAGCGCGGAAACCGCCGACTGAACGGTGACCCTTGATACCTACGATTCCTTTGGAGGTTGCGAACTCCATGAAGTCTTTTTCGAGTTCTGCGTAATCAGGTTTCATTACGAAGCATACGTTCATGATAGAGCGGTCTTCTTCAGCCACGGTGCCAACAAAAAGTTTATTGCGGTCGATCTCTTCATAAAGGAGGGCAGCCTTTTCAAGGTCAAGTTTTTCCATGGCTTTCACACCGCCGAGTTCCTTATAATGACGGAGAGTCATGAGTGCGGAATAGATGGGAAGCACAGGAGGAGTATTGAACATCGAGCCCTTCTTGATGTGAGTTCTGTAATCGAGCATTGTCGGGATCTCACGATTAACCTTGCCAAGGATATCCTCTTTGACAATGACGATTGTCACGCCGGCGGGAGCGAGGTTCTTCTGCGCACCTGCATAGATGAGAGAATACTTTGTAGGATCGAATTCACGAGAGAATATATCTGACGACATGTCGCAAACAACGGGAACGGGAGTGTCGAAATCATGACGGATCTCTGTTCCGTAGATTGTGTTGTTTGATGTGAAGTGGAAATAATCCACATCTGTCGGAATTGTGAAATCTTTGGGAATATAGTTGAATTTTGTATCTTCAGAAGATGCGAGCACCTCAACTTCACCGAAAAGCTTAGCCTCCTTTATTGCATTGGAAGCCCATGTTCCGGTATTGATGTAGGCAGCTTTCTTGTTCAAAAGGTTGAAAGGAACCATGCAGAACTGCATGCTTGCACCGCCGCCGAGGAAGAGAACGTGATAATTCTCGGGAAGATGAAGGAGCTCTTTTGTGAGAGCAACAGCCTCATCCATCACAGCCTGGAATTGTTTGCTGCGATGTGAGATTTCAAGGATTGAAAGACCCATGTCGGAGAAATCCTGGATAGCCTCAGCTGTTTTCTGAATTGTGTACTGACTGAGGATGCTGGGTCCTGCATAAAAATTGTGTTTCTTCATGATTGTTTCAAAAAAATGGTTAAAATTATTTTTGTGGCAAATATAATGTTAAAATTATAATGACAAAAATTTTTGACGATAAAAAAGAGGATAGATGTTGGAAAACATCTATCCTCTTTTTTATTTAAGTTCCGCAAGCTTCACTTAAAGTTTAAGAGTTTATAAGTTTAAAAGTTTATCAGATTCGAATATAACTTAGTTATCATTTTGTCTCCTCGTCGAGGCTCGGATTGAGCTTGCTCCATTCAGAAATAGGAGGCATTATACCGAGAGATATAACTTCATCGCGAAGGGCACAAAGATGCTGATAGCTCTTCTCAAGAGCTGCATTCTCTTCGGGTGTGCCATCAACCGGCTTGAAGGTGACGCCCTCCTTAGTGATGGTTGTCTCCATTGCCATCATAATGTGGCTGAACTTCTTGTCGTTTACATATACACCTGCCGGCCATCTGAATGTCGGACCACCCATTGCTGCGGCAATCATTTCTATGGAAAGGTATGCCGGGCTTTGGAATGAAGATCTTCCGCGGAGATCTATGATATTCTTACCTCCCTGAATAACACGTGTTCTCATATCTTCCCATTCCTTTGCGGGAATTACGCCTGTTTCGATAAGTTCTTTCAGCGGTTTCCCGTCAACGATTGTTGTTGATTCAAACACTGCCATCTGTTCCCCATGACCGCCATAAGTGCGGGCGTTGGTGATCTTGTCGGGAGCGATCTTGAAGTATTTGGCAAGTTCATTGCGGAGTCGTGTGCTGTCGAGCGCGGCAAGAGTTGTGACGCAAGACGGTTTGACACCTGAATAAAGCAATGTGATCAGACCAGTGATGTCGGCAGGATTGAATATGACCACAATGTGTTTAACATCCGGACAATATTTCCTTACGTTCTTGCCGAAGTCTTCTGCAATCTGGGCATTCCCCTTGAGCAGATCTTCGCGAGTCATTCCTGCTTTACGAGGTGCGCCACCGGACGAAACTATATATTTAGCGCCGGTGAAAGCCGTGGCAATATCATCGGTATATGTAAGATTCAAACCCTCGAATCCGCACTGCAGCAACTCTTCAGCCACGCCTTCCAATCCCTTGGCATAGGGGTCGTAAAGACAAATGTTGGGAGTAAGATGCATCATGATTGCGGTTTGCGCCATGTTGGAGCCGATCATGCCGGCAGCACCGACAATCAGCAGTTTTTCATCTGTCAGAAATTTCATATTGATAATCTTTGTTAAGTTATTATAATTATAATGCCTCACGAGACGAAATGTTTTGAAAAATTGATTAATTTTGCATTAATTAACAATGAAGCTGTTTAAACAACTTCAAGGTATGGCAACAACGAAGACAAAATCAGTATATTTTTGCAGCAACTGTGGATATGAAAGTCCTAAATGGCTTGGAAAATGTCCCGGCTGCGGAGAATGGAATTCTTTTGTGGAGGAAAAAGTTTCCACAAAAAAAAGGCGTGATGCCGGTAAGGGACTTGTGAAAAGCAGCAAGCCTCTGAAACTTTCCGAGATCGAAATCAAGGAAGAGATGCGTATCAAAATGCCCTCATCCGAGCTTAATCGTGTTCTTGGTGGAGGTCTTGTTGCCGGAAGTCTTACCTTGATTGGCGGTGAACCGGGAATAGGTAAATCCACTTTACTGCTGCAGAATATTCTATCGATCCGCAATCGCAGAATCCTGTATATTTCAGGAGAGGAGAGTGCATCGCAGTTGAAGCTGCGTGCTGATCGTCTTGGGAAGGTCTCGGATGACACCTTTATTCTATGTGAGACAAATCTTGACAGCATTTTTACTCAGATAGAGAATGTGGATCCGGGTCTCGTAGTTGTTGATTCCATACAGACAATATGCTCAAATGATATAGAGTCGGCACCCGGAAGCGTTTCTCAGGTGCGTGAATGCGCGGCAGCTCTGTTGAGATACGCCAAAGAATCGGGAGTGCCGGTTATTTTGGTTGGTCATATTAATAAGGATGGCGCGATAGCAGGACCGAAAGTTTTGGAGCATATCGTTGACACGGTGCTTCAGTTTGAAGGCGACAGGCAGTATCTTTACCGGATCTTGAGGTCTATTAAAAACAGATTCGGATCCACCAACGAGATCGGCATCTATGAAATGGTGCAGAAGGGGTTGAAGGAAGTAAAGAATCCATCAGAAATGCTGTTGTCGGAAAATCGCGACGAAGAGATGAGCGGCATCGCCATCGGGGTGACAATGGAGGGAATAAGACCTTTTATGGTTGAAGTGCAGTCGCTCGTGTCTTCGGCTGCTTATGGCACTCCGCAAAGGTCTGTGACCGGATTTGACCAGAGACGTCTGAATATGTTGCTGGCAGTTCTTGAAAAGCGTGCAAAATTCAAACTGTCGCAAAAAGACGTTTTCCTAAATATAGCCGGTGGACTCAAGGTGGCGGATCCCGCACTTGATATGGCTGTGGTAGCGGCGATCATGAGTTCAAATTTCGATGTCTCGATAGATCGCAAGACCGCGTTTGCAGGAGAGGTCGGATTGTCGGGGGAAATCCGCACGGTCACGAGAATCGAACAGCGAGTGTCGGAGGCTCAGAAATTGGGGTTCGATACAATCATAATTCCCAAAGGGAATCTAAAAGGAATCAAGGATACATTCAATATAAACATAATTGAAGTGGGAAAGGTGGAAGAAGTATTTAAAAACATATTCAGCTGAAAATGGGAATAATAATAGACTATGAAAAAGTAGAGATAGAGAGGGCGGATCGTCTTGTGATGAAAGACGTCACATTCTCTGTCGAAGAGGGTGAGTTCTGTTATCTTGTCGGAAGAGTTGGAAGCGGCAAGAGCTCATTGCTCAAAACAATGTATGCCGATGTTGAAATCAGTCACGGAAAGAAGGCTGAAGTGTTGGGATACGATCTGCTTAATCTTAAAAGGAGCCAGATCCCATATCTGCGTCGCCATGTCGGCATTGTGTTTCAGGATTTCCAGCTGCTTCAGGATCGGTCGGCAAAAGCAAATCTGAGATTTGTGCTTGAGGCTACCGGATGGAAATCTAAGTCTGATATTGAAGACAGGATAGAGGAGGTTTTGAAAGCGGTAGGAATGGAAAACAAAAGCTACAAGATGCCTCATGAACTTAGTGGAGGAGAGCAGCAGCGTATCGTTATTGCGCGGGCTCTCTTGAATAAGCCGAAACTTATTCTCGCCGATGAACCGACAGGTAATCTCGACCCACAGACCGGCTATCAGATTGTAAGCCTTCTGCATAAACTCGCTGATGAGGGGAGAACAATCCTTATGGCAACCCACAACATGCAGATGGTTGAGGATTTTCCCGCCCGAGTGTTGCGTTGCAACGACAAGGAATTGATAGGTTAAAGGCATGATGTTGTGTAAACAACACAAGTTTCATAACGTAAAAAATCACTTTTGAAGAAAAAAATCGGATAAAGTTTTAAATTAGTGAAAATATTATTTAACTTTGCATACTTAGAAACTGTTTATATTTATTCCGAAAATATTATTATATGAATTCTTTCGGGTATTTTGAGATTCTTTTTGGCTGCTTCCGCCAAGTTTCGGCAGTCGAAACCGACAGGTTTCTCCTTTCTCAACTCGCGGAATCACCTCAAAAATAACTCTCAAACTTCCTCGAAAATAAATTTAAACAGTTTCTGATGCATGTGTAAGATAAAAGGGAAATTCCCTCAATGTTTTACTACACCATGAACAACACTGGTTATTAATTCAACTTTCGCAAGCGGAAAGTTGAAGTTTAAAAGTTTAATCGCGCATTGCGCAGTTTATGAGTTTATTTGTTTGATGCGAATAAATAAAATTTCAGTCATATTCGCATCGGATAAACTCTTAAACTTATAAACTCTTAAACTTTAAGTTGAAGCTTGCGAAACTTAAATAATTAATATTGAACCAATCTATATCATAAACAAAAGCTATTTACAATGGCAGAAAAAAAAGAAACTCTTTTCGACGCGTTCTCACCCGTCTCCACTGAAGAGTGGAAGGCTAAGATTACCGCCGACTTGAAGGGTGCGGATTTCGACAAGAAACTTGTCTGGCGCACTAATGAAGGCTTCAATGTTCAGCCTTTCTACAGAAAGGAAGATCTTGAAGGACTTCCCACAATCGGTTCGCTTCCGGGCGAATTCCCATATGTGAGAGGTACTCGCGACAACAATGACTGGCTTATCCGTCAGGAGGTGCAGGGAGCTACAGATGAGGAGCTCAACGCGCATGCCCGTCATATCCTTGACAAAGGCGCAGAGTCTCTCGGCTTCACTTTCCATCACGGAAAAGGTGATGCTGATCTTAATGTGATTCTAAAAGACATTGATCTTAAGAAGGTAGAAATCAACATTACATGTTGTCCCGGAAAAGCTGTGGCGGTAGCAGAGCAGCTTGTTAAAATCATCAAAGCAGCCGGTGCCGAAAATGAATTCCGCGGATCAATCGACTACAATCCGTTCCGTCGTCTCCTCAAACATGGTCTTCCTTTCCCGAAAGATGCCGCCAAAGAGGGTAAAGCTCTCTACGAGGCTGTAAAAGACGTGAAGGGACTTCGTTGCTTCGCTGTTGACAGCTTTATGTTCAACAACGCAGGTGCTTTCATCACGCAGGAACTTGGTTATGCTCTTGCATGGGGGGCTGAATGGCTCACCATGATGACAGAAGAGGGTCTCACAGCTGATGAGGTTGCAAACCGAGTTAAATTCAACATGGGCATTTCCTCCAACTATTTCATGGAGCTTGCAAAATTCCGCGCAGGTCGCATGCTCTGGGCTGAGATCGTGAAAGCATATAATGCAGCTGAGGAGAATTGCAAGATGTTTGTTCACGCCGTGACAAGCAAATTCAATCAGACTCTCTATGATTCACACGTGAATCTTCTCCGCTCGATGACGGAGACCATGAGTGCTGCTCTTGCAGGCGTAGACTCTCTTGAAACACTTCCGTTCGATCTTTGCTACAAGACTCCGGATGAGTTCAGCGAGAGAATTGCCCGCAACCAGCAGGTTCTTCTTCGTGAGGAGTCTCATCTTAATAAGGTCGTTGACCCCGCAGGCGGTTCATACTATATCGAAACCCTCACAGCTTCTATTGCTGAGCAGGCATGGAAGGTTTTCAACGAAGTTGAAGACAATGGTGGTTTTGCAGCTATGCTTGCAAAGGGTGAGATTCAGGCAAAGGTTAATGAGTCAGGCGTTAAGCGTCATCTTGATGTTGCACGTCGCAAAGAGAATCTCCTTGGCACAAACCAGTATCCTAACTTCACAGAGAAAGCTCTTGACAAGGTAAGCGAAGGTGGATGCTGCAAATGTGGCTGCCATGCAGGTGAGGCTCAGGACGGTGCCGTTGAGTGGCTCAACTTCGACCGTGCTGCAAGCCAGTTCGAGCAGCTTCGTCTCGACACAGAGCGCGCTTCACATCGTCCGAAAGTGTTTATGCTCACTATCGGTAACCTTGCAATGCGTCTTGCGCGCGCTCAGTTCTCATCCAACTTCTTCGGATGCGCAGGTTATGAGATCATAGACAATATCGGTTTCAACACTGTTAAAGAGGGTGTGGATGCAGCTATGGAGAAAGGTGCTGACATTGTGGTTCTTTGTTCAAGCGACGATGAATACGCAGAGTTCGCTCCCGAGGCATTTAAAGAGCTTGCCGGCAGAGCAATGTTTGTTGTGGCTGGTGCTCCTGCATGCATGGACGACCTCAAGGCACAGGGTATCGAGAATTTCATCCACGTGAGAGTAAATGTGCTCGACACGCTTATCGGATTTAACGCTAAACTCCTCAAATGATCATGAGACCGAATTTTAAAGAAATAGATATTACAAAAACCTTTGCCGGAAAAGGTCAGAAACCTGCTGCCGGTGAAGAATGGATGACAGCGGAGCTCATACCTGTGAAGCCCGTGTACACAAAAGAGGATCTTGAGGGAATGGAGCATCTCGATTTCGTATCGGGTATTCCGCCTTTCCTGCGTGGTCCGTACAGCGCGATGTATCCGTTGCGTCCCTGGACCATCCGTCAGTATGCCGGATTCTCTACCGCTGCTGAATCCAATGCGTTCTATCGCCGTAACCTCGCTTCCGGTCAGAAAGGTCTTTCAGTGGCATTCGACCTTCCTACACACCGTGGTTACGATGCAGATCATGAGCGCGTAGTCGGTGATGTTGGTAAGGCAGGTGTGTCAATCTGCTCTATCGAGGATATGAAAGTCCTTTTCGATGGTATTCCATTGAACAAGATGTCTGTGTCAATGACAATGAACGGTGCCGTTCTTCCGGTTCTCGCTTTCTATATCAACGCAGGTCTTGAGCAGGGTGCCAAACTTGAAGAGATGGCTGGAACAATCCAGAACGATATCCTCAAGGAATTCATGGTGCGTAACACTTATATTTACCCACCGGCATTCTCAATGAAGATTATCGCAGACATCTTCGAGTACACTTCGCAGAACATGCCTAAGTTCAACTCGATCTCTATCTCCGGCTATCATATGCAGGAGGCTGGTGCAACAGCGGATATCGAGCTCGCATACACACTTGCCGATGGTCTTGAGTATCTCCGTGCCGGTGTGAATGCAGGTATGGATATTGATGCTTTCGCTCCCCGTCTGTCATTCTTCTGGGGTATTTCAATGAACTACTTCATGGAGATTGCCAAGATGCGTGCAGCACGTATGCTTTGGGCTAAGATCGTTAAGCAGTTCAATCCGAAGAACCCGAAATCACTCGCTCTTCGCACACACTGCCAGACTTCAGGATGGTCGCTCACCGAGCAGGATCCTTTCAACAACGTTGGTCGTACTTGTGTTGAGGCTATGGGTGCCGTTCTCGGTCACACTCAGTCGCTCCACACCAACGCTCTTGATGAGGCTATCGCACTTCCGACAGACTTCTCCGCTCGTATCGCACGTAACACTCAGATCTATATTCAGGATGAGACTTATGTCACCAAGCAAGTTGACCCATGGGGCGGTAGCTACTATGTTGAGTCTCTTACCAACGAGATTGCGCACCGTGCGTGGGAACACATCCAGGAGATTGAGAAACTTGGCGGTATGGCAAAGGCCATTGAAACCGGTCTTCCCAAACTCAAAATTGAGGAAGCTGCAGCTCGCACACAGGCTCATATCGACAAAGGAACTCAGACAATCGTCGGTATCAATAAATTCCGTCTTGATCATGAGGATCCTATCGATATCCTTGAGGTTGATAACACTGAGGTTCGCAAAGAGCAGTGTGCACGTCTTGAGGAGCTGAAGAAGAATCGTGACGAGGCTGCTGTTCAGGAGGCTCTCGCCAAGATCACAGAGGCAGTGAAAGATCCTTCGAAGGGTAACCTTCTTGATCTCGCTGTCAAGGCAGCCGGTCTTCGCGCATCACTCGGTGAGATTTCAGATGCATGCGAGGCAGTTGTTGGACGTTACAAAGCAGTAATCAAAACTATTTCAGGCGTGTATTCAAACGAAGAGAAGGGCGATCCCGAATTTGAGGAGGCTCGCAAGGCTGTTGCCGATTTCGCTGCCCGCGAAGGTCGCCAGCCGCGTATCATGATTGCCAAGATGGGTCAGGATGGTCACGACCGTGGTGCTAAGGTAGTAGCAACCGGTTATGCAGACTGCGGATTTGATGTGGATATGGGACCGTTGTTCCAGACTCCTGCCGAGGCTGCCCGTCAGGCTGTTGAAAACGACGTTCATATTCTCGGTGTTTCTTCACTTGCAGCCGGTCACAAGACATTGGTTCCGCAGGTTATCGAAGAGCTCAAGAAACTCGGACGAGAGGATATTATGGTAACTGCAGGCGGTGTGATTCCTGCTCAGGACTATGACTTCCTTTACAAAGCCGGTGTTGCCGCTATCTTTGGACCGGGCACACGCATCCCGAAGAGCGCCATAGAAATGATCCGTCTTCTCAACGAAGACCGTGCCGAATAAGTCATAAACTTATCTACATAAGGGAGCGACGGCCGGATGGTCGCCGCTCCCTCTATTAAAAATATAATGGGGAATATAGTGGGAAGATAATTATACTATGAACGATAATCTGTATTCAATAGAAGAGGAAGATAATAGATCAGAATATGATATCGAAGACAAAAATGTCTCCGACACTACTGACGAATATGTGCTTGAAGATGAAAATAATGATTCTGAATCCTGTGAATATGTAATTGAAGATGAAATAGAGAGTATTGAGGAAAATGATGCAGAGGCGTGGAGCGGTAAGACTAATGAAGCAAAACCATCTCCATTCGGATTGATATTCAAGATTCTTGCCAATCCGGTTCATGGATGGAAAAACCTCAAACGTTGCAAGTATTCTGTTGATTCGGTTGCCTCGTCAACCCTGTATCCGTTATTGGCTGTTGCTGCAGTATCGGAATACACCGCACTTTTTTATGATGTTGATGCCTCGATCACATCATTGTTTATTCCGGCAATAATAACTTTCATCACTTTTTTCTTTGGATATTTCTCGGTGTTGCTGTTAAGCGATTTCCTGTTGCCAAAAGAAGCAAGGAAGACGATGCATACTTATTTTGGCAAAGAATATGTTATGATTAATGTTTCGACTCTTACATTGTTTTACATAATATATCGATTGTTTCCGTTGGCAGCTCCTATCGTGGCTTTTTTACCGTTATGGACAATATATATAGCCTGTAAAGGCGTTAAACTATTTAGACTTCCGGCTGAAAAGGAGACTCGCACATGCGGAATGATGTCTTTCCTGATAATCGGATGTCCTCTTTTCTGGAACTGGCTCTTTAATGAAATTATGATATAATGAAAGCAGATCAGGTAAATATTAAGAATAAACGCGCGAGATTTGATTATGAGATCTCGGATACATATATTGCCGGTATAGTATTGACCGGTACTGAGATTAAGTCAATTCGCGATGGCAAAGCATCACTCACGGATACCTATTGTATTGTGGAGAATGGAGAGGTGTGGGTTAAAGGGATGAATATCTCTGAATATTTCTATGGCTCATACAATAATCACGTCGCAAGAAGAGACCGAAAACTCCTTCTGAACAGAAAAGAGATTGCAAAGATTGCAAAATCTGCGGAAGATGTAGGTTTTACGATTGTGCCTATGCGTGTGTTTATTAATGATCGCGGTCTGGCAAAGATGCAGATCGGAATCGGACGTGGTAAAAAGCAATACGATAAACGCCAATCCATCCGGGAGCGTGAAGATAAACGCAATATTGACAGAATGTTTAAGAAGTAGGTTAAAGGGGAAAGGGTACAGGTAATAGGTTAAAGGTTAAAGGTAGTAGGTAATAGGTAATAGGTGAGAGGTATGAGGGCGCTTGAATTGTTGGCACCGGCTGCTGATAAGTCTATAGCAATGGAGGCTATTCTTCATGGAGCAGATGCTGTGTATATGGGTGCTTCAAGTCATGGGGCGCGCAAGAGCGCGGCAAATTCTGTTGATGACATTGCAGAGGTTGTGAAATTTGCACATCGTTTCAGGGCAAGAGTGTATGTTACTGTCAATACGCTCGTTTATGAAAAGGAAATCAGAAAAGTAGAGGAACTTATCACTGCTCTTTACAATGTCGGAGTTGACGCTATCATTGTGCAGGATATGGGTATCCTGAGAATGAACCTACCTCCCATTGAGCTTCATGCCAGCACACAGTGTGACACACGTACAGTAGAGAAAGCCCGTTTCCTTGAGAAGGCAGGTTTTTCTCAGATAGTTCTTGCCAGAGAGTTGTCGATAGATGAGATTAGAAAGGTCTGCAATAATGTCTCCGTTCCTGTGGAATGTTTCATCCACGGCGCGTTATGCGTGAGTTATTCAGGCAGATGTCGTGCAAGTCAGGTACAGACGGGGAGGAGTGCCAACAGAGGGGAATGTTCACAGATGTGCCGCCTGCCGTATGATCTTGTCGATGCTGAGGGTAACAAGATATTAAGAAACAAATATCTTTTGTCGTTGCGGGATTTCAATGCCACCGACAAACTTGCGGAGTTGATAGATGCCGGAGTGTCCTCATTCAAGATAGAAGGACGACTCAAGGATGTGACTTATGTAAAAAATATCACTGCATATTACCGACGTCTTATTGATGGCATAATATCTGCAAATCCTGAAAAGTATTGTCGTTCATCCTATGGCGAAAGTGAAATTTCTTTCTCTCCTGATCCGGAGAAGAGTTTCAACAGAGGATTCACAAGCTATTTTCTGGAAGGTCGTAGGCAAAAGCAGATGGCTTCATTGCAAACTCCGAAATCGATGGGTGAGAGGATTGATGCGATCAGCGAACTAAACAACGGAGATGGAATCAGCTTCGTCAACGATAGAGGGGAATATGAGGGTGTAAGGGTTAATAAAATCGAAAACGGGAGAATTATAGGGGCGAAGCCTTTTTATCTACCTAAAGGTTGCGAGATAAGACGCACTTTCAATAGAGAATGGCAGACAACCCTTGAACGAGCAAGTGCTAAAAGGTTTATCAGTCTCGATCTTGAAATCGATGAGACCGGAATATCAGCATCTGATGAAAGGGGAGTGAAAGTTCGCATTGGGTTGAATGCAGATAAATTCAAAGCCGAAAAAAGAATGGATCCGGAGAAGGTGTTTTCCAAATTGGGTAATACCATCTACAAATTAAGAAATTTTACCAATAATCTTGATTCGGAGACATTCATACCTGCATCCCAACTCACGGCATTAAAAAGGGAGATATTGGAGTCACTTGATATGGCTGCTGAAACGACATATCCTTATACATATAGAAGAACAGAAGAAACAACCGTTCCTTATGTTTGTGATAAACTTACGGCAGAAGAAAACGTTGCCAACACATTGGCGGAGCAGTTTTATAATGATCACAACGCCAAAGTGATTGATAAAGCTATAGAGGTTACACCGAATCCTGTTAGTGACCTTGTTGTGATGAATACACGTTATTGTCTGCGTAGGGAATTGGGAATATGCAAGAAAGAAAAGAACGGCTCGCTTCCTTTGGCGAAGGCGCGCGAACCGTTTTATATAGAATCGGGTAAAAACCGCTTTAGATTAGCATTCGATTGCTCAAACTGCGAGATGAAAGTGATTAAGGAGCAGTGATGGAATCTGTGGAAAGAGAATCAGGTTTGATTGAATTGTGTGCATAACTGTATAATAGCGAGTCACGAAGGGCAACAAACCTGTCATTCAGATTTGTAAGAGTGTCGTTCTCTCCTTCGGAAATCTCATAATCAGCTCCGGCTTTGTGCTCATAGTTCAGACGGGTAATCGCTTCATCATATCTTTCACAGAGACCAAGGAGTGTTGTGCTGTCTTTTGCCTTCTCCATACTGTCAAGGTAGAGATTGGTGATTCGTTGGCTTTCAATATATAATTCTCGCGCCTCTCCGCGTAAGATATTCTCTTTTTTCTTTGCGCAAGAAAAGCTGCCAGCCAAAACACAACAAAAGACTATAACGTAAAACAAATTTCTCATTTTCCAAGCTTTTCTTTTAGGAATTGTCCTGTGTATGATTCCTTTATTTCTGCAACCTGTTCTGGTGTGCCTTGCGCTACAACGCTGCCACCGGCATCTCCTCCTTCGGGACCAATATCAATGAGCCAGTCAGCAGATTTTATCATGTCCATGTTGTGCTCAATGATAATTACAGTATTTCCTTTTTCCACAAGTCTGTTCAAGGATTTAAGGAGAGTGGAGATATCATGAAAGTGTAGACCAGTTGTGGGTTCATCGAAGATAAACATCGTGTGTTCCTGCTTATCCATAGAAATGTAATATGCAAGTTTCACACGCTGGTTTTCACCGCCTGAAAGTGTGGAGGAGGATTGACCAAGTTTTATATATCCGAGTCCTACATCCTGCAATGGTTGCAACTTCTTGATTATTTTTTTCTCTTGCGAACCACTCGTTTCTGATAAAAACTCGATTGCCTGGTTCACAGTCATTTCAAGGAAATCATAGATGTTCTTTCCGCGATATTCAACATCAAGAACCTCCTGTTTGAATCTCTTTCCATGACATACATCGCAAGGAACCTCTATATCAGCCATAAACTGCATGGGGATGGTTATTGTGCCTTCACCTTTGCATTCCTCGCATCTTCCCCCCTCTGTATTGAACGAGAAATATGCCGGTGTGAAGCCCATCTGCTTTGAAAGCTGTTGATCGGAAAAGAGTTTACGTATCTCATCATAAGCTTTGAGATAAGTAGCCGGATTACTCCGGGATGATGTGCCGATCGGATTCTGATCAACAAACTCTATGGCTTTGATACTGCTGACGTCACCACCTAAAGACCGGTGTGTGCCGGGAATTTCTCCGGGTTCACCGAGCGCCCTTACAATAGCTTTATAAAGGATTTCCCTTACGAGTGTTGATTTTCCGCTGCCGCTCACTCCCGACACAACTGTCATGACACCAAGAGGGAACTTGACATCAATATTCTTAAGGTTGTTTTCTGCCGCGCCTATAACTTCCACATATTGTTTCCACGGACGTCTCAGTTTCGGAACAGGAATAGTTCTCTCTCTCCTCAGGTAATCTACGGTGTATGAGCCATTGGCATCTCCGCCTTTAAGGATTTCCTTTAAATTTCCTTTAAAAACTATCTCTCCACCAAGACGCCCTGCATCTGGACCTATGTCAACAATCTCGTCAGCGGCGAGCATGATGTCTTCATCATGTTCAACAACTACGACAGTGTTGCCAATCTTCTGAAGATTACGAAGCACGCGGATAAGTTTTTCGGTGTCGCGTGAATGTAACCCGATACTTGGTTCATCAAGTATATAAAGCGATCCTACTAATGAACTGCCCAGAGATGTGGCGAGATTGATTCGTTGGCTTTCACCTCCGGAAAGGGTGGATGACAGACGGCCGAGCGTCAGATATCCAAGTCCCACCTCATTGAGGAATCCTAACCGTTGGTTTATTTCCATCAGAAGTCGTGCTGCAATCTTTTCATCGGTCTCATTGAGCTTGATATTTTTGAAAAATTCAGCTATTTCCGAAACAGGCATCTTCACTAATTCGGTGATGGTTTTCCCCGCAACTTTTACATATTCCACATCTTTACGCAGACGAGAGCCGTGACATTCGGGACATGTGCTTTTGCCGCGATATCGAGCTTTCATCACGCGATACTGAATCTTATCCTGTCGGGAGTCTATCCATTTGAAGAAACCATCGATACCTTCCCAATGGCTGTTGCCGTGCCAAAGAAAATCTTTCTGGGCATCAGTGAGATCCATGTAGGGTGTGTGGATAGGGAAGTTGAAATGAGGTGCGATATGAATTAGATGGTTTTTCCATTCATTCATCTTGTCGCCGTTCCAGCATTTCACTGCATTCTGATATATCGACAATGTTTTATTTGGGACAACCAAATCCTCGCTGATGCCGAGCACTTTTCCGAATCCTTCGCACACGGGACATGCACCATAGGGATTATTAAAATTGAACATCAGGTCATTGGGTTCACGGAATTCGATGCCATCGGCGACAAACCGTTTGGAGAACTGATGTTCATGTGCGCCATCCTTGCCCCATATTTTTATGATGCATTCATCATGTCCTTCATAATATGCTGTTTCTACAGAATCGGTAAGACGTGAGATTTCATCCTTGTCATCGGAAACGGAAAGGCGGTCGATAAGAAGCCGGTAACCGAGTGAAGATTCCGGTGTGCCTTTCTCACGGAGATCACTTATGGCAATAAACTCACCATCTTTTTCAAGACGAGAGTATCCCTCTTTCAGATATATTTCCAATTGCTGGTCAAAGGTTCTGCTTTCCGGCACGCGAATATCTATAAGCACCGCCATGCGTGTGCCCTGGGGATACGACAAGGCAGTCTTGACCATGTCCTCAATACCATGTTTTTTAACTTCAAGACCGCTGACTGGGGAATATGTGTGCCCCACGCGGGCAAATAGCATGCGGAGATAGTCATAGATCTCAGTGGCGGTACCGACAGTGCTTCGCGGATTGCGGGTGTTGACCTTTTGCTCGATAGCTATTGCCGGGGGGAGACCTTTGATGTAATCGCATTCAGGTTTTGCCATACGTCCGAGAAACTGTCGGGCATAAGCTGAAAGGCTTTCGACGTAACGTCGTTGACCTTCCGCATATAGCGTGTCGAATGCCAGGGAAGACTTACCGCTCCCGCTGACACCTGTTACAACAATAAACTTATTGAGGGGCAAAGAAATATCTATATTTTTAAGATTATTTACTCTTGCTCCCTTTATGATGATGTTCTTCTCTTCCATTGTAATCTAATATCCATTTATAACTAACAAATACCGCGCCAAATTGTGTTATCGAGAAGGTTAAAGGTTATAAGTAACAAGTAAAAGATAGGAATTGGCAAGCCTGAACAATCATATTAAGGATTTACCTTGTCGAACCTAATCGAACCCTGTTCGATTCATTTGGCGGTGTGAGGGGAAATAGCTAACTTTGTTTTGTAATATAAGATCTGTTTGGCGCATGGATGCAAAAGAGTTTGAGGAGGAATATCAGCGGCTATTGCTGCCGCTTGGAATGTACGCTCTGAGAATCATCGAAAATGTTGATGATTCGGAAGATGTTGTTCAGTCGGTTTTCCTTAACACATGGAATCGTTTGCAGGAGGGATTGGAAACTGACAACCTTAAATCTTACCTTTACCGTGCTGTCAGAAATGCTTCACTCAGATTTGTGGCAAGTAAGAATAATACCCCTGCAGAAGATCTTGAATCTATCGAGGAGGTAACGGATGATGTTATCGACACTTCAGAACGGGATGCAAGATTGTGGAAAGCAATTGAATCGCTTCCGGAGAAGTGTCGTGAGGTGTTTCTTTTGTGCAAACGTGACAATCTGTCGTATAAAGAAGTATCTGAAGAACTTTCAATCTCTGAGAAGACCGTGGAAAACCATATGACAAAGGCTATGAAGGCTTTGCGCAAGGCTTATGGCATCACTGACAAACCCAGCAATGTGCAGATCAATATATTTTTCTTGCCTTTTTTGTAAAATTTTTAGTTTTAGAGTAGGGGGATTTATGATAGGTTGTGTCATAGGTATGTAAACACTTCAACTTTTAAACTTATAAACTTTAAGTTGAAGCTTGCGAAACTTAAATAAAGAACTTATGACTGATCTGGAAAATTTTAATAAGGAAACGCGGTTCGTAGCCAAGCATTTTAAGCCTGATTCATTCAAGCCGCTATATTCTTTTGGCATTGTAGATGCTTTTAAGAACAAGAGAAGAAGGGTTGCCAAATGGGTTGCAGCCTCTGTTGTTTGCGTTGCCCTTTCCGCAGCTGCAATAGTGATAACCTATCAGGTAAGAAATGCAGAAAAGCAGTCTGAGCCTGCGGCAATCACAACACAATCGATTGAACACGTTGATCGTTCAGAAGAAGTAATTCGTCTTGAATTTACTGATGCCCCCTTGGCGGAAGTTGTGAAAGGTGTGGAAGAGGCATACGGAGTCACTTTGACGAATGTGCCGGAAGAAGATCTGCATCTGACGCTCAGTTATGAGGGCAATGCCCGTGATTTTATTGATACTGTCAACGAACTTTTAGGAACCGATATCAGGATAGAGAAATGAGAAAGTTTAGATGTATTATCCCCTATGTAGGGAAGTTGTTTCTTTTTCTGAGACTTATCTGTATAGCCGGATTTGTGGCAATGTCAATGACTATACCGGCATATGCACAAAAAATATCAGTAAATGCAACTAATCGTCCTGCTGCAGAGGTGTTTGCCGATGTAATGAGGCAAAGTGGCAAGAATTTTATATACTCTTCCGATATTCTGAAAGGGTTGAGACTCAACGTCAACGTTAAGAACAAATCACTTAAAACGACTCTTGACAAGATGTTTAAAGACACCGGTATCGAATATAAGATCAAGGGGAATAATATAATGCTTGTAAGGAAGAAACGTAAGGAATTTAAACCTAAGAAGAGCATAAGCGACCCTCGTTTGAAAGATACCGATAGTACTAAAGTCGGAATATTAAGGGACGTGATAGTTGAAGGTAGCAGAAACCAGACAATCACAATGAATTCGGCAAATATTGGAGCCGTGAATGTTTCCAGAGATATGATTGCCAAGACTCCGGTTATATTCGGTGAAAGTGATGTTATAAAGACTTTGCAGTTTGAGCCGGGTGTGTCGGGTGGAGTAGAGGGAACAGCCGGAATGTACGTGCATGGAGGAAATGTGGATGAAAACCTGTATATGCTTGATAATATACCTTTATATCAGGTTAATCACTTCGGCGGTTTGTTTTCAGCATTCAATACAGAGGCGATTAAAAATGTGGATTTTTATAAATCTACCTTTCCCGCAAAGTTTGATGGTAGGCTATCCTCCTTTATGGATGTGTACACACGCGATGGATCGAATAAGAAACTGACCGGTTCCATTCGACTTGGGTTGACTTCAGGCGCAGCGAATATTGAAGGACCGTTGTGGAAAGATAAGACCACATTTTCTTTGGCTGTTAGACGGTCGTGGTTTGAGCTTGTTACCATCCCCGGAGTTGCTATCGCGAATTCAGTAAACGGAAAGGATGATGACGATTATACCTTCGGCTATGCCTTCACTGATGTCAATGCCAAGATTGCACATAAATTCTCTAATCTGAGCAAGATTTATGGCATGTTCTATTATGGAGAGGATTATCTTAACAATGGCACTCATACTCCTGACCATAGAAAGAATGATTATTATGACAAGGATGAGGCGCGTCTGAGATGGGGAAATATAGTTGCTTCTGCAGGGTGGATATATGATTTCTCACCGACTTTATGGGGAAAAGTCTGCGGGGCATTCACTCGCTATTATTCCACTATGAGTACTGTTCAGGAAAGTGCCGATCTTGATAACGGAGAGAAATTAAATTTTACATCAAATGAAATAAAATCACGCAATAACATCCAGGACTGGATAATCAAAGCTGATTTCGAGTGGCGATCCTCATCCGTAAACAAACTGAATTTCGGGGCTGCAATGACATTTCATAATTTTCTTCCTTCGAAAGATTCGAGAGAGCTTGTAGCCGAAGGTGTCCTGACAGAAGTGATGGATAATGGTTTCAAATATAAAGCTCGTGAATTTAATGTATATGCAGAAGACAATTTATCGTTGGGAGATAAGTTTAAATTAAATTTAGGGTTACATTATAGTCTTTTCAATATTACTGGCTCAACCCGGGGTGGTTTGTCGCCACGTGTGGCTTTCAATTATATGCTTAAAGATAATATTGCCTTCAAAGGCGGATATTCACGAACCGTGCAATTTGTGCATCAATTGTCACAGAGTTCAATTTCGCTCCCGACTGACCAATGGGTACCGATAATTGGAGAGCAAAAGCCTCAGGTTTCTGATAAGATTGCTTTGGGCGTATATTGGAAACCTATGAATCTATTTACAGTCGCAGTAGAGGGATATTACAAATGGATGCATAACCTTCTTGACTATCAAGATGAATACTATCTTCTTCCTCCGGAGCTTCAGTGGGATGCAAAATTGACAGGAGGGAAAGGAACGTCAAAGGGGATTGATTTCAAAATTTCCAAGGAGTTTGGAAAGATTACAGGACAGGTCTCTTATTCACTTCTTTGGGCAGATCGTCAGTTTGCCAATAGAAATGGAGGACGTAAATATCCAGCACGGTTTGATAATCGTCATAAGATAAATGTCCTTGTCAATTGGAAAATAAACGACAAATGGGAACTCGGCGCAAGCTGGATAGGCATGAGTGGTAACAGAATAACGCTTCCGACACAATGTTGGGTTGACCCCGGACTCGCTCCTTGGAATTATCAAATGTTGCTTAAAACGGATATTAATAACTACAGACTACCATTCTATCATCGTCTGGATCTAAGTTTTACTCGATATACACGACACGGTTATTGGACGATCGGATTATATAATGCCTATTGCAATATGAATACTATTGCTATCAGAATGGATTATTCTGATCACCAGTTGTATCCTGTTAATATAAATGGCTATATGACATATCGTTCCATTCCTGTGTTCCAAAAAATTAAATTAATACCAACAATACCTTCATTTTCTTACACATGGCTTTTCTAAAAAAATATATACCTATCCTCCTCTCTCTTATGATTCTTACCGGTTGTTACACAGATTTTGAACCGGATATAGACAGTACGCCTGTTATCTGTATCAATGCAGATGCCAAACCGGGAGAAGTATTGAAAATATTTGCCACAAGGACTTGGCGATGGACTGAAGGTGTCGAAGATGAGAGCCTTGACTATCAATTAAGAGATGGGATCGTAAGTCTGTATGTGAATGACAGTCTTTATGAGACTATTGAATATTCTGAATGGAAGTATAATAATCCAATGTATCCTTGGATCGATAAGCAGTGCGGATTCCTATCGACATATGAACCTAAACCCGGTGACAAGATTCGCATTGTTGCGCATAGTGAAACATATGGTGATGCGGAAGGAGAGGTGACGGTGCCACAACCGGTGGCAATCGATGATGTTGCTTTTCTTGTAAACAATGCTGAAATAGAAAGTTCGGGTGATAAATTAATATATAGTGGGAACGTTAGTCTGGAAATCAGTTTCACCGATCCTGCAGATGAAAAAAACTATTATCTATTCGAAGGTGGATGCAGACGTTATCATGTGGATGATAGTGATGGCTATTTTGCTTCATACACTAATATGTGGGTTAATTACGATGCTGAACCGCTTTTCACGGAACATGTTTCATCCTTGGAGTCCGCCATATCGGAAACATCAGGTTATACAATCTTTTCTGACAGAATGATTGCTGGAAAAACCTATCCTTTACATATAAGATTGGTAAATATAAGTTATCCGATTTCGGCTGACAACAATTTTGATTCAAATAAATCTTGTGTTGAGTTTGTTTTAAGCTCAATATCCGAGAGTTACTATAAGCACGTTATCTCAGTTTGGGAAAGTAATGATGGTATCAATGGTATTTTGGGAGGTGTCGGACTTGCAGATCCGGTGTGGGAATGCAGTAATGTCTCGACAGGAGCGGGTGTTATCTCCGCTTCCGCTCCCTCCAAAATACAGATTCCCATCTCCGAATTCTTCAAAGATATGAAGCCGACAGAGTAATTAAAGTTCAAACCACTTTCAACCACACAACAACCACATTTGATGTAAATAAATCCTCTCTATCCAGATAAAAAGTGGTTGTTGTGAGTGGTTAGAGATAAAATTAAATTAGTAGTGGTGCGATAAAAATCTAACCACTGTTATTAAAACATTAATATTTAGT
>CAJUDL010000038.1 GCA_910585285.1 uncultured Muribaculaceae bacterium
CTCGCCACGCATGAAAAAGATGATTGAGTCTGTGGAATGTTGTGGATATGGCTTTCCGGATACATTGTGGGACATCTACTATGAATACGCAGAGGATTGATTAAATTCTTTTTAAGGTCTGGATTCTTCAATTGAGTAGAACAAGAGTTACACTTTTTCTACCGAATAACCATGCTTCCATTACACTTTTTCAAACGAATAACCGAGCATCGAAACGGGATTGCTTGATAGACTTCCTATTAAAGACAAACCATGTGGGCAAACGGCGTTTGATTCTGACGTTGCTCGAACATTTATCCATTGAAAAGGATGACATTAGAACTGATTATCTTGATTACTGCCTGTCCAAAATAAATTCAACAGAACCGTATGCAATCCGTGCATTGTGTCTCAAACAGGCTTATGCGATGTGTCGGTTCTACCCGGAATTGCTGGCTGAACTTAAGAATGAGGTGGAGCTGATGCAATACGGGGAATTATCCCCGGGACTTTTATCTGTTATAAGGCATATGCGTAAGAAAATCTAAACAATCATGAATATACCGATTAACAGGATGGCGGCTCGCAGCAACACAGGCTTTTTCGTCAAGTATGCTGCTGTGGGACAAACTTCACGTCCAATGGATTTTCCCCACAGGGATGACTATTATATGTTTGTTGTGTTGCTGAAAGGGGACGTAACGGCTGCTGTTGATTTCCGGAATATGAGTCTGGTAGAAGGGGAGGGGCTTGTTCTCTCGCCGGGACACGTGCATCATATCCCGCATATCCGAGAGAATGTCCCCACGGCATGGTGTCTTTTTGTGTCTTCGGATTATATATCAGCAACGGATCAGGATAGGATTGAACGTTATTCGTTCTCCACATCTCCGTTTCGATTTAGCCGGGAGAACATTGAGATTGTGGGTCAGTTGTTTGAGATATTAAACAGAAATCAGGAGGACATTGAGTTTGCAAGGGCGTTGGTAGCTGCGATAATCAACAGGTTTTGTATATCTCTGCCGGAATCCGATGCGCATTTGGAAGACAGATATGTTGCAATTACCATCAGATTCAAACATCTGTTGCGGGAACTGTATGTCAAAGAAAAACGTCCTGCTGAATATGCCTCTCGACTCAATGTATCGAGGGTTTATCTCAATGAGGCGGTAAAAGCGGTGACAGGTATGAGCGTAGGGGCTTTTATTCGCAACCATATAGTATTGAATGCAAAACGTATGCTTGTTCACACCGATCTTGATGTAAATGAAATAGCTGAGAATTTAGGCTATGAAGACAATTCTTATTTTTCACGTATTTTTAGAAAGGAGACCGGTATGACTCCATCTGAATTTCGTAAAAACCTTGTTTAGTCCTATTTTTACCTTGTTGCTGCTCTTTCTGTAGTACTCTCTTCTGCATAACTTTGCATAAAATTTAGATAGAGTTATGAGAAAAGGTAATAGATTTACAAAATACATTTCTTCATCAGGCAAGCATGGCTGTATTCATTGCTGGAAATGTTTCGATTCATGTCCGGCAGGAGTCTTCGGTAAAGTCAACGTGTTGTGGCATAAACACATAAAAGTTGTGAATCCTGACGCATGTATAGGATGCGGCAAATGGGTTAAGGTATGTCCCCGAGAACTTTTTGAATTTAGACGTGATGGCGATGAATAAACAGCGTAAATTAATGGTATGCGATTGGTTGCTGCTTATAGTGACAGTGCTGATACTCTCTTCAGGTATACAACTTGAAATAACTTCAGGTTCAAGCAAGTTTTGGGTATGGACGCACATTGTGCTTGGAACCGCGTTTTTTATGATGATTGGGTGGCATCTTCAGCTTCATTTTCAATGGCGTAACTGTTTTCGGTTGCTTTGGAAGCAGAAATTGAAAAATACCCAATGGCTTGTGGCAATCGGTATATTGACTATATTGACGGCAGTAATTTCCACGATTGGCTGGATTGTCTCTCCCGATCATTCAAAAATAGGGGCAGTTCATGGTAAATTCGGATTTCTGTTTATCGTACTCGCTCTATGGCATATTTTCCGCCGTCTAAAATACTATAGAACTATCCAATAAATGCGTTGAATGTTTGTTATAGAAGTATGACGGATGTGATGACACCGGAAGAACGAAGCCGCTGCATGGCGGCGATAAAGGGAAAGGATACGAAACCTGAGTTGATAGTGCGGAAGTATCTTTTCTCCCGCGGTCTGCGTTTCCGCATACAGGTTGGGAAATTGCCGGGACATCCTGATATCGTGTTGCCTAAATATAAGACGGTGATATTTGTGAACGGTTGTTTCTGGCATGGTCATGAGGGCTGCCGTTATTTCCGATTGCCGAAATCGAATGTAGAATTCTGGGAACGAAAAATATCTCACAATAAAGCCCGCGATATATCCAACACAGCCGTGCTTGAAATGATGGGGTGGAGGGTAATTCGTGTCTGGGAATGTGATATCCGTGCCGTTTCTACCCGTGAGGCTTTTCTCGAAAATCTCTATTCTTCTATTGTTGCTCCTCCTCGCAGAAAGTCATACGCACAAGAAGAAGATTTACCATCAATTGCTGCAGAACCTGGTGCAGAATATACTTCCAATGATAAAGAATAATATTAATCATCGTTGAAATCGAATATCTCTTCCGGATAGGTGATTATGTCTTCAGGATCATCGAGGTAATAATCAAGGTCATCTTGGTAACGGTCGGGATCAGAAACTTTAGAAGAGGATATAGTGCCGGATTTTACTCGTTCAGAAACAGAATGTTTTCTTATACCGACTGAATCAAGTCTCAATTGATTGGCTTCAGTTTCAATTCGTTGCAAACGTTCCTTCTCCATGGCTATTTCTATCTGTTGCCGTTTGATCATGTCTTCCCGACTTTTTTTACGGGTATGGTCAACATAAGCCATGGCGCAGATGATAATCGCCACGATGCTAAATGCGATTATCTGCGTTCTGATATCTTCTTTAGTAAATTTAGGCTCTTTCATAAATTCATGCTATAGAATTGCCGAAAGTAAACAAAGCCAGACGCATGAGTTTGAAATGTTGCAGACCGAATGGCAACCCGATAATAGTGATTGAGAAAAGTAATCCCCAGCCGAGATGAGTCAGAGCGATTGGGATGCCCCCAACAAACCACCATATAACATTCATTAGTCCGGCGAGACAGCCTGATGGCCAGCCTCCGTCAACAATCTTTGTGCCGAATGGCCACAATGCCACTACAGCAAGTTTTAAAGTCTGGAGTCCGAACGGGATGCCGATAATGGTAAGCATCATGAGTACACTCGATATTGCGTATTCGATGGCTATCATCACCCCACCAAACACAAACCATATTATATTCAATAAGATATTCATGTTGCAAAAATAATTAAAATATAAATGAAAATCATTGTTTGATGTAAGAAAAACTTCCTCTTTGCAAGCCTTATTTATAAAAAAGGGATGACAACTTTTGGTCGTCATCCCCTCAGTGTAGGTAAGATTGTTTTTAGTAGTTCTTTGCCTCGATTTCGAAGAACGCCTTCTTATGCGCGCAGACAGGGCAGATCTCGGGAGCTTTCTTACCAATGTGGATGTGTCCGCAGTTGCGGCAGATCCACACTGTTTCACCTTCGCGAGAGAAAACGATTCCCTGCTCAATGTTTTCAAGCAGTTTGCGGTAGCGCTCCTCATGATGGCGCTCAATAGCTGCCACTGCGCGGAATTTGCGTGCAATATCAGAGAATCCCTCTTCGTCAGCCTCCTGAGCCATGCGGTCATACATGTTTGTCCATTCGAAGTTCTCACCCTCGGCTGCATCGCGGAGATTAGTCATAGTATCGCTGATTTCACCGCCATTGAGAAGTTTATACCACATTTTTGCGTGCTCTTTCTCATTCTGTGCAGTTTCCTCAAAGATAGCTGCAATCTGTTCAAATCCCTCTTTCTTCGCTTTGGATGCAAAGTAAGTGTATTTGTTACGTGCCTGTGACTCACCTGCGAAAGCCTCCTGGAGGTTACGCTCTGTTTTTGTTCCTTTTAATTCTTTCATTGTGTAGTATTTATATTATTGTTTATTACTCTTGTGACAATCAGGACATAAACCTCTGTAATATACATCTATGTCCTCAATTTCAAATCCCTCTGATGTCTCATTCTCAATTGCTGCCGGCATTTTCATATCGAAAATTTTTCCGCATTCGCGACAAATGAAGTGACTGTGGCGGGGTTGAGGGGCGAGGTCATATCGCATATTGCCTGCCTCAATCTCAAGTTCCCTGATAAGTCCAGCTTCAGAGAGGGCATGCAGAGAATTATATACAGTTGTTCTGGAAAGCGATGGAAAACGCTCAAAGAGAATCGAGAATACTTCTTCTGCCGAAGGATGACAACGGTCGTTCGCTATCACGGAGAATACGGCTATTCTCTGCGCAGACGGACGAATCCCCGCTCTATGCATCATCTCGACAAGTTCTGTCTCTTTATATTTTTCAAGCTTTACCACTATTGAAAAGTATTAACATAATTGTAACGATTACAAAGTTAATAATAATTACAATAAAATCCAAATAATTTAATAAAAAAGTTCCCAGTTTCTATGACTGAGAACTTTTCAAATAATGTAGAGGTGTAAAATATAATTAGAGTTTGCCGTTGGCTTTAAGCCACGCTGTCAGATAGATCTGATATTGGGTTATGGCTTCAATCTGATTGCTACGTGCCTGATGCCATTGGGTCTGGGCATCCAGCAGGTCGGAGAGGGGAGACATGGATTCCTCGTATCTGTTTTGCATCACCCGGAGGTTTTCTGCAGCCTGTTCTAACGCCACACCGGCGGATTTTATCATATTTCTGCCGTCAACAAGATTTATTGCTGCTTGTTTTGCTTCAAGATCAAGCAGCTTACGGTTCCGCTCAAGATCAAGCCTCGCATTTTCAACAGCATATTTTGCTTTCTTAACTTTCCTTGCACCTTCCCCCCAGTGGAAGAGAGGAATGCTCACCGCCAGCATTCCCATGCCGATTCCGTCTTCATATTTTTGAGTGAAGGGGAAATAATTTCCTCCTCCAACATCAGCCATACCCTTTAGTTTTATATTTCCATAGTACGTATAGCCAAGGCTGAGTCCCACGGTTGGAAGAAAATCACCTAGAGTCAGCTTTACCTGCTGTTCGGAGGCTTTTACCTGCATTTCGAGCAAATGAAGTTCAGGACGGTCAGAGATGTTTGCAGTCAGATCATCCGGTTCCGTGCATTTCGGAAGCGAGTCAACCGGAATGATGTCGGTGTTCATATCAACACCGATATAATTGCAAAGAGCCATCCTGCAAAGTTCAGCCCCGTTTGTTGCTTTCTGCCGTTGATATTCGATTTCGCTTCTTTTCGCCTGGATGCGCAAGAGGTCGTTGCCTGTAGCCATTCCGGCATCCATTGCGGTTTCGGTCTGAGAATACAGAGTGTCGACCATATTGAAGAATTTATCCATAAGATCCACTTTTGATCTTACAGCCACATATGTCCAGTATGCATTATCGGCTTCCGCAATCACATCAGCCTTGCGTAAGCGTAACTGCTCGTCGGCTACATCACGACCGATCTTTGCAAGTTTTCTTCCTGCCGTGATTTTTCCACCCGCATAAATAGGTTGGGTAAGCTGGATTCCCGCCATATACGCCCCTCTCATTTGCATCTTATATCCCATCATGTCCATGTCTGGCACCATATACATCCCCGTGGTGGATCCATCAAATTTAGGCAGATAGGCAGTTGTGGCGATTTTTTTGTCCAGGTCCGCCTGTTTCACTGAGTTTTCAGCCTTTTTTAGTTCCTCATTGTGCGCCAGAGCCATCTCTACGCATTCCTGATGAGTCAGTTTAAGATTTTCGCCCCATGCCTTTGGAGAAAGCGCGAGGACAACGATTATGTATGATAAATTACTTAGTCTCATTTTCAATTGGTTTTTTTATTCGCATGATAGCGGTGTAGAAAAGAGGTAGCAGAAGAAGGGTGATGATTGTTCCGGCAGCAAGACCGCCCATGATTGTCACAGCCATTGACCCATACATCGGGTCGCCAAGCAATGGAATCATACCCACGATGGTGGTCAAAGATGCCATGAGCACCGGCCGCACACGCGACACGGTCGCCTCCACCACAGCATGATAAGGGGGCATTCCTTCCTCCTTTTGCAGTCTGCCAATCTCGTCGACAAGAACGATGGAATTCTTCACCATCATTCCCACCAACCCCATCAGACCGATAATCGCCATGAATGTGAACGGGTTTCCGGTAAGAAGCAAAGCCAACGTTATGCCGCAGATCACAAACGGGAAACATATGAGAATCAAGGCAACTTTGCGCCAACTGTTGAAAAGTAGTAATAATATAAGGAGGATAATGAAAATAGTAAGCGGCACGAACTTGATCAGGTTTGAGATTGCGTCCGCCTGCAGCTCACCTTCACCAACCCAGCGGCGCGAATATCCGTCGGGTAAGGGGATTGCATCTATCTCTTCCTTTATAGACTCCACAACTTTTGCAGGAGTCGCTTCGTCAATATCGGGGTTGGGGTCGCATTCAGCCTCGATCACGCGCTGTCCGTTGAGTCTGCGCACGATGTTTTCCTCCCATTTCAGATCTATGTCATGAGCAACACTTCCCAGTGGAACCGCACGTAAGGCTTCATCGGAGATACTTCCTGTATTTCCGGAGACGAGAGCATTCTTTAGCCGTGCGGGATCGAGATGGAAATTTGCCATGCTCCATACAGGAATATCATGGAGATCTTCAATTTTGGAACCATCAGCATTGCGCACCTTCAGATTCACAATCATCATTTTGTCTCCGTCATTCATCACGCCTGCAGGCATTCCGTCGGTCGCGGCAAGCAGCGCGTTTGCCACATCCTCTCTGCCAATTCCGGCTCTCAACCCATCCTGACTGTCAAAATCAGCCACAATGGTTTTGGCTGTAGGATTCCAGTTGTTTTGCACGGAATATGGATCCACATATTTGCAATCCCTCATTATTTTTTCAGCCTTTGCGCTGAGTTCCCTTAATACGGCAGGATCCGGTCCGGCAAATTCCACTTCCACTGTATGAGAAGTAGAGATAGAGAAATTATATTTCCTTATGCGGATATATGCATCCGGAAAATTTTCACGCAGTGTTTTGCGGATTTCAGGAATCTGATTCACGACAGTCTTGTAATCCTTGCAATCGACAATCAGCTCACCGTAGCGGTCGCCACCCGACGACATAGGTCTTACAAGACAATAACGAGCAGGCGCCGCGCCCATGCTGATTGCCACGCGTTCTATTTCTTTATCCTTGGAAATCAGTTCGCCCATCTTCTTCAATTGTTTTTCAGTATTCTCAGGAGAAGATTGCGAGGGGAAATAGCATTCCACAATAAACTGTTTGTAATCAAAGTCAGGGAAGAAAAGATTCTTGACTTTGGTCATGCCGAATCCGCAGGCTCCTAAAATCACCACTGCTATGAGGATGACGGCTACCTTATATTTTATTAGGGTCGAGACCGAACGTCTTACAAAACGATGAACGGGAGAATTCATCACGCCGTTTTCACGGCCTGTTTTTTTTTCTTTCTTTGGCAGCCAGCTTTTGGCGCATACCGGCACCTGCACAAGAGCGAGTATCCAGCTTGCAAGCAGACTCACACAAAGCACAAGGAAGAGGTCTCCGGCATATTCTCCGGCAGAGTCAGGAGAAAGATAGATGCATATGAACGTGGCTGCGGCAATGATTGTTGCTCCAAGCAGGGGGAGTGCGGTATTGTCTCCGATTCTGAAAAGATATTTTTCTTCGGGCAGCCCGCGACGTTTGTCAACAAGGATACCGTCCATTATGACCACTGCATTATCCACCAGCATACCCATCGCTACGATGAATGCTCCGAGGGAGATGCGCTGGAGGGTGGTGCCGCATTGCAGAAGAATCGGGAATGAGAGGGCAATTGTCAGCACCAGTCCGAAACCGATTATAAGACCGCTTCTGAACCCCATTGTGAATATCAGCACGATTATTACTATCAGCACCGATTCAAGCAGATTGATCATGAATGATGAAATGGCATCGCTCACTTTGTCTGGCTGGAAGAAAATTTTGTCGACATTGAAACCAACCGGCATAGTTTTCAGAGTCTCGCGGAGTTTTGCATCGACGGCTTTGCCAACGTCCGGTACTATTGCATCATTCTCCATTGCAACGCATATTGCCAGCGCCTCTTTCCCGTTGACAAAGAACCCATTGCGCAGAGGCGATGTCAGCGTGCGTTCTATCGAGGCAATGTCTTCGAGTTTCACCTGCTTGCCGTGGGGGGTATTTATAATCAGATTCTTTAGGTCATCAACTGTGTTGACACCTTCCGACACCTGCATTCTGTAATTTTCGTTGAAAGCCGCATAATTACCGGCATTCACAGGCTTGCCAGCCGACTGGAGTGCCATCATGATTTGCGCTGGGATGAGGCCATTGCGGCTTAGTTCCTCTTTTGAAAGTGTAATGTCAATGGTTTCATCGCAAGTGCCGGCGATGTTCACACGCTTCACTCCGGGAACAGAGAGCAATTCTCTTCGGATATATTTCGCATATTTGTCAAGTTCCGGATAATCATAGCCATCGCCCGTGAGGGAATAAAAGATACCGTACACGTCCATCATGTCGTCCATCACGACGGGGTCGTAACACCTAGCCGGAAGACGAGAAGCGATATCGTTCACCTTGCGGCGGAGAAGATCGAAATGTTGCTCAAGATCTTCTGTCAGCACCGTCATTTTGAACTCCACGGTTATAAGAGCCATACCGCTCTGACAGTCAGTCTTGATTTTATAAACATCTGGCAGTGCGCGCAGTTCGTCTTCCATCAGTTGAGCCACTTTGAGCTCCACTTCATGAGCTGACGCTCCCGGATAGGGCACTACCACCATTGCCTGCTTCACTGGCACGGCGGGATCTTCAAGTTTGGGCATGCTCATGAAGGCGAGAACGCCGGCAATCAGAATGCCCGTCATAAGCGACCAGAACAGAGTGGTGCGCTTCATAAAAAATTTAGTGATCTTATTCATAGCAGACCTCCCACGTTGGTTTCACTTGCTTCCGACAGGATTCTGATTTTTTCTCCTTCATGGAGTGAAGATGCACCAGCCCTGACCACAGTTTCGCCTCCCGAAAGACCCGAGATCACCCTTACAGTTTTTGCGGATGCAGCTGGGTCGATCGTGACAGGTTGTTTCTTTATTGTCGAATCTTTTGTGACTATCCATACGCATTCCTCCTTTCCGCTCCGGAACACTGAGCTCGCCGGCACGCGCACTTCATCATCTGCGGCGGAAAGATTCACAGTCACCTCAACATTCATACCGGCTGTGATTTCATTGCCGGTGGGTTTATCGAAAGCAAGGTGCATCCTGTAGAGTTGATTGCCGTCGGCCTTGGGCACAATGCTGAGGAGTCGTAACGGGAATTCCTTGGTGCTGTCATGTGTCGGGGTGCAAGAGAATGAAGAGAAACGAGAACGTTCGAGATATGTTTTTGCCGGTATATCGCAAACGACCTCCATATTCTTAAGGTCAAGCATTGAGAATACAGCCGTGCCGGCATCAACCATTTCAGCGGGAGAAAAATTAACAGTCTCTATTACTCCCGCAGTCGGGGCATACAGGCGAGTGTATGCGAGTTTGTTTTTATTTACCTGAAGCTGCACTCCGGCTTGACGTAAACCGGCGGCTGCTTTCTCATAATCATTTGCTGACATGCTTTTCTTTTCGAAAAGACGTTTTGCACGCGCCACTTCATCGCTGAGCTGGTCATACTGTATTTGAAGAGCTTCAACGCCAAGCTTATAATCGGCATTGTCAAGTTCGGCAAGCAATTGCCCCGCTTTTATCCGATCACCCTCTTTTACGTAAATGCGCTTGATTTGTCCGGCTGTCTTGAATCCGAGACTGACACTGCAGTCTTCCTCAACTATGCCGGCAAATTTTTTTACAGAACTGTCATTACCACCTGTGGCGTCAACCACATAAACACTTCGGAGTTCTTGGGTCTCCTTCTCTTTACTGGCGCATCCACACAGCAGACACGCCACTGCAATAATAAGATATTTATTCATTGTTATTGTTGAAAATATTCGTTTTGATTCGATTCTTGGTTATTTTTTGTTTTTCCGGGTGCAAATTTCATACTTAATTTTTAAATAATTGTGTCTGATTTATGTTATATTTTGTTCAAAATTTCCCGATACCATACTTTTTATTGATTTAATTCAATAAAAAGTTATTAAATTTGTCTTAAAATTTATTTTCTATGATGTCAACGCACGATGCTCTCGAATTAAAGGAGCTTCCCTCATCTGATCGGACGCTTACAATCGGTGATGAGTTTATGATATCTGACAATCTCGACAGTTCAGCTCCGATTGCAGTGTTGAATTTGCCGTCGGTCTTGAAAGTCAAAGTCAGTGCTCCCTTCAGGCTCCGGTTTTCAATCGTATTGCTATGTCTTGGAGGAAGCATGCGGATTCATCTGAACATGATGGAATATTTAGTGAAGGCAAACGACATGGTGATTGTGCCGGAAGGTACCGTTGGAGAATGCTTGATGTTGTCAGACGATACTCAAATAGTGATGATGGCATTTGCGAGCGATTTTATGATTCAGGATGGTGTGGTGAGACCCATGACGGGGGCTTTTGCCACAGTTCTCAGGATGCCTCTGATACATCTTGAGGATTATGAAATAGAGGATGTCATGTCATTGTATAATATGTTGAGGACGCGTGTTGCCGATTCCCACTTCATGGATAAGAGAGAGTTTGCTATACTTACGATGAAGGCAATGTATTGTTATGTTTCATCGCATTTCAGATTGTCGGAACTTGAAACTCAACTCGCTCAGGCATCTTCGCGTATATTTGAAAAATTTATCGAACTTGTGGAAGCCAATTACGCGCGCCATCGTCAATTGAAATTTTATGCCTGTGAGCTTGCGGTTTCTCCTAAATATTTGAGTAAAGTTGTGCTTGAAGTCAGTGGGAGATCCGCAAAGTCATGGATAATGGAGCGGGTAATGCTCGAGGCGAAGGTTTTGATTATGGAAGATAATATGTCGGTGCTCGAAATCAGCGAACGGCTTGGTTTCCCAAACCAGTCTTTTTTTGGAACCTATTTTAAAAAAGCAGCCGGCATGTCGCCGGCTGCATATAAGAAGGATAAATGTTTGTCTTAGAAACTGTTTAATTTATTACGATTAATCGTCGTAGCGTAAGAAATTTCCAGCTTTGTCAAATTTTAGATCAATGCCGTTAGACAATTCCACGTCATACCCTTTGCGGTCGCGGTCAATTCCTACGATGCGTTGTCCGGGCTGTTGTTTTGCAACATACGCACGGATGGATTTGGGTACTAAAGCAGCAGGAACAGACTTTGTGTTGTTGACCTCAACATTGTCCCAGTTGCCGTCTTTGTCAAAGCTGATTTCAGTTCCGTCGGTAAGGATAACTTCATATTCGCTTATGCGACCCCAGTCTTTGTCAATTTTGACAAGGCTTACCTTCGACTTGAAATTGTTGGCGATAGTGGTCTGAGCCGCTTTCGGAAGGGCAGATGCATCGTGTGCATAAGAGTCTCTGGCGCATGCGAAGCCGGCGATGCCGAGAATCATGGCGCATGCAATCAATAATTTTTTCATAACTTTATATATAAGTCGTTTATAACAACAACATATAATCCATGAAAAGGTTCTAATATTTATATCCCCCTTCTTGAATCAATTTTTTATCGTCATCAACTTTTGATCCTATTGTTGTGAGCATATCTCCCATGATGCCGCCGTTCATCCCGATTTTCAAAGCTTTGAGTTGGGTATTGCGCGATAGTTTGGCTCTGCCTCCTGCAAATCTCAGTATTTTTGTGGGATGTATAAACCGGAAAAATGCTATGGTATTGAGTATTTCCTCCTCTTCGAGAGGTTCCTGATTCTCAAGCGGAGTTCCGGGAATCGGACAAAGGAGGTTTATCGGGATTGAATGGGGATCTATGCGCAGTAGTTCAAGAGCGAGCTCGATGCGTTGTCGACGAGTCTCACCCATTCCGATGATGCCGCCGCTGCAGACTTCAAAACCTATTTCTCTCGCCTGCCGGATTGTGCGGATCTTATCTTCTACTGTATGCGTTGTGCAGAGAGAGTTGAAATATGAAGGAGCAGCTTCAAGATTGCAGTGATATCTGGTCACGCCTGAGTCATATAGCTTCTGAAGCTCTTCTTTCCCCAGCAATCCCAATGAGGCGCAGAGTTGCAAACCTTCCTGACAGCGAAGCTCGTTATAATATTGACAGACAACATCCAGTTCTTTGCCTTGCATTTTGCGTCCGCTTGCCACAAGGGAGAACCTCTTGATCCCGGCTTTACGGTTAAGTTCAGCCACTTTCATGCATTCATCATGGGGAACGAGGGCATAGGTCTCGATTTTAGTATTATAATGTGAAGATTGGGCGCACCATTTACAGTTTTCAGGACATTTTCCTGAACGGGCATTGATTATTGAGCAAGAATCAAATGTTTTATCGCACAATGCAGAAGTTATTTCCTCTGCAGCTTCCCAAAGCTCTTGCTGTTGTGTGGCATCCACATCACACAAAGAAAGAGCTTCGTCAGCTGACAGCAGTTCGCCGGAAAGCACTTTCTCTTTTAATTTCTTGATGTCTACCATAATATCTTTTTTAGGAATAGTCGGCGTATAGACGATTCCGAATGATGATGCAAAATTAATAAAATAATTGAAAGTGCTGTTTGAAAATACATGGAAATAAATTACTAATTTTGCATCTATTTTAGAAAAATTAGTAATATAATCGATTATGGCGAAACAATTCGGTATAATTTTCGGCTGTCTGTTGGCTGGCGAATTGCTTGCGATGATTCCCGGCTTATCAATTCCAGGTAGTATTCTTGGCATGTTGCTGTTGACACTTCTACTTGAGAGGAAGATAGTGAATCCGCATTCTATAGCTCCTGTATGCAAGTTTCTTATAAAGAACATGGCATTTTTCTTCGTGCCCCCAGGCGTGGCGCTGATGCTATATTTTGATATTATCGCTGCTGAATGGATTCCTATCACAGTGGCAACAATAGTAAGCATCTTTCTTGTTATTGTGGTGACAGGGAGACTTCATCAGTTTCTTCATAAACGTATAAAAAGACATTACCGCTGATTCATTACTTATGGATTTATCGATGATAATAAGAAGTGAGCTTTTTCTGATCACGCTCACATTCATGCTCTTTGGGCTTTTCTCTTTCATTCAAAAACGGAGTGGCATTGCATTGTTGAATCCCATGATATTCACCATTGCCAGTTTGATCTTGTTTCTTCGGATCGCAGGTATCTCTTATGGCGAATATTACCAGAGTGGGAGGATGATTGAATTTTGGCTAAAACCTGCTATTGTCGCGCTTGCATTGCCACTTTATAATGAACTCAAACATATTCGCAGCCAGTTTATGCCGCTTTTTATAGCAGAGCTGACAGGTTGTGTTGTAGGTATAGTCTCTGTTGTGCTCATAGCCTCATGGTTAGGGGCAAGTGAAGATGTAATTCGGTCGCTTGCTCCCAAATCGGTTTCTACTCCAATAGCAATAGAGATATCACGACAGATCGGAGGTATCCCCGCATTAACTTCGGCAATAGTGGTGATTGTAGGAATGATTGGCGCAGTGGTCGGACTCAAGATGATGTCTTGGGGTAATGTAAAGGCACCGGTGTCAAAGAGTCTGAGTATGGGCACTGCCGCTCACGTTATCGGCACAAGCCGCATAAGTGAATATGGAGAACGTTATGGGGCGTATGCCACGCTCGGGCTTATCATCAACGGCATTCTCACCGCCTTTCTTGCCGGACCGCTCACTGACCTGTTGTTGTGAACCCGAAATCAGGAGCGGTTGCGAGAATGAAGGTAACGGGCGAGTCCGAAGATATAGCGGCGAAAGCCGGGACGATAAAGTAGCAGACGGTCAAACCAGCCTAAACGGCGGTCAAAGAACCGAACTACAATCCCGACAAAAAACATCGCAAACAGTGTGCCCGGACCGACAACGTTCCAAAGCCATCTGTTAAAATAGAAATATCCGAGAATCACGGCTGTTGTCACCAGTGATATGTCAAAAAAATCAGCTGAGATTAAACCGTTTTTTTAACGGCTTCTTAGGTGCTGTTAAATTTTATTGAATTAAATTCAAATAGTTTCTTAGAAATTTTATAAATTTGGCACCGTAAAGTTATGGCTACCTCATACGACGATAAAACCGAGCAAGAGCTTATGACTGACCTTAAAGCAGGTTCGGTCAAGGCACTTAATGCAATCTACGATCGCTATGCCAGAAGACTTTATGCATTTATTATCCCATGGGTCAAATCGAGTCAGGACACAGAAGAGATTGTGCAGGATGTTTTTGTAAATCTATGGAAATATCATAAGGATATAGATCCATCCCGCAGTCTTGAAGCTCTGCTCTTCACAATAGCACAACGATATAGGATCAACGCAGTGAGGTCATTGACAGCCAGTCCGGTGTATGAGGATTTCCTTGAATACAGCAACAAACTGAAAAGCGAAGATCCAGACAAACTCGAATATGACGACTTTCTTAGGCAATTAAAACAAGCGATCAATTCATTGACGCATTCCCAGAAAGAGATTGTCATGATGTCAAAGTTTGAAAATCTCAGCAATGGAGAGATTGCCGAAAAGTTGGGAATAAGCGAAAAGACTGTTCGCAACACACTTTCCGCAGGTTTGAAGACATTGCGGACATTATTGTCTGATACAGTGCTGTGTCTATTAATGAATGCCTCTCTATATCTAATATCTATGCAATGAAACAAATATTTGATAAACTAAAAAATGACAAGCTATCGGTGGAGGAATTGAGACAGCTGCGTCAATCTGTCGCTAATATGAGTGATAGCGAGATTAGCAGTTTACTTGATGCAAATACGTTCCCATCTGATGAAGAAAAATATCCAATGAGCGATGAAACTTTTCTTAAAATAAAGAAAGGAATTAATCTTGCGGCTGTTCAATCAGGCAGAAAACTTCGTATATATAAGGTTCTGATGATTGCAGTAGCTGCAATCATTCCGATATTGCTTGCATCTTGCATTTGGTTGCTAATAGAAGTCTCGGATATGCGCCAGTATGGAGACGCTATGGAAAAAGAACTAGCGGTTATCACCAATGAGGGGGAATCAGCCGTCGCCACTCTGCCTGATGCCACAGAAGTGACATTGATGTCGCAGTCAACTCTTAAGTATACTCTTAAAGATTTCAAAGATAACAGCAGAGAGATATTATTTGATGGCGACGGCGTGTTTAATGTAAAAGCTGATAGAGAATCTCCCTTCAGAATAATATGTAAGAATCTTGAGATTGTTGTGACTGGGACAAAATTCAGCTTATCCGCACGTAATGATTCCGAGACAGCTTCTCTTTATCTTGAATCCGGAAAAGTTGAAATTGAATGTGGAGCAGATAAACGTTCTATTGGCATCAATCCGGGTGAATTTGCCAGGATAAATACTGCTAATGGCGAAGTTGAAATAAGTGAAGTCAGCCAGAATTCCGCAAACGCGATGATGAGGGGAGACAAAATATTTGAAAACACCACATTGTCAGAAGTGTTGCAGGAGCTTGAGCGGTCGTATGGAAAGAAATTCGAATTCAGAAGTTCGGATATACTAAATGATAAATTCACCGGCTATCTCCCCTCTGACAATCTTGAAGAAGTGATAGAAACCATTGAGAATTGCTATCATGTCAAATCCGTAATAGAGAAAGACCGGATAATATTTATGTAAGAAGCAAAAGGAAAATAAAAGAGTTGGTTGGTACGCCTCAATTATGTGGCGTGCCAACCAACTCTTTTATTACACTGTCTTTCGTCATTTTTCTGACGATAACGAAAAATATGTTATAAAACATATTTTCGATTTGGGACACATGGCGATTTACTGTGTAATTCTTAGTACTTGGCAATTTAATGGACTTGTTATGCAAGTCTGCCATGTGATTAGAATGTGAAAAACTCAATAACAACAAATAACAACATCATGCAAAAAAACTCAAGACAATGGTCTTTGGTATTCTTCTTGGCAATATCGCTGCTATGGTGCAACGGTATGTTTGCAAGGAGTGAAGTGCCAAAGGTATCAGTGACAGTGGAGAATTCTTCTCTCAAAGATCTCTTCAAGGAGATAGAAAAACAGACAACATATATTTTTTCCTATCGGGAAGGAGTATTGGCGAATGCTCCAAAAGTTTCTGTCTCCCTTAAGAATGTTCCGGTTAACAAAGTCCTTGATGCGGCACTGAAGAATACTGGTATCGGATATCGGATCGTGTCATCGCGCTCGATAGTAATATCAGACAATCGGAAGAAAAACAATAATAGAAAAGAGGAAGGCAGCAGAAACATTCATGGTAGAGTTGTTGATGCCGCGGGAGAACCGATAACCGGTGTCACCGTGATGGTAAAAGGCACTACAATAGGCACGGCTGCAGATCTTGACGGGAATTATTCTCTTGGAAATGTGCCGGATAATGCCAAGATTGTCTTTAATATGATCGGATACACGAGGAAAGAGATACCTGTGTCTAATGTATCCGGATTTGCCAGAGTGGTGTTGGAGGAAAATTCCGTATTGCTTGACGAGATGGTTGTTGTCGGTTATGGGCAGCAGTCGGAAAAATTGCTTACCACATCCATAAGTTCCGTTAAAATGGATGACATTGATCAAGGCAATGATTATAATGTGGCGAAAATGCTACAGGGTAGAACTCCAGGTGTCAGCGTGGCTACCGCCAGTGGTAAGCCGGGTCAGACACCCAATGTCAGGGTGCGTGGAATTGCCTCCATATCGGGCAGTGCCACACCTCTTTACGTGGTTGATGGTGTTCCTAATGAGAATCTTCCATATCTGAATCCAAACGATATTGAGCGAATGGATGTGCTCAAAGACGCATCTGCAACAGCTATTTATGGATCGCGTGCCAACAATGGAGTTGTCATCATCACAACTAAATCAGGTGCTACGGATACAAAAACAAGATTTAATGCCAGTGTGCGCCATAGTCTTGGTTGGATTGCCCATGATATTGAAATGGCTAACTCTTCTGAATACATACGCACCATTCGTCAGGCTGTGGAAAATTATAACTATCAGTTCAAAGGTGTCAAAGCTCTGGAGAGTTTTATGGTACCTGACAATATACAGGAAACCAACTGGATGGATTGGCTTCAACGCGATATGGCAAATACCACCAATGCAAATTTAAGTATGCAGGGTGGTAATTCCAAGACATCTTTCTTCACGTCTATGGGGTATAATACTCAGCAGGGCATTATAAAAAGAACCAAGTTTGATCAATTTAACGCACGTGCTAAATTCTCACATGTGATTAACAGAATATTTAAGGTAAACTTAAATTTATCAGGGTCTTATACTTCTGAATTTCTTTCGGAAGAGGGCGATGGTTCATTAAAGATTATACGTTCCGCGCGCGAACAGCAGCCTTGGATAGGTCCGTATGATAAAGATGGCAACTATACAAAAAACGGGAGCTCTCTTTTACGTCATAATCCTGTGATGGTGCTTAATGAGGAATCAAATACCAATAACAGGGTGGAGGGTCAAGGAAGTCTTAATATAGAAATCACTCCATTCAGAGGTTTTAAATGGACACCTTCAGTAAGCGTTTATGGAAAATTCTCTGATGGGAAAAAGAAACTCACTGAGCTTAATGATGCCAGAGGACAGTCATCAGGTTGGGGCGCTTTGACACAGCAGAAAAACACTACTTACAGGATTGTGATCGACAATGTGTTGCAGTATGATAACTCAATCAGTCATCTTATGTATAGCCTTATGGCGGGACATTCATATGAGAAGTATGCATATGAACAATTTGGAGTAAAGAGTGATAACTATAAGGATGATGCATATCCCTCTTCCGGTTTTGATCTTGTCAATTCAGGTACAGCAATATATCCCAACAGTATCGGATACAATGCCTATGCGATAGAATCATGGTTTGGTCGGGTTGCTCTCAACTGGGACAACCGTTATATCCTTAATGCTACCATACGCAGTGACGGATCTTCGAGATTTCCAAAAAATCATCGATATGGGACCTTCCCGTCTGCATCATTAGCATGGAGAATAACAAATGAGCATTTTTTTCCTAAAAATACTGTTCTCAACGACCTGAAACTACGCCTTAGCTGGGGAAACACAGGTTCGATGGCTGGAATAAGTGACTGGTCTGCCATGTCCTTAATTTCGTCAAGTACCGGTTCTTCCTATAATCATTCTTCCGGTCTCAGCATTGGCAACTCTACGGGTGATCTTACATGGGAAAAATCCACTCAATATAATATCGGTGTTGATGCAGAGCTTTTCAATAACAGGCTGCGTTTCGGTCTTGATCTCTATCATCAGACCACCAACGGATTGCTCTATAATACGAATCTTATTGCCACTTCCGGATTCACCGGACGCACTGCCAATAGAGGTCGTATTGAAAACAAAGGAATAGAATTTATAGCTTCGGGAGATATATTTACGGGAGATTTCAACTGGAACCTTTCTGCCAACATAAGCCATACTAAGAATAAACTGCTTGAACTCGATGGGTCGCTCGATATGGAAATAAAATCCGCTTCAGGAATTGAAGGAGGCAGTTATCATGCTTTGATCGTTGGAAAACCGGTAAGTGCATATTACATGTATAGACAGGATGGAATCTATCAAAAAGACAGCGATGTCCCCGCTAAATTGTATGCAAAAGGTGTGCGTGCCGGAGATGTGATGTATCATGATTTGAACGGAGATGGCGATATAACTGCTGATGACAGGATGTATGTCGGCAAAGTCACTCCGGATATTACCGGCGGCATTACATCCACAATGAGTTGGAAAGGGTTTGATCTCGCCATATTCTGTCAGTTTGCTGCCGGTGGAAAAGTTTTGGCTGCCTGGAGAGGATGTGGCAGTAATGAGGGAACTGAAAGTCTCGGTTATGGTGGAGGACAGTCATTCAATATGATCAGCAACGGAGAAACTGTATCATCCAAAGCATATTTTAATATTTCAAAATATGTTGCAAACCACTATTGGTATGGAGAAGGCACAAGCAATACGGTCCCCCGCCCAGTGCTTAAGAATACTTTTACGGGAGGATTCTCCAATTACCTGACTTCGACCCGATATCTTGAAGATGCATCTTATTTCAAGTTTAAAACGATAACTCTCGGTTATACATTACCAAAACATATAGTTTCAAGAGCCAGGATCAGTTCCGTGAGGTTCTATGTATCTCTTGATAATTTCTTCACTTTTACAAGCTATTCCGGATATGATCCTGAATTTTCTTATTCCTCATCTCCGAGCGCTGCGACATATGGAGCCGATTTTGGAGAGCAAGCCACTCTCAAAAGCTTGATATTCGGTGTTAATGTTAATTTCTAAGCATATGGAAATCATGAAAATGAAAAACAGAATACATATATTCTTCGCAACATCGCTTGTCCTATTATTTGTGACGGCATCTTGTTCCTCAGAGCTTGATGATGTGAAACCTCGACATGCCATACCGCAGGAACATGTGAGCGAAAACGATATGGTGAAGATTCTCAACGGAGTCTACGCGAAGATGGAATCCTATACCTTCTCGCTTTGGTTCAATGATGATATACAAGGGGAGAATTTTGCAACCAGCACCGGAATCACCCCCATGCCGGATCCATGTAACATGTCGCCGGATAATATAAATTCCAATATCAATGTGCTTTCTTATTGGCGTAATTCATTCTCAGCATTATATCAGGTGAATTATCTATTGGGGATGTATGAGAGATCTGCAAATAAAGAAACTGTGGCAATGAAGAATATTGGGAGTGCCTGCTATTATTTCAGGGCATTTATATATTATCGCCTTGCCACGCATTTCGGAAATGTGCCTGTGATTCGTGAATGCACGGATGAGATTATCCCGATCTCACCGGAAAGTGAGGTTTGGGAATTTGTAGAAGAGAATCTTGCAAAGGCTCTTGCAACAGCATCAGAGGAATCGCGATGGTTTGTGGGGAAGGATACTGTAAATGCACTTGCTGCAAGAACAGCCTTGTTTCTTGGAAAGGGAGTTGAGGCAGCGCAATATGCTGAGGAAGTGCTCGCAAATTCCGCTTATGCCCTTGTTAACAGTGCTATGGATTTTTCTTCAATATTTTTGCCCGACTCATCAAGTAAGGAGATAATTTTTGGTTTCGTCAATAATACCAGAACTTCAAGTTACTGCAATTTTGCAGGAGTGGTCAATGACGTAGACGGCAACTGGGATTATTCTCCGGCACCGGAATGTTATAGTTCATTGTTTGCCGATGATACAAAATTTCAGAGAACAGGTGATATCCGACATTTTGCTACATTCCAGTCAAATCCGGTCAATTCGAATCGCGTTATAAAGTTTTCCAATGGTAAGCAGCAACTTGCTAAAAACGATGATTACCTGCATACTCCCGTGATTGTTTCCAGAATTGCCGAGATGTATCTGATCTCAGCTGAAGGTAAAGGTAAAACCGATGGCGCTAAGCGGTTACACGAATTCCTTGAGAAACGTTACGCCTCGTGCCTTACTGAGAATGAAATCAAAAGTCTTCCGGATCGCGAGTACCAAAATCTGATACTTGATGAGAGGCGCAGGGAATTTTACGCAGAAGGTATGCGCTGGCAGGATGTGAAACGCACCCAAAGATATGATCTTCTGAAGACATTGCGCGACAGAACTTATCTAATGTATTATCCTATTCCTCAAGCTGAGATTGATATTGCCGGCAAGGAAGCATATCCTCAGAATCCGGGATATTAAAATGAAATTCATAAAACATAAATTAATATTAACATGAAGCTCAGATACATGCTTATTTTTGCAGCGGCAGGATTACACTCTGTTTGTGCTGCAGTCGGTGCAGTTGCCCAGACTATAGTTGATGGCATTGAATACACTATCTCTTCCGATGGATCATATTATGTTGTGTCGGGATGTTCTGCAGACATTGTGGATGCTGCGATAAAATCGGAAATTGGAGGGGTGCCTGTCACCGAGATATCCGGCGGAATCTTTAGTGGTACCAAGGCTCCGCATCTTGTTTCGGCAACTATACCGGGCAGCATTGTGACAATGGGTAATTCCATTTTCCAGAATAATGCAACTCTTGAAACCTGTGTGTTTCTTTCCGGTGATAAGAACCTGACAATGGGAGGATGGACATTCAATAATGCTACAGCATTGAAAGAAATTATTCTTCCTAAACGACTTGCTGCTATGTCGGGTAATTCTAATTTCAACGGATGCACAAGTCTTGAGAAGGTTGTATTTGAAGGAGGCAATATGTTGCTCACTTCTATTCCCCAATATACTTTCGCCAATACTGCAGTGTGGTATCTTGACATATCCGGTATTGAGAATCTTGCTGTCTTTCCGCCGAATGCGATCGGCTCCAAAGCTTCATCAGTGACGCTGGTAATGTCTCCCTCTATCGACTTTGTGGAAAAAAGCAGTCCCCAGCAATGGAGACCGGCAAAAACATTTACAAATATCAATGTCACGGATGTCATCTATCCGGAGGGTACAAAAAAGATTACAAGAAATGCTTTCAATGGCTACTCTAAAGTAAATTGGCTGACTCTTCCTGAATCGCTTGAGGTAATCGAACCCAAGGCTTTCATGAATTGCTTGGGTCTCGACAGGGTCGTTGTGCCGGCAGGAGTAAAAGATATCGGCGAGAGTGCTTTCGGACATATTGATTCCGACAGAGGAGTGAACGAGGTTATACTTCTGCAGCAGGGAGGAGCATTCCCCAACACTGACGGAAAATCAATTATTGCATCTGATACCAAAGCGTATTGTTACTCAGATTTAGAGAATATTCCTGAAGAAATCATCAAAGTTCCAGTTGTATCCGGTGGAGCATACCAGACATATATTAGTCCTATTGCCATTGAGATTCCGAAGGATTCGGAAGCATCTTGCATAACGGGCGTCAGTGACGGCAAAGTGGTTTATGATTTTTCTCAATTTAGATCAGAATCTGAACTTCCGGCAAACACACCTGTTCTGATGCATCGTTCTGATAACAATGATACTGTCCTGTATCCGGTCATGGTTCCTGATAATGTGGATGACCCAGTGGAAAATAATCTTCTCACAGTGCCCGACAATATGTTTGAGGAAAGTAAGAAGTATTATTGTCTTTCCAATTATGGTGGAGGATGTGCATTTACAGAGGTTGAAGAAACAAATCCTGAGGAGGGAAGAGTATATCTCGCACTTGAAAAATCTTTGGCAGGAGATACATCTGCTTACATTGTAAGTGATTCACAAGGTATAACCACCGTTGTGCAAACGGTAGAAACCTTAGAAGAGAATGATGCTCCGGTATATTCGATAATGGGAGTAAAAGTGGATTCAAATAATCTGGTTCCCGGAATATACATAAAGAACGGAAAGAAATTTATTGTCAGATAACGTGGTTATGTAAAAAACATCAAAATGAAATATATTCGGATATTTAAAAATTCATTACTGGCGCTTTCAATTTGTGCCTTCATCACAGGTGCCGCGGCTTGTGAGAGTGAGAATGATCTCGAATTGCCTCGCCAGCAATATCCAGCCACAGAAGACAAGGTTGGAGTGCTTATGAATAAGATCTGGCAAGAGTCGTCTTGTTTTAATCTGGATGCAGACAGAAAAAAACTAATGAATGAAATGCAAGGGTATGCAGACTTGTGTCCTAATACTTATTTCAAACAATATTATGCCGTTACTGATCCTGAGGAACTTGCCTTGATGGAGGATAATACTATTCTTGGGTATCATCACCGGGCATTGGAGAAAGTGTTGGAAGAGATGGTATCAGAGAACGTGCCGCAAGGAAAGATTGTGATGTGGCAGCTTTACAACATGGGATATATCGTCAAAACTCCCGATTATTGTTTCGGAATAGATATAAAGCATAAGTTTGCTGAGCGTTTTGCTCCATATATTGATTTCCTGTGCATCACACATGCTCATAAAGATCATTATGATTCTAAGATTGTGGATGCCATGACCCAGCTTGGAAAGCATGTTTATTCGAATTTCCTCGACAATGCCGATCGTTTTGACGGAGTGACAACCATACATCCGGAAGGAGACATAGAGATTGTAACGAATGTTGTGGATCATGATGCTAATACTCCTGCGTTTGTTGCAAATTACCAGATAGACTGTGGGGTATCCTCCGGTAATAAAGTTATTTTTCATATCGGTGATTCCTACAATTGGCAACAACTAAAAAAATCTAAATCAATTGATGTGTTTATTCCTCATCTTGCAGTGGGGCTGGATATGAAGAAGGCGATCAATCGCCTAAAACCCGGTTGTGTGCTTATGTCGCATGTGTTGGAGATGGAGCATCCGGTGAATCAGTGGAGATGGAGTTATCAGTATGGCTTTAATGAGATAGATAAGCTTAAAATGGACAATGTTTATTTACCTGTATGGGGAGAAAAAATGGTGTTTTAATGATTCCGTCATTCTTTATCAGAAGTGTCAGGCTTGTGCCGGTTTTTCTGGCTGCGGTTGCAGTCGGAATGCCGGCTGCCGCCGACATCTCATGGGATCAAGCCTATGACAAAGCATCTCGTAAATTAAAGGAACTTACGCTGGAAGAAAAACTGCATTTTGTGAGAGGATATTCCGAGTTCTTCTTTTACGGCGTTCCGGAAAAGGGAATTCCGTTTCTTTATCATTCGGATGCGACAGGAGGTGTGAATATCCGTAGAAATCTTCCCGATTCCTCTTTGGTAATACCTTTGGAACGCTCCACAGCCATGCCTGCTCCGATCATGCTTGCAGCTACATTTGATCAAGACCTTGCAGAAAGATATGGTAAGGCTGTAGGGGAAGAGTGTCGGGCAGGTGGAATAGAGGTGTTGCTTGGTCCGGGAATAAATATATCGAGAAATTCCCAATGTGGACGTAATTTCGAATATTTTGGTGAAGATCCGACTCTGACTTCCGATATGTGTGCATCCTATGTCTCAGGACTGCAGTCTACAGGCACCGCCGCGTGTCTGAAACATTTCATCTGTAATGAAACTGAATTTTATCGTCGGAGATCCAATTCTGTTGTTGATGAGCGTGCGCTCCATGAAGTCTATATGAAACCCTTTGAAGCGGGAATCAAAGCAGGTGCCGGATTTGTGATGGCTTCATACAACCAGTTGAATGGAGAATGGACAGGTCAGAATAAATGGCTCCTTACTGATGTGCTGCGTAATGAAATGGGATTCAAAGGAGCTATAGTCAGTGACTGGAGTTCTGTCTATGACACGTCTAAGGTTGTAGCATCCGGACTCAATACCGAGATGCCGGGAAGGTTGGAGACCATTCCGGAAATAAAGGAATTGCTTGCCAATGAAAGAATCAATGAAGCCGATATCGATGCCATGATTCTTCCTTGCATAGCCACAGGATATAAATATGGTTTCTATGACCGACCTAAATATTTACCTGAACTTTTGGATAAATACCGCGAACATGCCGATCTTGCAAGGGAAGTGGCTGGAGCCGGCACAGTGCTACTGAAGAACAATGGTATTCTTCCCCTTAAACAGGGGCTTAATATACTCGTGGTTGGAGAGTTTATAGATGAAGTGCCACGCACCGGTGACAATCCGGCAGCTTCAGCGGCTGTGAAAGGTTATGATAATGTCACGTTAAGAGAGGCGATGCGTCAGGCATTTGGAGATAATGTCGTCTTTACGGTCAGTCCTTCCGATGACGATATAGTATCTGCTGATGTCGTCCTTGTGTCGGTTGGCACAATAGACATGGAATCATTTGAACGTCCTTTCAAACTTCCTGATCGGCAAGAACGACTTATCAAAAGAACGGTTGGACAAAATGACAATACAGTAGTGTTGGTCAATTCCGGCTCAGGTGTCAGGATGTCTGATTGGGCAGATAATGTAGCTGCAATAATTTATGGTTGGTATCCCGGTCAAAATGGAATATCTGCAATCGTGGATATAATAAGAGGGGCAATAAATCCATCCGGGAAATTACCCATAACGATTGAGCGTGATTTTAAAGACTCGCCTGCGTTGCATACGATGCCTCCCGGTTCTGAGTTTTACAATAATGCCTATCGGGCGTATAATGAAAAGTTGATCTCTGTGTTTGATGTTAATTATGATGAATCAGTATTTGTTGGCTACAAGTGGTATGAAAATAAAGGAATAAGTCCACTTTTCCCTTTTGGATATGGTTTGTCATACACATCATTTAGCCTGGATAATCCGGAAGTAGAAATGAAAAATGGAAAGATCTGTATCTCTGTTGGGGTTAGGAATACCGGCAGTATGGCTGGTTCAGAAACTATTCAAGTATATGTGTCGGAAGATAGTCCAACAGTTGATCGCCCAATAAAAGAATTGAAGGGTTATTCTAAAATCTCTCTGAAGCCCGGACATCATGAGAGGGTCAAGGTGATGATTGAGGCTGCATCTCTCGGTTTTTGGGATGTGACTATACATTCATGGCGTAGAAATCCGGGTAAATATACTTTCCATATAGGAACATCTTCTATAAATATACCATTCAGTATCAGTAAGAACATCAAGTAGATAGCTATTATATGATCTTGATCCGGAATATAACATTATTGATAATGTTCATTTTAATGCCTCTAAGTGTATATTCAGGTATTCGCTACGTGGATGCAAGGCAACTTGGTGTCGTCAATAAAGTAGAGGATGCATCCGACAACTTCTCTCGGATGGATACCCGACGATATAATAATTTGCCGGAGAAAGTGAAGCAATACCTCGATTTCTCAACTGGTGTAGCAATTACTTTTCGCACGAACAGTGATATTATCTCCGCAAGATGGACTACACGCAAATGCGATAATGGAGCCAATACGACACGTATTTTACGTGAGGGTCTGGATTTATATATTCTGAAAAACGGAGAATGGATTTTTGCCGGGATCGGAACTCCATCGGAGAATGGACATCATGAATCTGTAATAGTAAAAGAAATGACTGATACGGTTAAATATTGTCTCCTTTACCTTCCTGTCATGGATGTAGTGGATTCTCTTGAGGTGGGAATTGCAGACAATGCACTCATTGAGGCTCCGGACAGGCAGCTATTTAATGGACGGATAGCCGTAATTGGATCCAGTATTACGCACGGTGTAGCAGCCTCACGTCCCGGTATTACATTCCCGGCTCGTATTCAGAGAGCTTTAGGAATGGAGGTAATAAATCTTGGAATGGCAGGACTATGTCGGATGGAGGAGTTTTATAATGATATAGCTGATGACATAATGCCTGATATGTTTATTATCGATCCATTTTCAAATCCATCGGCTGAAGAGATAGATGATAGACTTGACAGATTCGTGAAACGTCTGCGTAAAAGTCACCCTAATGTGCCGCTTTTGTTCATTCAAACCTTAAATAGGGAAAGTTGTATTTTTGATACTCACCGGAGGAAATATGAGATGCAAAAGCAAAAGGCAGCAGAAGAGGGAATGCGACGAATTATTGCGGAGGATGAAAAAATCTTTTTTATGAATCCGGGGATGTGGATTGGCGATGATCACGAGGCGACTGTTGATGGAACACATCCTACGGATCTGGGATTTACCCGTATTTTAGAGAGATTGATTCCTGAAATAACAAAGATTCTAAATCCTGTGGAAAACTGTTTAGGTAAAAACTTAAGGTGGTAGTTAGATTGTAGGTTGATGAAGTTCCTTGTTAAAAGCTTCATTATAAAAAGGTTCATTAGTTTTAAATGAATAGGCAGCCGGATGTGCGACATATCCGGCTGCCTATTTAGTGTAATTATGTGACGATGTCAACGAATACGGAGCACTGGTATTGATCCGCAATCTGAAGGAAGCTTCACGTGCACGCCATCCTTAGATTTAGTGAAGTTGACTTTACCATGACCCAACAGCTCAACCCGTTTGATTTTTTCATTGGCAAGCGATTTGATAATTGCAGTGTCGTTATCAGGTCTGCTAAGTAGAATTGCGTAAAGGTTCTTGCCCTTGGTGGTGAAACGGATTTCCTTTCCGGTCATGTTTGAGTAGGAACCTTCGTTGAAGCCTTGGGCGTTCAAGGGGATTTCAGATTCTGCAACAGGACCTTCTCCAAATTTTTTCCAGGGACGCGTGTCGTAGATCGCTTCTTTGTTAATGTCCATCCAGACGCCTATGCCTTTTATGACTTCATATTCTTTTTCATCAAATGTGCCGTCACCGCGAAGGGGAATGTTCAGAAGCAGGTTGCCGTTTTTGCTGACGATATCTGCAAGCAGACGCACAACCGTTTCCGCTGTCTTGTAGTTGCCTTTGTTGTATATGTCAGTGTTGTAATGCCACCCTCCGATGCATGAACATGATTGCCAGGGGAGAGGTATGATCTGATTTGGTGCGCCGCGTTCTACATCCCATACCAATGCTTCTTTTTGTTCGTCGGTGAGAATCTTGCCGAACATCACGGCTTCGTTCTTGCCGCCATGTGTCGCCATGTTATGGTTATAGAAATGGGCTGCAATCTTTAGTCCGGCATCACTCACAGGATAGAAAGGCACGCCGGTGGTATCGAAATACAAAAGGTCGGGATTGTAGCGGTTGATCACGTCAAGAGTGCGGTTATAGAAATTGGTGCAAAACTCTTCAGACGGTATGGCTGCTCCGTTTTTCCAGTCCCATTGCCCATCAAGCATTCCTGCCCAGCTGCCTTTGCTGAGTGGATGGTTCTGCACGTAAAGTTGCTGCGGATCCATACCTTCCCACCATTTCCCTTTACCGTCTGCCGCTGTCATGCAACCATCATAAGGGATTCCCTTTTTGTCACCTTTAAGGTCGTATCTTTGGGCGGTCTCATACCATGTCCAGGCATGGTCGGCATGGAGACTTACACCGAATGGAAGATTATACTTGCGTGCCGCAGCTGCCCATTCGGCAAGAATGTCACGTTTCGGTCCGATATTCTTGGAATTCCAGGGCTGATACTTGCTATCCCACAAGTCGAAGTTGTCATGATGGTTGCCAAGCACGAAGAAATATTGAGCGCCTATGCTTTTATAAAGTTTCACGAGACTGTCGGGCTCCCATTTCTCAGCTTTGAAGAGAGGAAGGATGTCTTTAAAACCTACTTCCGATGGATGTCCGTAATTGGCTACATGATGTTTATAGGCTTTGGAGCCTTCTTCGTAAAGCCCTCTTGCCATCCAGTCGCCTGAACCTTCAACACACTGCGGTCCCCAGTGAGCCCATATACCGAATTTGGCGTTACGAAACCATTCCGGAGTTTCGTATTTGCGCAATGATTCCCAGTTTGGTTCAAATTTACCTTTTGCCATAGGTTCCTGTGCTTCCGACACTTTTACAATCTCGTTTTGTGAGTAGCCGGCAGCGGGCAAAAGAAGAAATATCGATAATATGGTTTCTTTAATCATGCGTCAAAGATTTTTGTAAAATTCTGAGTTTCATGGAAAAGTTGTTTTAATTCTTAAAATTAGCCAATGGTTGAGACTTAATAAAAAAATAGGTTGGATTATAATAAAAATATCAATAATATTATATGAATTTAACAAATTATGATTAATTTTGTGAAGAATGTCACAAACAGCATGTGTATATAATTTTGGAGAGGTCTTCCATTGTGATAACTGGAATTTTAAGATTCCGGGGAGTGTTTTCTGGCGCATATATCACGTGACAGACGGTAGCGCCCGGGTTCGTATTTACAATAATAAGGTGCAAGAACTCCGTCCCGGTTATTTTTATATGATACCGGCATTCGTGGCTCATGAGGATATTCTTAAGGGCTCATTCTGTCATCGCTATCTCCATTTTCGACTTGACGATACATACTTATCGGATATGATGGATGGATATGATCTGGCATTTGAGATACCGGCATCTCCATTATTGGTTGATATTTTCGATCGGATTTCAGTGTTGTGTGAAGGCTTTGAGCTTGAGACTCCGTTACCACAGGATTATGAGAATAAATCGAGTTATCTGTTCTGGTCGCACAGGTATGATAATTTGCCTATTGCTGTCAGAATGGAACTTGGAGGATACATAAAAGTGATTTTGTCCATGTTTTTGCAACATAGCATAATGCACAAGCCTGCGTCAAACCCTCGAGTGAACAAGGGACGAGGATTTATCGACAAGAGGTTTTGCGAACCGATCACAATAGAGGATGTGGCAGATCACGTGGGGATGCGCCCTGAAAGTTTTATACGTGCATTCCGCCAGGAATACCACCGCACGCCTTATTCCTATCTTATGGAAAAGCGGATCAATCGCGCGAAGAATCTTTTGTTGCTCAGCACTAAATCCATAAAGGAGATCACCCACGATTGTGGTTTCAGAGATCAATCGCATTTCTGCATGGTGTTCAAGAAAGCGACATCCACTACTCCCGGAAGGTTCAGATGTTCGATAAGTTGACGCAAATAGGCGGAATGTCCATTAAAATATTCGGATTATCTATTTTTTAATGTGTCTATACAAATTAATTTTGCAATCTCTAAAACCATCTAAAACTCATGAAATGAAACTGCATCCTATCATTATTGCGTCGCTATTGATGATGCCTATCTGGGCATGGAGCGAAGTTCTTGACCTTTCGGGCGAATGGAATGTAAAATTGGCAGGGGATACAGCATCTTACACAATGACTCTTCCCGGCACAACTGATGATGCGCAAATAGGGAAGGCTCTGGATTTAAAACCGGAACTTGCAAAACCTCAATTGCTGAGATTGTCGCGGAAACACAGCTATGTGGGACCGGCTGTATATTCAAAAGACTTTTACATTACAAAAAGCATGGCGCATAAGGCATTGGTGTTGACATTAGGGCGTGTTATATGGACAAGTCGCGTGGTGATTGACGGAGTGCCATTGAAGGGAGAGGGCGAAAGTCTTACCACACCCCACAGATTCATTATTCCGGATGGTCTTGCAGAAGGGAAACATAAAATAGACATTACAATTGACAATAGACGTAAGTATGACACATCCGTGAATCTTCTTGCTCATTCCTATACCGATGATACGCAGATTCGCTGGAATGGTGTTCTTGGGGAATTAAATTTGTCGGTGATTCCCGAGAAACAGATTTCGGAAATAAAGGTTTATCCCGATGTGAAGAATAAGTCGCTGGGGGTAGCTGTTAAGATAAATAACAACACTGGTCGCAAATATAAAGACAAGATTTCAATCAAAGGAGATAACGGATTGAATTTTAAAGAAAATATAAAGCTTAATCCCGGTGAAAACCGCATCGAGACAATTATTCCCCTTTCTGAAGATACGAAACTTTGGAGTGATATTACGCCTGTTTTGTATTCCTTTACATATAGTTTAAAAAGCGGGGATAAAAAGAGTGTGAAATATGGTTTGCGTGAGATTAGTGCAGAAGGAAAGACATTAAAGTTGAATGGCAAGCCGTTGTTTCTGAGAGGTACGCTTGAGTGCTGCATATTCCCTCTTACCGGTTATCCTCCAATGAATAAGGATGGTTGGGAGAAAGTGATGAAGCCGGCAAAGGAATGGGGACTGAATCATTTGCGTTTTCATAGCTGGTGTCCGCCAGAGGCTGCTTTTGAGGTGGCGGATAGTCTTGGGATGCTTTTGCAGGTCGAGTTGCCGGCATGGGCTACAAATCTTGGTGATTTTACTTCGGCAGAGAGATTTCTTGAGAACGAGTATTACCGAATATCCTCTGAATACGGCAATCATCCGTCGTTCGCATTTATGACGTGCGGCAACGAAATGCAATGGGATTTCGATTGGATGAACAATATGGTTGCTGAAATGCGCAAACATGATCCTCGTCCTCTTTATTCTGCCTCTACATTTACTTTCGAGAAAGGGCATGGAATAAAGCCGGAGCCGAATGATCAGTATTACGTAACGCAATGGACCGCCGATGGCTGGGTGCGGGGACAGGGTGTTTTCGACACACAGGAGCCTCGGTTTGATCAGAATTTTTCCGGTTCAATGGGATGTGTGGATGTGCCGTTGGTTTCTCATGAGATCGGTCAGTATTCGGTGTATCCCAATCTTGACGAGATAGAGAAATATACCGGAGTTCTACGTCCCTTAAATTTTGAGGCTATCAGAGAGGATTTGCGTAAGAAGGGAAGACTGGATAAGGCGCAAGACTATCTAAAAGCTTCCGGTAAACTTGCTTCAATTCTTTATAAGGAAGAGATTGAACGGGCGTTAAAGACTCCGGGCTTTTCAGGCTATCAGTTATTAGGACTGCAGGATTTTCCGGGACAAGGAACCGCTCTTGTTGGACTGGTAGATGCTTTCTGGGAAAATAAAGGTATAGTTACTCCTGACTGGTTCAGGCAATTTTGCGCTCCGGTGGTGCCATTGGCAAGTTTCGAAAAGGCGGTATACTCTACTGACGAACAATTTGCGGCGCAGCTTGATGTAACCAATTATTTGAAGGAATTTGATTATCCGGTAAAATTTGAATGGACGTTGTCAGATACAGAGGGTAACACATATGCGGATGGCGTGTGTCAGATTGAAAAAATGCCAATGGGCTCGAATAATATCGGTGAAATTAATGTTAGCCTTGACAAGATAGCATCTCCCGCAAAATTAGCATTATCTGTTAAATGTACGGATCCGGATATTAATAGTGGCAATTCATGGAATATATGGGTATATCCACCTGCGAATAAAGAAATAACAGCGGGAGATGTATTTGTCACGTCATCATTTGATGAAGCAAACAAGATGCTTGAGAAAGGACGGAATGTATTGCTGGCTCCTTCAAAAGAGAGTGTGAATGGCATAGAGAGTAAGTTTGTGCCTGTATTCTGGAGTCCGGTGCATTTCCCCGATCAGGCTGGAGGCATGGGAATCATGTGTGATCAGGAGCATCCTTCGTTGCAAGAGTTTCCCAATGACGGTCACTCCGATTGGCAATGGTGGAACATCGTGAAAAATGCCGTAGTAATGAATCTCGATGAAACACCCGGATTGGAGCCGATATTGGAAGTAGTGGATAATTTTGTCAGCAACAGACAGCTCGGACTTATTGCTGAAACGAAGGTAGGAAAGGGAAGACTTCTCCTATGTTCAATAGATCTGTTGAATCTCAAGGATAAGAAGCCGGAAGCAGCGCAATTGTTGCGAAGCTTGCTCAACTATATGAACAGCGGCAAATTCAATCCCTCCAAGGAATCCACGATGGAGTCAATTATGAAATTCAATAACTTCGCAGTCGCGCATATTGGATCCGTCAATGGTTAGTCGCACAATGGTGCGCACCTTTTGCCATCCTTGGTCTCCCGCAGCTCCCGGATTGATATGCAGCAGATTTAATTCTTTGTCGAACATTATTTTCAATAAATGGGAGTGGCCGTCGACCATAAGGTTGATGGCTTCTTCTTTAAGGAGTTTTTTCATGCCTGGTGACCACTTCCCCGGATAACCGCCAATATGTGTGAGCAACACTTTGACTCCTTCTACTGTGAATATTTCGATCTCGGGACACTTCCGTTTCACCATGCCGTGATCTATGTTTCCCGAGACTGCCCTTACTGGAGCGATCTCAGCAAGACGTTCTATTATGGCATAGTCACCGATATCTCCGGCATGCCATATTTCATCACAATCTTTGAAATGTGTGGCATAACGGTCGTCCCACATACCATGTGTATCGCTTAGAATACCGATTCTTTTCATGTCTATAATAGATTTGCAGTAAATTTCCCGTAAAATTAATGAAAAATCCGGTTTCCGAACGGCGTTCCGAAAGGTAAAAGGTTATTCGGAAAGGTAAAAGGTTATAGGGAACAGGTTAAAGGGAGAAATTGGCGCGCCTCTAATGTGAGTATCAAGACGTAGTAGAGATTTTGTGTTTAACAAATTTTAACAATAAAAACTAATTAATTAGTTGTAAGAACGAATAAATTAGTTTACCTTTGCAGAAACTAATTAATTAGTTTCTATTAAATCTGAAAGTATCAAAGGAATAAGGTGGTTGTTCATCTGAATTAAACGATTGCTTGGAAGAAATAGAGAAGAGATATGAAAGCCGGAAGGAAAAAACAGATTCTCACAGAGAAAGAGAGTATAATCATGAACATGCTCTGGGACAATGGACCTATGTTTGTCAGAGAAATGCTTGAACATTATCCTGAACCACGTCCTCATTTCAACACTGTCTCTACACTTGTACGTATTTTGGAAGGGAAGGGGTATGTGAGTCACGAAGTGGTCGGTAATTCCCATCGTTTTTTTGCAACTGCTGATAAAACAGCCTTTCAAGAACGAGGCATAGCTGATGTAATCAAAAATTATTTCAACAATTCCTATAAGATGGCAGTCTCTGCCCTTGTGGAAGATGAAAAACTTTCAGTTGACGATCTCAAAGAGATTATCCAATATATAGAAAATAAGAATCGTTAATATTCCTGCTTTCAGCATCCTGAGAGACGTGATTAAATAACTTCAGATTCTAAAAAACTACAATCATATGGGAGATATTCTATCTTTTACTTTGACTTCAGGAATAATCCTGTTATGTCTTTATCTTCCCTACAAGCTTCTATTGGCACGGGAGAATCAGCATCGGTTAAACAGATTGATTCTATTGGGAATGTATCTGTTGGCTATAATTGTGCCATTATTAAAACCTGTTTCATTCTTTGTGAGAAATACCGACAGCACTCCTTCTGTCGCTGGTGCTGTTGCCAACATCGAGATTGGACCGCTCACCGGTGGCATAATCGAATCCGAAACTCCAGGATGGACAAGGATTGTGTTGTGGATATATGTTATCGGAATGGTAATCACGTTATGCCGTTTTGTATGGGCTTATATAAAACTTTCGAACATAATCAGAAAGGGACGTAAAGAAAAAATGGATGGTTATACACTTGTAATCACCGGTGATGAATCGCGTTCTCCGTTTAGTTGGAGAAAATACGTGGTTGTTGGCGATAAGAAGGACACAGAAGAGTGTAGGGCAGTCATTGTTCATGAATTACGTCATCTTTCCGCTCGTCACAGCATGGATCTAATCATTGCTCAGATATATGCGATTGCAGTGTGGTACAATCCGGTGTCGTGGCTAATGATAGATGAGCTTAAGACAGTCCATGAATATGAAGCTGACGAAGCAGTGATTGATTCAGGGGTAAATTTAAAGGAATATCAAATGCTATTAATAAAAAAAGCTGTTGGCGCGAGATTGCCGTCACTTGCCAACAGCTTGAATCACAGTAAACTTCAAAAAAGAATAACTATGATGTACCAGTCAAAATCGAAAATGGCGGGTAAATTCAGCAGCTTTGCGCTCGTTCCCGCCCTTGCCATCGGCATGGCAGTAGTGTCAATCCCCGCAGTAGCATCTCTCATCTCGGATGCGTCTGAAGCCTCTTTGGTTGATCCAATAGGCAAAATTACAAAAAATTCCGCGGATTCGGAAATGTCGGCTACCGGCACTCTCCGGAATGTTTCTCCGATTGTGAAAGGATCTGATACGAAGACGATGTCGCTTTCGGAAACCGTCTCGGAGCCCGTAAAAGCTGAAGATTCCCCTTCGTCAGTGGAGACGATTTCATTAGAAGCAAAGTCTGCAGCTGTTGCGTCTGTGGCAGAAGAGAATAAAAAAGAGAAAGAGGATAAGGATGAGGTCTATGTGGCAGTGGAGAAGCAGGCAGAATTTCCGGGTGGAATAGCGGCTATGATGGAATGGCTCGGGAATAATATTCGATATCCTGAAGATGCATACAAGGCAGATATGCAAGGTCGTGTGATTGTTAAGTTCGTTGTAAATAAAGACGGGAGCATTTCTGATGCCTCTATATTGAAAAGTGTATCGCCATCTCTCGATCAGGAAGCAGTGCGTGTTGTGATGGCAATGCCGAAATGGGCACCCGCGGAAAATAATGGTAAGAAGGTTGCTTCTTATTTTCATCTTCCTGTCGTATTCAAGCTTACCAATCCTGAACCGGCTGATACTGTAAAGACCCAGAAGAAATAGCCGATTTTATTATTTAGTTTTAATTTAGAGAATTAGAGGTGTCTAAGAGTTATTGCTCTTAGGCACCTCTGTTATTGAAAATCAATTCAACAATTTTCTATCATTGTCGTCACATTCAAGTACGCTCATCTGATGAATGGCTATCTGATTCAGTTTCACAAGCCGCTCACTCTGTGTCATGCCCTGTTCGATGAAAACCGCATTGAGGTTTTCCATATTAGACAGGCAGATAAGTTCGTTGATAGTGGCATAGTCGCGTATGTTTCCTTTGAGGTCGGGATTGGCATCGCGCCATTGTTTTGCCGTTACACCGAACATCGCCACATTCAGCACATCGGCTTCATTGGCGTAGATGATGCTTGCCTGTGCCGGAGTAACCTCCGCAGGGACAAGGTTCTGCTTTATGGCATCGGTATGTATACGGTAGTTGATTTTCGACAGCTCACGTTTCGCCGACCAACCCAACAACCGCTGTT
>CAJUDL010000039.1 GCA_910585285.1 uncultured Muribaculaceae bacterium
AAGGTTTGGCAATGCTCACGCCTTCAATCGCATTGAGTATCTTCTTCAGATGCGGGAGAATGGATTTATCCTCTACATTGATTGTGAGTTGTGTCATATCCTGTAATTTTAAGTTGCGAACGTTTTGAAGTCCTGATTGCTTACAATACTTAACAACGACAATCAATACTCGTCCTCATTGAAGAAGAAGTCGTCTTTGGAGGGGTAGTCGGGCCAGATTTCCTCGATGCTTTCGTAAATCTCTCCTTCATCTTCTATCTCCTGAAGGTTCTCTATCACCTCAAGTGGTGCGCCGCTGCGCATAGCGAAATCAATCAACTCCTCCTTGGTTGCGGGCCATGGTGCGTCTTCAAGTTTTGACGCTAATTCAAGTGTCCAGTACATATCTTTGATTTTTTAAGTTACTTCCTATAATAAAGTTATAAGTCAAAAGTAAAAAGTTAAAGGGGAGAGGTTAAAGGTTAGAAGTCAAGCACTCCTACTGCTTCCACACTATCTCGTCAACTCCTTGCAGGAAGTTGAAATAGCGGGCGGCAATGAAGAGATAGTCCGACAGACGGTTGATATATTTTATAACCGCCGGATCAACATACGACTCCTCAGAAAGGTCAAGAATCCTACGTTCCGCACGTCTGCATATCACCCGCGCCATATGAGCCTTCGATGCCAGTTCGCATCCTCCGGGCAATACAAACGCCCTTATCTTGGGAGTTTGTTCGTCGAGAGCGTCTATCCATCCTTCAAGTTCAGGTATGCGCCCGGCTGCGAGACTATGGCAAAGCGGTTTCTCGCCTTTGGAATCCGTAGCGAGATAACACCCCACATTGAAGAGTTCGTTCTGCACGTTCAGGATCTGACCTTTCACCTCGGCGTTGCACTCCTTGTCGGATGCTATCGCGCCGAGTGCCGACGACAACTCGTCGACCGTGCCGTAAGCTTCGAGCCTCACACTGTTCTTCATCACACGTTCGCCGCCAACAAGCGAGGTTGTGCCGGCATCACCCGTGCCCGTATATAACGCACTTTTAGCCATTTTATTTCTTATCTTATTCAACTTTAGCAAGCAGAAAGTTGAAGTTTATAAGTTTAATTGCGCAGTGCGCAGTTTGTGAGTTTATTTGTTTGATATGAATAAATGAAAACCTCAGTCATATTCCTATCGGATAAACTTTTAAACTTATAAACTCTTAAACTTTAAGTTGAAGCTTGCGAAACTTAAATTATTTTATATTTTGTAACGCATAGGGAGCGATATTGTTGCATTTTTTTTGTAGCTTTGTAATCCAATTTGAAAAATTCAATCATGAGCGATACCACTCAGTATATAGTCAGCGCCCGTAAATACCGACCTGCCACGTTCGCAAGCGTTGTGGGACAGAAAAATCTCACGGCTACGCTGAAAAATTCAATATCATCCGGACGTCTTGCCCAGGCGTATCTTTTTTGCGGACCAAGAGGTGTCGGCAAGACTTCCTGCGCCCGCATCTTCGCACGCACAATCAATTGCCTCCACCCTACCGCCGACGGTGAGGCTTGTGGAGAATGCGATTCATGCCTCGCGATCTCAAAAGGTAATTCCTTCAACCTCATCGAACTTGACGCTGCTTCCAACAACAGCGTTGATGACATCCGCAATCTCATCGAGCAGGTGAACGTGCCACCTCAGCAAGGTAAATACAAGGTCTTCATCATTGACGAGGTGCACATGCTCTCGTCTCAGGCTTTCAACGCATTCCTAAAAACACTTGAGGAGCCGCCAAAGTATGCTATCTTCATTCTCGCCACTACTGAGAAACATAAGGTGATACCTACTATCCTCAGCCGTTGCCAGATCTATGATTTCAAGCGAATCACTGTCGACGACATGGTTGAGCACCTCAAATATGTGGCTAACGACCGCGGAGTAGAAGCCGACCCCCGAGCCCTCGGCATAATCGCCCGTAAGGCTGACGGAGCAATGCGCGATGCCCTATCGATCTTCGACCAGGTGGCGGCATCCTCAGGTGGCGTGATAACATACGAATCGGCAATCGACAACCTTAACGTTCTCGATTACGACTTCTATTTCCGGCTTGTTGATGCTTTCGCCACAGGCGATGTCCCCGGCGCCCTACTCATATACAAAGAAATACGCGACAAGGGTTTCGATTCCTTATTCTTCATCAATGGTCTTGCCAATCATGTTCGCGACCTGATGGTAGCCGCCGACGCGCGCACCATCCCATTGCTTGAAGTCGACAGCGACACCGCCGCCTCTTTCAAGGCACAGACCGCCAAACTTCCGCTGCAATGGTATTACGCAGCAATGAAGATACTTAACGATGCCGACTACGCGTATCGCACATCCTCCAACAAGCAGCTTCTTGTGGAGGTTGCGCTCATACGCCTCTGCCAGCTCCTAAAACCCGCCACGCCCCCTTTTGACCAGGCGGAGGAACTCCCCTCCCTCCGCAATCCGTTGGAAACTCCACGCCGTGAGGTCAACGATACTCCTCCGCAACCTGCAAACCAACCGCAAGTCACAGAAGATCCTCAGCCTCAATATTCTCCTGCGCCAAAGCATGAAGTTCCGGCAACTCCGATACCAAAAATCGCGGAATCCCCGAAAATCCCCGAACCGCCTAAAGTCACCCCTCCGGAACCTCGACATGAGCACAAAACCCTTCCCAAAGGCAGACCCCGCGCTTTCAGACTCAGCGACCAACCTGAAGAAACGCCGGTATATACCCTTGAAAAACGAGAAACGCCATTCTCCGAACAGGATTTCGAAAGAGCTTGGGAAGCCTTTATGACAAACCATAGCGACATGCACATTCTTCTAAGCACGATGCGCGTGGCGCGCCGCGAGAAGAAGTCTGACACTTGCTATTCACTGATGGTCGAACATCCCGCTCAGTTGCAGGCATTCGAATCATCAATGCAGAAGCTTGTAACCTTCCTGCGCGACTATCTCAAAAACGATCATCTCACCCTTGAAACACACATTGATGAGAAATCGGAAATACTCAAACCACTCCCGCCACAGGAATTTCTCAAGAAAATCATCACTGAGAATCCTGCCCTCGGCGAGTTCCTTCAGAGCATCGACGCAGAGATGGCGTGAGTTAACAATTAGGAATTAGGAATGAGAAATTAGGAATGAGAAATGAGGAATGGTCTTTATATTTTTAGAGTGAACGGAATTAATTCCTAATTCCTAACTCCTAATTCCTAATTAATTAAATATACTCCAGTGAAATACAAAGTATTCGAGAAGGATAGCAACGGCAGGGAGGTGAGCCGGGAGGTTGGATTGCGCGAGCTTTGGAACTATGTTTCGGAAGAGGAATGGAAACGGGAGGCGCGCAATGCCGAACTTCAATATTTCCGCGACACTCATCGCTTCTGCGGCTCATGTGGCGCCGAGATGCAGCCGTCTACAGAGATATCAGTCAAATGCCCGTCATGTGGCAGAGAAGACTTCCCCTACCTGTCGCCCGCAATACTCGTGCTCATAAAACGAGGTGAGAAAGCCCTGCTCGTTCACGCGCGTAATTTCTCACGTCCTATGTTCGCACTTGTAGCCGGATTCGTAGAGACCGGCGAATCACTCGAAGAATGTGTTGCTCGCGAAGTAGCTGAAGAGACATCCCTGAAAATCAATAATATCAAATACTTCGGAAGTCAATCATGGCCCTTTCCGTCGCAATTGATGATTGCCTTCACGGCAGAGCATTCTGCGGGAGAACTCTCTTTCGCCGATGGTGAACTCTCCGATGGAGGTTGGTTTTCACGCGAAAATCCACCGCTTCTTCCCACATTGCCTTCACTTTCTCGTCGTCTAATTGACGCTTGGCTTGAAAATAAGATTTAATTATTGTTAATATTTGTTAATAATTGTTATTTTTAAGCCTAATTCCTCCATATTCTCCGCACATACAGCCATAAATATAAAGAAAACGGGGATTTTTTATTATCTTTGCATAGAATTCCGGAGGGGACATACGTCTCCTCCTTGTTTTTGAATATGATAGACAAGAAAGCATTAGAACAGTTCATAGAGAAAGAACTTGACGGCACTCAGTATTTTCTTGTGGGCGTGTCAGTTTCAACTTCCAACGAAATCAAAGTTGATATCGACTCATTTGAGAGCGTTGACATCGACTTCTGCGTATCGCTCACCCGACGCATAGAGGAGGAATTTCCCCGTGAGCCGGAAGACTACGAGCTTGAGGTCGGTTCCGCAGGCTTGACCGCCCCCTTCCGCGTCCGCAAGCAATATGAGAAGAACCTCGGTAACGAGGTGGAGGTGCTTGCCCGCGACGGCAAGAAATACACCGGCATTCTCGCTGAAGCCGGAGAAGAGGAGTTTGCCATCGTCGCCACAGTCAAAGAGCGTCCCGAAGGCGCGAAGCGACCGGTCGAAGTGACGAAAGAGTTCAAATTCCCCTACGATGCCGTTAATTCGGTCAAGTATGTCTTTAAATTTTAAAATTAGGAATTAGAAATTAGGAATTAGGAGTTCGAAAGTCAGATTTTAAGATATTGTGGCATTTGGGCGAAAGGAATTAATTCCTCATTCCTAATTCCTCATTAAAAATTAAATTAAACATTTCACATTATATAAACGTAAATGGCAAAGAAAGCAGAGACAGTGAATATGGTCGACAGGTTCGCCGAGTTCAAAGAGCTCAAGAACATCGACAAAACCACTATGATATCAGTGCTTGAGGAATCATTCCGCAATGTGCTGGCAAAGATGTTTGGATCCGATGAGAATTTCGACGTCATCATGAATCCCGACAAGGGCGACTGCGAGATCTATCAGAACCTCGAGGTTGTGCCCGACGGCGAGGTTGAGAACAAAGACATGCAGATCGGTCTCACCGATGCCCGCGAAATCGACCCCGAATGCGAAATCGGAGAGGACGTGACCAAACAGATTTTCTTTGAGAAATTCGGCAGACGCGCCATCCTCAACCTCCGCCAGACTCTGCAGTCAAAGATCCTGGATCTTCAGAAAGACGCGATATATACAAAATTCAAAGAACTTGAAGGAGAGGTAATCACCGGTGAAGTTCATCAGATATGGAAACGCGAGATGCTTCTCCTCGATGAAGAGCAGAACGAGCTCATCATGCCCAAAGAGGAGCAGATTCCCGGTGATTTCTTCCATAAGGGTGACATGGTTCGCGCCATCGTGAAGCGTGTCGACAACCCCAACAACAATCCCAAAGTGATTGTAAGCCGCACGGATCCGCGCTTCCTTCGTCGTCTGTTCGAGCAGGAAGTTCCTGAGATCCACGATGGTCTAATCACCATCAGGGATGTTGCCCGCATCCCCGGTGAACGCGCCAAGATAGCTGTAGAAAGCTATGACGACCGCATCGATCCCGTAGGAGCCTGTGTCGGCATCAAGGGCAGTCGTATCCACGGCATCGTGCGTGAGCTTCGCAACGAGAATATCGACGTAATCTCATTCACCGCCAATCCACAGCTCTACATCCAGCGCGCGCTCAGCCCCGCCAAGATCTCTTCTATCCGTCTCAACGAAGAGGAGAAAAAAGCGGAGGTGTTCCTTCATCCCGATGAGGTCAGCCTCGCAATCGGCAAAGGCGGTATGAACATTCGTCTCGCATCCATGCTCACAGGTTTCTCAATCGACGTTTACCGTGACATCGAGCCCGGAGAGGAAGACATCTACCTTGATGAGTTCAACGATGAAATCGACGAATGGGTTATCGAAACCCTCAAAGACCTCGGTCTCGGCACTGCCAAAGCTGTGCTCAACGCTCCCCAGCACGTGCTCGACCAGGCAGATCTGGAAGACTCCACGCTGCAGCACGTTCTTGAGGTGCTCCGCGCCGAGTTCGAAGACTAATTAATTTAAGTTTCGCAAGCTTCAACTTAAAGTTTAAAAGTTTAGGAGTTAAAGAGTTTATCCGATGCGAATATGACTGATTTTTTATTTACATCGCCTCAGACAAATAAACTTATAAACTGCGCACTGCGCAAATAAACTCATAAACTTCAACTTTCGCTTGCGAAAGTTGAATAATTAATAAGCAACCACAAAAATTACATATGCGCATAAAGATCAGCAAAGTAGCAAAAGACCTCAATGTAGGAATCAACACCGCGGTGGAATTCCTGCGCAAAAACAATGTCGAGATTGATGAGAATCCCGGCCCCAACACCCGTATCGATGAAGATGCGGTGGAAATCCTCACAAAGGAATTCAGCAAAGACAAGGGTATAAAGGAGAAATCCGACGACTTTGGCGCCGCTAAAAAACAAGAACGCAAGGAGAAAAACAGAGAACGCATCGTTGCGGAGGAAATCAAGACCTCCGTTCCTACGTCTGCGGGTCCCAGGGTGGTTGGTCATATTGACCTTGACAAACCCAGACCTGCTGCTACCGCTGAAGCGAAACCTGCAGCCCAACCGAAACCGGAGCCCAAGCCGGAGGTTAAGCCGGCTCCAAAGCCCGAACCCACACCGGAGCCTAAGCCCGAGCCCAAACCGGAGCCTAAGCCCCAGCCTAAGCCCCAGCCTAAGCCTGAGGTTAAACCCGAGCCTAAGCCGGAATCGAAACCGGAAGTTAAGCCGGCTCCCAAACCCGAACCTAAGCCGGAACCTAAGCCTCAACCGAAACCGGAACCCAAGCCTCAGCCTAAAGCGGAGCCTAAACCCCAGCCCAAGCCTGAGAAATCGACGGTGAAAGAAGCTCCCGCAAAAGAGCCGGCAAAGGAAACCGGTGTTACGGATGGCAACGGCGTGTTCCGCTATGCTCCCACCCCTGCCGGTCCGGAACTGAAGGTTGTCGGAAAGATTGACCTTTCCGCGATCAACCAGTCAACACGTCCGCGCAAGAAGAGCCGTAGCGAACGTCGTGCCGAAGCGGCACGCGCCCATGCGGCGGCAGCTGGCGGCGACGGCTCGCAGAAGAAGCGCAAGCGCATCGGCAAGGAGAAAGTCGATATCGAGAAAGCTGTGTCACAACCCGGATTCGGATCTGAAGGTCGCAAGAAAGAGAATAAAGGCGGCAATCAGGGTGGCAACCAGGGTGGTGGCAAAGGCGAAAACAAGCGCAAGCGCGAAAAACGCCCCGTAAAACCGGAAGTAAATTCGGAAGACGTTCAGAAGCAGGTTAAAGAGACTCTCGCTCGCCTCACCAACAAAGCTCCCAAGAAGAGCGCTAAATGGCGTAAGGAGAAACGCGAGGAGATGCACAACCGCGAGCTGGAGAATCAGCAGCGCGAGGCAGCGGAAAGCTCGGTAATCAAGATCACCGAGTTCGTAACCGCCAACGACCTTGCCAACCTTATGGACGTTCCGGTCAACAACGTCATCGCAACCTGCATGAACCTTGGTGTGATGGTATCCATCAACCAGCGTCTTGACGCCGAGACCATCAATATCGTGGCTGAAGAATTCGGTTTCACCACAGAGTTCGTGAGCGCAGACGTGACGGAAGCCATCGAAGTCGTTGAAGACAAAGAGGAAGAGCTCCAGAGCCGTCCGCCGATTGTGACGGTCATGGGTCACGTCGACCATGGTAAGACATCTCTGCTCGACTATATACGTAAAGCTAACGTTATCGCCGGCGAAGCAGGTGGTATCACGCAGCACATCGGTGCCTACAACGTGAAACTCTCCGACGGCCGCCACATCACATTCCTCGACACTCCGGGGCACGAAGCCTTCACCGCCATGCGTGCCCGCGGTGCGAAAGTCACCGACCTCGCCATCATCATCGTGGCAGCCGATGACAATGTGATGCCCCAGACAATCGAAGCCATCAACCATGCTTCGGCAGCCGGAGTGCCGATGGTATTTGCCATAAACAAGATAGATAAACCCACAGCCAACCCCGACAAGATCAAGGAAGAGCTTGCTCAGATGAACTATCTCGTTGAGGAATGGGGTGGGAAATATCAGAGTCAGGACATTTCAGCCAAGAAAGGTCTCGGCGTTGACGAACTGATGGAGAAAGTGCTTCTTGAAGCCGAGATGCTCGACCTCAAGGCAAATCCGGAACGCAACGCCATCGGTTCCGTGATTGAGTCTTCACTCGACAAAGGTCGCGGCTACGTGGCTACAGTGCTCGTGCAGAACGGTACGCTCCGCGTGGGCGACGTCATACTTGCCGGAACACATTACGGCAAGGTCAAGGCGATGTTCAACGAGCGTAACCAGCGCGTAAAAGAGGCTGGTCCTGCCACTCCGGTGCTGATCCTCGGTCTGAACGGTGCCCCTACCGCCGGCGACACATTCAACGTGCTCGAAACCGAACAGGAGGCACGCGAGATTGCCGGCAAGCGCGAGCAGCTCCAGCGTGAGCTCGGTCTTCGTACCAAGAAACGTCTCGGACTCGAAGAACTCGGACGCCGCCGCGCCCTCAACGACTTCCACGAACTCAATCTTGTGGTCAAGGGAGACGTCGACGGTTCTATCGAGGCATTGTCCGACTCGCTTCTTAAGCTCTCCACTCCGGAGGTTCAGGTCAACGTGCTTCATAAAGGTGTCGGTGCAATCTCAGAATCCGATGTCACTCTGGCAGCAGCTTCAGATGCCATCATCATCGGTTTCCAGGTTCGTCCTTCCGCAGCAGCCAAACGCGAAGCAGAGAAAGAGGGTGTGGAGATCCGTCTTTACTCCGTCATCTACAAAGCCATTGAAGAGGTTAAAGACGCTATGGAGGGTATGCTTTCACCCGAAATCAAGGAAGAGATCACCGGTACGGCAGAAGTGCTTCAGACCTATCATATCTCGAAAGTGGGCACAATCGCCGGAGCCATCGTGCGTGACGGCAAGATCAAACGTGCCAGCAAAGTGCGCCTAATCCGCGACGGCATTGTGATCTACACCGGCGAACTCGGTTCACTGAAACGCTTCAAAGACGATGTCAAGGATGTTGTTTCAGGCTACGACTGCGGTCTCTCGATCCAGGGCTACAACGATGTCCGCGAAGGCGACCTTATCGAAGCCTACGAAGAAGTAGAGGTAAAGAAGACACTATAACATCTCTCCGTAGCTGCTGTTGCTCGCAACTGCAGCACAAAAGACCAAATTTTACCAAACATACAACTCTCTACAAATTAGACCATTACCAAAATGGTCTAATTTTTTTTGAAAAAATTTGAAAAAAAGTTGGATTTTGACCTATAGATTTTTTTTTGAGATGCGACTTAGATAGTAGAAAGATATTTCAAAACGGATATCCGCCATGATATCTGATGATAATTGGAAACAATTAAAACAAAATAATAACTTAAAATCATTCTACTATGAATCTAAGAAATCTACTACTATCAGTCGCAGCCATCGCTGCCTCACCTCTCTTCGCCGCAACCTACTATGTCTCTCCCAATGGTGCCGGAGAAAAAGACGGCTCTTCATGGGAAAACGCCTTCGGTGTAGAAGAATTCCGCACAAAAGCCGCAGAGAATGTAAATGGAGATGTTTACAATTTCGCAGGAGGTGTATACAAGCCATCAGCAACAATTGTTTTCAAAGTAGAAACGGGCGCAATACTAAATGGTAACACGGACGAAGAACGCACGGTTTTCTCAGGAGATAAAAATGGCAACAACAACCCGGAAGACGGAGACATGAACAGACTTATCCGCTTTCAGGCAAATACCGTCGGAGGTGACAATACAAAATATGTTGAAATAAACAATATCGACTTCACCTGTGTGTTTACCAATACCAATACTGATTCAGATACAATGGGAGCCTTGATGATTGACAATAGTGGCGATGTCAAGGTTAACAACTGCAACTTTTATGGCAACTGGGCGCAAGGGCAACAAGGTGGAGCTGCAGCACATTTATACAGAAGTACGGTTATATTTACAAAATGCTTGTTCAGGAACAACAGTGCTAACTACCGGGGAGCCGCGATAAGAATGAGAACAAATGCGACAAATAAAGGATTCACTACATTTGAAAATTGTGTCTTCAAAAACAACACAAACTATCATGACAAGGGAATTATATTTGCAGCGCAGGCTCAACAGGTTAACCTTATTAATTGTATTGTTGCTGAAAATAAAAGTAACGGGACTTCTACATCTGCAGCGATTTTCCTGAACCCCAAAGGTTCGTTTGACAACCAGCTCTCAATCATAAACTCAACAATTGCCGGCAACACACCTTCTCAGATCGGTTTCAACGGCAAAGGTGCAAATCTCCGTATTGTCAATTCAGTTATAACAGGTGCAGAAGGCACTAATGCAATTGATTTCAATGCGGATGAAGATTTTGCAAATGTTATGTCCGGTGGTTACAATTATGTTGGACCGATATCTGTAGGGGAATTCTGGCAAGATACGGACAATCATGGAACAGACTGCACTTATGCTTCTATCTTCGGTGAAAACACTCTCAACAACAACAATCAACTCATTCCTGTGAAATATGTTGCAGGAGCATCCGGTGACCAGGTAAAAGCTGCGACCGAAGAATGGGGTCTACCCGATGATCTTAGCCTCGCCACAGATGCTGCCGGAAATACTCGCGCTGCCGGTATGACTCCGGGAGCGAATTCATACACCGAACAGCAGATCAAAGATTTCACTACGAGCGTTGTCACTATTATCGATGACGCCGCCAATGCTCCGTGTCTCGTGAAGGTTGCCAATGGTGTTTACACTGTTGAGGGCACTACCGAAGGCATTACAGTTTACACTGTTAATGGTGCTACCATAGCTGCAACATCCGGCAATACTGTTGATCTCAGTTCATTTGCAAATGGTTTGTATATATTCAAATCAGGTAATGCAATCTTTAAGATAATGAAATAACAGGTAAAGAATAAAGGTTAGGTATATTATTTTGAATCAAATCTGAAGTTTTCAGAATCGAATCGGGGACGCTGTGGTCTGCGTCTCCGATTTTTTAACATTTCAATTTTTACCATTTAAGAAATTTTTATATAAATTTGCAATCTAAGAGCACAAGGCGCCGGCGCCTTGTGCTCCCCCTGCAGGGGGAGCGACCTAAAAAATTCGAAACTATAAGTAAGGCACAGTCAAAATAATCGGAGGCACTGCAAAATGGAGGCCAACATCATTTATAGAATAACGAAGGGTGATGAAAAAGCACTCGACGCATTCATCGACTATTACTCCCAGCATCTCTACCGAATTGCATTCGGCATCATCGGTAATAAGGAGACGTCGGAAGAAATAGTCAGTGATGTTTTCTTCGAAATATGGCAAACCCGAAAGAATCTCCTTAAAATCGACAATCTCCTCTCTTATCTCCGCAAACTGACATATAACAAAGCGATTTCCCGCCAGCGGCATGATTCAATCATAGAATATGCAGATACACCCGATGGAGGTATTCCCGAATCTTACCACATTCCCGTAGCAAGTGTCGATGAAGAAATCATATCAAGAGAAGAGGTAGATGAGATAAACCGGGCAATTGAAGAACTTCCTCCCAAATGTCGACATGTTTTCACACTCGCCAAACTCGAACGAATCTCCTACGATGAAATATCGCAACTTCTTGATATATCCGTATCAACAATAAATTTTCACGTAAAAACAGCCGTAGGATTCCTTCGAAAACGATTGCGGCGTTTCCGGCCACCTGATTAGAGATCATTTAACCTCAAAAATCACCCGTTTTTCATAAAAATCACACTAATTTTAAAAAAATTTCAACTTTTTCTAAAAAAATCTGATTTTGACCTATAGATTTTTTTTTGAGATGCGACTTATATAATAGAGACGGCAATTAAAACGATGAAAGAACAAGAACAAAATAACCGAAACCGCGAAATCGAGGACAACGCTGCCCTCGACCGCATGTTGGATGCATGCCGTTTCCAGCCTGTCGACACAATCAGGATCAAGAATCTCGTTCATGAGAAGATCCGCAATGAGGAGACAGCCCGGAAACGTCGTCTGCGCCGCATCTTCGCGGGCACACTCTCGGCAGCCGCATGCGTGGCGCTAATAGTGGCATTCGGTTTGAGTTATTTCTCATCTTCCACTCCCGATCTTTCATCCGCATCCATGCGCCAACTTGCACGCGCAGGATACAAGGAACTGATCGTGCCCGCAGGGCAACGTCAGGAACTCATTCTTCCCGACGGAACCAGACTCATCGCCAACTCTCGCTCGCGCGTGTGCTACCCCGAGAAATTCGAAGGTAGAGAGCGTCGCATCTACGCCAATGGCGAGGTTTTCCTTGAAGTGGCTAAAGACCGTGAACACCCGTTCGTGGTAGAATCCGCGAAGTTTGATGTCCGCGTGCTCGGCACCGTATTCAACATCTGCAATTCATCCGATTCCACAGCCTCTGTGGTGCTTGTGGAAGGGTCGGTAGAGATCGACATGGAAAACAATCGCAGCATCCGCTTGAAACCTAACGACAAAGCTGAATTGCTTCACGGAGATGTGACATCACTCACACAGGTAGATCCCGAGAATTACACCTCCTGGACCGACGGACTTCTATACCTGAAAGGTATGCCACTGTCGCAACTCACACGCACTCTGAGCGACCATTATGGAATTGAAATCAAATGCCAGGGATCTTTGGCTGGCGTCAAGGTCTATGGTAAACTTGATCTTCATGATAATGTTGACACGGTAATCAATTCAATACGAGAAATCGTGCCTATGAGAATAACAAGGAGCGGAAACAGCATTATGCTAAAACCATAAAAAACTCAAAGTCCAATCCTTAACTCTCTTTTAATCTCCCCTTCCAAGTCAGGGCATCAGCTCCGACAGCACCCTTATTGTCTAAAAAAAGACACCATATATGACTCACAACACGACCTTAAAGCGAATAATATTCGCCATCATGATTCTTCTTTCGGTCTCGGGCGTCAACGGCGCGCGCAAGACCGTGTTCGAGCCTGACACTCTCCGCGTGCTCCGCAATCCCCTCCAGGGATGGGTGATGTATCTTGGCAGAACGTGGGATGAGAATTTCTGGAATGAAAGAGGCTATGACAATATGAAGATAGCCGGTGACACTGCCTCTGTGCGTGTGTCCGATTATGCCTCTTGCGCCTACATCCGCACAAGCTGGGCTTCTTTCGAGCCGGAAGAGGGTAAATATGCCTGGAACGATCCTGACAACCGACTCATGAAGCTTCTCCGCAGCGTGCGCGACCGTGGCTTGCGTTTGGCATTCCGAATCGTTGTAGATGGCCGTGACCAAGGTCAGAACACTCCTCAATACGTATTTGATGCAGGTGCTGAAGGTTACTATGATCCTAAAAATCCGGGTAAAAATCTATCTCCCTATCCTGACGACCCTGTGTTTCAGGAAAAATATTCCAAATTCTTCCGGGAGTTTGCCAAACATTTCGACAATCCTGAAGAAGTGGAATTCATCGATGCCTATTCATTAGGAAAATGGGGAGAATCGCACTCCATGATTTATAAAGACAACAATAACAAAGGAAAAGTATTCGATTGGGTCATCAACCTCGCCACCGATTGTTTCAAGCGAGTGCCAATGCTTATCCACTATCACAGGATGCTCGGCGATCCTGCCGACGACGGATGGGGCAGTGTTCCTGCCGATGCCGAAACACTTATCACCACTGCAGCCAACAAAGGTTTCTCTCTCCGTCACGATGCTTTCGGAATGCATGGTTATTACCAGGACTGGGAGAAAGAGATGGCACGCAAATGGAATTTCCGCCGCCCGATAATCATGGAGGGGGGATGGATCACGGGTGCTCATCATCGCTATTGGCGCGATCCCTCAGGCTTGTATCGCGAAGGACATGCAGAGGATGTGCGCAAAGGGGAATATGACGCTGCGGCGGAAGCCCGCGTGAATATGATGGATTTCCGCATCAACGATGAGACGCGCTCCTGGTTTGAAGATGCATTCCCCTTGGTGAAAGGGTTCGTGGCGCACGGTGGGTATCGTCTCTACCCTGTGTCTGTAGAGACTCCCGAAAGTTCACGCGCAGGAAAAAAAGTGAATGTAACTACATCCTGGGAAAATATAGGCTGGGGATATTGCCCCACAAATATTCCACAATGGAATCAAAAATATAAAGTCGGCATTGCATTGCTCAATGAGGCCGGCAATCCGGTGAAAACAGTTGTGGAGCACCGCAGCGATCTTTCAACATGGCTTCTCGAACAGGGCGCAACGCACACCACAAGCTTCCCGCTCAAGGGTATCAAGCCCGGGAAATATCGCTGGGCTGTCGCTATCGTCGACACTACCAACGGCAACCGTCCTTCTCTCGAAATGGCAGTAGACTCCTCACTGCTCCTGAAAAACGGTTGGCTTCCCTGCGGAGAAATTTCTATTAATTAGGAATTAGGAGTGAGGAATCAGGAATTATTTCCAGAGACAGCTCAACAAAGAAAATTATTAAAACAACAATAACAACAATTAAAACCTTATGAATTCATCATCAAATCGTCAGCCGTGGCGTTCGAGAATCGGAACGCTGTGCGCGATTGGTCTCGTTTCAGCAATGGCGCCGTCGGCAATCTTTGCCGGCACGTCAATGTCGCGCGACAAATCGACCGGGCTTTACACCATGAAAGCTACTGACACAACTGTCAAAGATGTTCTCTCGTATATCGAGAAAAACAGCAACTACGTGTTCCTCTATGGCGAGGGAGTTGAAAACAAGCTGAAATCTCCCGTAAACATCCAGCTCAAAGACAAAAAGATGGATGCAGTCCTTGCTGAGGTATGCAAATCCACTGGCCTACTTTATAAGATTTCAGGACGGCAGGTCACCATCACCAATGCAAAGACCAAAGCAACAAAGAACGAAAAGCAGAAAGTCAGCGGTGTAATTCTCGACCAGAACGGCGAGCCCCTGATCGGTGCAACCGTTATGGTGAAAGGCACAAACGAAGGTGCCATCACCGACCTTGACGGACGTTTCATAGTAAACGCTGCCAAAGGTGATAAACTCCAGATTACCTATGTAGGTTTCAATCCTGAAACGATCGCCGTAGGCAACACCAATGATCTTAAGATATCAATGACCGAAACCGACAACACACTCAATGAAGTTGTGGTCATCGGTTACGGAACAGTCAAGAAGAAAGACCTCACGGGAGCCGTTGCATCGGTGAAAGGCGACGATCTCGCTTCAAAAAACACCACTACCCTCTCCACAGCTATGCAGGGTTCCATATCCGGTCTTATGGTGCGTCGCGACAATAATGCCCCGGGTGCTTCAGCAAGTTCAATGCACATACGAGGAGTGACAACTATCGGAGACTCGAGTCCGCTTATCATTGTTGACGGTGTGCAGTGCGACAACATAGACTATGTCAATGCCAACGACGTGGAGAGCGTATCCGTTCTCAAAGACGCGGCAGCGGCTTCAATCTATGGTTCGAAAGCGGCGTCGGGTGTAATACTCATCACCACAAAGCGAGGCGACGAGTCCAAAATAAGCATCTCCTACAATGGCGAGTTCGGTTGGGAGATTCCCACAAAACAACCGGACATGGTGGGAGTGACCCGTTATCTTGAGATGAACAATGAGCTTCTTTATAACGACAACCCCGCCGCAGGTTTCTTCCAGCAGTGGACAGCAGACCAAACTAAAAACTGGCTGACACTCAACGGATCGGATCCCGACCGTTATCCCATCACCGACTGGAAAGGGCTGATGATGAAAGATTCCGCACCACGAATGACCCATACAATCTCGCTGTCGGGAGGCAACAAGACAGTCCGTTCGCAAGTGTCAATATCATACGATGAGGTCGATGGGCTCTACGAAGGAAGAAACTTCCGCAGACTAATGTTCCGAGGTAATAACGACTTCAATTTCAATAAATACATCACCGCGAGCGTGGACATCAACGTGCGCAACGCCCGCAGCGAAGCAACAAACTACGATCCTTTCGAGGACATGCGCAAGATGCCTGCAATCTATCCCGCCATCTGGCAGAACGGCGGTCTCGCTGAAGGTAAGTCTGGTGCAAACCCTTACGGTCTGCTGACGGAAGGAGGTTCTTCCCTCTCACACAGCACCCAGATTGGAGGTAAGGCATCACTCACAATCAAGCCCATTGATGGACTTAGCATCTCGGGAATCGTTTCACCATTCATCAACTATTCCAAAAAGAAAGCATTCCGCAAGGGCGTGAGCTACACATTGATGGACGATATCAACACCATCGGAGGCTGGATGGAAGGTAACGGTTCTTCCTGGACAACCAATAAACTTACAGAGACCCGCAAAGACAACTGGCATGTTACAACACAGGTACTCGCCAACTACATGCACTCTTTTGGCAAACACGACCTTACTGTAATGGCTGGTTTCGAAAACTATGTCCTGAGTTCTGAGGAACTGACCGCAGCCCGCGACCAATATGAACTTACAAAATATCCCTATCTTAATGTAGGACCGGAAGACTACAAAGACAACAGCGGCACGGGCACACGCTACACATCCAACTCATTCTTCGGTCGTTTACTCTATTCATTCGACAATCGCTATCTGCTGCAAGCCAACATCCGTCACGATGGCTCTTCTCGCTTTGCAAAGAAATACCGTTGGGGCACATTCCCCTCCTTCTCTGCAGGTTGGGTAATCACCAAAGAAAAATTCATGGAAGATGTGAATCCCTCATCTCTTTCATTCCTCAAACTCCGCGCATCATGGGGTAAACTCGGTAACGAGCGTATCGGCTCAAACTATTTCCCTTACATGTCGCTCATGACGTTCGGAAACTCTTTCTTCTATGAAGACGGTGCCGTTGCTTCCGACAAGACAGCAGCTATCCGCACTCTTGCCGTGCAGGATATTTCATGGGAGACCACTACTTCTACCGACATAGGTATCGACGCCAATTTCTTCAACAGCCGCCTGCGTCTCACCGCAGATTATTACTGGAAGAAAACAACCGGTATGCTCCTCGCCATCCAGATACCTTGGTCGATGGGATATGAAGATCCTAACACCAATGCCGGGAAAATGAAGACCCATGGTTATGACATCGAACTGAGCTGGAACGACCATGTCGGAGACTTCACTTATGGCGTATCGTTCAACCTCTCTGATTTCATATCCAAAATCGATTATCTCAACAATTCGGATATAATCAAAGACAACAAACTTAAACGCGCCGGTGAGATCTTCAATACCTGGTATGGCTACATTTGCGACGGTATTTACCAGACGCAAGATGAAGTCAACAACTCTGCCCGTCTCAACAACACCGTGACTGTCGGAGACCTTAAATATCGCGACATCTCCGGTCCTGACGGCAAACCGGACGGGGTGATCTCTTCAGAATACGACCGCGTGCCGTTAGGCAACTCTCTCCCCCGCTTCCAATACGGTGGCACAATAAACGCCGGATGGAAAGGTATTGACCTCTCCGTTGCATTCCAAGGAATCGGGAAACAGAACGCATATCTTGACCGCGCTATGGTGGAACCGCTACGCAACAATTACGGCAACATCCCCGCAATCATCGACGGCAAATACTGGAGCGTTTTCAACACCGATGCTGAAAACCGCGCGGCTCAATATCCGCGTCTAACCAATACCTCAAAGAACAATAACTATGCTGCCTCCGACTTCTGGATTTTCAACGGAAGCTATTTCCGTCTGAAAAACGTTACTCTCGGATACACACTTCCGCAGGTATGGACAAAGAAAGCATATATCCAGAAAGCAAGAATATATTTCAGCGCAAGCGACCTCTTCTCAATCGACAATTATCCCAAAGGATGGGATCCTGAAATGGGAGTAAAGGCATATCCTATCACAACTTCGCTTATTGTCGGAGTAAACCTTACATTTTAAATCATGGAACTGATGAATAAGACATTATATACATCCGTAGCCGCAGCGGCACTGATGCTTACATCATGCGAAAGCATGGACATGACACCCCTCTCGCAGGGAAACAGCGAGTCATGGTATTCAACCGAGACTGAGCTGGAGATGGCTGTCAACGAGTTTTATATCCTCGGCTATTGGAACCAACCCCTCGAAGGGTCAGAGCAATGGACTGACAACTTCACATATCGTCAACAGAACCGTAATCCGGGTAGCAATGGTACCGTTCTTGACGGAACAATGAATGGTCAGCAGTGGGAGGTATATAGCCTCTGGCAGCAGGACTATAAACTTATTGCCCGGGCAAACTCTCTCCTCGCCAACTACCATAAAGCAGCTGGAGAAGTAAACCAGTCACAGCTTAATCGTTATGCCGGTGAGGCATTTTTCTGCCGCGCTTGCAAATACGCCGAACTTATTTGCTACTATGGAGATGTGCCTTATATGCATGGCACTGAAACAATCGAGGAGGCATGCCAGACAGGTCGTCGCAACAAAGACGAAATCAAAGCCCTTGTCTATGAAGACTTCGACAAGGCAATTGAATATCTCCCGGTGGATTATGGCACAGCTGCGATGCACGCCACTAAAGGAGCGGCATTGGCTATGAAAGCCCGCTTCGCCCTCTACCTCGGTGACTTCGATCTTGCCGCCAAGGCAGCAAAAGCATGTATGGATCTCAAAGTTTATTCTCTTGAGCCCGACTTCGCAAAACTTTTCCTTCAGAGCACAGGCGTGAATCCGGAAAAGATTTTCTACATACCCCGTTCACTTGAGAATGATGTAATACTCGATCAATGGTATGTCAACAACGGTCTTCCACGTAATGCCGGCGGTTATGGTTCTGACAATCCTTCATGGGATCTTTTCGCTGCATTCCTCTGCACAGACGGTCTTCCAATCGATGAATCGGAACTTTTCGATCCCCGCAACCCCTTTGCAAACCGCGACCCACGATGCACAAAGACTATCGTGGAATTCGGAACCGAACATTGCGGATTTGAATACAATCCCCGTCCGGATGTGACACAGGTTATGAACTATACTACCGGCAAAATGCAAAGCAACAATGACAACCGCGCTGTCAACCAGTATGCCTCCTACAATGGTCTTGTTTGGAAGAAAGGTATTGACATCTCCTGGACTCAGAATGGTAAGAAAGTAGCACGTGATTATCTCATGATGCGTTATGCCGATGTGCTCCTGATGTACGCCGAGGCAAAAATCGAGCTCAACGAACTCGATAACACTGTAACAGATGCCATCAACACTGTCCGCGCACGTGCTTACGGCGTTAAACTCACCGACACTTCTATGTATCCGGCAGTGAAAATGGGTTCGCAGGAAGAGCTTCGCAAGGCTGTGCGCATAGAGCGCCGCATGGAGCTTGCCAACGAAGGTCTTAGATATATGGACCTCATCCGATGGAAACTTGCCTCCAAAGCACTCAACGGTTACAACTACATCAACCTGCAGCCTACCGACCTTCTCAACAATATCGTGAAGAAAGATCTCTGGTTCTGGGGCATGACTCCTCAGATCGATGAGGATGGTCTTGCTGACTTCTCAGCTCTTTACAACGCAGGTCTTGTGGCATTAGGCGCAAAACGCGTGTTCCCCGACCGTCAGTATCTCTGGCCGATCCCGACCCGCGACATGACCCTCTGTCCCAACCTCAAAAACAACCCCGGCTATTAACAATTAGGAATGAGAAATTAGGAATAATGAGGAATGAGGAATGAGAAATTAGGAATGAGGAATTGCTTGAAAGCATTCGAATGAAGAGACAAGAAATTAATTCCTAACTCCTAATTCCTAACTCCTAATTAACTAAAAAAAGACGAATATGAAAAAAAGAATATACCGCAACATTCTCCGTCTGTCAGCATTCGTGCTGACAGCGGGAATGCTTGCCGCCTGCGGAGACGAGGATATTGACAATGCCTACTCCCGCAACAAGTCAGTGATCCAGCTGACCACTTCGAGCGACTATGTTGTGCTCGACGAGAATAATCCCGATGCTGTTGCTCTCACACTCGAATGGAATGCAGCTCATACCTACGGCAACGAATACATCACATACTATCAGTATCAGATGGATGCTGTGGGAAGCAAATCTGCAAGTCTGAAAGAATATGAGGATGACGGCATCTTCCGCCGTGAATACACCAACCGTGAGCTTCATGAACTTCTCACAGGTCATTTCGGTTGCCTCACAAGCACAGTCAATACACTCAACCTGACTGTGACAGCAACATTTGAAGGTCCGCGTGTTGTTATCCCGGATATTGCTACTGCAACTATCCGCGTAAAAACATACGGTGAAAAACAATATCGCGCCGATAAACTTTGGATTGGAGGGTCGGCTGCCGGTGAGACACCCATTGAGCTGACTCCCACTTCAGAGACATCCGGTATTTATTCATGGAATGGAGCGCTTAACGCAGGTAAAATCAACTTCCCCGTTTCATATGGCGATGAAAACAATGCCTTCTCTCCTGTAAATCCTGATGAGGCTATAACATCATCAGAAATGCCGGCTGTGATGGTAGATGCAGCCAAAGCTAACTATTGGGTAATTCCCGAAGCAGGAAATTATCGTGTGCAGATCAACCTTGGTGCAAAGACTGTCAAGATTGTTCCCGCAGGAAGCATCATCGAACTTGACAAACTTTATATGTCGGGAGCAGCCGTTGGTGGCGATGATATCGAAATCGAACGTACTCTGGAAAATGATCTTCTTTATGCATGGCGAGGTGAACTCAAAGCCGGTAAACTTTACATGCCGCTCTTGTTTGAAGAAGCCAAATCCATATCATTTGTTCCAAAAGACAAGGCTGACCACGACATACACGATGGGCAACCTCACGACTTTGACCAGGTATCCACAGAAAGTGGCACAGGATCGGCATACTGGACCATTCCTGCAGACGGAACGTATCGCGTTGTTGTTAACCTCGAAGAGCGCACTGTTACAATCTATTCTTCTGCAACTGATATGAAGAATACAGTTGTATCTTATAATAACACAGTAGACAAAATCAACCCCTATACTCAAGAAGTAACAGAACTCTGGATGTGGGGCGGATTCAATGCCTCAGCTCACGATGATGGTCTCAAAGCCGGATTCCAGAAGAAGTATTGCATGAAACAGTCTCTCGCCAATCCGAACGTATTCGTTTACCAAGGTGACGCTCTCCCTCGCAGCACATCTACCGACGATTGGTCGAAAGCAACCGGAATTGGAGCACTAAACTTCCTTGTGTCATCGATAGAGAACAACGTCTATGCCTTCGGCTCTACAGCTGAAGCGAAGCGTAATTCAAAACGTGGTTATCTGAGTGTCAACCTTAACGAAACATATCAGCTCGTGAAAGGACAGAGCGACAACAGATATGCATATTTCTGCGTTCCCGAAAACTGCACATTCGTGGTAGTAGACATTGAGAAAATGACAGTGTTCTTTGGAAATAAATAATAGAATAGTAAAATATGAACAATATAAAGAAATATATGACTCGCGCCTGCTCCATGCTGGCGGGCGCGGTCATGACTCTTGGAGCAGTCTCCTGTTCTGAAAGCGATGAGCCTGCAGAGGGCACCCATAATTGGAATATAAACGGCAATGAAGTAATCGACATTAAACCCGAGCGTTACAAAAACCTCAAGAATCCCATGACCGGATGGGTGCTCTACACCGGTCTCGGTGACGGTCTGCGTGATGATTTCTGGGAGGTATATGACAACTATCCCACATCGGAAGGAAATGTCAAAGTTTCAGACTACGCCTCAGTGCTTTACATTCGTGCGGCATGGACTTATTTCAATCCTGAGGAGGGTGTTTACGTTTGGGAGCAACCCGCTTCGGCTTCAAAATATGCTCGTCGATTCCATATGCTCGTGGACGGTGCGAAAGAGCGTGGTCTAAAACTTGCCTTCACATTCATTTGCGACAGCCAGGACAAACATGATAACTTCACTCCTAACTATGTAAGAGAGGCTGGTGCCAAAGGCTTCATGACCACAACAGGTTCTGTGCAAGTTTGGTCTCCTTATTGCGATGACCCAATCTTCCAGGAAAAATATGCCGCTTTCCTCCAGGCGTTTGCAAAAAAATATAATGATCCCGACGTAACAATGTTCATGAGTGGTTTCGGTCTTGGCAAATGGGGAGAGAGCCACACCGTGAATTATTCAACAGGCAATGCCACACCCCGCGAGGCTGTGGTTGATTGGGTGAGCGATGCATATCTCCAGGCTTTCACCAAAGTGCCCTGTGTGATCAACTATCACCGTTGCCTTATGGACACAAAAGGTTTCAGCGATAGCGACACTGATGTTTCAGCAAGGATTCTCGACAAACTTGTGGCAAAAGGCTACTCGCTGCGCCATGACGCCTACGGCATGAAAGGATACTACAAAGACTGGGAGCGCAATTACGCGCTTGCCAACAGATTCAACCGTCCTCTCATTGCCGAAGGGGGATGGGTGGAAAGCTCACACGGAGGCTCCATCAAAGGAGACGGCTATGCAGACCACGGTGAGGTGCGCCGTGGTGAATATAACGAAGCGAAAAACACATATGTGAACATGATGGACTTCCGCTACTCAAACTCCATGACAAGCGGCGAGACCTGGAGATGGTTCAACAACTGTTTCGACCTCGTGAAGGAATTTATATCCGAAGGCGGCTACAGACTCTATCCTGACAAGATTTCTCTCCCGAAATCGGTATCAGGAAATGGAACAGCCACAATGGTTCATCGCTGGAGCAACCTCGGATGGGGATACTGTCCGACAAACATTCCTCAGTGGAACCAAAAATACAAAGTTGCGTTCGCTCTTCTTGACAAAACCACATCGCAGCCGGTGAAAGTGTTTGTTGATCTTGCTCCATGTCTCAATGAATGGGTGAAAGGTAAACCCGCTACTTATGAGTTCTCATTCAACCTTGGAGGTGTAGCTGCCGGTAATTACACATGGGCGGTAGGTATTGTCGACACCACCAAAGATAATGAAATCGGTCTTCAGGTATCGGCAAAAGGAGACATTACTCCCGAAGGATGGGTGAAACTTTCCGATGTAAATGTAAACTGATCATAGATGACGATGAATAGCATCAAACGATATATGGCATACACCGCAGTCGCTCTCCTCCCCCTTTTCGGGGCGGAGGCGGCAGAGGTGTGGGTCGAGGCAGAGTCATTCTCTGACAAAGGGGGGTGGGTGGTCGACCAGCAGTTTATCGACTGCATGGGTTCAAGCTATCTGATGGCTCACGGTCTCGGCAATCCCGTGAAAGATGCCGTAACCACGGTAAACATACCCGAAGACGGGAAATATACCGTATTTGTGCGAACATTCAATTGGACTTCCCCCTGGAACGACAAGAAGGGACCCGGTAAATTCCGTGTAAAGGTAGATGGCAAACAACTTTCCGCTACCGTAGGCGATACGGGCAACCGTTGGGAATGGCAACGTGCCGGTGAGGTGAAACTGAAATCCGGCAGCCATAACCTTGCGTTGCATGACCTAACAGGGTTCAACGGAAGATGCGATGCAATCTATCTCACGAATCAACCGGAGCTTGCATCACTTCCCGACGATGGCGAGGAGCTGACCGCAAAACGCCGACAGATGCTCGGGCTCGACAAAGCTACTCCGGTTCGCGCTTCCTACGATATGGTTGTTGTAGGTGGTGGAATCGCAGGAATGTGCGCCGCTGTGGCTGCGGCACGCAACGGCATGAATGTGGCTCTGGTCAACGACCGTCCTGTTTTGGGAGGCAACAACAGCTCGGAGGTGCGCGTGCATCTCGGAGGATACGCAGAGATCGGTCCGAACAAAGGGTTGGGAAGAATGATACGTGAGTTCGGACATTCCCGCGCCGGAAATGCCAAACCGGGAGATTATTATGAAGATGAGAAGAAGGATTCCTTCATCGCAAACGAGAAGGGGGTGACACTTTATCCCTGCTATCGCGCTGTGAGCGTGACTAACGCCGGCAACCGCATCACATCCGTAACTCTGACCCATATCGAGAACAGCAATGAAGTGGTTCTCTCCGCACCTTTATTCTGCGACTGCACGGGTGACGGCACCATCGGTTATCTTGCCGGTGCTGATTTCGCAATGGGACGCGAAGCTCGCTCTGAATATAACGAAACACTTGCTCCGGAAAAAGCCGATTCCATGACCATGGGTGCCTCTATTCAATGGTACACCAAGGAATACGACAAGCCTACCCGTTTCCCTGAATTCAATTATGGTCCCGTATATAATGACTCCATCTGCGAGCGCGTCACCATGGGAGAATGGAAATGGGAAACCGGTATGAACCGCAATCAGATCACCGAGGCGGAGCGCGTGCGCGATTATGGACTGCTCGTGATATTCGCCAACTGGAGCTATCTGAAAAATCATGCCTCAGACAACGCCAAATTCCGCAACCGTTCTCTTGACTGGGCTGGATTCATATCCGGAAAACGGGAGTCGCGCCGTCTGCTCGGTGATTATATTCTCAAGCAAGACGACATCGACAAGAATGTTTTCCATGAGGATGCATCATTTACCACTACGTGGAGTCTTGACCTCCATTTCCCGGATCCTAAAAACAGCAAACGATTCCCGGGCAATGAGTTCAAGGCTGCGACAAACCACATATTCATTCATCCCTATGCCGTGCCTTACCGCTGTCTCTATTCACGCAATATCGACAATCTCTTCATGGCAGGGCGCAACATCAGCGTGAGCCACGTAGCTCTCGGCACTGTCCGCGTGATGCGCACCACCGGCATGATGGGTGAAGTTGTCGGCATGGCTGCATCCTTATGCAAAAAACACGATGTTAGTCCACGGGAAGTATATCAGAAGCATCTACCCGAACTGACAGCAATGATGCAGGATGGCGCAGGCAAAGATGCCTCTACCCTCCCAGACAATCAGAAATTCAATCTGCCAAATCAACTCCTTGACAATCCTCCGGCTTTAAAAAATTAAGAAGCTGTTTAAGAAGCTATTTAAAAATTTTCAAGATGACCTTCAAACCCCTCCTGATACCCGCCATAGCTCTCGGTGTTTCCCTATCAATTGCTTTTCCGGCATATTCCTCGGAGTGTTATGCACGTCTTGACGGCGACACTCTCCGCATGGGAAATTCCAGAATTGAACGCACCGCCTTATGGAACAACGGGCACCTGATCACACTTAGCGTAACCGACAAGGTTTCCGGTAAGAAACTTTTTACTCTCGGGAAGAACCCTGATTTCAACGTAAACCGCGAGAAACCGACCAATGGTTCATTCTCCGTGAAGGAAGTCAAAAGCGACGGCATCCGTCCCGACAGGATGATCGCCACAGTGCATTACCATCTCGGAGATCTTGAGGTAGAACGGGATTACCGCCTTTATGACGGAGTTCCCGCCATCGCTATCGACACGCGCTTGCGCGGTGTGCTTGGAGGAGTGGCTGAGAAGGAAACAAATGCCGCGGATCGCAAGAACATCGAGCATGCAGCCGACATGAAGGTGAAACCGGTGACCATGCTTCTCGACCGTCTTGATCTGAAGGGAAACCATTGGCACGGCAGGGCTGTGGAGTTTCGCGACATTACCGACTGGAACAACAACCTGGTTGAGGAACGTGATTTTATCTCTTACCGCAAGACCAACCATCGCGGAAATATTCTGACTGTCACCGACGGAGAAAACCGAGGCGGTTTCATATTCCTCAAGGAAGCTCCCTGTTCAGGCGTGCAATTGGCTTACAAGGGTGCGGACTTCATAAGCGATTTCGGAAGCTTTATGGTCACTGGGTTAGGTGTTGACAACAAGGATATCACTCCCGACAAATGGACTCCGACTTACAGCACGGTCCTCTGCACTTTCGGCGATGGAGAACTTTCTGCCCTCTACTCTCTGCGCAGCTACCAGAAACAATGTCGCATTCTTGACCCCACGCGCGATGAGATGGTAATGATGAACACATGGGGAGACCGTTCACAAGACGCAAAGGTAAACGAAGCGTTCTGTCTTGCCGAACTTGACAGAGCGGCTCGCCTCGGTATTTCCCTCTTTCAGATCGATGACGGGTGGCAATCGGGAAAGAGTCCCAACTCGGCTGTGGCAAACGGTTCTTTCAAGGATATATATGCCAATGCATCTTACTGGTCGCCCGATCCTCAGAAATACCCAAGGGGACTGAAACCGATAGTTGACCGAGGCAGGGAACTCGGAATCGAAATAGGGTTATGGTTCAATCCCAGTGTGCAGAACGATTTCGCCGACTGGGAGAAAGATGCTGCCACAATCACCGGTCTCTGGAAAGAATACGGTATCCGGATGTTCAAGATCGATGGTCTGACAGTGGCATCAAAAAAAGGGGAGGAAAATCTGCGCAAACTTTTCGACAAGGTGCTGGAAGACACCGGGAATGCAGTGATGTTCAATCTTGATGCAACGGCAAGCCGCCGCGGCGGATACCATTTCTTCAACGAATACGGGAATGTCTTCCTTGAAAACCGCTATACGGACTGGGGAAACTATTATCCCTACCAGACACTTCGCAATCTGTGGCAGTTGTCAAGGTATGTTCCGGCGGAGCGTCTGCAGATCGAATTCCTCAACAACCGGCGCAACGAGAATAAATACGTCTCCGACCGTTTCGCACCGGCAAATTATGACTTTGAATACATATTCGCGCTGACCATGGCTGGACAACCATTGGCTTGGATGGAAGCCGGAAATCTTTCTGACGATGCTTTCTCCATAGCTCCTACGGTAAATGCCTACCGCAAGATACAGCATGATTTTCACAAAGGGACTATTCTCCCGATTGGAGATGAGCCTTCCGGAAAATCATGGACAGGTTTCCAATCGATAACTTCCCCTTCTGAAGGTTATCTTCTCATATATCGTGAAGACAACGATAATGAAAAATATCCGGTAAGAACATGGTTTGAAAACGGAACGGAAATAACGTTCACACCAGTTCTGGGGAATGCCAAAAGTTTCAAGGCAAAGGCGCGTCTCAAAGGAGAAATCCCCGTCAACATCAAAGATCGAAACAACTTCGCTTTATACAGCTACAAAATCAAAAAATAATGAACAGATTATTTCTCGCAATATCAATGATCGTGTTTTGCGCCATGTGCTCGATGGCGCAGCCGGCTGAAAGACTTTATCACCTCTCTGTCTATCCCTCAACAGGCAAATGGAATTACACACCGGGAGAAAAAGTGAAATTCAATGTTGTCCTGACCCGATGCAACGTGCCGGAGGGAGATGTCGAACTTACCTACGACATTTCGGAAGACATGATGAAACCGCACGTCACCGGAAAGGTCAAGCTTCATAACGGAACAGCCTCAATAGATGCAGGCACAATGAAGAATCCCGGTTTTCTTCGTTGTCGAGTCTATATGAAAAAAGGGAAACAGGATTATCAGGGAATGGGCACTGTCGGATTCTCACCTGAGAAACTGCAACCTGTGACACAACAGCCTGCTGATTTCAATGAATTCTGGGACAAAGCCATTGCCGACGCACGCAAATGGAATCTTGAGCCCATGATGACTTTGATGCCTGAAAAGTGCACCCCGAAAGTAAACGTCTATCACGTTTCATGGGCAAACAATGACTGGGGTTCAAGAATGTATGGCATTCTCACAGTGCCGACAGCTCCCGGAAAATATCCGGCTATCCTTAAACTTCCCGGAGCGGGAGTGCGCGCTTACAACGGCGACATCAGCCACACCGAGAAGGGATTCATCATACTGGAGATAGGTATTCACGGGATTCCTGTAAATTTACCCGCTCAGGTATATCATAATTTGTATAACGGTCCGTTAAAAAGATATCACTCCTTCAATATGGAGGATAAAGACCGATTCTATTATAAACGGGTAATCACAGGGTGCGTCCGCGCCATTGACTTTATCGAGCAGCTTCCCGACTATAACGGTTGTCTCGGAACTTTCGGCGGCAGCCAGGGGGGAGGACTTTCGATAATTATGGCAGGAATAGATCCGCGCGTCAAGGGTCTCGTTTCCTATTACCCTGCAATGAGCGATATGACAGGCTACACCGCCAATCGTGCCGGCGGATGGCCACACACACTTAAAGACAAGAAATTCCACACTAAGGAGGTGCTGTCAACAATCCCCTATTTCGATGTGTCGAGTTTCGCAAGAGAAATCAAGGTTCCGGGATTCTACACGTTCGGTTACAACGATATGGTGTGTCCCCCAACCTCCACATATTCGGTATATAATGTCATCAACGCCCCAAAGGATATGATGGTGGCTGAGACTACCGAACATTATGCCTATGCCGAGAACAGTGCTGCGGCATGGAACTGGATTATGGATTTCCTTCGCGGATGCTCCGCTCAGAAATAATTAAGAAACTGTAAGATCATGAAACGACTCTTGTTATATATTTTGCTGACCGTAATGTTGCCGATGGCTGCATCCGCCGCCTCGATGACTAATGTTTATGGCAGGGACTATCGTCTGCTCAACGGCAGGTGGGATGCGATCGTGGATCTCTATGACCAGGGAGACCGCATGAAGGTGTATGAGAACCGTAAACCGGAAGGAAATACCGATTTTTACGAATACTCTTTTGACGGTGGACTTCGTCTTGAAGTTCCGGGCGACTGGAATTCTCAATCTCCCGAATTGAAATATTATGAGGGAACAGTGTGGTATGCACGCCATTTCGATGCCAATCCCCAACCGAGAACTCGCGAATTTCTTTATTTCGGTGCGGTCAGTTACCGTTGCAAAGTGTATCTAAACGGTAAGGAGATTGCTGAGCATGAGGGTGGTTTTACCCCCTTCGAAGTAGACGTGACAAATGAGCTGCACAAAGGCGACAATTTCCTCGTGGTTGAGGTAAACAACCGACGCACAAAGGATGCCATTCCGGCGTTGGCGTTCGACTGGTGGAACTATGGCGGTATAACCCGCGATGTGATGCTCGTCACGGTTCCTGACAATTACGTAGAGGATTATTTCATACGTCTTGACAAGAAGAATCATGACACTGTAGATGTGGATGTGCGCATGTCTGAACCGAAGGCGGGAGTAAAGGTTTCTGTTGAGATTCCGACTCTCGGCAAAACAGTTTCAGGCATAACAGATGCGAAAGGTTGCTTCTCTGCCAAACTGCAGTCGAAGAAACTTCGCTTATGGGCTCCTGACGCTCCGGTGCTCTATGATGTCAATGTCACCGGTGGCGATGACAATGTGAAGGAGAGAATCGGTTTCCGCGATATCCGCACCGACGGCACAAAGATCCTTATCAACGGCAAACCGCAGTTCATGCGCTGCATATCATTCCATGAGGAGATTCCGCAACGTATGGGGAGAGCCTGCTCCAAGGCTGACGCGGTTACGCTTCTGAGCGAGGCTCACGATTTAGGCGTGAACATGATTCGTCTCGCACATTATCCCCAGAATGAATATACCGTAAGACTTGCAGAGGAGATGGGTATCGTGCTCTGGCAGGAAATCCCCATATGGCAAGGTATCGATTTCTCCGACAACGGCACCCGCTCAAAGGCGCAGAACATGCTGACTGAAATGATCAGCCGCGACAAAAACCGCTGCGCGGTAGGATTCTGGGGCGTGGCAAACGAGACCAAGCCTTCTCCAGAACGTGATGATTTCCTCAAATCCCTTCTCAAAACGGGACGCGACATCGACACGACAAGACTATATGTGGCGGCATTCGACCTTGTGGAGTTTGACAAGGATCGCAAAATCTTCACCATGAACGATCCTTTCACTGAGAATCTGGATGTTGTGGCTGTAAACAAATATATGGGATGGTATCATCCCTGGCCTCTCTCACCGACAGAATCAGTGTGGGAGGTGAATCCTGACAAACCTCTGATCATATCCGAGTTTGGAGGAGAGGCGCTTTACGGTCAATCCGGCAGTCGTGACGTGGTGAGCTCCTGGAGCGAGGATTATCAGGCACGTCTCTACGAAGACAACCTGCGGATGTTTGAGAATATTCCGAATCTTGCGGGAGTGTCGCCGTGGATACTCTTCGATTTCCGTTCACCCTTCCGTTTCCATCCCACAAATCAGGAGGGTTGGAACCGCAAAGGTCTCGTGTCTGACCGGGGTCAGCGCAAGAAGGCATGGAAAATAATGCACGATTATTACGAAAAGAAAAAACAGGAGTATGAAAAATAGAATCGCATTATTCTTAACACTGCTTCTGGGAGTGTCGGCAGTTTTGAATGCCCGCACTCTCAGAATTCTGGCTATTGGCAACAGTTTCTCACGTGATGCCGTGGAACAAAACCTCCATGAGCTCGCAAAAGCCGATGGCGACACTGCCATCATCGGTAATCTTTTTATCGGAGGATGCTCTCTTGAACGTCACTCGGGAAATATACGCGATGACAAGCACGATTATGTGTATCGCAAAATCGGAGCAGACGGCAAGATGAAGGAGAAAAAGAATACCTCTATTGCCGAGGCATTGAAAGATGATCAATGGGATTATGTAAGTTTGCAACAGGCAAGTCCCTTTTCAGGGATGTTTGAGAAATATGAGCCGTATCTTCCCGGTATTATCAAATATGTAAAAGAGAATGCTCCGAAAAAGAGTAAGATCATTCTTCATCAGACATGGGCGTATCAGCAAGGATCCGGACATTCGGGCTTCAAGAATTATGACCGCGACCAGCTGAAGATGTATCGCGCAATTGTGGATGCCAACAAGCGCGCTGCAAAACTCGGAAAGATAAAGACAGTGGTTCCGTCAGGAACAGCAGTGCAGAATGCGCGCACATCTTTCATCGGCGACAATATGAACCGCGATGGCTTTCATCTTGATCTCAGTCATGGTCGCTTCACTGCCGCATGCGCATGGTATGAAACTCTTTTCGGCAAAGACGTGACACACAATACATGGGCACCCAAGGGTATGAACAGAGATATCGCGGCAGTAGCCAAACGTGCCGCACACGAGGCGGTGGTCAATCCTTACGACATCACGGACCTCAGTGCTGTTTCTCCAAAAACCATCCTGTATAAAGAGAATGATGTGCCTGTTGAGATTCGTGTAAACAATCTCCTTGGGTTGATGACTCTTGACGAGAAGATTATGCAGCTCAACCAATATACCCTCGGTCGCAACAACAATGCGAACAACGTGGGTGAAGAAGTTGTGAACATTCCCGCTGAAATCGGATCGCTTATATATTTCGATACAGATCCTAAGCTACGCAATGCTATGCAGCGACGCGCAATGGAGGAATCACGTCTGGGCATACCGGTGATTTTCGGTTATGATGCCATCCACGGCTTCCGCACTGTCTATCCCATATCTCTCGCTCAGGCTTGTTCCTGGAATCCGGCTTTGGTAAAGAAGGCGTGTGCCGTGTCGGCACGCGAGTCAAGGATGTCGGGAGTTGACTGGACATTCTCTCCCATGATCGATGTTGCCCGTGATCCTCGTTGGGGACGTGTGGCAGAAGGCTACGGCGAGGATCCCTATCTCAATTCGATCTACTGCGCCGCCTCTGTGAAGGGATACCAGGGAAAGAATCTTTCAGACTCCACATCTGTTGCAGCATGCCTGAAGCATTATGTGGGCTACGGAGCTTCCGAAGCGGGACGCGACTATGTGTATACGGAAGTATCACCCCAGACCCTTTGGGATACGTATCTTCCCCCTTACGAGGCAGGAGTGAAAGCGGGAGCCTTGACTCTTATGAGTTCTTTCAACGATATAAGCGGAGTTCCGGGATCTGCAAACCGCTACACAATGACGGAAATCCTCAAGAATAGATGGAAACACACCGGTTTCATTGTCAGCGACTGGGGAGCTATCGAACAGCTTAAGAACCAAGGATTGGCGGCAAACAAGAAAGATGCTGCAATGTATGCGCTGAATGCGGGTCTTGAAATGGATATGATGAGTCATGCATATGACCGTCATCTTGCTGAGCTTGTGAAGGAGGGGAAAGTGTCGCAACAGACTATTGACGAGGCGGTGAGAAGAGTGCTGCGCGTAAAAATGCTTCTCGGACTTTTCGACAATCCTTACACTCCCGATGTGCCTGACAGATTCCTGCGTCCTGCTGATCTGAAAGTTGCTGCGGATCTTGCGGCAGAATCAATGGTGCTGCTGAAAAATGACTCGACCCTTACGCTCCCCTTGAAGGATAAAAAGAGGATTGCGGTGATTGGTCCGTTGGCTAAAAACGGATGGGATCTGCTCGGCAACTGGCTCGGACATGGCAAGTCGGAGGATGTGGTAACTCTCTGGCAAGGAATAAATGATGAATTCGGCAAGGATTCGGAAATCAGATATGCCGAAGGATGCCGTCGCAACGGCTCTGATCGTTCAGGTTTCAAGGAAGCGTTCGATGCTGCCAAATGGGCTGACGTAGTGGTGCTATGTCTTGGCGAGAACCTTAAATGGAGCGGAGAGAATGCTTCCCGTTCTTCGATTGCCCTACCTTCAATCCAGGAAGAATTGGCGGCTGAGGTAGCACGTGCCGGCAAACCGGTGGTGCTTGTGCTTGCCAACGGTCGTCCTCTCGAGCTTAACAGACTCGAGCCCTTTGCCAACGCTATCCTTGAGATATGGCAACCGGGCATCCGAGGTGGAGAGGCTATGGCAGGAATACTTTCGGGAAGAATCAACCCTTCGGGCAAACTCGCCATCACATTCCCATACTCCACAGGTCAGATTCCTATCTATTACAACCGCCGCAAGAGCGGTCGCGGTCATCAGGGATTCTATCAGGACATCACGAGCAATCCGATGTATGAATTCGGATACGGTCTGAGCTACACAACTTTCGAATATGGCGAACCGGTGGCTGACAAACGGGACTTCAAACGCAAAGACAAGATAAAAGTATCTGTGCCGGTCACCAACACCGGAAAAGTGGAAGGCGCTGAAACAGCGCTATGGTTCATATCCGACCCATATTGCTCTATTACCCGTCCGGTAAAAGAGTTGAAACATTTCGAAAAGAAAACCATCAAACCGGGAGAGACGGTGATGATGGAATTTCAGATCGATCCCTGGCGTGATCTAAGCTTTGTCAATGCAGACGGGAAACGTTTCCTTGAAGCGGGAGAATACAATGTCATAATAAACGGTAAAAAAATAACCCTTAACCTGACTGATTAATGAAACGCAGATTTTTTTTAGCAACTTTACTCGCCATTGCATCCGTAGCGGCAAATGCAGTGGTAATAACTCAAGAGCATCGCGAACGGGCACGTAAGCTTGTGGAGCAGATGACACTTGATGAGAAACTCAAATGTCTCGGAGGCAAGACTTCATTTTCACTATGGGGAAACGAGCGACTGGGCATCCCGGAGATAAGACTTGCCGATGGTCCTCAAGGACTTAGAAACCACGCTCCGCACAGCACCCTATATCCTGCCGGAATCTTGGCTGCCGCCACATGGAACCGCGACATCGTGAGCCGTTATGGCGAAAGCCTCGGCGATGACTCGCGTGCCAGAGGCGTTGGGATTCTGTTAGGTCCCGGTGTGAATATCTACCGTTCTCCTTTATGCGGGCGTAATTACGAATATATGGGAGAGGACCCCTATCTCGCCTCTGAAATGGCAGTAAGATACATTAAAGGTGTGCAATCAAAAGGCGTGATCGCTACCGTGAAACACTTTGCCGCGAACAATCAGGAATGGAGCCGTCACCACGTGAGCAGCGATGTTGACGAACGCACTCTTCACGAAATATATTTCCCGACTTTCCGCAAATCAGTGCAGGAAGCCGGCGTCGGAGCTGTGATGAACAGCTATAATCTCCTCAATGGCGTCCATGCCACTCAGAACCGTTGGCTCAACACCGACATATTACGCAATCTCTGGGGATTCAACGGCATTTTGATGAGCGACTGGACTTCTGTATATTCCACCGTGAACGCAACCGCTTCAGGTCTTGACCTGGAAATGCCCAAACCTGTTTTCTATAAACCCGAGAAAGTGAAGGACGCCCTTGCAAACGGAAGAATCACGGAGGGGATGATTGATCAGAAAGTGGAGCATCTGCTCTCCACATTCATTGCTTTCGGGCTGTTGGATCGAGTGCAGAAAGACTCCGATATTCCGCTGGATTACGATAAATCGCGTCAGACTGCTCTTGATGTGGCACGTGAGGGTATAGTGCTTTTGAAAAACGACGGAAACCTTCTTCCGCTGAAAGGCCGCACTTTGGTGTTGGGACCCAACTGCGATACAATTACTTCGGGCGGCGGAAGCGGCTCGGTGTCTCCGTTCTCGGTAATGCCGGTGTCACGCGCCATGAAACAGATGAGAAAAAACACTGTGGTTATACCTGAAAACAAGCTCTATTACGATATCACCAAAGAGGTGTTTACCGACTCCACTTGCCGCCATCACGGATTTATCGGCAAATATTATAAGAATCAGAAGATGGAGGGCACTCCGGACGTGGTGAGAACCGACACGACGATACATTTTCTATGGGAATATGAACGACCGTTTCCCGACTTCCCCGAAGATCATTTCTCTGCTTCTTGGAGCGGTTTCTACCGCCCTGCCAAGGATGGCGTGCTCAAGATACGCATCAGCGGAGATGACGGATATAGAGTGATAATAAATGGCAAGACCGTGACCGGCGACTGGGGTAATCACACCCTGTCTTCACGCGAAGTGGAATACGAGGTGACCAAAGGTAAAGGGTATGATATCCGTGTGGATTATTTCGATAACATCTCTTCCGCAAATATCATCTGCTCATTCGGCATGATGGATGAAGATACCCTCAACCGCGAACTGCGCCGTGCCGACAACGTGGTGTATTGCACAGGATTCAACAGCGGTCTTGAGGGTGAAGGCTTCGACCGTCCGTTTGCCATCCCTGCATTCCAAGAGAAATTCATCAACCGTCTGGCTGCTGTCAATCCTAATATCACGGTTGTTGTCAATGCCGGAGGCGGTGTAGATTTCTCTAAATGGGGTGATGCTGCCAAAGCTATTCTGCTTGCCTGGTATCCCGGCCAGGAAGGAGGTCAGGCGATAGCCGAGATTCTTACCGGCAAACTCTCGCCAAGCGGCAAACTTCCAATTTCCATCGAGGCTAAACCCGAAGACAACCCATGTCACGACAGCTATTATGCCAATAACGACAAGGTTAGAAGCAACCATACTCGCGAATGCAAGCATGTGGAATATAA
>CAJUDL010000040.1:0-17214 GCA_910585285.1 uncultured Muribaculaceae bacterium
CGGTGCTGCTCAGATGGACGGTGCTATCATCGTAGTTGCTGCAACTGACGGTCCGATGCCCCAGACTCGTGAGCACATCCTTCTCGCTCGTCAGGTGAACGTTCCCCGTCTTGTTGTGTTCATGAATAAATGCGACATGGTTGACGATGAGGAAATGCTTGAGCTCGTTGAGATGGATATGCGTGACCTTCTTTCTCAGTATGAGTATGATGGTGACAATACTCCTATCATCCGCGGTTCTGCTCTTGGTGCTCTTAACGGTGAGCCCCAGTGGGAAGACAAGGTTATGGAGCTCATGGATGCAGTTGACAATTGGATTCCACTTCCTCCCCGTGACGTTGATAAACCCTTCCTTATGCCTGTTGAGGACGTATTCTCAATCACAGGTCGTGGTACAGTTGCCACAGGTCGTATCGAGGCTGGTCGCGTAAAAGTTGGCGATGAGGTTCAGATCCTTGGTCTTGGTGCCGACAAGAAATCTGTTGTAACAGGTGTTGAGATGTTCCGTAAGATCCTTGATGAGGGTGAGGCTGGTGATAACGTAGGTCTTCTCCTCCGTGGTATCGACAAAGACGAAATCAAACGTGGTATGGTTATCTGCCATCCCGGACAGGTTAAACCTCACGATCACTTCAAGGCTCAGGTTTATATCCTGAAGAAAGAAGAGGGTGGCCGTCACACTCCGTTCCACAACAAATATCGTCCTCAGTTCTACATCCGTACACTCGATGTAACTGGTGAGATCACACTCCCCGAAGGAATTGAGATGGTAATGCCTGGTGACAACGTTGAGATCGATGTTAAGCTCATCACTCCGGTAGCAATGGACAATGGTCTTCGTTTCGCTATCCGTGAAGGTGGTCGCACCGTTGGTTCTGGTCAGATCACAGCCGTTATTGACGATTAATAATCGCAACAACAAAACATATAACATAGGGGCCTTCGGCTAAGGAGGCCCCTAATCTACGGGAATAGCTCAGTTGGTAGAGCACCGGTCTCCAAAACCGGGTGTCGAGAGTTCGAGTCTTTCTTCCCGTGCCAATAGCAAACAATATGAAATTATTCAAGGATATTAAGGAATCTTATAACGAACTTGTGTATAAGGTTTCTTGGCCGACTCAGAAACAGCTTATCAACAGCTCGGTGCTGGTGCTGATAGCTTCCATCATCCTGGCAGTCTTCATTTGGGCTGTAGATAAGATCTTCAATCTTCTTATGGAGTTGGTTTACAGTATCAATTTTTAAACTTTTCAAATAAGGATTTCAATGGCTGAATCAAAGAAAGAATGGTACGTGCTGCGTGCCATCTCAGGAAAGGAAGCGAAGGTCAAAGAAGTGTTGGAGGCAGCGATCAAAAACACTGATCTCGGACATTACGTTTCGCAGGTATTGATTCCAACTGAAAAAGTTTACACCACCCGCAATGGCAAGAAGGTGTTGAAGGAGCGCACTCTTTATTCAGGGTATGTCTTTATACAGGCTGCCTTGACTGGAGAAGTTGAATACGAACTCCGCAACACTACGAATGTCATTGATTTTTTGCGTGGACGTGCAAAAGGCAGCAAGCCGGAGGCTCTTCGTGAAAGTGAGGTGATGAGGATGCTGGGACGAGCCGACGAGATGAGCGAACCGGCTGAGGAAACGACAGATCGTTACATCGTGGGTGAGCCCGTGAAGGTAACGTTCGGTCCTTTCAGTGGCTTTAGTGGAGTCATCAAGGAGGTTAACTCAGAGAGAAAGAAGATCAAGGTAGAGGTCAAGATATTTGGTCGCGCCACTGATCTTGAGTTGGAAAATTCGCAAGTGGAAAGAGAGTAAGTCCGAATGGATGTTACACTTTCGGATTGATTCTATTTCACAACAAAACTTTTAAAAAAGTAGAACAATGGCAAAAGAAATTGCTGGACAGATCAAATTACAGATTAAAGGCGGAGCAGCCAATCCGTCTCCACCAGTAGGACCTGCTCTGGGTTCTAAGGGTATCAACATCATGGAATTTTGCAAGCAATTCAATGCCCGCACCCAGGATAAGGCCGGAAAGGTTCTTCCTGTAGTAATCACTTACTACACTGACAAGAGCTTCGACTTTATTGTCAAGACTCCTCCTGTGGCAGTGCAGCTCAAGGAAGTTGCCAAGGTTAAGAGCGGTTCCGCTCAGCCTAACCGTAAGAAGGTAGCCGAGATCACATGGGATCAGGTAAAGACAATTGCTGAAGACAAGATGCCGGATTTGAACTGTTTTACTTTGGATTCTGCAATGCGTATGGTTGCAGGCACAGCGAGAAGCATGGGTATCACCGTCAAAGGGGCATTCCCTGAACTTAACTAATAATCTTCAAGAAAATGGGAAAACTGACAAAAAATCAAAAGTTAGCTTTATCGAAGATTGAACCCGGGAAGGCATACACTTTGGCAGAGGCTGCTGAGAAGGTGAAGGAGGTTTCTTTCGAGAAATTCGATTCTTCATTCGACATTGACGTCCGTCTTGGTGTTGATCCCCGTAAGGCTGACCAGATGGTTCGCGGCGTAGTGTCGCTTCCTCATGGTACAGGAAAGCAGGTTCGTGTGCTCGTATTGTGCGGTCCCGACGCTGAAGCGGCAGCCAAGGAAGCCGGTGCCGACTATGTTGGCCTCGATGAATATCTCCAGAAAATCAAAGAAGGTTGGACAGACGTTGACGTTATCATCACACAGCCTTCGGTAATGGGTAAACTTGGTCCGTTGGGTCGTATTCTCGGTCCTCGTGGTCTTATGCCTAACCCGAAGAGTGGTACGGTAACCATGGATGTTGCAAAAGCCGTCAAAGAGGTAAAACAGGGTAAGATCGACTTTAAGGTTGACAAAACCGGTATTGTTCACGCTTCAATCGGTAAAGTGAGCTTCACAGCCGAGCAGATGCGCGACAATGCTAAAGAGTTTATCAACACACTTGTGAAGTTGAAACCCGCCACCTCTAAAGGTACATATATCAAGAGCATTTATCTTTCGAGCACAATGGGTCCCGGCATCAAAGTTGAGACCAAGTCAGTGGCTGAATAATCTTTAAACGAAGACGAAAATGAAAAAGGAAGATAAAGCTATTATAATTGCAAACATCAGCGACCAGTTGAAAAACCACAGCTGCGTTTATTTGACCCAGACCTCCGGACTTAACGCCGAGAAGACAAGTGCGCTCCGTCGTGCATGTTTCGGTGACAGCATCAAAATGCTTTGTGTAAAGAACACCCTTCTTAAGGCTGCCTTCGAAGCAAGTGATGTAGATTATTCCGGTCTCTATGATCTTCTCCATGGCGAAACAACTTTGATGCTCTGCAACACCGGCAATGCTCCGGCAAAGCTCATCAAGAAGTTCCGCGACAAGAACGATACACTTCCCTTGCTTAAGGGTGCTTTCGTTGAGGAGACAGTATACGTTGGCGAGGAATCGTTGGAAACCCTTGCCAATATCAAGAGCAAAAACGAGCTTATCGGCGACGTTATCGGCTTGCTCCAGTCACCTGCCAAGAATGTTATCAGCGCTCTCCAGAGCGGTGCCAACAAGCTTCACGGCATTCTGGAAACCCTTTCCAACAAATAATCATCCACACGTAAAAATAATAAAAAATAAATACTACAATGGCAGATTTGAAAGCATTTGCAGAACAATTGGTTAACCTTTCTGTAAAAGAAGTTAACGAACTCGCTACAATCCTCAAGGAAGAGTATGGTATCGAACCCGCCGCTGCTGCTGTGGCAGTTGCAGCTGGTCCTGCAGCCGGTGCACCCGCTGAGGAGGAGAAGACAAACTTCGACGTAGTTCTGAAGGCTGCCGGCGCAAGCAAGCTCGCAGTTGTTAAGCTCGTGAAAGAGCTCACAGGTCTTGGTCTGAAAGAGGCTAAGGAATTGGTAGACGGTGCTCCTAACACTATCAAGGAGGGTCTTCCCAAAGCTGAGGCTGAAGGTCTTAAGAAACAACTCGAAGAGGCCGGCGCTGAAGTTGAACTCAAATAATAATCGACTTAATCTGAAAGTAGGTTAAGAACGCTCACAGGGAGCGTTCTTAACCTATTTATTCGTGTACCAACCTTTCTCCCAAACACGTCGATGGGTTCTTCAGGAGCCGTACGACTAAAGTCCTTTATTAACTTATTACCAATGTCAGTAAAACTTACCGAAAAACCGCGCGTTAATTTCGCGTCGATAAAGAATCCACTGCCTTTTCCTGATTTCTTGGAAGTGCAGTTGAAATCGTTTAAGGATTTTCTGCAGCTCGACACTCCCCCTGAGATGAGAAAGAACCAGGGACTCTATAAAGTGTTTGCAGAAAATTTCCCTATCGCCGACACCCGAAACAACTTCGTGCTGGAGTTTCTCGACTATTACATCGATCCTCCGCGCTACTCGATAGAGGAATGTCTCGAGCGTGGCCTCACGTATAGTGTGCCCCTCAAGGCAAAGCTCAAGCTTTATTGCACCGATCCTGATCATGAGGATTTTGCAACAACGATTCAAGATGTTTACCTTGGTCCTATTCCTTATATGACCGAGCAGGGCACGTTTATCATTAATGGTGCCGAGCGTGTTGTCGTGTCGCAGCTTCATCGTTCGCCGGGCGTATTTTTCGGTCAGAGCACCCATGCCAACGGCACAAAACTCTATTCTGCGCGAATCATTCCTTTCCGTGGCAGCTGGATAGAGTTCGCAACAGATATCAACAATGTGATGTATGCATACATCGACCGAAAGAAGAAACTTCCGGTCACAACATTGTTACGTGCCATCGGACTTGAGAGCGATAAGGATATCATCCAGATATTTGACTTGGCTGAAGAGATAAAGGTAACAAAAACCAATCTGAAGAATTCAGTTGGACGCAAACTTGCTGCCCGTGTTCTCAACAGCTGGGTGGAAGACTTCGTTGATGAGGATACAGGTGAGGTCGTTTCCATCGAACGCAACACTGTCGTTGTTGACCGCGGAAGCGAGATCACAGAGGATGTGATCGATGCAATCATGGAGAGCGGTGTTAAGACTATTCTTCTCGAGAAAGAGAATGTGAATGCCGTTGACTATAGCATTATTTTCAACACTCTCCAGAAGGATACCTCAAACTCCGAGAAAGAGGCTGTGCAGTATATTTATCGTCAGCTCCGCAATGCCGAGCCACCGGATGATGCGTCTGCACGCGAGGTGATCCAGAATCTTTTCTTCAGCGAGAAGCGTTATGACCTCGGTGAGGTTGGACGTTATCGTATCAACAAGAAACTTGAACTTGACACTCCGATGGATGTGAAGGTTCTCACACGTGAGGACATCATCGCCATCATCAAATATCTTATCGAGCTGATCAATGCAAAGAGCGATGTCGATGATATCGACCACCTCAGCAACCGCCGTGTGCGCACTGTTGGTGAGCAGCTTTACAATCAGTTCGGTGTCGGATTGGCGCGTATTTCACGCTCCATCCGTGAGAAAATGAACGTTCGCGATAATGAGGTGTTCACTCCGACCGACCTTATCAATGCCAAGACAATCTCGGCTGTGATAAACACTTTCTTCGGAACAAACGCCCTTTCGCAGTTCATGGATCAGACCAACCCTCTTGCTGAGATCACCCACAAGCGTCGTATGTCGGCACTTGGTCCCGGCGGTCTTTCACGTGAGCGCGCAGGTTTCGAGGTCCGAGACGTGCACTATACTCACTATGGCCGTCTTTGTCCGATCGAGACTCCTGAGGGTCCTAACATCGGTCTTATTTCTTCTCTTTGCGTATATGCGAAGATCAATAACCTTGGCTTCATCGAGACTCCTTATAGGAAGGTTACCGACGGCAAAGTTAATCTGAATAATGATGAGGTTGTTTACCTCACAGCAGAGATTGAGGAAGGTCAGACCATCGCGCAGGGCAATGCACCTGTTAACGATGACGGTTCTTTCATCAATCCCAAGGTAAAGGCGCGTCTTGATGCCGACTTCCCGATTGTTGCTCCGGAGGAGCTTCAGCTTATGGATGTGTCGCCGATTCAGATTGCGTCGATCGCGGCTTCACTCATCCCGTTCCTTGAGCATGACGATGCTAACCGTGCGTTGATGGGATCTAACATGATGCGTCAGGCTGTGCCTTTGCTCCGCAGCGAGGCTCCTATTGTCGGCACGGGTATCGAAGGTCAGCTCATCAAGGATTCCCGCACGCAGATCACTGCCGAGGGTCCGGGTGTTATCGAATATGTGGATGCCACAGTGATCCGTATTAACTACGACCGCACTGATGACGAGGAATTTGTGGAATTCGAGTCGTCGGTGAAAGAATATAAGATTCCGAAGTTCCGTCGCACCAACCAGGGAACAACCATCGACCTCCGTCCGATCTGCAACAAGGGTCAGCGTGTCGAGAAAGGTGATATCCTCACCGAAGGTTATTCCACAGAGAAAGGAGAGCTCGCACTCGGACGTAACCTCAAGGTAGCGTTCATGCCCTGGAAGGGTTACAACTATGAGGATGCCATCGTGCTTAACGAACGCATGGTAAGAGAGGATATCCTTACTTCTGTTCACGTTGACGAGTATACTCTTGATGTGCGTGAGACAAAACGTGGTATGGAGGAACTTACTTCCGATATCCCGAATGTCAGTGAGGATGCTACCAAAGATCTTGACGAACGTGGTATCATCCGTGTTGGAGCGCATGTTGTGCCCGGTGATATCATGATCGGTAAGATCACTCCTAAAGGTGAGAGTGACCCCACACCTGAGGAAAAGCTTCTCCGTGCGATCTTTGGTGACAAGGCAGGAGATGTTAAGGATGCTTCTCTCAAGGCATCGCCTTCTCTCAAGGGTGTTGTTATCGGAACACACCTCTTCTCCAAAGCTGTCAAGAAGAAGAGCAACAAGAACAGTGCTAACGCTCAGCTTCCTCTTCTTGATGAAGAATATGAGGAGAAACAGGCAGAGCTTCGTCAGCTCATGGTATCGAAGATGCAGACGTTGCTTAAAGGTCAGACCTCTCAGGGTGTGAAGGATTTCATTGGTGTGGATGTCGTTCCTGTAGGTCAGAAATTCGATGATGTCACTTTTGGCGCTATTGATTATGAGACCGTAAATCTTAGTGATTGGACCGGAGATGCGCGTATAGATGGCATGGTTGCCAAACTCATCACCAACTATCTCCGCAAATCCAAAGAGATTGATAGTGAGCTTCGCCGCAAGAAATTCGATATCACCATCGGTGACGAACTTCCTTCGGGCATCATGCAGATGGCAAAAGTATATATTGCCAAGAAGCGTAAGATCGGAGTAGGTGACAAGATGGCAGGTCGCCACGGTAACAAGGGTATCGTATCGCGCGTTGTGCGTCAGGAAGATATGCCGTTCCTTGAAGATGGAACTCCTGTGGATATCGTGCTTAACCCGCTTGGTGTGCCTTCCCGTATGAACCTCGGTCAGATCTTCGAGACTGTGCTCGGTTGGGCAGGTCGTGAACTTGGCGAGAAATTTGCTACACCTATCTTCGATGGTGCTTCCCTCGACGATCTTAACGAATGGACAGACAAAGCAGGTCTTCCCCGCTATGGTAAGACATATCTTTACGATGGTGGAACAGGCGACCGCTTCGACCAGCCTGCAACGGTAGGTGTGATCTACATGCTTAAGCTGGGTCACATGGTTGAAGACAAGATGCATGCACGTTCGATCGGTCCGTACTCACTCATCACCCAGCAGCCTCTTGGAGGTAAAGCTCAGTTCGGTGGTCAGCGTTTCGGAGAGATGGAGGTTTGGGCGCTTGAGGCATTCGGTGCTGCGCATATCCTTCAGGAGATCCTTACCATCAAGTCAGACGATGTGGTAGGCCGTTCAAAAGCATACGAGGCTATCGTCAAGGGAGATCCAATGCCTAATCCCGGAATTCCGGAGTCGCTTAATGTGCTTCTCCATGAGCTCCGCGGTCTTGGCTTGAGCATCACGTTAGATTAAAAATCAAAACAAATCTGCTTCGGGATTTCGTCTAAAGGAATCCCGGGGCAGACCAATATAAGGAAAAACATCTTATGGCTTTTAGAAGAGACAATAAAATTAAAAGCAATTTCTCGAAAATCACCATCGGTCTCGCCTCTCCGGAGGAGATCAAGGAGAAATCGAGCGGTGAGGTGCTGAAGCCCGAGACCATTAACTATCGTACTTACAAACCGGAGCGCGACGGTCTTTTCTGTGAAAAGATTTTCGGTCCGGTGAAAGACTACGAGTGCCATTGCGGTAAATACAAACGTATTCGCTACAAAGGCATCGTGTGCGACCGTTGCGGTGTCGAGGTGACTGAGAAGAAGGTGCGTCGTGAGCGCATGGGTCATATCGAGCTGGTAGTTCCTGTGGCTCATATCTGGTATTTCCGCTCGCTTCCCAATAAGATCGGATATCTCCTGGGTCTTCCTTCCAAGAAACTTGACGCAGTGATTTATTACGAACGCTATGTCGTGATCAATCCCGGAAATGTGGAAGGTGTGGAGAAACTTGATCTTCTTTCTGAGGAAGAATACATGAATATCATGGATCAGCTTCCAGAAGATAACAAATATCTTGAGGATGGCGATCCCAACAAGTTTGTAGCAAAAATGGGTGCAGAGGCAATCTATGAGTTGCTTCAGCAGATCGACCTTGTTTCTCTCGCCGCAGAATTGCGTCATAAGGCTAATACCGACGGTTCGCAGCAGAGAAAGACAGAGGCGCTTAAACGCCTTCAGGTCGTTAACAGTTTCCTTTCATCAGCCGGTGTTAACAAACCGGAATGGATGGTGCTCAAGGCTGTGCCCGTTATTCCGCCGGAGTTGCGTCCTCTTGTGCCCCTTGATGGTGGCCGCTTCGCAACATCCGACCTCAACGATCTTTATCGTCGCGTAATCATACGTAATAACCGTCTGAAACGTCTTATCGAGATTCAGGCACCTGAGGTGATTCTCCGCAATGAGAAGCGTCTTCTTCAGGAGGCTGTGGATTCACTTCTTGACAACAGCCGCAAATCTTCGGCTGTGAAATCGGATGTGAACCGTCCTCTCAAATCTCTTTCAGACTCTCTGAAAGGTAAGCAGGGTCGTTTCCGTCAGAACCTCCTCGGTAAACGTGTCGACTATTCGGCTCGTTCGGTCATCGTGGTCGGTCCTGAACTTAAGATGCATGAGTGCGGTATTCCGAAACTTATGGCTGCTGAGCTTTATAAACCATTCGTGATCCGTAAGCTTATAGAGCGCGGAATCGTGAAGACAGTGAAGAGCGCCAAGAAGATTGTAGACCGTAAAGAGCCGGTTGTTTGGGATATCCTCGAATACGTGATGAAGGGTCATCCGGTACTTCTCAACCGTGCCCCGACGCTTCACCGTCTCGGTATTCAGGCTTTCCAGCCCAAGATGATCGAGGGTAAGGCAATTCAGCTCCATCCGCTGGCATGTACGGCATTCAACGCCGACTTCGACGGAGACCAGATGGCTGTGCACTTGCCTTTGAGCAATGAGGCTATTCTCGAGGCTCAGATGCTTATGCTCGGTGCGCACAACATCCTTAACCCAGCCAATGGTGCGCCAATTACCGTGCCTTCTCAGGACATGGTGCTTGGTCTGTATTATATCACAAAGCTTCGCAAAGGTTCTAAAGGAGAGGGAGCGGTTTTCTATGGACCGGAAGAGGCGGAAATCGCATACAACGAAGGTAAGGTAACATTGCAGTCGCCTGTAACCGTACTCGTTGATGATATTGATGCCGATGGAAATCCTGTTAAGGTTCTCAAGAAAGATACTTCTGTGGGTCGTATCCTGTTCAATCAGTTCGTGCCCAAAGAGATCGGATATGTCAACGAGATCATTTCCAAGAAATCGCTGCGCACCATCATCGGTAAGGTGATCAAGACTTGTGGTGTTACTCGTTCCGCTCAGTTCCTTGACGACATCAAGAACCTCGGTTACAAGATGGCGTTCCGTGGCGGTCTGAGCTTCAACCTCGGCGATGTGATCATCCCGAAGGAGAAAGAGGAATATGTGGCTGAAGGTCATGCACAGGTTGAGGAAGTGCTCAACAACTATGCAATGGGTCTTATCACCAACAGCGAGCGTTATAATCAGATAATTGATATCTGGACGCATGTAAATGCCCGACTCGCTTCCACTCTAATGAAGCAGATGGAGGAAGACCAGCAGGGATTCAACTCAGTCTACATGATGCTTGACTCAGGTGCCCGTGGTTCTAAAGACCAGATCCGTCAGCTTTCAGGTATGCGTGGTCTTATGGCGAAACCTCAGAAAGCCGGTGCAGAGGGTGGTCAGATTATCGAGAACCCGATTTTGGCTAACTTTAAGGAGGGTCTTTCGGTGCTTGAGTACTTTATCTCTACTCATGGTGCTCGTAAGGGTCTTGCGGATACCGCTCTTAAGACTGCCGATGCAGGTTATCTTACCCGTCGTCTTGTAGACGTGGCGCACGACGTGATCATCAACGAAGAGGATTGCGGCACGCTCCGTGGCCTTGTCTGCACCGAAATCAAGAACAATGAAGAGGTTGTGGCTTCTCTTAGCGAGCGTATCCTCGGACGCGTGTCTGTTCATGATATTGTTGATCCTTACAATCCCGACGACATCATCGTGCATGCAGGTGAGGAGATCACTGAGGCTATCGCCGACCGTATCGAGAAATCTCCGATCGAGTCTGTCGAAATCCGTTCAGTGCTTACCTGCGAATCCAAGAAGGGTGTCTGCGCAAAATGTTACGGTCGTAACCTCTCCAACCACCGTATGGTTCAGAAAGGTGAGGCTGTCGGCGTGATCGCAGCTCAATCTATCGGTGAGCCGGGTACTCAGCTTACACTCCGTACATTCCACGTCGGTGGTGTTGCAGGTAACGTTGCGGCAGTGAAAGATGTGACAGCACGTCATGATGGTAAACTCGAGATTGATGAGCTCCGCACAATCAAGGATGCTGACGGTGTTGATATCGTAGTAGGCCGTATGGCAGAGCTCCGCATTGTAGAGCCCAAGTCAGGAATCGTTCTTATGAACGCCAACATACCTTACGGATCTAAACTCTTCTTCCGCGATGGCGACACCGTGAAACCGGGAGATATGATCTGTGAATGGGACCCCTTCAACGCAGTCATCGTTTCTGAAGAGGGTGGTAAGGTTCGTTTCGAAAACGTTGAAGAAGGTGTTACCTATCGCGTTGAGAGCGATGAGGCAACCCAACTTCGTGAGAAGATCATCATCGAGAGCAAAGACCGTACGAAAGTTCCGGCAGCTCAGGTTTATGATGATAATGGCGAGCTCGTTCGCAGCTATTCTCTCCCTGTGGGCGCACACCTCCTTATTGATGATGGAGATGTTCTCAAGCCTGGTCAGGTATTCGTTAAGATTCCTCGTGCAGCAGGTTCTGCAGGTGACATCACCGGTGGTCTTCCCCGTGTCACAGAGCTCTTCGAGGCTCGTAACCCGTCGAACCCCGCGGTTGTCAGCGAAATCGACGGAGAGGTTAAGTTCGGTAAGATCAAACGTGGTAACCGTGAGATCAGCGTAACCAACAAACTTGGTGAGGAGAAGAAATACCTCGTGCCTCTGTCTAAGCAGATTCTTGTTCAGGAGAACGATTACGTGCGTGCAGGAACTCCTCTTTCCGATGGTGCAATCACCCCGACAGATATCCTTAATATCAAAGGTCCGACAGCCGTCCAGGAATATATCGTTAATGAGGTTCAGGATGTATACCGCATGCAGGGTGTGAAGATCAACGACAAGCACTTTGAGGTTATCGTGCGTCAGATGATGCGCAAGGTCAATATCCTTGATCCGGGCGACACCCGCTTCCTTGAGCAGCAGGTTGTTGATAAGCGCGAATTCATGGAGGAGAACGACAGCATCTGGGGCAAGAAGGTCATCACCGATGCCGGTGACAGCCAGACTTACCTTGCTGGTCAGATCATCACCGTGCGCAAGCTTCGTGATGAGAACTCATCGCTCAAGCGTAAAGACCTCCGCACAATGACAGTTCGCGATGCTGTGCCCGCTACATCAGAGCAGATTCTTCAGGGTATCACGCGCGCAGCTCTTCAGACTTCGAGCTTCATGTCGGCTGCATCCTTCCAGGAGACCACCAAGGTGCTCAACGAGGCTGCTATCAATGGTAAGACCGATACTCTTGAGGGTATGAAGGAGAATGTGATCTGTGGTCACTTGATTCCAGCTGGTACAGGTCTCCGCGAATACACCAAACTCGTGGTTGCCAACAAAGAGGAGCTTGCAGCTCTTCAGGTAACTGATGATCCCGACACCGTTCTCGATGCTGAGATTGTAGAGATGGAAAACGCAGAGAAATAATTCATTTCCGCATAAAAAAGAAAGGATGCATCATTGATGCATCCTTTCTTTTTTATATGGGGCGCTATGGGGCGAAATGGGGCTGAATGGGGAGGGCGGGATTCAGACTATTTCTCTGAGTGAGAGGAGATGAGGCGACGGTTGGCTTCACGGATGCGTGGGGCATCGACTTTTACTTTCTTGCGGTCGTAGGTGAGAAGCCCGTTTACTTCACCCTCTACGTCTGTGGTCTGGGTATAGACAGCTCCGGTGTAGGCGATCTTTGCCATGCCGGCGAGGATGTCGATATATTCCACATATTTATCGGTTACATCTTTGGGCGATTTGAATTCGATATATCCCCAATTCTTATCCGGTTGCCATAGATGCCCTTTAATTGGATATCCAATACCTCCGTATTCTCCTATAACATTCGCCTTGTCATCATCAAGAAGGTAGATTCTCGGAGCGGGATAGTTATGTACGTCAAGAATGTCTCCTGCCCCATAGAAGAAATTGCCTCCGCTGGCAGCATTGACAAGTCGCGATGGATCTTTGGCTTTGGTCCATGCGGCTACGTTCTTTGTATCGAACTGTCCCCATCCTTCGTTGAAAGGAACCCACACAACTATTGAAGGGTGGCTATGGAGGTTATCCATAATCTCATTCCATTCCGTGCGATACTGCTCGGCACTCTCTTCAGATCTTACAAATTCCGGCGACTTGTAATAATTATGATTCTCCCATTTTGTGTTTTTGTCGCCACTCGGCATATCCTGCCATACAAGAATACCGTTGCGGTCGCAATATTCATACCATAGCTGGGGCTCGACCTTTATATGCTTGCGGATCATGTTGAATCCCATTTCCTTGGTTTTATCAATATCAAAAATCATCGCATCATATGATGGTGGAGTATAAAGCCCGTCGGGCCACCAGCCCTGGTCCAAGGGACCGAATTGGAAGATCTGCTTATCGTTGAGAGTGAATCTTTTCACTTTATCCTTACCGCGCTTTATGCCCACCTTGCGCATAGCTGCATAACTCTTGACACTGTCGACTGTATTTCCGTTTTCAATAAGGCTGATCTTAATATCATACAGATATGGATCATCAGTCCACCATAATTTCATATTCTCCGGCATCGCAACTTCTACAGCAGAGGATGCTTTACCCGTCGCAGTGGCAACACGCTTGCCTTTATCCATTACCTCAACCTTTATTAAGCCATCGCCCGAAGCAGCTGCATCAACATAGAGACGTTTCTTATCTACATCCGGTGTGATTTTTAAAGCACTTATGCTGTTTGTAGGAACCGGTTCAAGCCATACAGTCTGCCAAATACCGGTAACAGGAGTGTACCATATCCCTTTAGGGTTAACGGCATCAGGGTTGACCACCTGTTTACCGCGAGGTTGCATGCCTTTGTCGGTGGGGTCAAACACGCGAACAATCAGCTGATTCTCGCCATCAGTCAGAGCATCCGTTATATTCAGTGAGAAAGGTGAGTAGGCACCCTTATGACCTCCGACATAGATATCGTTTACCCAAATATCGGCTTTCCAGTCAACACCTCCGAAATTGAGATTGATTTCAGAATCTTTCCAATCTGAAGGGATGGTGAAGGAACGTTGATACCATAGCTCATTCTTATCACCGACAGCTCTGCCAACTCCTGATAGAGAAGATTCCACGGGAAAAGGTACGAGGATTTTACCATCATATTTTGTCGGTATGGCAGAACCTACGGGGAGAATGGTATAATTCCATTCCCCATTGAGATTCTTCCAATCCTGGCGCGTCATCATCGGGCGAGGATACTGTTGCCAAACATTCTGCGGTGTCACTTTCTCACCCCACGTTGTAGAGATAGGGGGAGAGGGTAGTTTATCTTGTGAGTAAGAAATTGCCGCGACAGATGCCGCGGCAATTAAAACAGCAAACTTTTTCATCGTGCTTATTTTCTGATGAATTTTTTCGAAACTTTATTCCCCTGGCGAACGATGTAAAGACCATTCTCCGGCTCAGCAACGCGAATACCCTGCAAGTTGTAATACTCAACAGGAGCATTCTCATCAGCCTCAATACCGGCAATACCGGTTGAGATAGGAGTCGTTGTGGTGATTCTTAGATTTTTGAGGTAAAAACGATAAGCGGCAGTTTTTCTTCCAGGCCATTGATTGGCTCCAGGTCTGATGGTTATTTTGTCAGTGCTCCTAAGATTGTAAGTAAACTTTATATCTTCATGTTTCCATTTTAAGTCAGAATTGTTTTCAAGTGACAAGTCAGGAACATTTTCACGTCCTGATCCAACAGTCGTAATATCATTGACACATATTGAAAGATGTGTTGTGTCATAAGTTCCATTACTTCGTCTTTGTGGTGTCCAGTCGAATGAGACTGTAAATTCTGAAATTTCCGCATTTCCAATATTTGCCAATTCGGGAGTTTTAATCCCTGCAGAGTATCCTGTCAGACCAAATTTGAAATAAACTCCTGTTGCAATATCTTCAGCATTAAGTTCTCGTTGAAGATAAACAGCATTACCTGCTGATTTTTCTTTACCCACTGTTTCCTCAAGATTGGTTTTTATGAGTAATTCATATCCCATATCTACAACTTTCTGATCCGCGCTAACTTCTGCTCCATCAACATCTATTTTGATATTGTTTAAGGCGCGACTAACAGATACGGCATCTGATACATTATTCTTACCGATTGGGTCACCGCAGGCTTTACCCGATGCATTCAGCGCATTTGCCCAGGGCAATAGCCAGCTGAAATCATCTTCGAAGATAACATATTCCTGTTGCGCATTCATTGAGAATGCAGCTCCCAAGAGGAGCATTGAAAGAGTAAACTTTCTCATAATGTTTAATTTTAAATGGTTAATGTTTAATTATTTTATTAGTCGATGATCATATCGAATTGGTCGTAGGGCTCGGAGCGATGAGCAAGGTGTTTGGTCAGAGGAGAGATGCCGAAGAGAGGGGAGTAGGTCTTTACCTTGATGGTTTTGCCGTCGGGCATGAACTCGAGGATTCGGAGCCAGCCGTCACCTCCGTTTCCTTCCCAACCTCCGCCGAGAATCTGCACGTTGAACATCATCTGATGCACGTTGCGTCCTGCTGAATTTTTATCGACACGATAGGCTATCGAGTCTTCATAATCTCCCGGCTTACCGGTGTGTCCGCATAGGGCGAACACAATGTTTTCAGTCGGATAGATGAGTTTTTCCCACACTGCCTTTCCCCAGTTGCGAGGGGTTATCTTGTAAGAAGAATTGTCGGTATATTCGGCTGTACGCTCCTGTAGCAAGGAATGAGTCATGAAAATCACTTTATGTTTCTTGTATTTCTTGCTTTCACAAAGTTTCTTTGCCCATTCCAACACTTCATCGCGCGGAGCAAATTCTGTGACTATCACCAGCATTTTTCCCCACTTCGGTTGTTCGATCTCAAAGGCGGCATTCTCCATATCGGAGATGCCCTGTCGGTTAGGAAAATTGCTGACAATCATGTCGCGCCAAGTAGAATTGCGTTCGAACGAAAAGTATTCAGGAAAATGGGTCATGCCGTTTTCCGATTTTTTATAGCCGTAATCATGGTTTCCACAAGAGATGAAATAGGGCACCTTATTGTCAAGACGTTCAAAACAGCGAGAAGCCGCATGCCACATTTCCCGGCTAGTCTGGTTGAGCATCTTGCGGTTCATCACGATGTTTTCGTTTTGCTCTACAAGATCGCCTGTGCAAAGGACTGCCTTGATGTTCAGATTGTCGATATTGTCGGCAATCCAAGCTGTGCAGAGATCGAACAAAGGCTGATTGATGTCATATTTCATATAGCCCTGCGGATCACCAAGCACAATCATGGAGAACGAATCCTCATTTTCAAGATGCTGCCTGTCGGCTCTGTGCTGGGCGTTAACTCCTGCACAGAGACCGATCATTGCTGCAATTACTAAACCTACTTTTATCATCACTTACTCATATTTTTATTGTCTCCTCATGGAGAATATCTCGAGATGATGTACCTATCGCGATTACGTATTCTCCGGGATTGAGTTTCCATCCATGATTTTCAGAATCATAGAAACCGAGCTCGTCAATATCAAAGCTGATTTCAAACCTCGTATTTGCTCCGGCGGCCAGGAATATCTTTTTCACTCCTTTTAGCTCCTTCATGGGTCGAACCACTGTCGGATTCTTTTCCGAGGCATATATCTGCACAACCTGAGCTCCATCACGTTTACCGATATTTTTCAGTCCGGATTTTACCACTACCTTCCCGTTTTTCACTTTGACCGAAGGCTTTGCAATTTCCCAATCTGTGTAGGTGAGACCATATCCGAAAGGGTAGAGCGGAGCGATACCTTTGGTGTCATACCATCGATAGCCCATCAAAACACCTTCATCGTAGTTTACATCGTAAGGAGTGATCATCCTTTCATTCACCAGTTTGGTGTAGAATTTTGCACCTTGGGGCATTACATTCTTTGCAGGAGAATCGTTGAAATCTTTTTCGATAGAAAGAGGAAGTTTGCCGGAGGGATTGATACGTCCTGTCAATACTCCCGCAACCGCTGCCATCCCGTTTTGTCCCGGATACCAGCCATAGACAATCGCAGCTGCATCCTCAGCAAAATCCGTGAGTTTCACGCCCGATCCGGTAAATACTACAACTATTGTGTTTGGATTCAAGGCAGTGATTCGCTTCAACTGATTGTTTTCGGCAGCAGGCAGTTCAAAAGGTCGTTCATATGCCTCGCGGTCGACAGTGCCGGTAGATACAATCACAATGTCGGCATCTTTGATTTCCTTATCGGTCGGTTTTGCAGTAAAAATGAGATTATCGCCGAATTCTTTTTGCAGCGCCTGTCTCCAGCTGATCTGATTGTAACCCTTTACGTCAGC
>CAJUDL010000040.1:17314-31140 GCA_910585285.1 uncultured Muribaculaceae bacterium
ATTTCCCTGCTTCCCGGCATAATGGAATTCTGACCGGATTTCACAACTTTTTCATGATCATAAACCGATCGCCAGTCGCTCACGACAGCTCCCTTGAAGCCAAGATCGCGACGGATAAGGGTGTCAATTACATAGCGACTTTCACCTGTCCATTCTCCATTGAGCTTGTTGTAGGAAGTCATGATAAAAGCCACTCCTGCGTCAATTCCGGCTTTGAAGGGACGCATATAAAGCTCATGGAGAGTGCGCTCGTCGATAATGGAGTTTGTGCGACGGCGGTAAAACTCCGTTTCATTACCGATAAAATGCTTGATGCATGCCGCGGTGCCCGTCGATTGCAATCCTTTGATATATTCGGCAGCCATTCTTCCAACCATGTAAGGGTCTTCGCCGAGATATTCGTAATTGCGTCCGCATTGTGAATTGCGAGCGAGGTTAACACCGGGACCCAAGAGAAGTTCCACACCACCGGCACGACATTCCTCGCCTACGGCTTTCCCATATTCGTAGGAAAGTTCAGGATTGAAAGTAGCTGCGAGCATGATAGGAGCGGGGAAAGCTGTGGAGCGTTCGAGTTGGCGTATATGAACCGTATCCGTCAGCTCCGGGCGCAGGTGCACTCCTTTAGTAGCATCCGAAAGATAGAGATACGGAATCCCTTTCTCGGGGAAGCCTGGGAAGAAAAACTCCTCATAACCAACCGTCATGTTGAGTTTTTCATCGAGTGTCAGCTCTTTCAACTTAGCGTCCGCCCATGCGTAGGAGGTTTGCCAGTCGGGTGTTCCGATGGCATATACCGAGGCTGCCGTCGCAAGCAACAGCAGCTCCGGTAAAATGTGGCTTATGGGAATTATTTTACACATATGTTGTCGATAAACCAGCGAGAGAAATCAGAGTTGCCGGGAGCAGAAGAGAATTTTATCTGAGTGTCGGAAGTGGTTCCTTCAATGGTGAACGAGAATGTTTTGAATGAATCGTGAGACATAGGTCCGAACGAGAAGGAAGTCTGTCCGTTTACAGAACCGCCGCCGATGATTTCAATTGTGCCCATAGTCATGTCTCCCTTGATATCCACAACGGATTTTCCTTCAAACACAGCCTTGTTTCGATATGCCATAGCTTTGAAGGAGAGGGTGTGGTTTCCGGTTGTTGCCAATTTAGGTGTCAGAAGCTCTCCGACCTCATTCTTATAGCTCTTATGATCTTTGTCGATAGAGTTGACATATCCGATTTGAGCGTACCCAGGACGTTGACGCACATTTGTGCCGGAGAGACCGCAACGGATGTCATCGCTCCATGTGGTGATATCGTCACCGGCGTAGTTGAGCATCGCCGCGAGTTTGTCGCCAAGAGTATAATCAGCACCCTGTGATAGCCCATCAAACGGTTCGAAATACACTGCACCGCTTGGAGCCGCTGTTGTGGATTTTGCCGGAAGTTTGTCGATGAGGAAGCAGCTGTGGAACACAGCGCGACCATTGGATGTGGAAAGAGCCGCACCGCTGATTGTCTCGTTGTTGCGTGGACGAATCATGACACTGAGTTTGTCGGTCTTTCTGATCGGCTCGTTGACATACACATCAACCGTAAAGTCGAGGAATCCTTTTCCCGAAGCTGCCACCACATCTTTGGGAATTGAGAATGTCGTTTCCGTCTTGCCTGTTGACCAAGTGGAATTATCTGTTGAATAGAGAACTTCCCAGTTGCGAGGCGCGTTCTTCATGCCTCCCCATCCGAACTGCACGCGGAAACCATCTGTGATTTCAATTCCTTCAGGATAAGTTATCTTGAAATAATTCTGCTGAACATCCATCCATGATCCAAGCTGGAAATTATGGTGTCCGCTGTTGTCAAACCAGAATCTGAAATATTTTCCCGCAGTGCTGGTATTCCATTCCCCCAATACCCCGGAGTCATCTGTAGCTATCGCAGAGTGCGTGAAGTTGTTGTCTTCCTCGCGTTGTGTCTTGATATAGCGTCCGTCATCATTGGTGGCGGTGTTGGTCATCAGCGAGAATACATAGGGGAAAGAAAATCCTCCACCGAAGCGTGTAGAATTGAGGACAATGTCAGATTCAGAACACGGATAGATTGATGGAGAGCCGTCGGCAGCTCCGGCAACACCGCATACAAAACCGCTGCCTGTAGGCAACACTGACTCCGCGAATCTACAATCCTGAAGCACGGTTATGCCCACTGTGTTGCTATCTTCATCTATGAATGAAGAGCATTCATAGAGGTATTCCTTATGGATATCTGCATCCGCAAATTGACCGATTACCTTTACATACATCGATTCATAGTCGCCTGTGGCAAGTTCGGGAATTGTCACTTCCAGGGGTGTCGGGATGATTCCGGTTGTTTCCGTGCGTGTCACACAATCGTTACTGCCGGGATAAAGAACAAGCATTCCGCTTCCCTGATCACGCTTTATTTCCGCTCCCTCCAGATTGACTTCAACCTCTTCGCCTGGTGCAACAAGGAATGTATCACTGATCTTAACGGCTATGCCTCCTCCGGTAGTTGCACTGCCTTCTATGGCAATGAGACCGGCAGGAAAATTTTTATATTGAAGATTGGACACTACCACACCGCGAGTCACCGCATTTTTGTCGAGTGTCACTCCTGTGGCTCCTTCGAGCGAACGGAGCTCACTGACTGATACCATACCGTCGCCCGATGAAGGATTCTGCTTCACCGTAAGAGTGGCGTTTATCGTCATTTTCTCATTATGCACCGACACAACAGCTTCGCGGGGGGAGGAACCAGTGTTGGGTTTTAGAGATAAATGCATCTCCCCGTTTCCGATGTCTTTTGCATCTGAAATTGAAATCCATTGCATTTCGCCATTTTGAAGCTCTGCAATCCAGTCGCAGTTTGATTCAACAGCGATGTTGAATGCTGATTCAAGAGAGGGGGCGGTGATTGACTCTGAACTGAGTTTTATCACGGGTTGGGGCAGGCTCACCTCGTCGCGACATGATGACAGGGAGATCGCTGCCAGCATGAAGAGGCATAATGCCAGCCCACAATTCTTGCTCTTTATGTTTTTTATTATATGATTCATGCCTATTAGTTTTTAGAGATATCAACAATTACAGGGAAATGGTCGGAGACCTGTGTCAGATCAATTTCATTGAAAGATGGCACCATGGTCTGAAGCACTTTGCTCTGAGCTGTTATTCCCTTATAGGCAAGGATATAATCAATACGCCTGCTCGTAGGGAAATAGGTGACGCTTGTAGAGCTGATCGATTGCCAGTTGTCGGTAGCCACAGCGGGGAGAGAGGTGGCGTTGAGGTCTCCGGCAAGAAAAATCGGTTTTTTGCTTCTGCTGTAATTTTCGCTCAAATATTGATTGATGATATCATAAGACCAAGCTCTGTTGTCGGCACTCGACACGCAAAGGTGCGTACAGATGAAAATGAAATCCTTGAATTCAGCGAGGAGCATTCCGCGCATCTCTTTTCCTGGGAGTTCACGTGTATATGTCTTTATCGGTTCCTCCTTGCAAAGAATGCCGATGCCGTATGAGCCTTTGGTGTATGTTACACAAGGAAGATATACCGGATACATGTTGGTGCGTTTGGCAAGCTCATAAAGCTGATCCTCGGCATGCCGGTTGGTGCCGTTATCAAGTTCTTGCAGAGCGATCACATCAGGATCTATCAGGGATATCACCTGCGCGGTGTTATTATAGTTCGCCACATTATTGGCAGGAGAGCAGCGATGGGTATTATATGTGGCGAGCCGATAACTGTCGGGAAGACGCGTGGATTCATGTTTCACGCCTCCCTTGTTGAAATCGTAATCAGAGTTGTCGCCATTGGGCTCGTCGCATGCTCCCGCAATAAGGAGAAGGGAGGCAATAAGAGTCTTGTTTATTATAGATAGTAGATTCATAAATATCATTATTTACCTGGTTGTTAGAAATTCAAGCCATCGACCCATCCCGGATTCTGGGTTATATTGCCGTTGGTAAGAATGCGGTCATCTGTCGGAATGGGATAGAGATAGTCGCGATCCTGGCGGAAAGTGCGGGGGAAATCCGTGTGAAGGATTATATTCCCTCTGGTTCCTTCCGAGAGGAAAATATCCTTGTCGATTTCATATTCTATCGGAGCCGATGTTGCGGGTTTGCTGCCACTCCAGAGACACACGTCCGGAGAGCCGTCTGCATTGAGGTCATAATTGCCGGGTCCAGGGAAATACAAACCTAAGAAAGTGCGCGTGAAGCGTTGTCCTTCGTGCCATCTCATGATATCCCAATATCGAAACCCTTCCATTATGAGCTCTACTGTCCTCTCTCTTCGGATTTCAAGAATCACTCCGGTGTTCGGACCTTTTACGTTCTGATATCCTGTCACGTGATCCAGCAGATAAGGATCAGGGTTTGCATTGGCAGCAGAAAGCGACAGGTTGCTGACACCGGCGCGTTCGCGCAGCGGTTTGATCGACATATCGATATCACCTTGAGTCAAAGTGCCGAGTTCAGCCTTTGCTTCCGCATAGTTGAGATAAACCTCGGCAGCGCGGAAGATAGGCATGTCTACCATGGATGTGTTGTAGGCATCGTATTGCGCAGACTGAAGATACTTCACCGGTTGGTAACCTGTCTCGCAGGCAGCGAGATTCGGGGATGTCTCTTTTGTCTCACCGATACGCTTATATCCGGGAGCGCGCATTGTCTGTGCGAAACGTTTGTCTCGGTTTTGTGACTCCTGTGCCAGTGTCATGGTCTCGTAACCGCTCTTGGAAGTGAAGGGAGTCCCATCTGTCATCAGATACATATTGGCTATATCCTTGAGTATTCCGGGGCGACCTTGCGATGTGGAGGTCAGATAACCGTTCACATCATGGGTGAGACCTATCGAGGAATTGTACGCTCTCGCGAGCACAATCTCAGTGTCAATTGCATTCATCGATGAGAAGAGGGAGAGGTATGGGGTGGATCCGGTATTGTAAATGGAATACCCTGAACTTTTGATGAATTCATTCGATGCTTCTGCGCATGTGGCGAGCAATTGCTCCCATCCGTCGATTCCATGATATTTCCGGAACGTACCTTCAAAGAGGGTGACACGGCTTTTGAGCGCGAGGGCGGTCCAGCGGGTCACGGTATAGAGACTGCGATTTGCATCGAGATTCTCTATTGCGAAATCGAGGTCTTCAAGCATGTGGGCGATTACCTCCTGACGAGGAGTGCGTCCCATGTAAAGACGGTCATCATCCGAATCAAGGGCAACGTCGAGCCAAGGTACATCTCCATATCTCTTCACTTTCTCATAATAGAAGAAAGCGCGGAAGAATCTCGCCACTCCCTCGTATTTGAGGCGATCGGCGGTTATGTTGCAGTTTTTCGAATATTCTAGGAAGAAATTGATGTCTCTCAGTTTATCCCATTTCCATGAAGAGGACGTGGAAGGCACCTGCTTATTGCCCAGCACCTCCTGAATCAGGCTCGTTTTTGAGATGATATCTGCCGATTCCGAGAATATATCGGAAGCCGACGGAAACATAGTGTAGAAATCATTGGTGAAAAGTTCACACTCGGTGCCTGTCTTGAAGAAGGTGTCGGGAGTGAGTTTGTCTTTCGGGAATCTGTCGAGTGCGCTTTCGCAGCTTGTAAGTGCGAGCAATCCGGCTCCGACAGCCGCAAGTTTATATAATCGTAGTTTCATATAATAGGCATTTTGTGATATGATCTTGTGGGGATTAGAAAGTCACGTTCAGACCAAATGAGAATGTGCGGCTCCAGGGATACACGTTCGATCGGTTGTCGGAAGCGGCGGAAGCCTCTTCAGGATCTATGAATCTACTCTTGAGTGCTGTCCATGTCACGAGGTTCTCACCGGAGAAATATACGCGAATCTTCTGAAGGAAGATTTTTTTCGTCCACTTCTCTGGGAAGGTATAGCCGATTGTGAGATTCTTCAGACGGCAATAGGCGAGGTTCTGAAGATAGCGGTCGTTGGCGTAATAGATTGTATTGTTGCTCGCTGAAAGTGCGGCGTAGGCTCTTGGACGAGGAAAGTAAGCGTCGGTATTTGTCTCGCTCCAGACATCGCTCATGAAATCGCGGGGAACGAATGTGGAGTAAGGACGTGAATATGGACCCCAGAAGCGCAGGTTGTCGCCACCCGGATACCAGTCCTTGCGTCCAATGCCTTGAAAAAAGACTGATAGATCAATGCCGCACCAGGATGCGTTGAGATTGATGCCATAACGAAAACGGGGCACGGAATTACCGATAATTACGCGGTCGCCGGGATCATCGAGAGTGCTTTTGCCTGCGTTGACGAATCCGTCACCGTTGAGGTCAAGATATTTGGGATCACCGCCACGCACGCCGATGCCATATGCTCCGGTAGCATTGTAGCAACCTTTCATCACTGTTGTGAGGTCAAGGTTGGCGGCATAGGCTGCGGCTTCTTCGTCGTTTTTGAAAAGACCATCAATGCGGTAGCCCCAGATTTCTCCTGTTTTCTTTCCCACATAGGGATCTGAGAGCAAACCGGACGGGTTGTCGCATTTGGTATATTCTGATTCATATCCGGAAAAAGATACAGACACTCCATATGTGAAAGGCTTGCCGCCGAGTCTGAAAGAGTCATCCCAACTGAGAACGGCTTCATAACCTCGTGTGCGCATATTGTTGGCGTTGACTTGAGGTTCAGAGGCTCCATATAAGGAGGGAAGGGATTTCCCTTGTGCAAGAATGCCTTTGACATCGCGCATGTAAAGCTCACCTGTGAAATTCAGACGGTTATTGAAGAACCCCAGATCAAGACCAATGTTGGTTGTCTCCACTTTCTCCCATGTCTGATCTCCGGAGACAGGATCGGAAACCACTGCGTGTTGCCCGAGGCTTGTGCCGTTGAATGAGTATCCCGACATGTTGCCGCCTGTGTTGATTGTCTGGATGAAGTCATAATATCCAATCTGCTGGTTACCCAATGAACCGTAGGATGCGCGTATTTTAAGATTACTTATCGTGCTGCGGAGGGGTTCGAAATAGTTCTCCTCGCTTATGCGGTAGCCGGCGGAAAACGATGGGAAGAAACCGAAACGTTTGCCGCGTGGAAAGCGCGAAGTGCCGTCATATCGACCATTCACCTCCAACAGATATCGACCGTCATAATTATAGTTAAGGCGATAGAAGAAACCCATGATGGCGTATTCGTTCTTACCACCTTTGATTTCAAAATTGTCTGTGCCTTTTGCCAGATTGAAATCGGATAGGTCTTCGGAGAGAAGTCCTGTATTTTTAGTTGTCAGATCTTTTGCATATTTGGCTTCGTAGTTGTAACCTACGATTCCTGAGAAGTTGTGGACATCCTTCCAGCAGTTGTCGTAAGAAGCGTAAACATCCGCAACGTAATAGTTCCTGTCGTAAACAGTTTCCTTATATGCGTTTGAGTGAGCGCCACTCTCCGCCTCTTTGGCTATTATGCCTGGAAATTGTGAATATTCCACAGGTACGCTTCGGAAATCGTTGCGGAGGTTACTGTATGTGTAGCTGAAATCAGCCTTCAGATTCAGGTTTGGGGTTATTTTATAGGATAGTTCGAACATTGTTGAGAGTTCACGCGTCTTGTTGTGACCTCCTGTCTTACCTTTTTGAATCACGGCATTATAACCGTCCATAAGATAGTGCGCAGAGGAATTGGTGGCGGAAGTGTGGCTCACAGCTGTGCCATCGGGATTGACGGGCACCATTGATGCCAGAGCGTGGAGAGTCGGGCGGCGAAAGTTGTAATATTCACCGTTGTTTCCCGTGTCATATCCTTTATAAGAATATTCGGAATAAAAGAATTTAGTGTTATTGGAGAGAGTGAGGTTTGGAAGAATGTCGACGGAGAGCTTGACGCGAGTGTTGTAAGACTTGAATTTGTCGGGCTGCACGCGGTTCACACCCTTCTGTTCGTAATAACGACCGGAGATCATGTATTTGAATGATTTCACACCACCTGTAACGCTAAGGTTATGATCCCAGGCAGGTCGAGAGTTGTCATACATATAATTGTACCAGTCAAAATTTGCAAGATAGAGGTATTGTTTTCTGCCGTTTTTTGTTTGGGTAATTACCCAGGGGCGTTCCGGATTTTCCGTTTTGTCGTTACGCCGATCCCAAAGCATCTGATATTCCTCGTCGGTATAGGAAGTGTAAGGCGTGTTTTGCAATGTTGAGAGAAAGAGGTCTGCGATCTTTGCCGAATAATATCCTCTTGTTTCGAAATCGGTAGAGGTCGTGGGTGTAGAGAAAGAATAGCTGCCGCTGTAAGAGACAGTGGGTTTCTGGTCTTTCTTACCTGATTTTGTAGTGACGAGGATCACACCGAATGCAGCGCGTGCTCCATAGATAGCGGCAGAGGCGGCATCCTTGAGCACAGAGACGCTTTCCACATCATTGGAGTTGATGCGGTTGAGATCACCTTCGACGCCATCGATAAGTACAAGCGGGCTGCCTCCGTTAGGCGACGTTGTGCCTCGCACATTAAGTGTGGCTCCTGCACCCGGCTGTCCTGATTGGAGGGTGACATTGAGGTTTGGCACCATACCCTGAAGCTGACGACCAAGGTTGTCAATAGGGCGGTCTTTCAAATCTTCTTGAGAAACAGTGGATACAGCTCCGGTAAGATTTACTTTTTTCTGCGCACCGTAACCCACAACCACAACCTCATCAAGAAGTTCTGAGCTTTCAGTCATGGAGATATCATACCTGTCGGCATTCCCTATCTTGAATGATGTAGGATTGTAGCCCACATAAGATAGGGTTATCTCTTGCCCGGGGTTAACGTGCGATAACGTAAAATTTCCATCAATATCTGTGACGGCACCATTGGTGGAACCTTTTGCCATAACGGTAACGCCAATCAATGGCTCTCCGGATTTATCGGTGATAGTTCCGCTGATGGCTTTCCCGATAGATTTTCCGGTTTCTACACGGGTTTTCTTGGTTCGGGGCACAATCACAATAGATCTTGATTTCATGACCTCGTAGGTCATGCCGGTTTTCTCAAAAAGTTTGTTGAGCACTTTATCGAGCACCTGATTCTGGCATTTCATCGAGACCGGAGGTAGTCCGCTGAGAGCGGATTTCTTGAATGAAAAGCGGAAATCAGTTTGCTGCTCAATCTTTTTAAGAACTTGTTCCATTGGAACATCGCTGACATTCAGAGAAACTTTCGGGAAATTCGCCGCGACAGCGGCAAAATTAACTGATAGAGCAATCAGAATAAGCAGCAGAGTGTGTTTGGAAAAACATCGCTGTTTCATGAAAATTGAGATTAGTTAACGTTTTTTTATTTATAGTTGCAATTATTTGCGAAAGGTACTATGTGATGTTTGTGTTTTTAAACATAAAAAATGAAAGCGCCGAGAGCGGATGGCTCTCAGCGCCGATATTGGCTGGAAATTTGGATTCGGGAAAATTTGGGCTCGCCGGGATTTGGAAAACTTCCGGCTTGCGCCCTCAGCACAGTATGGATTACGGCAGAAAAATTTCGGTAGATTCTTTTGATTGGGGTCTATTTCGAATAGATGCGGCGCAGGATTCGGAGGGCTTCGTCGAGATCGTTGGAGGGGAGGGCTCCAATGAAGTTTTCATCGATCATCCCTTTTATTTCCGGATCAAGTGTGGTTGAATATGTCTGTTCAAGACGATCTATGAGATATTCGGGAGTGACGTTGTCGAAATATATCTCTTTTGATGTCCATGAAGAGGAGTTTTGCAATGAGTCTATGGGTTTTACAATAACTTCTCCGGTGGCATTGTCAATTATTATCTTTGTTTTGGGGGCGACATCAATGATTTTTTCAGAGTCTTTGCGGGTCATGGAGACAGTTCCATTGTCGAGTGAAAGTTCGGAATATTTTGCTCCGGGACGCGAAAGAAGATTGAATGCTGTTCCTTTCACGGTTACAGTAATTGTGGGAGTAAAGATGATGAATGGGACATTGGCATCTTTTGCCACTTCAAAATATGCCTCACCGTTGAAAGATACTTCCCGGTTGTCTTTCTTAAAAGCGGAGGGGAAAGAGAAGGTAGAGTTTCCATTTATTTTTACGGAGGTGCCGTCTGGAAGCATGAGGGAGGACGTTTCATTCAAGGCAGTAGTTATGGTGCACATCCCGGTCTCAACATTAGAAGAGTTTCCGATATATAACCATATTGTCCCAATCATTATCAGGGGCACAAGAACGGAGGCGGCAATAAGCATAAACCTCTTGAACGTTTTGACCTTTTTTTGACTGGTATTGCCGAAGAGTTGGGAATCGATACGTGATTTTGTTTCATCTATCATCTCTTGAGAGATATATTCCGGATCTGCGTCCCTCATGTCTCGGCAGAGGAGAAGTGTTGTCAGCTCTTCATCGGAAGAAGCATTGAAGCGTTCTCTGAGCTCTTTGAGCTCGGAGAGGGAGAGCTGATCATTTATGAGTTTATCGAATAGATCATTCATGACTTGAAGTTTAGATTGTTCATAGGTATATACTGGACTGAATATTTGTAGAGTACACTAATATGGCAGTGAGTGGGAAAATCTCAGGATATTGTGACAGTCTTTTACGCAGGTTTTTCAATCCTACGGAAAGAGCATTTTTTACAGTCTGTATGCTGAGATCCAGCTCATCGGCAATCTCCTTGTTTGACAATCCTCTGAATTTGGAGAGAATGATCGCATCTCGTTGTGAACGTGGAAGTTCGTTGATTTCAGAAAGAATGATTTTTCTAAATTCTTCATATTCGATATTGGCGCGATCCTCTACGGGGTGCTTGTCATCCCTGAGAGATACAAATTCTTCGTATATAGGACTGTTAAGCTTTCTTCGGAAATAGTAAAGAATGCTGTTTCTTAATGCCGCTGACAGAAAAGGGGAAAGCGATTCTGTGTTTTGAATGGAATGCCTGTTTTTCCAGAGTGATATGAATATATCTTGTATGATCTCCTCTGCATCTTCAATAATTCTGACATATGAGAGACAATAAGACATAAGTTTAGTGGCATACATCCCGTATATTGTATCGAATGCATGCCTGTCATCGTTTTTCAATTGTATTATAAGGTCGTGTTCACTCATGACAGGTGATAGAAGTAGAGATTGGCTCGTTTTTGGATGCGAACTCAATTCTCCTAAATATATGGTTGCAGAAACGGGGGAAAAGTACTATCTAAGAAACTGTTTAAATTTATTCCGAAATTTAAACAGTTTCTAAGGTTATTTCAACCTGTAGTGGGGATTATCCGCAAGGAACGGATTGGCGGCACGTTCGCGACCAATGGTAGTGGCGGGACCGTGTCCGGGATAAACCACTGTGGAATCGGGAAGAGGAAGAAGATTCTCACGTATGGCTTTGATCAATTGCGTCCCATTTCCTCCAGGAAGATCCGTTCGCCCTACGGAACCTTGGAAAAGCGCGTCTCCCGTAATTACGAAATCGTCCTCCTTATCATAGAGTGCGATGCTGCCAGGAGAATGTCCCGGAACATGCAATACTTCAAGTTTTCCTGAACCTACCTTTATTATGTCGCCTTCCTTCAGGTATGTGTCTATGGATACATCTTCTATTTTTTCCATAATTCCGAAAGCATCCGCCTGCATCTGCAGCCTTTTGCCCAGAAATTCATCATCCTTGTGTCCGAGCACGGGCACCCCGAATCTTTTTTTTGCAAAAGAGACTCCTACGGCATGGTCAACGTGCAGATGCGTGTTGATTATGTTGGTAACGGCGAGATTATTGCGTTCTATGAAATTCACAATTGCATTTTCTTCTTCCGTGTTTATCATACCCGGGTCAACTATCACGCACTTTCCCTCTTTCGGATCATAAACCGCATAAGTGTTTATGCCGAACAGGCTGAATTCAAATTTGGCTATTTTCAACATACGGTGTAAACAATTTTTTTAGTATCAAAGAAGGGTTCTGAGAAATATTCGCTTATATTCACTATTTCGCTGCTATGCATAAGGTTTTTCATTTCTGCTGAGATATCTCCTCCTTTAAGCGTGATAAGCCCATTCGGGAGGGCGTTATGTTGCTCTTTGGATATGTTTTTGCGGCAGATTTTCAACAGATCGGGTTGCGGCATGACCGCACGACTCACCACAAAGTCAAATTTATCCTTGCATTCAGCCACATCACCATGTTGAAAAGTAACGTTGGCGAGTCCGCAGGCTTTTGCTATTTCCTTGGCAACAAGGAGCTTTTTACCTGTGCGGTCGATAAGGTGGAAATGCACCTTTGGAAAAAGAACTGCCAAGGGGAGTCCGGGGAGACCACCGCCTGTGCCGAAATCCATAACGCGCGAACCGTCGGTAAAATTAATGAATTTGGCAATAGCGAGGGAATGAAGGAGATGGTTTATTTCAAGATTGTCAATATCTTTACGTGAAATAACGTTGATCTTTGCATTCCATTCAGGATAAAGCTCAAGCATCTTCAAAAAAGATTCATTTTGCTTTTCCGAAAGATTTGGGAAATATTTGAAAATGATATGTTCCATACTATTATAACAAAAGAACAGCCGATTTATTGAATCGGCTGTTCTTTTGTTTAATGTTTAATTTCTAATGAGTAATGTTTAATTAGTGAGGCGGATGCCAATTGCACATTCAACATTACACATTATGCATTAATTCAAAACCAGCGCACGTATGCGAAGTCCTGTCGATGAGGGAGCTCTGCGTTCTTGGGATACATGCGGAGAGCATAGCGGTATATGCCGGCTTCTTTAAGAGCAGTTTTGAGCTCGTAAGTGTAGAGGTTGCCGTCGCGTTTCACAATGTTGAGGTCTGCACGACCATCAAACTTGCTTTCGCCATGTTCCTCTTTGTAATAAACGAGTTCAACGCCGATAGAGTCGCCAAGACCCTTGGTGTCGAGCACAACATTGATATCGATTTTGTCACCTGCGCGAGAAGCTCCTGTGTGAGACTCATCGAAGTTGGATGAAACAACCTGAATGCTATCCCATTTTGAAGCCACTTCCTCTTTCCATGCCACGATCTCACGAGCTTTTGCAAAATCGTTAGCCTCAAGTTTGGCAGCGCGTTTTGCCTCGGGGATATAGAAACGTGAGATGTAGTCGTCGAGCTGACGCTTCATTGTGAAGTGGGGAGCGATGTTGCCGATCGAACGTTTGATGTACTGAATCCATTCAGGACTGTAGCCTTTGTAGTTCTTATTGAAATAGAGAGGTATGATCTCGTTTTCAAGCATAGAATAGATAGTGGCTGCATCGAGTTTATCCTGCTGTGCCTGATCGGTGAATGTGCGTTTGTCGGTGAGTGCCCAGCCTGCTTTTTCATCGAAACGATAGCCTTCATACCACCAGCCGTCGAGCACTGAGAAATTGAGCACACCATTCATCTCAGCTTTCTCACCGGATGTTCCGGAAGCCTCGAGAGGACGGGTTGGAGTATTCAGCCAGATGTCGACACCGGTAACAAGGCGTTTTGCCACGATCATGTTGTAGTCTTCAAGGAAGATGATCTTACCGGAGAACTGAGGCATCTTTGAAATCTCGGTGATTCTCTTGATGAGACCCTGACCTGCGCCATCGGCGGGGTGAGCTTTACCTGAGAAGATGAACTGAACAGGATATTTTTCGTTGTTCACGATCTTTGCAAGACGATCAAGATCAGTGAAGAGAAGGTGTGCGCGCTTGTATGTTGCGAAACGACGAGCAAAACCGATGATGAGGGCGTTGGGGTTGATCTTGTCAACGATCTTCATCACCTCGGTTGGATCACCCTGGTTCTTAAGCCATTTCTCTTTGAAATCTTTCTTCACGAAATTGATGAATTTATTCTTCATCGTC
>CAJUDL010000041.1 GCA_910585285.1 uncultured Muribaculaceae bacterium
CGAGACCTCCGGGTTATGAATCCGACGCTCTAACCAACTGAGCTATCCCGCCGTCATGCTTTCGGGAAATCGTCATTTCCGTTTTGCGAGTGCAAAGGTATATATATTTTTTGACATGACAAAGATTTCCTCAAAAATTTTCATTAATTTTGAAAGAAATTTTCACATTCATTGCAGATGACAAGACTCCATTATATATTATTATTCGCCTTATTGGTGTGTTTAACAGTTAGTTGCCATACAGGAATCGAAAGTACCAAGACAATAACACTTTCTAAAAGTGAACGCAAACAGCTTGAGGCATCTCCCGAAGAGAAACTGATGGAGGATGTCAAGGCTCCTATGCTATCTGAATGGAAAGAGGGGAAAAAGTTTCTCGTGTCGGATAATAGGGCATCTCTGGTTTTTGATCCATATTCGATGACAAACGACCAGGAAGAGCTGGGTGGCAAGATTACAGAATATGCCGGCGTTACGTTGAAAGCAACCCCCGGGGGAGCGGATGAGGCTGTTATTGTTTTCAAAAACGGTTCCAGCTCACTGCAATATTCTACAGGGAAGAATCCTAGTGATGCCGCAACATCCATTTCGAGTATGGACGTTCCCATGCTCATAGATCTGGAGCTTGTGGATAAAGTCAAAGATCTGTTGGTCGGAAGAAAGGTCTGGACTCGTTCGCAATTATGGTATGACAGAAATGAGAATAAGATTGACGGGCGTAAGTTTGTACCGGTCGAGATTGTGGATGTTAATCCAGGAACAATGGTTTTTCCTCTTAAAGTCTATATAATAGATGAAAACGGGAAGCCGGCGATGATGTATATGAATGCCGGAACCGCGGGCATTGAAAGCCGCACATTCCAGAATCTTTTCAGCCTTACAGATCCCAAAGATCGTTATCCTTCAATCCATGAGGATGTTTGGGAGCTGATTCAAAGGGGGCAAGTTCGTCTCGGCATGACAAAAGAGGAATGTAAACTTGCTCTGGGTAATCCTTCGGATGTAAATTCCGGGCATGATTGGAATTCAACGATAGATTTCTGGCAATATCCTAATGGTTCATATCTCCGTTTTCAGGATGGCCTTCTTGTTGCCTTTAGAAATTAATAATTCAACTTTCGCAAGCGTAAAGTTGAAGTTTATAAGTTTATTTGTTTGCCGCAATGTTAATATAGAATCCAATTCGAGTCAAACCAGATAAACTTTTAAACTTATAAACTCTTAAACTTTAAGTTGAAGCTTGCGAAACTTAAATTAATAAGTTACATACATGATTGATATAATAGAGAATAAAGATATAACCTCTCTCTCAACTTTTGGTATTCCGGTTAAGGCAAGGTATTTTGCCGAGTATTCATCGGAAAAAGAACTGCTCGCTATTTCCCGCAGGGAGGAATTCCTGAATAATGAGGTGCTCCATATCGGAGGCGGTAGCAACCTTCTTTTTCTTAATGATTTCAACGGACTTGTCTTGCATTCGACAATAAAGGGAATAAAGGAATACAGAAAAGATGACGATACCGTTTATGCTATTGCCGGAGCGGGTGAGAAATGGACAGATTTTGTGGAATGGTGTCTTGCAAGAAATCTTGCCGGAGTCGAGAATCTTGCTCATATCCCCGGAGAGGTAGGTGCTTCCGCCATCCAGAATGTTGGTGCATACGGTGTTGAGGCAAAGGATGTGATCCATACGGTAGAATGTTTTGATACACTTTCACGCAAGACAGTGATTTTTACGAATGAGGAATGTGAATTCGGTTATCGCGACAGTCTTTTCAAACATGATGATGTAAGAGGTCGTTATTATGTTTTGCGGGTGTCATTCAAGCTGAATCCAGATGGAAAAGCACGTCATCTTGATTATGGACCATTGCGTTCGTTAGAGGAGAAATTAGGAAGGGAACCCTCGATAAGAGAGGTTGCAGAAGAGATTACCGAAGTCAGGAAAAACAAGCTTCCTGAGCCTGGTGAAACCGGAAGTGCAGGCAGTTTTTTCAAAAATCCGGTTGTCTCTACCCATTTTTATGAAAAAATGAAAGAGGAATATCCTGACATGCCAGGATATCCGGCAGGAGAGGGGTTAACAAAACTATCAGCTGCGTGGCTGATAGATCACGCAGGAATGAAAGGATATAAAATCGGAGGTGCGGAGGTATATAAGAAACAACCTTTGGTTATTGTGAATGCCGGGGATGCAACGGCTGCTGATGTCAGACGCCTCGCGGATGAGGTCATTCTGAGAGTCCGTTCAAACTTCTATGTGACATTGAAGCCTGAGGTGAATTTTATTGACACCTCCATCACAGTGACCGTTCTTGGTAGTGGCACATCTAAAGGAGTGCCCGAGATAGGGTGCGTATGCAGGGTTTGCAGCTCAGAAGATCCTCATGATAAGAGATTAAGGGCATCGGTTCTTGTCGAAACAAGAGGATTGAGGTTGCTTATTGATCCTTCTCCTGATTTGCGGGAGCAGGCATTGCGTCTACGGCTTGCCGATATTGATGCCGTCCTGGTTACTCATAGCCACTATGATCATGTCGGCGGTTTCGATGATCTGCGCCCCTTCTGTGGAAATTTCAATTTGCCGATATATCTGCGTAAGGATGTGGATGAAGATCTGCATCGTCGTCTCGACTATTGTTTCAGGGAGCATCCCTATCCCGGTGTTCCGACATTTGATATGCATGATGTAGGTGATGAACCATTCTATATCAACGGTTTGAAAATAATACCCGTGGAGGTGATGCATGGCAAACTTCCGATTCTCGGTTATAGAATTGGTAATTTTGCATATGTAACTGATGCCAAAGCAATCTCGGATGTTGAGAAGGAAAAGCTTGAAGATCTGGATGTTTTAATCATCAACTCATTGCGCGATAAACCGCATTTCGCTCATTTCTCATATGCCGAGGCAATAGAAATGATAAAGGAGTTGAAACCCAAACGTGCCTATCTCACACATTTCGGTCATGAGGCAGGTCTTCATACCGAGCTTGAGGCAAGATGCCCGGAGAATGTAAAACCCTCTTACGACGGAATGGTAATCTCAATGGCTTAAATTTGACATATGCACGAGATAAAAACTCAAGCTGTGATAAAACGGATTCGATGGTTTTTCGAGTCCGTTTTGTCGTATATGTAGTCCTCGCTTTCGAGGTCGGCAAGAGATGTGATGTTGTTGATGTTTTCTGAAAGGATCTGACGGAGGAGAGTACCGCGCAGCTTTTTTAATTTTCCGGCATTGGGAGTTTTCTCTATGCCGTCGATTGTTTCAACAAAATCAACTTTCCATACTTTTGTGCCAGGTTTTAAGGATTTGCAGTCGATACATTTAGCAGCGTCAGCGGGCATAAGATCAAGTATTTCGCTGCAATGATTTGTTTCAAGGTATTCGGAGAGGGCAGAAGTTATTTCCTGTTTTAAATAATTATATGTAGGAATTGACTCCGGATTTGCCTTGCATTTAAATTCAAGGCGATATGATTTGATTATGTCGTCTGGTCGTAGCCAACCATATAAAGAGGATATTATTCTCAGATTCTTATTTGCATTGAGAATTGCGTAGGATGATAAAGATTTCGGATCCAAAGCCTTGAACACGACACCTGTATAAGCGTAAAGAGCCGCTTCCCCAAGAGATTTGTTGGGAAATTCAAATATCATCTTTTTCATTGACTGCGCCAGCGCTGCCCTTATCCCGATTTTCTGCGCTAATTCCGTGACAGAAAATTTGTCGAGATATTCCATCTCGGCATTAGCCGCTGTGTCAAGCATCGGTTTATGCTTGTTCAAAGCCGAATTTTGGATTCGGTTCGAACAATCAGTCATCGTCTTGGATTCTGCAATAAGTATGAGCATATCAAACCGCTTCTAATCATTTTGCCCCGATCCAGGTAAGACGTTTCCACGCTCCTTCCATCGGACCATGAGAGAAATATTTCATCCAGAGTCTGCAGAATGCCAGCTGACCCAAGAATATTGCAATGCCGACAAAGAAGCTTGCCGTGATGCCTAATTTGCTGTGCAATCCAAGTCCCCAGTTGTAATAAATGAAGGAACCTATGATGCTTTGGCATACATAATTGGTCATGCTCATTCTTCCATAAGGAATCAGTCGGGAAAGCAAAGATTTTGCTTTTGAAGTATTGTAATAAAGGAATAAAACTGCTGATACGATCAGCGTCATGAAGCATAGATTATAGAGCGAGCTGAGCAGGAGATGGGACTGGGAGATAAATTCCTCGTTTGAGATAAAATCGGGTAGCATCGTGTCGAGACCGCGCAAGGCACAGAAAAGTGGCAGAGCAATGCAGGCTGCTATTCCCCAATCTTTAAGGTATGATTTCAACAGCCATCCCTGACGACCGAGAACCATTCCAATGATAAAGAGACCGGCAGTCTGGAATATGCGTCCATGATCCCACGCCCAAGCGAGACTTGCGAGCTGACCTTCCCATAGATTGACTATAGCAGTCTGGAAGAACGTGCCGTCAGACTGCACGGCAAATGTTGCTGCCCATAAATCAGCTGTTGGAACTTTGGGTGACTGATACGCCGGATCAATCAATACATGAATCATATTATAAAGCGCCATCGGCTGCAGCATACATATTGCAGCCAGTGCGATGAGTATTTTTGTTCTGAACCGACATGTGAGCACGAGCACTATACCAACCAGCGAATACATCACAAGTATTTCGGCTGTGAAGAAAACTGCATCGATACATCCGATAACGAAAAGCAGCATCAAGCGCCAGCAGAACCGTGCACGGAAATCGTTTCCGCGCATTTTCTGATTATCGTCCTGAATAAAGAAACTGAATCCGAAAAGAAGTGCAAATATGGCGTATGCCTTACCTCCGAAAGCAAAAAAGAGGGAATCCCATATAGCTTTATCGGTGAAATTTAGCCAAAGTGGTTGAAGTGACTTGTCCGGGAAAGAATAAAAATTGAAATGCTCGATATTATGAAGCAACACAATGCCCATCACCGCCACCCCTCGCAGCACATCCGCGACATCGACCCTCCGATGCCGCTTAATCTCTCCATCCTTGATGATTATCTCTTCGCTCATTATTTGTTAATTCGATAATAAGAAAATTATTGATATATAAAAAGAAAAGGACTACTGAAAGTAGTCCTTTTGTAGTCGATCCGGGACTCGAACCCGAGTCTCCACCGTGAGAGGGTGGCGTGCTAACCGCTACACTAATCGACCATGTTTTTCGGTTTTGCGATGCAAAGTTAGACATAATTTTTATTCTGTGCAAATTTTTTGAGGATTTTTTTGAAAATGGAGCGAAATGGGGCTGTATGGGGCTTAGTGGGGATGGGGACAGAGGACGAAGGACGACGCATCCGGGTAGGAGAGAGGGAGGCCGAGGAGAGAAGGGAGTCCATGTGGTAGAAACGGGGTCAGCGGGAGGTGAGGGAGATGTGGCTCTCGGCTGAGGCTCCTTCGCGGATGACGTTGATCTGGACGGGGATACGCTCGCGCAGTTCCTCAACGTGGCTGATGATGCCGACTTTTCGTCCGGATTTTGAGTGAAGCAGTCGTAATGTGGATATAGCATTCTGCAATACATCGCCACTCAATGAACCGAATCCTTCATCTATAAACAGTGTGTCGACGGAGAAATTGCTTCCAATGTCGCTGAGGGCAAGCGCAAGGGAAAGCGACACAAGAAAACTCTCTCCACCGGAGATGGTTGCGGCGGAACGCACGGTGTATCCTTGCCATGCATCTTCAACCAGAATGACGAATGTGCCGGGTTCAACGCGAAGCCGGTATCTGTCGGATAGACTTTTCATGTAATGATTGGCGGAGTGTATTAGTTCAGCGAGTATGTAGCTTTGTGCAATCTTGCGGAATTTCTTCCCTTCGCTGTCTCCAAACATGTCGTAAAGAATTCTCCATCTGTCGAGAATCTTGCCTTGTTTCTTATGTTCGTCCATCAGAATACCAAGTTTCTTTACTTGCGAGTCATTCAATTTCAACTCGGTTTCTATTGATCCTTTTTTTATGTCATTTTCTCGAATCTTGTCATTGATAGCATTCACGCGAGTTGTGGTTGCCTCAAATGATAGATCATCTTCTTGCCGACACTTTCCTGTTTCTTCAAGTTTGCTTTCTATTTCAATCAATCTTTCTTTATTATCATTCAATCCTTTGCTTGTGGCGGAGATCTCCATCAGAATATCTGTGGCGAATTTGTGAAGATCCTTGACGCCACTTACTCTTGAAACTTCAGATTCCGGTATGAAATCAGGTAATTGTGATCTGATGGCTTCAATTACATTGTCGAGCGATTCAAGAGTATTTTGTTTATTTCCAGCTATGAGCCGGAGATTCTCTAGTTGCTTATTCAAATCTTTATATTTGTTGACATCTTCTTTAAGCTCCCTACAGAATACGGTCATATCTTTTTCAAACAATTCATGATATCGGGAATTTACGAGTCTGGATAATATTCCTTCCCTGATATTGCGAATTTCATTGTCTGCCTTTGCGATATTCAGCGTTGCATCAGCATTCTGAGTCTTTACAGTCTCAATTCTGATCTTGATTTCGGAGAAATTCTCTTTCTTCTTTTGAATTAAATCAGAGAGTTCTTTATGTTTGTCATTCCGGCTCTTTAAATCTTTTTCCAATAGCTCCGCTGTTTTAATCTTGCCTGCGACTATATTGATTTTTTCAGAAATAGTATCTATTTCAGCAAGAATGAGGGATTTGATATCCTCATTATTGTAATCAATATCCAAAGCCTCACTCTTAATCTTTACTTTATTAAAGGCTTCAGTTAAAGAGTTGTCTTCTTCGAGCTTTTTACGGCTCTTCTCAATCGCAGTCTTTATTGTTTTTATTTCAGCCTCGATTGAAATAATCTCATCATTGAGTTTATCTCTGGATGCTTTGGCTTTGTCAAGTTCTTCCTTTCGGTCTTTGATCATCTCCTTTATCTCAGCCTCGGCAGGAAGACTGGCTGATATCTTCTGCCGACATAGAGGACAAACGTCTCCGATATTTAATGAACTTCTGATATTGCCAAGTATTTTTTCACTTGAAGCAAACAATTTGTCGTAAACATCTCTGTAGAGACGAAGTTTTTCTTCGGCAATCTTAAACGGTTCGCTGAGATTGCTGCGTTTATCTATGATCTCCTTGAGATGATTTTCGTTTACAGTTATTTCCTTACGGTCATTTTCAATTCTCTTTGCGATGTCAGCGTAATTTTGAAGCAGAATCATCAGATTCTGTAGTTCAACGCGACGCGAGGTAATCTGATCTTTCTCCTTCCTTAATTCATCAATACCTAAAGAATCGAGTTCCGTCTTCAATCCGGCGGCAGATGCGTCATTATCCAAAAGCTGACCAGCCAGCTTTTCAATTTCTTTTTCATATTCTAAGCTTTGGGGTAAAAGCTTTTCCTCTAAGTCATTGGTTCTGGTTGAAATGGATTTCTTTTCGTTAAGAATGTCAATATTGATGGCGTTGATTCGTTGCGAATCACGCATAATATTTTCAGCTTCGTTGAAGATCTCTTTACAATCGTCAAATTTTTTGATCTCTTCCGATTTTGACTGCATGTCATCTTTAATATTGAGTATTTCGGCATGCAATTCATTACTGGATATCAATAAAGAGCTGACATCTTTGCTAAGATCATTGATTTTTGTTGAAAGTTTTTTTATGGTCAGTGTTGTCTCACTTTGAGATTTTAGCAATTCCAGCAGGTCGGATTCTGATCTCAGATTCTCCTGCAATATTTTATTTTCTTTTTCAAGCTGATTCAATGCCTCTTTTTTCTCTGTAATTTCATCCTCTCCAAGTACGGAGACACCTTCGATTTTTAATTTCAAGGTATTGTAAATATTCTCTTCCTCTTTGAATCGTTCGAAAATCTTAATCCCTATTTTCGAATATATCTCAGTACCTGTGATTTTGCTGAGAATCTCGCTTTTGTCATTATCGTTGCTGTTGAGGAAGCGCGTAAAATCTCCTTGTGCGAGCATAACCGTGCGGCAAAACTGGTTGAAATCGAGACCTACGGCATCGGAAATTTCCTGCTGTATGTCTGCATCCTTTGTGAATGAAACCTTCTTGTCGATGTTTTCAAGAGTCCAATTTTTCTTTTGCAGCTTTCCCTCAATCTTTTTGCGCGAACGTTGTGCTCCCCAACGGGCTACATAGTGTATGCCATTATTACCGGTGAATTCCAGCTCGGCATATCCTTCACCCGTATTTCTTCGGAGAATCTGTCGCGGATCGTTCACATTAATGGCATCATTGACAGAGCCATCAAGTGTTATGCCATTTATTTTAGTGTTCTTAAATCGGGGAGCAGTGCCATATAGGGGGAGGCATATGCAATCGAGAATTGTGGATTTCCCTGCACCTGTTTTGCCGGATATCAGAAACACCTCGCTGTCGGAGAGTGGAGATTGAGTAAAATCAATAGTCGCATCTCCAACGGAAGCCATGTTGTGTATAGTAAGTTTCAGCAGTCTCATTCTCTTTCCTCCTCGTTAACAGATTCAATAATTTCTTTTAGCAACTCTTTTAAATCTTTATCGATCACAAATCCTTTCTCTGTGGCAAATTTCTCTGCAATCCCCGTAGGAGACATTTTTTTGAATTCTCCTATTGATATGTAATTGCTATTTGCTGAATTGTCGAAGTCGTTTTTTCTAACGGCATTGATATGGCAGAACCGGCATTTCTTTTCGCGAACAGCAGCTAATGCCTCTTCTCTGGCAAGATGCGGTAGAAAGTCAGATATCTCAACATTTAATCTTATATAAGCTTCCATGTCATCCGGAAATGTTTTCAATGACTCGAGGGCTTCTTCGAATTGAGAGCATCCTTCAGCCGGCAATGATATTAATGGAAAAATGTTATTGATTTGAACCTCACGTATTTCAGGTTTGGTCTCTTTCCCGGGTATTTCCACAATTGAAACGCTGTGAGGATATTCCTCATCAAAAGAAACTGCTAACGGAGAACCGGAGTATCTCGCTCTTCCTCGGCTGCCTCTGATTGTCTGGGCATGATGTATGTGCCCCAAAGCGAGGTAGTCATAGCCTGTGCCAAAATCATTTAAAGTAACCGAATCGATACCTCCAATCATAGTTTCGGACATCTCTTCATGACCTTTGAAATCGCAGCCAGAGACGGTGGTATGCGCCATCATTACCACCGGTAAATTTTCCTGATTCATTTCATTAACGCGATCAAGTAATGTTTGAAACAGATTCTCAGGCATAGTCCTTTCATGGCAATACGGCACTGCGATTACAAAACATTTTCCGCTTACTTCATGAATCAATGATTCCGGATTTGAGGAGTCGATATTTCCTATAGTAGTTACATTGAGGGCTCTCCAGGGAGTGGTGAAAATGTCATGGCGCGAAGCGCTGTCGTGGTTGCCCGCTGTTACAAATATCTGCATTTCAGGACACGCGGAATGTATCTCCACCATTGTATCAGCAAACAGACGCTGCACAGTTGCCGATGGTTGGGCTGTATGATATATGTCTCCGCATAATAAGAATATATCGGGACGTTCATCCCTTACGATATCTATAATTTGCGCAAGCATATGATCTTGCTCGGTGTGGCGGTCGTAATTATACAACACATGCCCAAGATGCCAGTCGGAAGTATGAAGGAGTTTCATTTATTACGTGTATGTTGCTTGTTGCAAATATAGTGATTATTTATGAGAAATTTAGTATTTTTGCACTAAGTAATGAATCATATTAAACCGATAAAATATGGAATATATAATCTCACATATCCTCTACTTGAAATTTTTGGTGCTTTCCGCCAAGTTTCATAAGTCACAATGCCCGCATTGCTCCTTCTTCAACTTGCGGAAACCCCTCAAAAATTTCTGCGTATATGATATGTGTTTAATTTGATTCATTACTTATGAAAAAATCAGAAAACGAAATATTTGAGAGTGAATGGGAGAAGATGCTCTCCGGTGAGATATACGATGCGATGCATCCGAAATTCATAGAAATGCTTGGCACTACGCGTGAGAAGCTGTGGGAGTTCAATAATCTCCGTCCTTCCGAAATGGATAAGATGAAAGGTATTTTGCGGGAGATATTGGGTGGCTATGGTGAAAAATTCCATGTGAATCAACCGTTCAGGTGCGATTACGGATGCAATATTTTTATTGGAGAGAATTTCTTTGCGAACTTTAATCTTACAATTCTCGATGAGGCGGAAGTCCGGATTGGCGACAATTGCTTCATTGGTCCCAACGTCAGTATCTATACGGCATGTCACCCTCTTGATCCGGAGAGGAGGAATACGGGTGTGGAATGGGCAGAACCTGTCACCATAGGTAACAGTGTGTGGATAGGAGGAAGCGCAACGATCGTACCTGGAGTGACGATTGGTAATAATGTCGTGATTGCCGCCGGAGCGGTCGTTACGAAAGATGTTCCAGACAATGTTGTGGTTGGAGGAAATCCGGCGCGGATCATCAAGAAGCTTTGACACTGATAACAAATTATTCCGGCTGATAAATGGAAAAGAAGATAACATACTGGCTCAGTGAGATAGGAGGCGATTCATTCGCACAAGATTTTAGTTTTCCCGTGACACTCATTGCTGTAGCCTTGATTGCGTGGCTGGCATACGAACTGTTCAGAAGGGTCGTTTCTCCGTTTATCATCTACGCTGCGGATAAAACGAGCACGAAATGGGATGATGATCTTCTGACAGAAGATGTGCTACGCGCCTTCAGTCAGATGATGCCGGCAATAGTTGTGGCATGGTTGTTGCCGAAAATGTTTGTCAGTCATGAATTGCTTTATGTATGGATAAAGAAATTCACACTTTTTTATATTGTATGGGCATGTGTGAATTTTGTGAATAAGGTGATAGGCGCGGTGTTCGGGGCGTTCGACAAGCGTAATCTCGAGCGCATACATTCGCTTAAGGGAACGTTTCAGATGGTGAAACTGATTGTTATCGGTATAGGTATAATTGTCGGATCTGGCATTCTGTTTGATCGCTCGCCAATTGCTATCCTTACAGCTTTTGGTGCATCGGCTGCGGTTCTGATGTTAGTATTCAAGGATACGATACTCGGATTGGTGGCAGGTGTGCAGTTGACTGCCAATAAAATGTTGCAGAAAGGAGACTGGATAATTTGCCAGAAAGCAGGTGCCAACGGCGAGGTTATAGACATATCGTTGACTACAGTAAAAGTGCGCAACTGGGATAATTCAGTTATCACTATACCTCCATATAATCTTATCAGCGATTCTTTTCAGAATTATCAGCCGATGCGTGCTTCCGGAGGCAGGCGTGTATCAAGGTACGTCTATATAGATGTGAATAGTGTAAGATTTCTTAATGAATCGGAGCTGAGAGCGTTGCGAGAAGAGAATCTGATAATAGAGGAGATTGCAGAAGGGGAGAAGATAGTTAATCTTGGACTATTCCGCCGACATATGGAGAATTGGTTAAGAAACAGGAAGGACATTGTATTGAAACGCGGACGGACAATGTTTGTCATGGTGCGTCAATTGCAATCTACTCCACAAGGAATACCATTGGAATTGTATTTTTTCACCAATAAGACAGATTGGGCACAATATGAGGAGATACAGAGTGATATTTTCGACTATGTGTATGCAGTGATAGGTAAATTTGGTCTTTGCATATATCAAGCTCCGTCTGGGCTCGATCTAATGTTCTCCAGGAATCAAACGAGATAAACTCATAAACTTTAAGTTGAAGCGTGTGAAACTTAAATAATAATTATGGCAAAACAGGAATATATTCAGAAGAACAGAGAGTGGCTGGCTGAAAAAGGGAAAGAACCCGGTGTGATGCCGCTCGATAAAGGGATATGCTATAAGGTGTTGAAAAAGGGGAATGCCAAGGGTGCGACTCCTAACAGAAATAGCGTGGTGACAGCTCATTATGTCGGTAAGACCATTAATGGCAAAACTTTTGACAGCAGTCGAGGTGGAGTGGCACCTGCATTTCGTCTCCGCGACTTGATTCCGGGGTGGATCATCGCTCTTCAGCAGATGCATGTAGGCGATAAATGGGAGATCTATATTCCGGCTGAGCAGGCGTATGGTATGCGCAACATTCCCGGCATCCCCGGTGGCTCAACGCTTATATTTGAAATTGAGTTATGCGGAGTGGCGTAGATCGGCATAAACAAATTCCCGAAAATTTAGGTTAATACAATATATAATACAATACTATACTATGGAAGAAGAACTTAATTATACTCCCGAGAATATAACCAAATTGGGAGAGGATGAAATTTTTGTGTTTGGCAGCAACCTCGAGGGATTGCATTTAGGAGGAGCTGCCCGCACAGCTGTAGAGAAGTTTGGTGCCAAGATGGGTCAAGGCGTTGGGCTTCAAGGGCAGTCATATGCAATTCCGACAATGCAAGGAGGAGTTGAAACAATAAAGCCATACGTAGACGAGTTCATCGATCTGGCAAGAGAGTGGGACCAGACCACATTTTATATCACACGCATAGGGTGCGGGATTGCTGGCTTTACAGATGAAGAGATCGCGCCTCTTTTTGCAGACGCAATGGATCTCTATAATGTCCGTCTCCCCGAATCATTTGTAAAAGTGATTCGCAAACTAAAGAGGTAAAGGCTATTGCGGAAGGAGGGATAAGCTGATGCGGCGCCGAATTGGATCAAGGTCGGTGACTGTTACCTCTATCTGCTGACCAAGACGAAGCACATCGCTGACCGCGTTTATGCGTCGGGTGGATATTTTTGAGATATGTAGCAATCCGCTTTCCTTTATTCCAAGGTCGATGAAGGCTCCGAATGCGGTAATGTTGCTGACAAGTCCCGGAAGTTTCTGCCCGATTCTCAACTGTTCGAACGATTCTATTGCAGGCTGAAACGCTGTCTCGGCGTTATCCGTGCGCGGATCGCGACCCGGTTTGCGTAATTCCGCAATAATGTCGGTGATTGTTTCCAGTCCGCCAATTCCTTTCGATGCTAATTCTGCGGGGTTGATTTTATTTAAAAGAGTATCATTGGCGGGAAGGTCTTTTGTTTTGACACCTAAAATTCTTGCAATCTCCTTCACAATCGGATAGCTTTCCGGATGAATGCCTGTATTGTCGAGGGGTTCCTCACCGGTACTGATCCGTAGAAAACCGGCAGCCTGTTCAAATGCTTTTTCTCCCAATCTCGGAACTTTCTTCAACTCTTTGCGGGTTGTGAAAGGTCCGTTCTCAGTTCGGTATTTTACGATGTTTGCCGCCAAAGAGGGTCCAATGCCGGAAACATATGCCAATAGACTGGCGGAGGCTGTGTTAACATCTACTCCAACAGCGTTTACACAACTCATCACTGTGTAATCAAGGGCATTCTTAAGCTTGCTTTGGTCAACGTCGTGCTGGTATTGTCCTACACCAATAGATTTAGGATCAATTTTCACAAGTTCTGCAAGAGGATCAATCAGACGCCGCCCGATAGACACGGCTCCTCTCACTGTCACGTCTTTATCAGGGAATTCATTTCTGGCAATGTCTGAGGCTGAATATACAGAGGCGCCATCTTCACTTACAACGAATATCGCGCCGGGTTCCATGAGTTTGAAATCCTTCAAGAAACGTTCTGTTTCGCGTGATGCCGTGCCGTTACCCAAGGCTATGGCATCGAGTTTATGGCGAGAAATCAGTTTTCGCAGGGTTGTAGCAGCCCCTTCAAGATCACTGCGTGGAGGAGTGGGATAAATCACGGTATCGTCCAGAAGATTTCCTTGCTGATCAATAGCCACGACTTTGCATCCGGTGCGGTAGCCAGGATCAATGGCAAGCACTCTGCGGCATTTGAGAGGAGAGGCAAGCAGAAGCTGTCGCAAATTTTGGGCAAAGATATCAATCGCAACTCGATCGGCTTCCTCTTTGAGCGAAGAAGAAACTTCGTTTTCTACAGAAGGACGGATAAGTCTTTTTGTGGCATCTGCCACTGCACTTTCGATAATTTCTCTGCATTGATTCGTGGCGTTGCGAGACGCATACGCTTCGGTCAATGCTTCCTCAAGCGAACCGTGAGAATCGTCTAATTGATATTTTACCTTTATCATTCCCTCTGTTTCAGCCCGGCGTAAGGCAAGATACTGATGGGAAGGGATTCTTCTTACTGAATTCGAGAAATTACCATATGTTGCGAAGGGAGAAGCAGCCAGCTCTTCCTCCTTTCCTTTCGCCGGAGAGCATACAAGCGAACCACGACGTTGGTAAGAGTTGCGCGTCATATTGCGTAATCTTGTTGATTCTGAAGCCCATTCGGCAATAATGTCACAGGCACCGGCAATGGCATCTTCAGCACTTGTAACCTCTTCGTTACGAATGAAACGTCTCGCAGAAGCGACCGGATCTGTTGCAGTTCCAGCCATAATTATTTTCGCAAGCGGTTCCAGTCCGCGTTCACGTGCGATTGTGGCGCGAGTGCGTTTTTTAGGTTTGAAAGGGGCATAGATGTCTTCGACTTCGGTCATAGTCTGGGCATCGCGAAGGCTTTGCTCTATTCTTGGAGTCATGGCGCCTGCTGATTCAATCGCCTCTTTAACAAATTCCTTGCGAGCATAAAGATCGCGAACGGTTTTAAGTGTGGTTTCAATTGAACGCACGGCAACTTCATCAAGAGATCCTGTGGCTTCTTTGCGATAACGGCTGATAAATGGCACCGTAGCGCCTTCATCAAGAAGATTTGTCACGGCGGCGACACCTCGCTCGGGAAGCGAAAGGCGCTTAGCAACGTCATATATGATATTATTCATTCTTTTAATCTTAACAGAGTACAAAAGTATAAAAATTCAGGCGAAAATAAAAATAGGATTGGGCTGAGGGTATAATATAAAAGGCATGAGAGCGTTTTCTTAGTATTGGAGCCGTTGCTCCTATCCCAATCAAGAAATGAGAATCCGCGCATTCATAACACTCATAATATCAATTGCAGTTTCATTGCCGATTTTTGCCGAAAATGTAAAGATTTCCGGCAAAATAGTGGATAATGAAGACAAACCTGTTGAATTTGCAACTGTAAGAGTTGCAGGCACAGCCATTGGAACCAACTCTGATCTTAAAGGGCAATACAGTCTGTCTGTAGCGCAGAAAGACACTGTGGAGTTGGTGTTCAGCTGTATTGGTTTCAAAACCGTTAATCATAAACTCATAAATCCCAAAGGGGATCTGACTCTGAATGTGAGAATGTATCCTAACGATATTGAATTAAAAGAGCTCGAAGTGCTCGGATTCAAGAATAATATCAATGGAATGCAGAGTTTCAACACTGAAAGTTTCAAACTTTCGCCAGATGTTTCCGGTGGTAGCGTAGAGGCAATGATTTCGACTATGCCCGGAGTCAATTCTTCCAATGAACTGAGTTCACAATATTCTGTAAGAGGAGGATCGTTTGATGAAAATTCAGTGTATATCAATGGCACCGAGATATATCGTCCTCAGCTTGTTAGAGCCGGACAACAGGAGGGGCTAAGTATAATCAATCCCGATATGGTTGGTAACCTTAAGTTTTCTTCAGGTGGTTTCCCGGCAAGGTATGACGATAAGATGTCGTCAGCGCTCGATATAACCTATCGGGAGCCGGAAGCGTTTGAAGGAGCCGTATCTGCCAGCCTTATGGGAGCATCGCTCACAATTGGACAAAATTCCGGTAAATTCTCGCAACTCCACGGATTGCGGTTTAAGAAAAACAATTCACTACTTTCCTCAATGGATACCAAAGGGGAATATGATCCTACGTATTTTGATTATCAGACTAATCTGAATCTTAAGCCCAACGACAAATGGACATTTAATTTTCTGGGAAATATATCCTTGAATCATTATAACTTTACACCCCATGATCGCGAAACTACATTTGGAACCGCGCAGGATGTTAAGCATTTTAAGGTATATTTCGACGGACAGGAGAAGGACAAATTTGAGACATTCCTCGGATCAATCTCGGCTTTGTATCGACATAACCGCGCCACAAGTTTTATGATAGGAGCCTCCGGATTTCTTACAAATGAACTTGTCTCTTACGACATATCCGGAGAATACTGGCTTAATCAGGCAGGCACTTCCGGTTCAGAGGGTGTTGGAGGAGAACTTGGTGTCGGTAAATATATGGAGCATTCCCGCAACCGATTGAAAGCATCCGTGTTCCGTCTGTTTCTTAAAGGAGAAACCCGTGTAAAGGGTAACCATATTTCTTATGGTCTTGACTATAGGCGTGAAACATTTCGCGATCGCACTAAAGAGTGGGAATGGCGAGATTCTGCAGGATATTCACTTCCGACATTGCCCGATGGAGTGCATTTGATCTACAATCTTTCGTCAAATCATAATCTTTCGACCAACCGGTTCTCGGCATATGCGGAAGATGCATATTATATAGACACCGACAAGGCGTATATGACCATAAACGGAGGTCTTAGATTCTCTTATTGGGATTTTAACAAGGAGTTTCTCGTATCACCGCGTGTTAATTTCTCATTGACTCCTGTTGGAAGTAGTTTTAATTTCAGAGCTGCCGCCGGCTTGTATTATCAATCTCCATTTTACAAAGAGTTCCGGCATGCAGTCACCGATGCTGACGGGAATCATGCAATTGAGTTGAACCGTGATATAAAATCTCCCCGTAGTCTACACTTTATCGTGGGTACAGACTATACGTTCCGAGCGATGAATCGCCCCTTCAAACTTACGGGAGAGGTTTATTATAAAAACATGTCGAATCTCATATCTTATGAATATGACAATCTAAAAGTCAATTATTCTGGTGTGAATGATTCCAAAGGTTTTGTTACCGGTCTCGATTTGAAACTTTTCGGTCAGTTTGTGGAAGGTTCTGATTCTTGGCTGAGTTTCTCATTGATGAAAACGCAGCAGACTCTTGATGGTAAGAAAGTTCCGCTTCCAAGCGATCAACGATATTCCGTCAGTCTGTATTTTACGGATTATTTCCCTAAATTTCCTAAACTTAAATTCAGTTTAAGGGGTATATTCTCTGACGGATTAACGATGACCGCTCCGCATAAGAGCCGTTCTGAATCGTATTTCCGGGCTCCAGCATACAAGCGATTGGATATAGGCTTAAGTTATCAGCTTGTAGGCGCGCCGACAAATGGGGTCAGACCATATAATTTCTGGCGACATTTCCGCAGTATCGTGCTCGGACTTGACTGTTTCAATCTTCTTGATATCAGTAATGTCAGCAGTTATTATTGGGTCACGGATGTCAACAACATCCAGTATGCCGTGCCTAATTATCTAACGCGCCGTCAGTTTAATGTGCGCTTGTCGGTGGAATTCTGATTCAGCCGATGAGAGCGTATTCTACGCGTGTAGGATGACAATGTCTTTCAAGAAGTTCGAGAGTAAATTCCTTTAAAGATTCAATATCCTCAGAAGTGTCATAGACGTTAATAAGCATCAACAACCGAGTTGTGTCGGTTGTTAGTTTTGTGCGCTCCTCATCGCTTGTAGGTGTGCCGATACCACCGATCGCATCGCGATATACGGGAAGATTCTCTATGTTGAGGAGACCGCGACCTATGGCATGAAATTCTTCACCCGGTTCTCCACTCCCAAGGATCAGTGTATTACCGGAGATTTTATCAGCATCAAATCCTCCGATGCTGTGACCGGTATGCATGGAAAGAAGATTTATAAAATCTACCAATGTAGTGAGCCGATATAGTCCCTTGCCATTAACCACCCTACGACATAAAGCCTCTGCCGAAGGACGATATCTGTTTGGTTCTTTCCCAAGTGCTTTATAGGCTTGGCGGGTAGCGGAGATAGCAGATCTTTTGTTGATCATCTCAGTAGTGAATTGATTTTTAATGGCGACTGCTTCTTTTTCAATTTCATTCCAAAGCGAATCGGAGGTTTCAGGGTTGAAAACATCCGCTTCTATTGCGAGAACTCGCAAACCGGGGGCAGCATCCTTTATCTTGTCAGAAAATTTGATGTCAAACATATTATTAATAATTTTGGAACATGCGTATTTGAAATTATTACTTATCAGTGCAAAATTATATATATGTATTAAAAATACCAAACTCGTTCCTATTTATCGGGCTATACCGGATAAGGTTATAGGTGATAGGGAATAGGTAAAAGGTGAATTGGCACGCCTCTAATGTGGGGGTTCTTACTATTCCTTTTTATTTACTTTTTTATTTACTTTTTACCTTATCGTCGGGCTCTGCACGACGATAAACGTGGTGAGTAGGGATTTTGGGGAAGAGCGTTTTAAATTTAGCGGAATTGTTTGCCGCTTCAGAATATATCGTTAAATTTGCAAACACCAATATATCAAGAATGCTGGCTATAGTCAGCGATAATTAACCTGTATTATGAAACTCAAAGTATTTATGATGTTGGTATCGGTCGCTTTATGCTCTTATGCATTTGCTTCCGAACCCAGTTGGATTACCACTGTTGACAACAAGGACAAGACAAGCACGTGGATGTGCTTTCAGAATGAATTTGATCTGCAAGACATTCCACAGAATGCGTTCACCCGTATTGCCGCTGACAGTAAGTATTGGCTTTGGATAAATGGCATTCTTGTGGTGCGAGAAGGAGGCGTGAAGCGCGGACCTAATCCGGAGGATTCATATTGCGACACGGTGGATTTAAATCCCTATCTCCATAAAGGTAAGAATCTTGTATCGGCTCTTGTCTGGTATTTTGGAAAGCAAGGGTTTTCTTATAACCCTTCAGGCAAGGGAGCGTTTTTTATGAGCTGTGAGTATTTACCCGAACTAAATACAGGCAATAACTGGAGAGGACAGCTGCATCCGGCGTTTTATATGCCGGATCGAACTATCCCAAATTATCGTCTTCCGGAGTCAAATATCGGTTTCGACGCGCGTCGTGACATATCTGGCTGGCAGGCTGAATCACAGAAATGGAAAAATGCCAAAGAAGTTGGTGCTGAAGGAGACAAACCCTGGGGCAAACTTCATGACAGGATTATACCGCAGTGGAAAGACTATGGTGTTGCAAACTATATGTCGGTGGAGCGCAGACCTGGAGCCAAGGCGGATACAATCATAGCAAAGCTTCCTTATAATTGCCACGTAAACCCGGTAATGACTGTGTCTGCGCCGGCTGGTAAAAAAATCGATATCCGCACTGATAATTACATGGGTGGAGGAGAGCCCGGTGTATATGCCGAGTATGTGACTAAGAAAGGTGTCCAGACTTATGAAGCTCCCGGCTGGATGAATGGTCATCATGTGATATACACAGTTCCCAAAGAGGTTGAGGTGCAGAATGTGGCTTATCGAGAGACCGGATATGATACGGATTTTACCGGCACTTTTGAATGCAGTGATGAATTCCTGAACAAATATCGTCAGAAAGCTTTGCGTACGCTCTATGTGACCATGCGCGATACGTATATGGATTGTCCGGATCGGGAACGCGCTCAGTGGTGGGGTGACGAGGTTAACGAGTCAGGAGAGGCTTTTTATGCTCTTTCTCCCTCAAGCCACGCTCTGATGAAAAAAGGGATGTACGAACTCATTGGCTGGCAACGTGCTGATGGAAGTATCTACGCTCCCGTGCCATCGTCAAACTGGAACAAGGAGTTGCCCGGGCAGATGCTTGCTTCAGTTGGTAAATATGGTTTTTGGAACTATGTCCTTAATACCGGTGATCTTGAAACCGCTGCGGATCTTTATGACGGGGTGAAAAGATATCTATCCGTATGGAAAAAGGCTCCCGACGGCACTATGTCAGATCGCGAAGGAGGCTGGCATTGGGGAGATTGGGGAGACAATATCGACAAAGTAGCGCTCTATAACGCATTATACTACATTGCTCAAACCGGCTTGCGTGAAATGGCAATATCTCTTGGCAACAAAGCTGATGCAGATTCGATTTCCAAGGAGATGCATAATCTTAAAGAAGCTTTCAACCGCTCATTCTGGACAGGGAAAGCCTATCGACATCCGGACTACAAGGATGACACCGATGACCGGGTTCAGGCTCTTGCCGTGGTGTCAGGACTTGCAGATAATGATAAGTATCCGGCACTTCTTGAAATATTCAGGACCACGCAACATGCCAGTCCGTATATGGAGAAGTATGTCACAGAAGCTTTATTCGATATGGGAGAAGGTAAATTCGCACTTGAGCGTATGAAACATCGTTTCGGACCGATGGTGAACCATCCCGGATACTCAACCCTCTTTGAAGGATGGGGAATTGGCAAGGAGGGATTTGGAGGAGGCACCACTAATCATGCCTGGAGTGGAGGTGGATTAACCATTCTCTCACAAAAGGTTTGTGGCATTGAACCATTGAGTCCCGGCTATAGATCATTCCGTATTGCTCCCGATTTGGCAGGAGTCGAATGGGTGCGTACGGTTGTGCCCACAGTCCGAGGTGAGATAAATTTTGAAGCAAAGGAAGATTCCAATGGTATGGAATTCAGTTTCAATGTCCCTGAGGGAACTTCGGCGATCGCTGTTGCACCCCGAGGAATGAAAATCGTATCAGTTGACGGGAAAAAGTGCGATCCTCGCTCTTCCGCAGTTCTCTCAAAGGTGGGAAATCATTCCATATCTGCAACAAGGATAAAGTAGAAGATTAGTTTAAACGACTTCGTAGGTTTGATAATTACCGAAAATCTTTGTAAATTCGCGTTTATAATCAACAACAGATAAGAAAATGGCTCAGAAACCCAGCATCCCTAAAGGTACGCGCGATTTTTCTCCTATCGAAATGGCGCGACGCAATTATATATTCGACACTATCAAACGAGCTTTTAAGCTTTTTGGATATAAGCAGATAGAAACACCAGCCATGGAAAACCTGTCGACCCTGATGGGTAAATATGGCGAGGAGGGGGATAAGCTCCTTTTCAAGATACTGAATTCGGGAGACTTTCTGAAATCAGTGAGTGATGAAGAGGTTGCTGAAAGAAATCTTCCACGTTTGACTAACAAGATATGTGAAAAGGGACTCAGATATGATCTGACTGTGCCATTTGCGCGTTTCGTTGTTCAGCATCGCAATGATCTTCAGATGCCTTTCAAACGCTTTCAGATACAGCCGGTATGGCGTGCGGATCGTCCCCAGAAGGGGCGCTATCGCGAATTCTATCAGTGCGATGCCGACGTGGTAGGATCTGATTCACTGAATAATGAGATTGAGCTTCTTTCTCTTATTGATACAGTGTTTGCAAATCTCAGAATCAATATCGCCATAAAGGTGAATAATCGTAAGATTCTTACCGGAATAGCCGAGACAATAGGTGCAGCCGACAAGATTGTGGATATCACGGTAGCTATCGACAAGATAGATAAAATAGGCATAGAGAATGTCAATGCCGAACTCCGAGAGAAGGGATTGACTGAAGAAGCTATCGAAACACTCCGTCCGATTCTTGAGATGACAGGCACCAATGAGGAGAAACTCAATATCATGCAGGAAATCCTCAATGGATCGGAGGATGGACTGAAGGGAGTGGCTGAAATGCGGGAGGTCCTTTCAGGCATTGATGCTTTGGGACATAAATGTGTCGTAGAAGCTGATCTTTCGCTTGCACGCGGATTGAATTATTACACAGGCACAATCATTGAGGTGAAGGCTCTGGATGTAGAGATCGGCAGTATAACCGGTGGCGGAAGATATGATAATCTTACGGGAGTTTTCGGAATGCCCGGACTTTCCGGTGTCGGAATATCCTTTGGTGCAGACCGTATTTATGATGTCATGAATCAGCTTAATCTCTATCCTGAAGAGATATCCGGGTCTGTTAAGGTGATGTTTGTGAATTTTGGAGAAGCAGAGGCTCTTCAGTCGCTCAAATATGTGAAAGCATTGCGTGATGCAGGCATTGCCTCACAGTTATATCCCGATGCAGCGAAACTTAAGAAACAGATGGCTCTCGCGGATGCCGAGAAAATACCGTTTGTTGCCATCGTGGGGGAGAGTGAGCTTGCCGACGGCACGATAATGCTCAAAAACATGATCTCCGGAACGCAAGAAAAGATGACTATCGACGATATCATATCGTCTCTAAAATAAGGGATGCTTTAGTGTCTCTAAAACAATGGAAAAGATCGATATAAAGGATTTCTTGTTTCGTCAGCCTTCTTTCCCGAAGCAGGATCCTAATGATTTGTTTTATCTTGGCGTTGCAAACGAACTATTGAGTGTTTATTGCAATTCTGAACTTGGCAAGCTTGTTCCGGAAATGGTTGGGAAACGCCTCTGTCTCGGAATCACAGGGTATTTTCAGGATATAGTGGCGGATGCCGGTTTCTGGCGTTCCTTTGTTGACGCAAACCGCAAACTCTACGGGTATTCAGTTCCTTTTCATGTTGATGGGGAAGCATATGTAGACTATGAGCTAAATATTGAGGATGTGAGATTCCTGACATGGTATATAATTGCCATGACTTATGAGGATATGCGAGATATTTATCCTCATGATTCAAGGATTCTCACTTTAGCGGATAGCATGTATGCTTATCTGGATTCAGTGTACGAAGAAGCACCGGTTTCGGAAAGTTACAATATTGCCAGAGGTCTTGAACTTAAAGATCCGGAAGATCAGGAGGAAATCTATCATTTAGGTTCATGGCTGTTCCTTCATTGTTATCTTATGACTCCTGCATTTGCATTGACAATGTCGCAGATTATGTCAGATCCTGAATTGATGAACAATGAGGACGTTACAACGCTTCATAATCGCATGGAACAATCAATGATGGAGGATCCTACAGGACCGTTAGCTCTTTTTATACCGGAATGGCTCCAACTGATATTGGAAGGTAAATTGCCTGCTGAGCGTAAATCTGATAAGGGCATCCATCCCTATTATGAAAAATTTATAGCAGCAACCGGGGGCAAACGCATTAAATATTTCGGTAATTATGAGGAGATGAACCGGTTTTTCATTGATAAGATGGGGTGGGAGAAAAATGAAGAGCATCTTCCCGTAATGAAACCTGAACGTAATTTTGTGGTGATGGTGAATCCTCAGCGCGGAATGCTTGTGGCGCGGAATGCAGCGCGGTGTATTGCCGATCCTGAAAATCCTTATTATGATAAGGAATATGCCGGAAAAAACGCTTTCGATTTTCTTACCGTAAGAGGAAGGTGTCCTGCTGATCTCGTGAAATTTGCGTTTGAAAACGGATGGTTGCCTGATGCTGTCTTCCCAGGAACAGAAGATCATGAACTCGTTGCTAAAAATTTTGATTTCATATCCAGGTGTTATCTCCAACAGTATTATAGAGATTGATAAGTAGTAGCTATTAGAATCTTTATTATGAGGAATTTACGAATTGCCTTTGTGTCGGTGGTTACCATACTTGCCGGAAATATCAATGCGCAGACAACGTTTGAAGAGATGAGTGCCAATCTTAATAAGACCGGTGGCGTTTATTATGCTTATCCTACTACGCAGGCTGACAACACTCCGGCACCGAAGGGATATAAACCATTTTATATCAGCCATTATGGCAGACATGGCTCTCGTTATCTTATAAGTGATAATGATTACATTCGTGTTGTTGACCTTCTTCATAAAGCATCGGCAGCAAATGCACTTACACCCTTAGGACGGGATGTAATGCAACGCGTTGACACTGTTTGGGATGAAGCTTACAGAAGAGGAGGAGACCTGTCGCCACTTGGAGCACGCCAACATCGCGATATTGCGCGCCGGATGTACAACAACTATCCGGAAGTTTTCAAAGGTAATGGAAAAAAGATATCTGCCCGCTCCACATTGGTGCCTCGTTGCATAATAAGTATGGGAAATTTCTGCCAGAGTCTTAAGGAAAACAATCCAAATCTTGATATTACTCTTGAATCTTCTGAGCGTTATATGCCTTATCTCTGCTATAGCACCTCGGAATCGGATGCTTTTAATGGGAGAGACGGGTGGTTCAATGAGGTGCATAGAAAATTTGAAAAGAAGCAAATCAAACCTCAGCGTTTGGTTGAATCTATCTTTTCTAATCCGGATTTTGTTGAGAAATACGTAAAACCGGAAGATTTTATGTGGTGGATGTATTGGCTTGCAGCCGATGCGCAGAATACAGAAAACAAGATTTCATTTCATGATATCTTCACCCCTCGGGAGCTTTTTGATATCTGGCAGTGTTTTAATGCTGATTTTTATGGTAAACACTCAAATTTTCCGGCTGCAAAAGGTAAACATCTCAACAATGCTAAACCGCTACTTCGCAATTTTCTTAATGGAGCAGAGGATGCAATTTCAGGAAAAGGGGAGGCTGCCACGCTTCGTTTCGGACATGACGGCAATGTAGTGCCTTTTACAGCTCTCCTCCATTTTGAAAATTGTTATGGAGAAGCAGACCGTCATGAGGATTTTTATAAGACGTGGTGTGATTGGTTTGTTTCTCCAATGGCTGCAAACATTCAGATGGTTCTATTCAAGAATGATAAGAAACCGGATGATATTCTTGTGAAATTCCTTCATAATGAGAAAGAAACCAAAATACCGGTTGAGACTGATATCTGGCCCTATTATCATTGGAAAGACGTAAAAGCCTACTATGGGGAAATGGTTAATAATTAGAAATTAGTAATTAGTAATTAGAAATTAGTAATTGATGGGTGATAAAAAAAGCTTCCGTTTAACGGAAGCTTTTGCTTTTAAATATGCTGGCGAGTTTTAATTGTATCACTCCAAATACCGCTTCTCCAAAAATTGAGGAGTTCATTTTTGATGTGCCGAGTTGCCGGTTGACAAAAACTATGGGCACTTCAACAATCTTGAATTTCTTGCAGTGGGTCTTGAATTTCATTTCTATCTGGAATGCATAGCCTTTGAATTTAATCTCATCAAGCTTAATTGCTTCAAGCACGCGACGTCGGTAGCAGACAAATCCGGCGGTGGCATCACGCAGTTTCATACCGGTTATGAATCGGACATATACTGATGCGAAATATGACATGAGCACTCGCCCCATGGGCCAATTTACAACATTCACTCCCGATATGTAACGTGAACCTATTGCCATGTCAGCATTCCTGTCTTTACATTCGTGGTATAGACGCGGAAGATCTTGCGGATTGTGAGAAAAATCAGCATCCATCTCAATCATGAATTGATATCCGCGTGCAAGAGCCCACTTGAAACCGTGTATATATGCTGTGCCAAGACCAAGCTTTCCCGACCTGCATTCCATATGCACTCTGCCGGGATATTGTTCGATTTTTTTGCGGACAGCATCCTGTGTGCCATCTGGCGAAGCATCGTCAATGACGAGAAGGTCGAAGCCGTCGGGGAGTTCCATCACGGCATCGATTATGTTGGAGATATTTTCAATCTCGTTGTATGTGGGTATAATAACAAGAACGTCGCTCATTGGTCCGTTTTTTTAACAGCTTCATATCACCTGCAAAGTTAATAAAAAACATTTTATATTATCTGCATTTTTTAATTAAATTACAGGCTTGTCATACGCGCATGGCTACTGTAGACGCTGTGCAAAGGGTGAGACACTCCACAGATTTGTTGACGATCAACGTTGGATGGTATGATTCTTTACTTTGACGCAGACTCTCGTCGCCCATATCTTCCTCTCGGTTAAGATATTTCACATCTGGATATTTTTTGTTGACTTCCAGACTCATGAATGAAGCCAGAGCCTGATAAACTCCACGATATTCGATATTCCCTTTTTCTACATGGGCGAAAAATACATCGCCGATTTTTTCACCGAATGTATAGCCGATAATTTTCCCGTTTAGCCGGATGGCAATTCCTTCGAAAGGATATGCTTCAAAGTCTTTCAGCACTTTGATTGTTTGTGAATTTTCATATGCACTGAGATCCGATGCTTCATGCGCAGCCGAGAACCGGGTGGTAAAGTTTATCAATTCTTCGATATTATCTGTCGAAATATTTTCTATGGTAGCATCTCCGTAATTATGAAGAAAATAATTGAGATGATTGCGTTTCTTCTCCATCTTCTTTCCTGCAAAATGCAGAAAACGTTCGATAGGATATAAGTATTCCTTCAATTTTTCATCACAATTGTTTTCTGAGTCAATGCCGGCATTTGCCTCTGATTCGATTGGAATCAGCATTCTTGATTTTGGAAAATTGGCAGCATCCTTTATGATCAGTCTTTTACTCGTTTCGAGAGGAAGCAAACCAAGAGGGGAATAATATATAGTCTCTCCCGACTCCGGGTCTTTGCCTCTTAAAAACAGTGTGCCATTAAATTCCGCGAACTCGTATTCATAATACTCTGTCCACATCAATGTGCCGCCAATCGAGAAATCACAAGAACGAGATGGAAATGATGTGAAGTATTTGTTTAATAAAGGTATATCGTTTTCAGTAACAGGCTTGAAATCGAGCCTGCAACAAGATGGGTCTATGTCATTGAGATTTTTCATCTGTAGTGGAATTTTTAAAATTAAACACTACGAAGTTAAAATTAGTTCTATTTGCATTTTTTTTTGTATTTTTGCATTATTATAAAGTTGTTAATAGCCGATGTTGAAAGTTTTGAAATTTGGCGGCACATCCGTCGGCACAATAGACAGTCTCCGCAATGTCAAAGCCATTGTGGAAGGTTTGGAAGATCCCGCTATTGTTGTTGTGTCGGCTCTTGGCGGCTTGACCGATAGGCTTATCGCCACTGCCAAATCTGCCTCTGAAGGTAAAGAAGACTATGTGGATGAGATGAAAATTATCCGCAAACGTCATTATGATATAATCGAAGCATTGATTCCTGCCGATCGCAAGGAAACGGTGTTGTCAACGGTAAATACTCTGCTTGATATGCTTGAGGAAAGATACAAGGGTCTCACACTTATCCATATCCTTCCGGAGCGCACGTTGGCAGAAGTTGTAAGTTTTGGAGAGCGCATGTCGTCAGTGATCGTAGCAGGGATGCTTGAAAATGCAACTCATCATGATTCGCTGGGTATAATAAAGACAGAAAAATGGTTTAACCGTAATATTGCCGATCGAGATCTTACTGATCATCTCATAAGAGAGGAGTTCAAGCTTCCGCTGGAGCAGCATGCGGTTGCAGGAGGATTCATCTCTACAGATAAAGATACAGGAGAGATAACGAATCTGGGCAGAGGTGGCAGCGATTATACCGCTGCATTGATGGCAGCTGCGCTTGATGCTGATCTTCTGGAGATATGGACGGATGTTGATGGATTCCTTACGGCTGATCCGCGCATCATCAAAGATGCTGCAATCATTCCGGAGATGTCTTTTATAGAGAGTATGGAATTATGTTCTTTCGGTGCAAAGGTGATTTATCCTCCAACCATCTATCCCGTCTTTCATAAGAACATACCGATAAAGATTTTGAATACTTTTAATCCTGGCGCTCCCGGAACATACATTTCCGATAATATTCCGGACAAGGGTAAGCCAAGAGGCGTGTCTTCTCTTAATAACACATCGATGATAACGATGTGCGGTCCGTTGACTTCGAATGTTGCTGAAATTAATTCACGCGCTTATAATGCGATGGCGCGAAACGGAATCAGTGTTTTCCTCGTGGCGCAGCCATCGGTTGAAAAATCTTTCTCCATTGCTATGCCACAGGCTGACGGTGATAAAGCTTTAGCTCAATTGAGACTGGAATTCTCTCCTGAAATCCAGAACGGGGAATTGACGGCAATCAACAAAACGGATGATTTATCGGTTATAGCTGTAGTTGGAGAAGGCATAAAACAGGTAAAGAAGCTTGGATCTGATATTGTTAGAGAATTAGAGGGAGCTTCGTTGGATGTAAAAGCAATTTCAGATGGCGCATCCGACACCACAATTGCAGTTGTTGTGAACAGCTCGCAAGTGAAGGATGGTCTTAATCTGATTCATTCTCTCTGTTTCCCTAAACTAAATTAATTCAACTTTCGCAAGCGAAAAGTTGAAGTTTATAAGTTTAATCGCGCAGCGCGCAGTTTATGAGTTTATTTGTTTGATGCGAAAAAATGAAAACTCAGTCATATTCGCATCTGATAAACTCCTTAATTTCTAAACTCTTAAACTTTAAGTTGAAGCTTGCGAAACTTAAATAAATTAATTATGGATATCAAGAATATAAAATACGAGATAAGCAACGAAAATCCGCATAAGTGCCCGGCTACGGAGGTTCCCGAATACGCTTTTATCGGTAGATCGAATGTCGGCAAATCGTCGCTTATCAATATGCTTGGAAAAAGCAAGAGCCTTGCCAAGACATCGCAGAAGCCGGGAAAGACATTGCTCATAAACCATTTTAAAGTTGATAACGGAGAGTGGTATATTGTCGATCTTCCCGGTTATGGTTACGCTGCCAGGGGGAAAGAACAGCGTGAAAAGCTTGCGCGAATCATCCAAGGATATATCCTTGAACGGGAACAGCTCACATCTCTCTTTGTGCTTATAGATATACGTCATGAGCCTCAGAAGATTGATATCGAATTTTTAGATTGGCTTGGAGAGAATGGGATACCTTTCTCGATAGTATTCACCAAAGCCGATAAACTTGGTCCGGTGGCGGCAGAGCGTAATGTGGAAGCTTACAAGAAAGAACTTCTTAAGAGATGGGAAGAATTGCCACCGGTTTTTGTCACCTCTTCCGAGAAAGGGAAAGGGAGGGAAGAATTGCTTGATTACATTTATTCCATAAATAAAGAACTCAAAGACTCCCAAACAAAAGGAGTTGAAGATACAGAACATCATGAAGAAACTGCAAGTTGACAAAGAGAAGTTGCTCAAGAGCAATGACAGCAGATCGGAGGCAATAAGATTTGTAGCGGTTGGCGGATTCGCCACAGTGTTGCAATACGGCATGTATGTGGTTTTCGTGAACGCAGTTGGCACGACAGCTGTGGTGTCTACAATGATCAGTTATGCAATCAGTTTCATTGCCAATTTCTTTTTGTCAAGTTATTTTACTTTCCACAGCAATCCCAATGCTAAAAAGGGATTGGCATTCACGCTGAGTCACCTTATAAACATGGGGATGCAGACAGGTCTTGTGGCAATTTTCAAAGGATTGGTTGGACCTACGTTGGCGTTGCTCCCCGCATTGGCTATATGTGTGCCTGTCAATTTCTTCCTTGTGAGATTTGCTTTCAAAGCAAAGATTTTCCAAGGAAGCCTATTAGGAAAGGCAAGAGGTGAAAAGTTAAAGGTGAAAAGTTAAAGGTAAGAGGTGAGTTTGATAATAAACCTGAATGATAAACTGACTAATATGGAGAAAGTTGCGTTTGCCAGCGATCATGCCGGCTATGAATTGAAAGAGGTCTTGAAGAAGTATATGACCGAAAAAGGGTATGAAGTCGTGGATTTCGGAACAGATAGCGAGGAATCCTGCGATTATGCGGATTATGCTCATCCTGCTGCTGTGGCAGTTGAAAAAGGGGAGTGTGCTTTCGGCATAGCCATGTGCGGTTCGGGCAATGGTATAGGTATGACGCTTAATAAACATCAGGGCATCAGGGCGGGGCTTGCATGGATGGAGGATCTTGCGGATCTTGCCAAACGTCATAACAATGCAAACTTTCTTGTTTTGCCGGCTCGCTTTATTTCGGAGTTTCTTGCAAAAAGTATTGTTGACGCTTATCTGGCGGCTCCGTTTGAGGGCGGTCGTCACCAGCGCCGCATAGATAAAATGCCTGTGCATTGATTGGCGAATAGAGGGATATTTGTTATCTGATATGGAGATTCTGAGGATATGTCTTAACGATCTGAGGTTTAATTCGAGAATAGGTGTTTCTGACCAGGAAAGGAAGGTTGGAAATGAATATGTTGTTGATGTCTGTGTGGCATACGATGCCTGTTTGTTCGAGGATGAGAAACTTGATTCTTCGATTTCTTATGCTGATGTGTATGAAGAAATAAAAGAAGAGATGCAGATTGAACGTCAGTTGCTTGAATCCACGGCTATTTGTATATCAAGAAGAATATCAGAGCGTTGGAAAATCTCGCAAGAGATTGTTGTGAAAATTGAGAAATGCACGCCTCCGATCTCTGGCATTGTAGGCAGTTGCGGTGTGGAATATTTTTGGAAAAAAAGTTAAGAAATATTTGGTAGAATCGCCAAAAAGCATTAATTTTGCAATCGCAAATCGGAAATAACCCGATGACGCAATGGTTCGTTAGCTCAATTGAATAGAGCATCTGACTACGGATCAGAAGGTTGCAGGTTTG
>CAJUDL010000042.1 GCA_910585285.1 uncultured Muribaculaceae bacterium
GTTAATAATTAATGGTTAATAATTAATGGTTAATAATTAATGGTTAATAATTAATAATTAATAATTAATGGTTATTAATTTTAGAGGTTGAAATAGAAGGTACCGGTTGGGAGGACGGTGTAGAAGGAATATTCCACGCCACGGAGATAATAATCAGTATTATAAGCCGGCGTGTCAACACCGCGGTCCCATTGATCGGTCCAGGGATTCCAGGCGTTCAATACATTGACGATGTATTGGACGCCATTGTATTGATAGCTTACTGTCAACGGCAGCACTCGCCATATGCCCTGCGCATCATAACCGCACGCCACGACTTTTGTGACACCTTGATCAGACAGACCGGCATTGATTGTAGGCTGCACTACTATCGTAGGACTATTGTTCCAATCGGAATACCATGGACTACCCCAGTTGCCTGGATACATCGGACCGGGATTCCAACCTATGCCGTTGGGTCCCATCGGACCACCCATATTCGGACGGAAGTTGCCACCCGACCCCGGAGCCGGAAGACTATTCTGCGCCATCACGCCGAGAGCGGAGACCGCCATAAACAGAAATGCCATGACACCTCTTGCCAGTCCTCTACGCGTCAACCTTTTACGCGTTGATCCTTTCGAGAATAAATTATGTGTTTTCATAGCAATAAATCTTTTATAATCTTTTCATTCTTTTCATTAATAACAATCAACTCGCACTAATTCCTCATTCCCTCCCTACCTTTTTACCACCACATCTCCCCTCCCCGGCTAATATACCGGAGAATCAAAGTTCCGTCTCTCACCCGATACAAAACAAACCGACTTCGACACTTTTTTAAGTGTCGAAGTCGCCTGTAAAGGTTGTTATTTCTTTATGTTGTTATATCCTTACTGAGCAATATATCAGCGCAACACCTTAAAAGATGTATAGTCTGTGCGGATAAGATATATACCACGAGACTTTCCGCTGAGGTTAACTTCACTTCCGCTACCGTGCCATACGACATTACCGCTAATATCGTAAACGATAATAGATGTGGATTCCTGCGCCAGACGATAAATGCCGTCACCTACTTTGGCAATTGCCGTTTCCACCTGGAGCATGACATCCGACACACCGGAACCGGCACCCTGATCATATGCACCTACCGATATCATCTCAGGACGCTCCTCATTGCGCTGGTCAACAGTATCAATGACATCTACAGGACATTTATATTCAGTCTTGAACAATCCTGCGAAATCGTTTTTCTTAAAATATTGCGCCATCACTTGGGGCACAAGAACTTTGGAAAATCCACCTTTGTCTTGAAGACCCGAACGACCGAATATTGCATATGGTGTATTGGCACTTTTATAATCATCGTAACCAGGTATCACAACATCATTACTAAAATTGTCTACGAACGCCTCTCCTCCTGTCTCAGCCGCGAAGAAATCGCATTTTCCGAAAATATTTCCACCATCTGACACAAGCACATCGGAAACCTTGGTAGTCATCTCCGCAAGACTGATAGCGGCAATGTCCGGGTCATTTTCCATACCAAGCACATAGGAATTTATAATACGTATGGATGGTGTTCCGGTAGCATAGATTGCGCTGCCATTTGCGGGATATTCCTCACTATTGTCTGAAATTGTGGATGATGCGATATAAAGGCCTGTGGCATCGTTGATGTGTATTGCGCCTTGTTTGTAACCTTTGTTACCCGTGACAGTAGAGTTAATGATGTATACAGACCCAGCATTCACACGGATTGCACTTCCTCCTGCCACCTTCCCTTCGCCAACTGCATTGTTGGACGCGACAAGACAGCGTTCAAGAGTAGCGGAAGGTTTGAAATACTTGTCTGCATCTCCACGTTTCGACTGGTTTACGGCAATACCTGCATCCTTCCCTGTGTTTTCTTCAAATATGCAGTCGATAAAATGTGTCTGCGAGCCTGAATTGGAGAATGCCGCGCCGGCATTCTCGCATTTGTTATTTCGGAAAATGCAGTTGCGCACAGTCACAGTACGGGTCATATCTACATTCAAAGCCCCAAGTTCTGTCCCTTTTGTCCCGTTATAATAGGCGTTCTGGAGTGTAAACCCTTCAATTAATACGCTTTGAGGAGCGGCAGCTGCCTCGCTTTTCACGTTCGTAGTCTGAACAAAGATAAGATTACGGACATCGCCCCCGTCAGGGATACCATTATTGTTGCGATCACCATCAAGGATAGTTGGGGTATCCGACGGATAACTGATCTCCGGAACTTCAGTTCCTGTTAGATTTGTGGCATAGCCACCATGCAGGTTCACAGGATTGTTTTGCATTTTCAATCCGGTAACCAAAGCATTGCCACTCGCCTGCAAAGCGGGATATGTGTATTTGCCTCCGGCAAAATATACATCATCCCCTTTTGCCATCGAAGAAAGGGATGTGATGCAATCAGCGAGATTGAAGGCTGTTTCCCATGTTTTTCCGTCATTACCGGACGGGGAATCTACTTTCACGAACCATTTACCCGCATAAGCTTGGGGCAATGCTACACACATCATTGATGTGGTAATAAGTAATGCTTTAAATTTCATATAATATCCAAATTTAATGGTTGTTTTTCAGAATTTGAGACTTCAAGAGTGTTTATTTAAGAGTGGAATAATTCCGTGCGACATCGTATGCGGAAATACCCTCCTTGTCAAGATTGGTTTTGTATCCCGGACCGCCTCCTGCCACATAGCCATTGCTCTCACCTAAAAGCGAAGGGCTTACCCAGAATGAATAAAGATGTGCATTATCGAAAATGAAGCGTATCTTCACCGCTTTACCTGCAAATTCCGATATGTTATCATTATCCCGCCATTCAAGACGATATATCGTAGAGTCAACAGACATCGGCAAGCAGTCAGCAGCAGAATATCCCTCTATTACGTTACCGTCTTCATCCAAAATTTCCACCTTAAGCGAACCTTCCGAACAATCAGCATTGACAAACAGATAAGATCCATCGAAGCATACCGGACGCGTAGTGACAACCGCAGAAGCACCCTGCGTCGCTGAAAGAGAACAGAAGCCATCACGACGCAACGTTGCGATTCCTGTACCACTGTTGGCGTGCATGCCATATCCTGTTCCAGGGCGCGTCTCATCCCCTCTGAATCCAATATAATAGAACCGCAGCTGATCACCTACTACAGAACAAATGCCTCCAACCGACTGCACATATCCTTTGTCCCAGGCATCCCCACCGCTTGAAGGGATGAATGAAGTCCGATCATCGGGGCGCTGCCAATGAAAACCATCACGGCTAAAAGCCACTTTCAGATCAGTCCGTTTTGGAATGCCTCGAGCTTTACATTCTTCGTTCTGCGGACCGAGAAATATCTGTAGCATCCCAAGCATAACGCTTTCATATGCCACGGCGTTAACATTATACAATTCAGGCGTAATGCCCACCTCAGGAGCCGGCTCATCTAAATTATCAGCACCACACCAATAAACCACATTCCGACCATTCCACACCGCGCCTGATAAAAAATTGGAGCTCTCCCGATACCAACGATTACGACCATGTGGTGCCGGTGCCAATCCTCCTCCATTGCGCAGACTGAACACATACTTCTTTCTAAATGGATTATAGAACATTGTGGAACGGTCGCCGGAAGCACCGGAGCGTATAAGATTATTCCAATGGATTCCGTCAGAAGAGATGGCTGCGTAGCCGTAAACATTACTTTCGGCTTTGTCGTTTGGTGGACGAAAATAAATCTTATATCTTTCGTATGCCGGAGCATCATAATCTACTACCACACCGGATGAGTTTGGGGCATATCCGGGAATAATCTGATTAAGCACTCCTATCCCCAATGTAGGGCGTTCCCAATTCAGACCGTCACGGCTTGTGGCATACGCCTGGGCGTTGAGCCAACCTGCCTCATACCACATCTGCCATTGTTTCTGCTCTTCGTTCCAATAGATACCTCCGTCTTTTGGGGCAGCCCCCGGATTTCCGGCAGCATATTGCTCAAGTGTAGTCTCGACTTTCAATATGGGATTGGCGGAGTATTTTTCCGGACGATACCATTTACGTTCGATTCCCAGAGCCGAGGATATCAGAAAATCATCAACAAACAATTGTCTGCCAACATTGATCGGAATAACAGCCGGAATATTTTCCTCCTCCAGATAAGGAACCGGCATCGGTTCACGCGACTGTGGAGACATCGTTTTCGGAGGCCATACTGAGGGGAGCACAATCCCATTATAAAGCGTTTCAGGCGTGTTTCCACCTTCGGGATATTCATCAGTAGCGGTAAGCATATTGTCCTCGATGAGGGTACGATCTACAATAAGTGCCGGCGTATATACTTTTTGAGCAAGAGTCGCTTCGTCTGCACGTATCGCCGCTCCATCAGTACCAGCCTTATTCCCTTTAAATATGCAATCCACCACTTTAACTTCAGAACCCAACACATTTAGTGCTGCCCCTCCGCTATAGAGGGCGCGGTTGCCCTCCAAAATGCAGTGCTGAAGCGTTACACCACGACTGAGATACACGCTTACTGCTCCGCATTCTTGAGGATTCCGGGCTTCATAGAAACATCCGGATATAGTGAAACCCTCTATTACTATGTTACGTTCGGCATCCGGAGATGCGCTTCCATCGATACGGATAAAATTGCGAACGTCATAGTCATCAGGTTGTCCACTACCGTTGCTATCTCCAAGAAAGAGCGTAGGGGTTTCTGTTGGATATTTCAGTTCCGGCACCTGGTTTATGCGCAGATTTGTCGGGAAACCTCCCTTAAGAGTAAGGTTGCGGTGTTTTATATTAATGGGATTTACCACATTGGAGCGATAAACACCTCCGGCAAAACAGACCATGTCTCCTTCTGCAATAGTACCATCTGAAAGTTTGGTGAGGAAAGTATCGAAATTCCACGATGTTGTCCACATCGTGCCAGAAGTAGAGGTTCCTCCGTCAACTTTTACAAACCAAGTTGAAGCATTGCAGCCGAAGGCTGCCGCTAATGTCCAGATTAATATTGATAAAACTCTTTTCATTGTTCCAAAAGTTCTAAATTTCCATAATTGGATTCAGTATCTTGATGCGAATCGGTCATGTCATCGGTAACAGGACAAAGCACTTTTATTTCAAGAAATACGGAAATTGCGACAGCGGCTATCATTGCAACAAAAACAGTGTTCTGATATCCCCCTTTCAATGCGTATCCGAGAATATCGGTTATTAACGCTCCGGCTGCGATACCTACGAAATTCATGATCCCATAGCAAGTTGCCCTGCTTCGAGAAGGGAAGAACTGACAGATAATGGGCATATTGTTGGTGTCATACATTCCGAATCCCAACCCGAATAAGATACCCCCTGCAAGTATCGGCACCAGACTGCCGGAGAAAAGAATCAACAATAACGCAGGGATAATCATTCCAAGACCTGTTGCTGAAGTGTATACACGTCCTCGTAGCGTTCGTTTAACCCATCTGTCAGAAATCCAACCTCCGGCAAAGACTCCGACAAACGATGACATCGCCAGCGTAACAGTCCACATCGGACCGACAGTTTCCATTTTAATTCCCAGACTGTCGCAAATCATTGTGGGCATCCAGTTTTTAGTAACCCAACCCGGCAAATTCAATGCGGCAAAGTAGAAAATCATCACCCAGAACGCAGTGTGACGAATAAGGATAATCCACTGTGCCCTTCTTCTCGCGCCGTTAGGCACTGTGCTTCCGACAGCTGTCGTCAATTGCGGTCTGTTTTCCTTCTCATGAAGCAACAATGCCAACACAACAGCATACACAATCCCTATGATTCCAAAGATATGGAAAGTAAATTGCCATGAGGCGTGGGCAGAGATGGTTGCTCCAAACCCTCCTATCGCCTGACCAAGATAGATGCCTGAGGTAAGTGCCCCCACGGCAATTGAGCGCGATGGTCCGCAATGATAATCAGCCACGAGCGACAAGGCAGCCGGGATATAAAAAGCTTCACTTATACCCATAACACCACGCAACACATACATAGTGTCGATATCATAGGTATAGCCCATAAGCAATGTTACTCCCGACCACACTGCCAGGCTAAAAATGATGAGCCATTTACGGTTGATACGATCAGCGATTACGCCCGACAACGGACTCATGAAAGCATATACCCACAAGAATATTGCCATAAGCCGTCCGTAATTGGTTATGTCCCTAAGCGCCTCAATATCTTCCATCATGTAGGGACGCATCGTGGCAAGCATCTGCCGATCAAGATAATTGAGCAGCGACACCACGGCAAGCAATACAACCACAAGCCACGGATAGAATTTTTTGTTCTTAAGCATCAGTTTTTAATCTTAATTACAATTTTTCGTACTGTTCGTTCTCCACTACCCTCCGCGTTTTTCATACTTGGACGATGAGGGTCATCGGGAAAAAATACAAAATATTTAGAAGGAGTGGTCGTATCGTATTCTGCGCCTTGCACGTCAGCGGCTTGATAAAATTCTATGTCATCGACATATGGCACTGATATTGTCATAAAATCAGGCGTGGCGATTCCCATTTTCTCCGTGCCCACAGGCACATATTGCAAGTCGATATAACGCCGATGCGCCTCAAACCGGCAGGAATCCGCATCTTTGGGTAGATATTCCTGCACTATGGCATACACCTCAGCATCCGGAAGCAAATCGTAGGTGCCGCATTGAATGCTGTCGGGACGTAGACCGGCTTTCTCAAGAAAATCGAACGCCACTTTCCATCTCTCAGGATAGGAAGCAATGTGACTCAGAACTTTGTCATTATCGCAAATCTGTGATAATGTTACTTCTGTATTGCCATAAGAAAACTTGTTATCCATGCTCATATTGGCGTTATTACATGAAATTATCGTGACGGCACCAATTACCACCACCAAAGAAATTGCAAAAAAGGCTTTCATAATACTTCATAATATTGAATCGATTGATTGTTTCAACACCATGGTGTTTTTTGCAATTGTCTCAGATGCTGCTTCAGAAGCGGGATGTAACGGTGGCAATACATAATTCTCGATCAATCCCTGCGATGCCATCGCAGCTTTCAGTCCTTTCATGAAACTGACAGGAGTGCCATCAATAGAATATATTGTAGTAGAAACTTTCATCACTAATGTCTGGAGAGTGGCAATCCGGGCTCTAGCTCCTTTACGGCATGCTTCAAAAAGAGCCACATAAAGTTCAGGGAAAAGATTGGATCCGGAATTCACGCCTCCGTCTCCACCAACCGCCATCGTAGAAGCAAGCATTTCATCCGGTCCGACCAGTATTGAAAAATCAGGATGTTCCGGTTTGATTTCAGCAAGAAGAGTGTTAAAGTATGTGCCATTGCCCGAACTGTCCTTGATTCCGATAATATTTGGATGAGAGGCAAGATTCTTCACAGTTTCAACAGCCATCATCATCTTGGTCTGAGCTGGAATATTGTAAAGAAACAATGGGAGTTCCAACGCATCAGCCAATGAGACATAATAATTCTCTATTTCCTTCTGCGTAAGTGAGAAATAGAAGGGCAATGCGCTTACAACATAGTCTGCTCCGGCTTTTGCGGCATAATTCCCAAGGGCTATGCTGCGTTTAAGACAACTGTCTGCCACATGCACGAGAACATTGGTGCGATGTGCCGTATAGTCAACTACCAAATCGATCAGTTCATGTTGCATCTCCTCCGTCATCGAAGCTCCTTCTCCGGTTGTACCCATTAGAAATATTCCTTCGACACCACCTTTTACGAGATGGTCTATTAACCTGCGCAGACTGCCGGCATCAATACGATTATCTTTTGTAAAGGGAGTAACCATCGGAGTCACCACTCCTTGGAATATCTTATTGCTTTTCATGTTGTTATTGTTTATTGTTTTATCATATATTTTTTTGCCTGTTTATAAGCTTCTATCCCTTCTCGGTCTATCCCTCCACTGAATCCGGGACCCCCCGCTGCATTATAACCCATGCTTTCTCCGGTTTCCGATGGAGAAACCCAGAATGAATAGAGATCGCCGTTTTTCAGTGAGAACCGCAATTTTACAGGTTTCCCAGCAAGACTTGAGAGATCTTTATGTTTCTTCCAAGATATGCGGGTTATAGTGCTGTCTGTCGTTACTGAGTTACATTCTGAAATCGCGAATCCGGGAATCACGTTGCCATCCATATCTGTAATTTCGGCAGCAAGAATCCCATTCGGACAATCCGTATTGACAAATAGATGCTTACCGGTGAAAACTATAGGTCTCGTTATCAGTTCGCCTCCTTCCGCATTGGCATGATGCGAGACGAAACCATCGCGACGCATAACCGCCATTCCTGTGCTTCCACCGTAGTGCATCCCGTTTTGTTCGTATACATTACTTTTCAGACCGTCATTACCGGAAAAACCAATATAATAAAACCACAACTGATCGCCTACTACGGCGCATATTCCCCCAACCGACTGCACATAACCACGATCCCATGCACCCGGATATCTGGATGCCGCTATAAAAACATCCCGATCCGTCCTATCCCAGTGAAAGCCATCGCGAGAATAAGCTACCTTGAGTTCGGTGATTTTGGGTACTCCTTTTGCCCTGCAAATCGCATTATCGGGTCCGAGATGAATCTGCGGCAACGATATCATGATGCTCTCGTATGGAGTAGCCGAGAGATTATAAAGTTGCGGGCGATCTCCGATATATGGATCGGCAAGATCCTTGTAGTCTGCACCCATCCAGAAATGCAGGGAATCGTAATCCCATTTTGCTCCCGCCATGAAATCATCGCTTTCATGATAGAGACGATATCGGCCTATGGCACTATGCGCAACATTGCCGGCGTTACGCAAGCTGAAGACCCATTTTTTTCGGAAAGGATCGTAATATACAGTGGATCGGTCGCCGCAACGCCCCGTTTTCACCGGCTCACTCCAGTGTATTCCATCGGCGGATGTCATGCAATAACCATAGTTAAAACGCTCCTTTGAGCCGGGCACACCGTTAGGAGAACGTAAGAACATCTTGAATCTCTGAGAAGGATCGGTTGTGAAGTGATCCAGCCATACTGTAGATGAATCAGCAATGATACCGGGCACAATTTCATTGGTACCTTCGACCACATCAAGCAGTGGTCTTTCCCAATTAATCCCGTCACGGCTTACGGCATAAGCCATTTTATGAAGCCATCCCGCCTCATACCACATCTTGAACACTCCTTCTGTCGGATCCCACCATACACCTCCATCTTTTGCAGATGCTCCGGGTGTGCCATAGCGACCCTGTTCAAGCTGCGTTTCAGGACAGAGCACAGGATTGCATGCCACTTTGCGGGGTTGATGAGCAATTCGTGTTAGCGAACTCTTTTCAATCAGAAACGAATCCACAAGAAGCTGCCTTCCGTTATCAACAGGAATTATTGCCGGTCGCATCTTATTGAGATAGGGAAGCGGCATAGGATCGAATCCGAGGGGATAGCGCGGAGGCCATGTTTCGGAGAGAATTACGCCATTCGACAGCGTCTCACCTTTAGCTGCTGCGGGCATAATCGCAGCAATAGCCAATATATAATATATGAATCGCATAAATTATGGTTTTTCCCAGCCGGGATTTTGTTCAAGTTTAGGGTTCAACACAAGGGAACGCAAAGGTATGGGAGCAAGATAATCCCGCTGTTCGTTCCAACTTTTCACTTTGTCGGTATTTACAACCTTGTATCCTTTATTTCCTTCACTTAAGAAAATGTCGAGACCTATCTTCAGCGGTTTTGCGCCACGCAACAATGGTGTCGGAGGTTTATTTTCCGTGTATAGATATACATCATTTTTACCATCACCGTCAAGATCGCATCCCCCTTCTCCATTAAACCAAACTCCCATAAATTGCGGCACAAACAGGCGTCCGGCTTTCCAGCGCATGATGTCATCGTAGCGCAACCCCTCCATTGCCATTTCGATGCGACGTTCGCGGCGTATTTCAAGTATGACGCCAAGATTGCTTCCGGCAACATCCGGATACATGGCTTTAAGATACGGATCGGGATCCGCATTTGCCTGACTTAGCAATAACGGCGGCATGCCGACTCTTTCTCTAATAAGTTTCACAGTCTTGTCAAGGTCATCTTGCGACAAGGTGCCAAGTTCCGCCTTTGCCTCGGCATAATTAAGCAAGACCTCCGCATATCGATAGATTATAACGTCGTTTTCATTTGAGTTCTGTGCATCCGATAGAGATGATGTATAATATTTTATCGGCATGTAACCTGTCACGGAGTGCATCACCGCATTTATTAGATTGTCTGGATCTGGTGTCGTTTCTCCAACACGAGTGAATCCGGGTCCTGCGATTGTCTGCGACATACGCGGATCGCGGTTGGCGAATTCAGCAGCGAAAGTCATATTCTCATAACCCGGAAGATCAGTAAACCTTGTTCCGTCAGCCATTAGATAAGAATTAACGAATGTTTTCTCAAATCCCATCTTATTTCCAGCCGGATTAGTGAGATTATAGTTAAATCCATGTTTCACTCCCAGTTCGAAATCATATGCCTGGGCATTGATGACTTCTACCAAGGATGCGGTGGATGTTTCGGGCTGAGCGAAGAGATCGCGATATGCAAACTGAGTGCCACCCTTCTTGTCAATTTCATAACGTCCGGACATCATCAACTCTTCAGAAGCTTCCACACATTCCTGAAGAAACTTCTCAGAATCGTTCAGTCCGTGATATTTGCGGAAAGTTCCCTCGAAAAGGCAAAAGCGGCTTTTGAGAGCCAAAGCACTCCATCTCGTAATTGTATTAAGGCTTTTATCTGTTGGCAAAGCCTCCAGTATTTCGTCGCTCAATTCTTCCAGAATCTTGTTTGCTATAAAATCACGCGTGTCTCTCGAATTATAAAGTTCAGGACTGTTGTCATCAAGGACTATCTCATACCAAGGAACGCCTCCGAATGTCTTCAGTTTCTCATAATAGAACTTTGCGCGCAGGAAATGAGCCATAGCCTCATATTTAGCCTTTGCCTTCAAATCGGAGCAATTCGGAGAATACTTGAAGAAAATGTTTATTTCGCGTAAGGCAGTCCAGTTCCAACTACCTGCACTGATGGTTGCACTGCGTAATCCCGTCATATAATCAGGCAAAGTGAGACGAATTCCGTTGTCTGCCGTTTCTGTAGTTGAGCCGGTCATTTGTGGCAAAAGCCCGTTGATGTAAAGACGCAGTTCATTCTCACTGCGGAAGGATGTCTCGGGACTCAGACTTGACTGCGGCTCCTGATCAAGATTGCAGGATGCTACTGCACAAGCAGTCAGACCCAACATAAATATATATTTAATTTTCATAATTTTAGAAAGTTACGTTCAAGCCTACGGTAAAAGTACGTGAGAAGGGATATATTCTTGCATCTGCCGATGACATAGCCTGTTCGGGGTCAATATAATCGGTATGGAATGGAGAATGATACCACAGATTCTCTCCTGCAACATATATTCTCAGCTTCTCTACAAAGAATTTCTTTGTCAGAGAAGATGGGAGTGTATAGCCAACAGAAAGTGTTTTGAGCCTTATATACGCAAGGTTCTGTAGATAGCGGTCGTTGACCACCGTCATCTGGGCATTATCCTTATACGCCGCGCTTCCGCGTTCAAGACGCGGGAAATATGCTTCAGTGTTTTCCGGAGCCCATGCTTGCTCTGCAAGTCCTTTGGGAAGAAATGCACTGTTTACACGTCCCCAGGAGCCCCAAAATTTTTCCATCTCCTTATCTGGATACATATTATAGCGTCCTATTCCCTGAAATGCGATATCAAAATCAATACCCATCCATGAAGCAGAGAGTCCAAATCCGTAATTCCATCTTGGTGTGGAATTGCCGATTATTTCAAGATCTCCATGGTTGTCAAGTGTATTGGAGCCATTGTCAATAGACCCGCTCTTGTCCACGTCAACAAATCTGAGGTCTCCACCCCGGAGCACAGCCCATTCTCCTCCGGAAAGCAGAATGTCACGATTCACCTGACGCTGGTCCACACCATATGCTGCAGCTTCCTCATCAGAAGAGAAGAGTCCATTTACACGATATCCCCATATTTCTCCTAAAGTCATTCCTTCATAATAATCGGTAAGCACTTTGGAATCATTACCGGAATACTTCGTCACTTTGGAGAGCGCATCGCCCAAAGAGGCTCGGACTCCCCATTCCAGCGTACCCTTTGACAGTCTCACACGATCGTTGTAAGCAAGAGTGATTTCGTATCCATTAGTGCGCAATTCACCTACATTCTGTCTTGGAGGATTTGTGCCATAGACTTCAGGTACCGTTATGCCATCAGCAAACATGTCAGTGGTGCGCCTGATGAAATAATCACCGGAAAAACTAAGTCTGTTGTTAAACAGAGCAATATCGAGACCGAAGTCAAGGCTATGCACTTTCTCCCAAGTGTAGTCGCTGGAAATAGGTTGTGGAGAAGTAAGGTAATATGGCAATTCTCCGTTTATTATATAAGAAGTGTTCTGTTTTTGACTTATGGTGCTGTAAGGATACATTGCCACGCCAAGTTGGTTGCCCAAAACTCCGTATGATGCCCTAAACTTGAGATTGGAAATAGCCGTGATATTCTGCATGAAATTCTCTTCGCTTATCCTCCATGCCGCCGATGCAGACGGAAAGAAACCATAACGATTACGGGATAAGAAGCGTGAGGATCCGTCGTAACGCCCGTTAAACTCCACAAGATAACGATTGTCAAAGTTATAGTTAAGACGGAAAAATAATCCAAAAAGCTCATACGCTGTAGCACCACCTGTAGCTCTGATATCCTCTCCGACCGCGAGATTGAGGTCGTTGAGATTCTCCGACAGCACATCTGTACGGTATCCCGACAGATCACGTGTCCGCTGGTGTTCATAATTCATCCCGACTACAGCTGAGACATTATGTTTTTGAGCGAATTCAGCATCATAGGTAGCATATGCGTTAAATATATGCGATGGGTTAAACGACATGTTTTTCTGATAATAATCAGTCTTGTGGATTGTTGTTGAACTCAATTGAGTGCGGTTCTCGTATCCTGATGATACATAGACAGTGCCTTGACGTTTCCAGCTGTCATCCATTGTAAACATGAAAGTATAATCTGCATTCAGGCGAAGACTTTTCAGTATGTCAAATTGAGCAGAGAATGTGTTTTTGAATCGTCTCAAACCTACCGAACCCTTGGAAACGCCACCGAGAATGTCAGCAAAACGGGCTTCCCCAAGAATCTTTCCGTTTGCCATTACTCCGGTATAGTTGCCGTCAGGACCTATTGGCACATAATATGGAGCACAATTGATCATGGTGCGGGCAAAAGCTGCGTTCGAAGCATTTTCACCCGGATATGTATGGCTGCGATCAAAATATGTTGTATTGTTAGAAATGCGTATACGGTTTGTTAATTTCGCATTAATTTTCGATGTGAAAGTATATTGACGATACTTTTCGTCAGCTATTTTTATGAAACCGTCCTTTGAGTAATAGCTGCCCGAGATGTAATATTGCACTTTATCTCCGCCTCCGGAAATAGTGACCCCATGAGATTGCGACATTGTGTTGTTTTTATACATCCAGTCCCACCAATCGAAATTTCCATAGTAATGGTATTTACCTGTTGCATCTTTCACAACCCACGGACGCTCCGGATTTTCTGTGATGTCATATCTTCGCGCTTCCAGTTCGGTGTAATCAGCAGCAGTATAACCCGTGGCTGAACTTCCAGTGCTTTTATAGGATGTATCATAAATCATGGCGTGTTCATATCCGGAGGTTACAAAATCTGTCTTTACCGTAGGTTGCGACCAGGATACGTAACCTGAATATGAAACCCGTGTTTTGCCCTCTGAAGCCTTTTTGGTGGTGACAAGTATAACACCGAATGCAGCTCGGGCACCATATATCGCAGCTGATGACGCATCCTTAAGGGCGGAAATAGACTCCACATCATTAGGATTGATCTGGTCAATGCTTCCCGGCACGCCATCAATAAGTATAAGAGGAGAATTTGAATTTATAGAGCCTTGTCCGCGTATGCTTATTGAACCTCCAGCACCGGGTGAGCCGGTATTAACTGAAATATTCACATTAGGCATAGCACCCTGAAGCATTTGCGTCACTGAATTTGAAGAGCGGTCTTCAAGAATCTTTCCTGATACAGAAGCAACTGCACCTGTAAGGTTTACCTTTTTCTGTGAACCATAACCGACAACCACAACTTCATCAAGCAGCTGATCGTTATCACGCATCACCACATCTATGATATTCCGACCTTTCACCTTGATCTCTTCGGGAATACATCCTACAAAACGGAATTCCAATATATCATCGGCATTAGCCAATATGGCATATTTTCCTTCCAAATCTGTGGTAACAGCTTTATTTGTGCTTTTACTCAGGACTGTAACTCCCACAAGCGGTTCGCCTGCAGGATCAGTTACTTTACCTGAAATCATATTTTGTGCCACGGAAACAAACGCACATACCGTGAGCATAAGGACTGTTATGAGTCCTCTTTCAAATCTTTTCATACTGTAATATGTTAGGCTGTGGGGATACGCATTCGCATTGTAATAGGAAGCGATCAACTTCTTCTGCTGTCGGGATAGAGGTGGTTGCACCATGCCTTGTCACAGCAATTGCCGAGGCTGCGTTTGCATATCTCATATTCTCTTCTGTGATATAATCTCCGGAGAACTGCACAGCGAGCGCACCGCAGAAAGTGTCGCCGGCAGCAACAGTGTCAACAACATCAACTTTATACGGCTCAATATGGCTGCAGCCAAATGGCGTTATAAGATATGCTCCTTTTGATCCGACTGTGACTACGATATTTTTAACTCCGGTATGCTTCAGTCGTATCATTATCTGATCCATATTATCATTTGAATAGGGTAAACCGGCAACTATTCCTCCTTCTATTTCGTTTACCACCAGAACATCAACATTTGAAAGAAGCTCAGGATCTGCTTCTTTGGCAGGCGCGAGATTAAGTATCACTTTTTTTCCATGACTTTTTGCATAACTTGCTGTAGCGCATATCGTCTGATAGGGAATTTCAGCCTGCATTATCACGATATCGGCTCTATCCAACGCTTTTTTGAAGGTGTCGAGCAATGTTGGCTGGAGCTTATTGTTGGCACCAGGAGCCACTGCGATGCAATTTTCCCCTTCATGACTTACATATATCAGCGCCATGCCCGTGGGTTGCTCCGAATCATCAATCACATAGTCAGTGATAATTTTCTCGTTTTGCAAATGCTTTTTTAACAGAGAGGCATAGTGATCATTACCAAGTGCTGTGACAAAAATGACATCACCTCCAAGACGGGCAGCTGCAATCGCCTGGTTCATTCCTTTTCCACCGATTGCTTGCGAGAATTCAGCATCACATACCGTCTCTCCCCGTGATGGCAAATGATGCACTTTTGCCATCAAGTCAATGTTGGTGCTACCAACAACTACAATTTTGTTCATTAAATAAAGAGTTATATTGTTGTTTTAAATTCTGTTTTCAAATAATTGCGTCCACTTCGGTTCTATATGGTATAGCTTGTTGCGCTCCTATACGTGTCACTGAAAGGGAAGCTGCGGCATTGGCGTAACGGGCTGCCTCCATGACGCTACAGCCGTATGAAATCTGAGTTCCAAACGCACCGCAGAATACATCGCCCGCTCCGATTGAGTCAACAACCTCTACATTCCGTGCCGGGAATGAGGCGTATTCCGGACCAGACTTAACAAACACTCCGCCACCACCTAAAGTAATGAGCACATTATCGACTCCTCTCCGGCTGATTATATCGGCTGCGGCACGCGCTGTGCGCATGTCGAATATCTCTATTCCGGCAAGTTGCTCTGCTTCTACTCGATTTGGAAGGATTGCATAGAGACGGCTTATGATGGTATCGTTAAGCGTCAGCGGTGCCGGTGCCGGTTTCATTATCGTCTTTACGCCATGAGAATTTGCTATGTTGATTGCATGCTCCACTGTGTCAAGCGGAATCTCAAGCTGCACTATCAGAATATCAGCAGATGCGATACATTCTTCAGCTTTTGAAATATCCTCCACACTCAGAGTTGTATTGGCACCGGGCGCAACGATAATATAATTCTCTCCGATTGCATTCACTGTTATCATGGCGAATCCGGATGGATTGTTAAGATCGGTAATAACATAGTTCGTAGAGATATTTTCGTTGCGGTATAAGTCGATTGCCTGAAGACCAAACAGATCGTATCCGATTTTGGAAACGAGTGTAACATCTCCTCCAAGTCGCGCCGCCGCAATAGCCTGATTGGCACCTTTCCCTCCCGGTTCCATGACAAATCTCCCTCCCAGGATAGTCTCCCCCGGCATCGGAAACCGATCGGCACGAATAATCATGTCGGTGTTACAACTTCCTACAACGATTATCTTAGGTTTTTTAGTGGTAGTTTTCATGGTATGCATCGTCTGAGTTTTCAGATGCAAATATATGCCACCTCATATTCACTAAAAAACCAAAAAAACGTTTTAAATATATTATGAAAAAACAGGAATCTAAGAATTAAATACAAGCAACAAGCTAATACGTAACCATATAGCATTTATCAAAAACCGCTTAAATATATATGTTTAAATAATTTTTTATTACCTTTTATTTAGCATTTTCTCACAAAGCACCTCCGACAAGGTTTTACCCGTCAGTTTCGATTCAATCCATGCGGTGAAGTCAAATATTGATAATAATTGTTGCTCATATCTATTCTTACGTAGTTTCTCCAGAATCGGTTGCAACTTGCCATATGCAGTCTTGCGCAAGAAACGTGATACAGGACATGGTTCCGAGACAAATTTCAAAACAACTTTTTCGGTTTCGTAGGCAAAATTAATTTTAGAGCGAGAGACGGAGCGTTTTTCAAAATGCAGGAGTTCCATCTCTCCAAGTTCATAATAAGCCAACATTCTAACAAGTCTGACGGTTCTCATCAGAGGAACATACTTGATATTATGCATCGTGATAGCGGATGTAATAGCACGTGCGGCTTTCTTGATATTACCCGTACCAAGTTCTATCAATGCAAGATTCAGACCCAACTCGCATTCTCGCGCCGGAGTAAGATTGTGTCTTCCTTCAATCAATGTGTCGCGATATCTATCGCATACAGCACGACATGCTATGAAATCACCAGTATCAAGCAAAGGAGCTAATTCATATTGCATGATTATGCAATGAATATTATCTGAGATATCGCTCGAGGCGTTATGAAGAAGGGCGCGTAATCTGTCAATAAACGGAGGCATGCGATCATAACTATTCACCACTCGCAGCGTTCGTAAGATTCCTTCAAGCACAGAGACATAATATGAAGCAGACACGGCGGTGCCAACAGCACCTTTGGTCTCGAAAAGATCCACGAGTGATGCATACATGCCGAATGCCCCCTCTACATCTCCCGATTCCATAAGATAACGAGCTTGGAACATACGGTGGTTCCGCTCCTGCTCAAAAGGTTTGTCAGAAGGGCCATGATTGAATGTGTGAAATTCGCGCATCACAAGATCTGACATTGTGTGTAGTTCTTCTCTGGCATGGATTGATCCGATATGCCGCATGCGATGACATAATATGTCATATAGAGAAGCATGTTCTCCTATGGTTCCTATGCTTTTGAGTATTCTTTGGCGAAGAGCGTGTTTTTTGAAAAGTTCCTCCTGTGTAATATCCGGGAAATCCAGAACGTTAAGAAATTCAAGTTCCATCTTCTGTGCCAACAATGCCACCTCATATTGTCGGGAAGAAATGGCTCGTTCCACAACCGAGCCGATAAGTTCAAGAGCATCATCATTGAGCGACCGTTCGAACAGTATTCTTGCCTTACACACATCAGAAAGCAAAGAGTCGAGAGTGGATCTACGCGTTTCTATCGACAACAGCATATCAGTGAGCAAGTCGTAAAGATATTTGACAGTGATTTCAAAAGCAGAATCTGGATAGAGTTTGGTAAAATTACATTTTATAGAGGCGGAATCATCTGCAGCGTTTCGTATTATTAATTGGTATAGAGAATGATAGAGCTTGGTTTTATCAGATTGATCCGCGCCATACCTCACCGCAAAGGCTTTACGTTCCGCCTTTGTCATGGATTTTACAAGCGCAATTAATGAATCGATTCTTTTCATATCGGAGTCCAGGTGCAAAATTACAATATTGACTTATCTTTTGCAAATTTTAACGGACAGTTGACTCCGCAATTCATGGATTTGTATAGATAATTTTGTGGAAGTGGAAATTTATCAGTAAATTTGCGTGTTAAATACGCTTTTTATAAAATTAAACTTATAAACTGCACATTGTGCGATTAAGAATAGAGCAATGGCAAAACAGGAAGATGTTTTCAAGACAATCATAGCCCATGCGAAAGAGTATGGGTTTGTGTTTCAATCAAGTGAAATTTACGACGGTCTCTCAGCCGTTTACGATTATGGTCAGAACGGTGTTGAGCTGAAAAACAATATCAAACGCTATTGGTGGGAAGCCATGACCATGCTCCACGACAATATCGTGGGCATCGACTCGGCAATCTTCATGCATCCAACAATCTGGAAAGCTTCGGGACACGTTGATGCTTTCAATGACCCTTTGATCGACAACAAGGATTCAAAAAAACGTTACCGTGCCGATGTGCTCATTGAAGATGAAATCGCAAAATTCGATGAAAAGATAAACAAAGAGGTTGCCAAGGCAGCAAAGCGTTTCGGTGAAAGCTTCGATGAGGCTATGTTCCGCCAGACCAACCCTCGCGTTCTCGAGAACCAGCGCAAACGCGACGAGCTGCACCAGCGCTTCTCGGATGCTATGAATGCCAACGACCTCGTGGATCTCAAGCAGATCATCCTTGATTATGAAATAGTAGATCCTATCAGCGGCACCCGCAACTGGACAGACGTGCGCCAGTTCAACCTCATGTTCAAGACAGAAATGGGATCTACTGCCGACGGCGCAATGGATGTCTATCTCCGTCCGGAAACGGCGCAAGGTATATTTGTGAATTACCTCAACGTGCAGAAAACAGGTCGTATGCGTCTTCCCTTCGGTATCGCACAGATCGGGAAGGCATTCCGCAACGAGATCGTGGCGCGTCAGTTCATCTTCCGCATGCGTGAGTTCGAACAGATGGAGATGCAATTCTTCGTTCGTCCGGGCGAGGAACTCAAATGGTTCGATTTCTGGCGTCAGACACGACTCAAATGGCACAAGAACCTCGGACTTGGCGACAGCAAGTATCGTTTCCACGATCACGAGAAACTTGCACATTATGCCAATGCCGCAACCGATATCGAATTTGAGATGCCTTTCGGCTTCAAGGAGGTTGAGGGTATCCACTCCCGCACAAACTTCGACCTTTCGCAACACGAAAAGTTCTCCGGCAAAAAGATACAATATTTTGATCCGGAACTCAACGAAAGTTACGTTCCTTACGTTATAGAGACATCTATCGGTGTTGACCGCATGTTCCTCAGCGTGTTCTGCAGCTGCTATGAAGATCAGGATCTCGGCAACGGCGACCGCCGCGCGGTGCTCCATTTCCCCGCACCTATCGCTCCGGTGAAATGCGCAGTATTGCCGCTGGTGAAGAAAGACGGTCTTCCCGAAAAGGCTCGTGAGATTCAGCATCGCCTGAGATTCGATTTCACCTGCCAGTATGACGAGAAAGATTCTATCGGCAAGCGTTATCGCCGTCAGGATGCAATCGGCACTCCGTATTGTATCACGGTTGACCATCAGACGCTCGAAGACGGCACCGTAACACTGCGTGAACGCGACTCCATGGAGCAGAAACGTCTCTCGGTAGATGAGCTGGAGAAGATCCTCTCTGAAGAGGTGAGCCTCAACAGCCTTCTTAAGAAACTTATTTAAACAATTAGATATGAAATTTATAAAGGATATAATGTATGCAGTAGTGGCAGTGGTGGCTATGACATCACTGTCCTCCTGCAATTACAACAGTCTCGTTGAAAAACAGCAGCAAGTGGACCAGAGCTGGGCTCAGGTTGAGAATCAGTACCAGCGTCGTGCCGACCTCATCCCCAACATTGTCAATACAGTGAAAGGTTATGCGGAGCACGAAAGCAGCACCCTTGAGGCTGTGACCAACGCGCGCGCCGGGCTGACCAAGGCTTATGATGCTGCAAAGTCTGTGGAGAATCCTCAGGAAAATATCGAACAGTACCAGCAGGCTCAGAGCGCTCTCAAGGGAGCACTTGACATCTACGTAAACGCTGTTCGAGAGGCATATCCTGACCTGAAAGCCAACACCAACTTCATGGCGTTACAGACAGAACTCGAAGGCACGGAAAACCGCATATCAACAGAGCGCAAACGATACACAGAGGCTGTGATGGAATACAACACGAGCATCAAGAAGTTCCCTACAAACATTTATGCCGGCTGGTTCGGATTCAAGGAGAAACCACAGTTCAAAGCAGAAGCCGGAGCGCAGAAAGCACCGGAAGTAAAATTTTAACGCATTGCGTAGCGTAACATACAATAACGACAGATGAAGAAACTTTTTTATTTCCTTCCGCTGATGGCGGTTATTCTCTCGGGATGTCTGAGTGAAGACGATCAGCCGGATTATGTGGAGTGGAAAAAGCAGAATGAAGAATATGTAACAAAGATGGAAGACCTGACCGAAAACGGGGAAAAGGTCTACACCAAAGTAACGCCGGAATGGGCTCCCAATGATTTCGTGCTTATAAAATGGCATAACGACCGCTCGCTCACGGAAAAGAATCTCAAACCCCTGAGCAATTCCACCGTCAATATAAAATATGAGATGGAAGATGTCGACGGCAATTCTTTAGGCGATTCATACAGCATGACAACAAACGGCGACAGCATCTATCAGAGCATGCCCAACGAGAATATCGTGGGAATGTGGGTTGCGATGACATCAATGCATGTCGGAGACTCCGTAACGCTCGTTATCCCTGCCGGTTCGGCATATGGTTCTTCCTCCCGAGGCTCTATTCTGCCCTATTCTGCCCTCATATATCACGTTAAGATGAAGGGTATTCCCAATTACGAAAAGAAATAGGAAGCATTACTTCAAAACAAATTCCTCGCAGCGGTATAAATTTCACATATCATGAGCAAAAACATCTTCCCGGTTCTGGCAACAGGGTTGTTACTCTGTTCGGGCATAGCGTCTGCCTACACATTAACCAAGTTCAAATCGGCACCTGCCGCGCGTCTCAACGTTCCGGCAACTCCCGACAGTCTCCAAAAAGAGAACGGTTTTGCCAACGACCAGCTACTCGGAGCGAGATTGCCGTTGTCTTTGCGTGAACAGACGTCAGACTGGACAACCATGACCACCGATACCGCCGGAAGACTTACGCTCGTAAAAGCAGAAGACCGTCCTGAACTTCACACGTTCTCAACACGCCTGCGCGCTGCCAGATTCGCAAAAGGGAAGCTCATCCTCAATTCGACATCGATGGGAGATGTGCTTCTCAACGGCAATTCAGTGGCAAAAAAGACAGCATCAGATTCGTTACCTGCCGACGCCAGCGGCTCGGTTACACTAAATCCGGAAGCGGATTATGAGATCCAGGTAAACATCGTGTCAATGCCCGATGACAAAACCGCCCCCGATTTCAAACTTGAATTCGTTCCCGACAAAGAATTCGAGGATGTGGCCCTTGCCGACGGACCGGAAATAGGCAGACGTTTCTCCACTCGCCTGACAATGACCGGAGAAAGAGTATATGGCACCAGCATTTCTCCCGATGGGAAATATCTCCTTACAAAATATTCCGAGACATTTTCAGCTTCTGATAAAAACTATCGAGCAACATTGCAGGAGATCGCTACAGGAAAAATAATTACCGAAGATATAACTCCTTATGCCCAGTGGATGCCGAAAGGTTCGACACTCTATTATACCAATAAGAAACCTGCAGGCTATGATGTCATAACGATCGAAGTGCCGACTCTTAAAAGCAGAGTTATAGCACGCGGAGTGCCCGAAAATAATTTCACAGTCACCCCCGACGGTAAATCACTTATATTTTACAAGAGTGTCGACGGCACAAAAGATGCCGGACCACTGAAACGTGTAAAAAGTCCAGACGACCGTATTCCTGGCGATCGCGATCGTTCATATGTGATGCGTTATGATCTCGACACACACGTCACTACAACACTAACCTACGGGGGTGCTTCTACGTATATCTGCGACTTTACAAAGAACGGGAACAAGATGCTTTACATCTCCTCTGTAATGCGTCCAGACGAATATCCATTCTATTTCAAAGATCTCATTGAGATGGATCTCAACACTCTTGCCACAGACACCATCATACGCAATGAGGGATATATCAACAGTGCGATCTATTCTCCAGATGCTAAAGAGCTCTTTATCACCGGTAGTCCGCAAGCCTTCAATGGAATAGGTGCAAATGCAGGTAATCATGAGATTCCTAACGATTTCGACGGTCAGGGATTTATCTATACCATCGCTAACGGCAATGTTAAACCGGTTACCAAAGAGTTTGATCCCGCCCTCACGGGCGATCCGGTGTGGAACACGATCGATGGCAACATTTATTTCTTAGGGGAGACAGGATTCTATAAGAAAATTTATTCTTTGAATCCCGGGAGCGGTAAAATAACCGAGCTCGACGGCAAAATTGGTAATGTCCACTCTTTCTCGATGGGTGATGACGAAGCCCAATGGTTATCTTACTGCGGGGGAGATTTCACCGATACGGGCATCGCATACCTCCTCAATCTCAAAAACGGCAAGAACCGTCTCATTGATGATCCGATGCAGATAGAACTTAAAGATGTCAGATTCGGCAAGATGAAGCCTTGGAAATTTACAGCTTCCGATGGCACTGAGATCGACGGCATGATGTGTCTCCCTCCGGATTTCGATCCTTCCAAGAAATATCCTCTTATCGTTTATTATTATGGCGGCACGTCGCCTTCAAGCGCGGCAATGACGCATCCTTATGCTCCTCAAGTGTTCGCTTCGCGTGACTACGTGGTTTATGTGCTAAACCCGAGTGGTACGACCGGTTACGGACAGGAGTTTTCTGCGCGCCACGTGAATGCCTGGGGAAAACGGACTGCAGAAGATATCATTGAAGGTGTGAAGAAATTCTGCGATGAACATTCATTTGTAGACAAAAAGAAGGTTGGATGCCTTGGAGCGTCTTACGGAGGATTCATGACCCAGTATCTGCAGACTCTCACCGACATCTTCGCGGCTGCCGTATCTCATGCAGGCATTTCCAATGTGACAAGCTATTGGGGAGAAGGTTACTGGGGTTATTCCTACAACGCCATTGCCGCAGCCAAATCCTACCCATGGACGAATCCGGAGCTCTTCACCAAACAAGGTTCCCTATTCAATGCTGATAAGATTCACACTCCTCTCCTTCTGCTTCACGGCACGGAAGACACAAACGTGCCTATCGGCGAGAGCATCCAAATATTCAATGCTCTGCGCTTATTGGGTCGCGATGTGGAGTTTATTACCGTAGATGGTCAGAATCACGTTATAACAGATTTCGATAAGAAACTCTTGTGGCAGGATACAATCATGGCATGGTTTGCAAAATATCTCCAGGATGACCCAAGATGGTGGAACGAACTTTACGGTAAATGATATCCGTTGAATTTTGATAAATGATTAACCATCATATGAAAATATTATATTATATTGTGGGGGCTGTCATCGCCCTCACTTTGTTATCGGGATGTGGTGAAACGGCACGCAACGGTGAGACCGCCGCTGAGATTGAGACGGCAAAAATAGAAGGACGCATGGCTGCCCGCAAAATCATCACACGTCATTGGTCAGACACTTCCGCGTTGCAGAAAGAGATTGAAAACAGCCGGATTCTTCGCGCTCGCTACGATTCGCTGGGACATAAAAAGTCGGCAGAGACATTCGATTCAGCGTTCGTATCGACCATCCGCACCGTGAATCCCATTCTTGGTAAATTTGTTGAAAAACCATGAGCACACTATTCAAAGAGGAAGCACCAACAATTAAAGTACCCTCAGATATCAGGGAGCTGCTTGATTCGGAAGCGGCACGAATAAACCGACCGGAATTTATCGGTAATGATCCGGTGCAGTTTCCCCGCCGTTTTTCGCGACAGGAAGACATCGAAATCGTATCATTCTTAGCTGCAATCATTGCCTGGGGACGCCGGCAAATGATCTGTCGCAATGCCGAAAGGATGCTCTCCCTGATGAGTCAGGAGCCATACAAATATGTCATGGATAAGGGTTACGAGGATCTGGATCCTGACATGAATCTCCATCGCACATTCTTTGCACGCCATTTCCAGTATTTTCTGCGTGGCATGCGTCGCATATTCCGCGATTACGGATCGCTCGATGCGTTCGGTGCAACGATGCGCGTAGGAGATTCCGAGACTCCGGCTTGGAAACTCGTGGAAGAGATGCAGAAAATTATGCGCGATGAGAACAATGGCGAGGACTGTTCGCAGTGCCTTCCTGTGAATCTCAAGAATACGGCTCTGAAACGCGTGAACATGGCACTCCGTTGGCTCGTGCGCGATGACGGCATTGTGGACATGGGCATATGGAAATCTATTCCTAAAAGCAAACTATATATTCCTCTTGATGTGCATGTGGGAAATACTGCCAGGAATCTCGGCATTCTGGAACGTCGTGGCAACGACAGAAAGAGCGTGGAGCAACTCACTGCCACATTACGGACTTTACGTCCGGATGATCCGGTCTTCTATGACTATGCCTTGTTCGGTATAGGAGTCGGGGAATAATTTTTAATGTTTAATGTGAAATGTGGAATGGGGAATGATAAATTAGGAATGAGGAATTAGGAATTAAGAGAGATGAATAGAAATATTATCAATGTTATAGTTATAATTTTGGCGGTGGTCGCGGAGAGCGCGATGGCGATTGCTTCGGAGTTCGAAAATCCGAAGCGCGAGTTTCGCGGTGCTTGGCTCCATGTGATCGGACAGACGCAATGGCAGAATAAAACTACCGAACAAGCCAAGGAATATATACGTGAACAACTCGATAAACTGCATGATGCGGGATGCAATGCAGTGATCTTTCAGGTGCGACCTACTGCAGATGCGCTCTATAAGTCTGATCTGGAGCCATGGAGCGCATGGCTGACCGGTAAACGTGGCAAAGCCCCTTCTCCCATGTGGGATCCGATGGAGTATTGTCTGGAGGAGGCTCACAAACGCGGAATGGAGCTTCACGCATGGCTTAATCCGTATCGCGTCACATCCACAGCTAAAGAGATCCTACCATCCAACCATATCTCGAAGATGGAGCCTCAACGCTTTTTCCGCTATAACGGACAGGTGTTGTTCGATCCGGCATATCAGGAGAACCGTGATTTCATCTGTAAGGTGATAGACGATATCGTCTCTCGCTATGATGTTGACGCCATACATATCGACGACTATTTCTACCCCTACCCCGCTCCCGGGAAAAAGATACCTGATGACGCAAGTTTCCTGAAGTTCGGTCTCGGACGAAACCGCAACGATTGGCGGCGTCACAATGTTGATCTTCTTATCGAACAGATCCATAAAACCATTAAAGATCGCAAGCCGTGGGTAAGGTTTGGCGTGAGTCCTTTCGGAATCTGGCGTAACAAACGCACCGATCCGCGAGGTAGTGAAAGCACAGGGCTGCAGAATTATGATGACCTTTATGCCGACGTGCTTCTATGGGCAAAAAACGGCTGGATAGATTATCTTGCACCTCAGCTTTACTGGAACCTCGATACGCAGGCTGCCCCAAGCCGCAAACTCGTGCAATGGTGGAACGATAATGCCAACGGCGTGGATGTGTATGTAGGTCAGGATGTGAAACGCACAATGGATGTGGCGGATCCGAGCAATAACGACCGTAATGAACTCGACACAAAGGTGAAGCTTTCGCGCAAACTGCCTAATATCGGAGGCAATATATGGTGGCACGGATATTGGGTGACCGGCAACTATAAAGGAGCCGCTGATTCCCTTGCAATGAAATATCAGTCAACCATCGCCCTACCCCCTGTATATGGAGATGCCCGCAAACATCCGAAAACCATAAAGGAAATAAGAATCGAGAAAGAGGGAGACAAGGAATTCCTTATGTGGACACCTCCGGCACGTTCACACAAAGAGAGCGCAGACGATGTCATACGCTTTGTCGTATACGAGTTTTATTCTGGTGAGAAGCAGGACATCAACGATCCTCAGGCAATAATTGCACTGACACCTTACAATAAAGTACTTATCAATTCCGAGACAAAAGGATCAACATACGCCGTGACGACGCTCGATCGTCTTAACCGCGAGTCAGATCCTGTATTCCTGTATAATCCTTAGACGCTGTTTAATACTTTAATCTTGAGCTGAATCCTGTTTGTCAGTGATAACAAGCTGTAATCCCAACACATTAAGGATCTTTTCAAGAGTGGCTATCGATGGATTGGCATATCCCCCTTCGATGGCCTTTATCATTCTTACGCTTACTCCCGACATTTCAGCGAGTGTTTGCTGCGTGGTTCGTAAAGTCTGGCGTCTGTTTCGTAAAATGTTTCCTAATTCCATAGCCGCATTAATATCTAAGATGGATCAGAGACTGGCGCCCCAGCCTCGTTTAATTATGGATAATATGTTATTTATAATCAAGTGCACTATAACTTCAATATGGCATTTGCCACATTTGAGGTCACAAATATAACAATTTTTAAATAACTAACGTTAAATTTTAGCCCCAAATTTAACCTCGCAATTGCATTTATACCATATATTGCACAATATTTCGTATCTCTAAAGAGATTCTATAGCTACCACCAGATCAACCTTTACAATTGATGATTAGATTTTGTTAACATTTCACTGCAAATTAGCGGCAGTCATAACAATTTACTTTGCAACATCAAAATATACGTAACCCATAAAACCAATACATTATGAAAAGGAATTTGACATCCAATCTTTATCGCAATGCCGGAGTATATGCCATCTATGCCGCAGGGCTAATCATCCTGCTACTTCAGTTTCGCAGCATTTTTGCTTGAAACGCCACTAACTTGATCGATTTACAGAGATTCGGCATCAACCGAATTTTGCGCACCGGGGGGAATAAGCGAGAGTAACGATATTCCCCTCGGATTCGTATGTATAGAGCACAAAGGGATATTCCTTATCTTCTATCTTTACGACGGCTTCGCCGGTTCGTATCGGGTCAAATTCATTCTTATCGTAAACAGGCACTGCCGGTCCGATCTTGGGCAAGGATAGAATGCGGATGTCATTTTTGAAATCGAGACCTTCCTGCATGGCAGCCTTATAAAGCGCCTCTTTTGCTGTCCATGCCATCACGTTCATTTTCACATCTTCTTTATCAATCATCTGCAGCTCATCATCGGAAAGAAACTTTTCCCGCACACGCAGGGTCTGTTCGCGATCTGCCCGCTCGGCATCAATGCCCATGGCTGCCCGCTCAGAGAAAACAGACAGATCCACTTCAGGCGTATCGGGCAATGTAGCCACAGCTAAAAAGCGTCCGGTATGGGTTATCGAAATTCGCCCTATCTCTCCTACCAGGAATGGCGCGCCATTGCGGAAATGACCTATCTCACGATATCCTTCTTTGCCATTCTCGGAATAGACCTGATACGCCATTTCTATCCACAATTTAAGCGAGCGATCTTCTCCGCCACAAACTTCCTCAACTTTAATTCCGGGCAATGTGTGATGACGCCAGTATATAAATTCTGTTTCCATAATTTTTAGTTTAGGGTTTAGGTTTATGGTTTAGGTATTAGGCTGTAGGTGATAGATCTAAAACCTAACACCTAAAGCCTAAGACCTATTTTTAACAATCCGCATGCTTACTTTCACGATGCGGTGACGTTCCATTTTCATGACATGGAAATGCATATCTCCCCTTACGATCGTCTCCTTCGTGGTTGGGAAATCCCCCTTTATTTCCAGAAGAAGACCGGCAAGAGTCTCTGCATCCCCAATGTCACCAAGTTCCTCTTCGGGAATATCGGTAACGCGACAGAAGTCGGTAAGCGGTATCTTGGCATCGAAGATATATGAATCGGGACCAATCTTTTTGTACATGGAAGTCACATCGTCATATTCATCATCGATATCGCCTACAATCTGTTCGATAATATCCTCTAATGTTACGATACCCTGCGTACCTCCGTATTCATCGATAACTATAGCTATATGGATCTTGCGTTTACGGAAATCTTCAAGAAGGTCATCAATCATCCTCGACTCAGGCACAAAATAAGGCTCCCGCAGGAGATCCTGCCAACGGAAGTCGGGGTCTTTACGGTCGATATGTGGCAGAAGGTCTTTGCTGTATAAAATACCTATTATGGAATCCGGAGAGGTGTCATAAACAGGTATCCTCGAATAACCCGATTCAAGAATCACCTTCATTGCCTCCTCCCATGAATCGTGATACTCAATGGCGGTTACATCTACGCGGGATATCATGATTTCATGAGCCTCGATTTCACCAAACGACAGGATACCCTCAAGCATTTCTTTCTCCTTGCCGTCGGAAACATCGGAAATTTCGAGAGCTTTTTCCAGCTCATCGGTTGAAATATTCTGCTGCTTCTTTGTTACGATCTTTCCTACAATAGTTGTGGAGCGTGCCATTATCTTTGCGAGCGGACCGAAGATAGTGTAGAGGATTCCAATGCCCGGAACGGCAGTGCGCACCCACCACATTGTTCTTCCGCGAGCCACAAGTTTCGGAAATATCTCTCCGAAAAGCAACAGAAGGAATGTCATGAAGACAGTCTGGAGCAGGAAGTTTAGCACCGCGCTGTTGAATATGACGGTTTGCGAGATAGCAAACGTAAGCAGCACGACCATCGTGATATTCACAAGATTGTTGGAAATAAGGATGGTAGCGAGAAGACGCTCACTGTCTTCGATAAAAGAGAAAGCTTTTTTGTCTCGGGGCACTTCGGAGTCCTCAAGCTCATCGATCTCCTGAGGAGAAAGCCCGAAATACGCAATTTCGCTTCCCGACACGAAAGCCGAGATCAGCAGGCAACAAAAAGCTATGATTATGAGTAAAATCCACGCCGGCCAACTTGGGGGCGCATGGAAACTGATTGCCGGCAGAGCGGCTTGGGCAAGTAACGTCAAGAGGCTCGCCAGAGGCGAGACCGGTAAAGGATCTGGATCCAATTTAAATAAAGTGTTGGTTAATTCTACAAAATTACTGCTTTAATTGTTCATTTGCAAATAATTCTCACCCTTTCTACCCATAGTCGCCTATTGTAACTTATTACACATCTCCGACTCTTTACATCATATTATCAAAAGGCATAAGAGCAAGAGACAGGAACATTTGATGCCCGAACGATTGTTCCACACATCACAAACAATAAAAAACGGTCGGATTACGGCTAATCAACACTTATCCGGCCAAAATTTCGGTCGGATACGATAAAAACGGTCAGATTAATGGATAAAGGCAGAGACTAGATAGAATAAAGATTATGAACACAGATATTAACCTTTAGTCCGCAGTTATCTTAATTATTTGATGAAGGCACGTGTAACAGTCCTCAAAAACTGCTACTACACATGCTACTACACGATAAATTTGTGAACTACACATATATTACACCATGATGGCTGCCGTTACACGTTTAATCCGTCGATTTTGATAGATACCATAATCTGTTTTTAGATAC
>CAJUDL010000043.1 GCA_910585285.1 uncultured Muribaculaceae bacterium
TATAAAGATTCTTTCGGGAATTTTGAGGTTCTTTTTGGCTGCTTCCGCCAAGTTTTGGCAGTCGAAACCGTCAGGTTTCTCCTTTCTCAACTCGCGAAATCACCTCAAAAATAACTCTCAATAGATTTAAACAGTTTCTTAGATTGAATTAATGGCAGCCCACAAATGAAATAAGGAGTGTCAATTGACACTCCTTATTTTTATTAAATTTTTATTATCGTTAAACTTTACTTGCGAGCGATTTTCTTGTAGCCGTAAACAGCGCGATCGCCAAGTTCCTCCTCGATGCGGAGAAGCTGGTTGTATTTTGCCATACGGTCAGAACGGCTTGCAGAACCGGTCTTGATCTGACCGGCGTTCATTGCAACTGCGAGGTCGGCGATTGTAGCGTCCTCAGTCTCGCCTGAACGGTGAGAGATAACAGCTGTGTAGTTGTTGCGCTGAGCCATCTGAACTGCGCGGAGAGTCTCTGTGAGTGAACCAATCTGGTTAACCTTCACGAGGATTGAGTTAGCGCAGCCATTCTCGATGCCTTTCTCAAGATACTTAACGTTGGTTACGAAGAAGTCATCACCTACGAGCTGGCAACGATCGCCGATAAGATCGGTGAGAAGCTTCCAGCCTTCCCAGTCATTCTCATCCATACCATCCTCGATTGAATCGATAGGATATTTGGTGATAAGCTGCTCGAGATATTCAGCCTGCTCTTTGCTTGTGAGCTGCTTGCCGTTCTTCTCTTTGGGTGTGCCGTTATTGAGAGAATCGTAGCAATATTTGCCATCACGATAGAACTCTGAAGAAGCGCAGTCAAGACCGATTGTAACATCTTTTCCGGGAACATAACCAGCTGCTTCGATAGCCTTGATGATGCAGTCAAGAGCATCCTCAGTGCCGTCAAGAGCGGGAGCAAAACCACCCTCATCACCTACTGCTGTAGAGAGACCGCGAGCTTTGAGCACTTTCTTGAGGTTGTGGAATACCTCTGTGCCCATGCGGATACCCTCCTTGAAGCAGCATGCACCAACAGGACGAATCATGAACTCCTGGAATGAGATAGGAGCGTCAGAGTGAGCGCCACCATTGATGATGTTCATCATAGGAACGGGGAGAACATAAGTGTCGCAACCGCCGATGTAGCGATAGAGAGGCATGTCGAGATAGTTGGCAGCAGCCTTTGCTGTAGCGAGAGAAACACCAAGGATGGCGTTTGCACCGAGTTTTGACTTAGTGGGAGTGCCGTCGAGGTCGAGCATGATCTGGTCAACGCCGATCTGATCGAGGGCGCTGTGACCGCGAAGAGCGTCAGCGATAGGACCGTTCACGTTGGCAACTGCCTTCTGAACGCCTTTGCCCATGTAGCGGCTCTTGTCGCCGTCACGAAGCTCAAGAGCCTCGTTCTCACCTGTAGAAGCTCCGGAGGGAACTGCTGCACGACCCATAACGCCGCTTTCGAGAATCACGTCTACTTCAACTGTGGGGTTACCGCGAGAATCAAGAACCTCGCGACCGATTACTTTTTCAATTTTCATATTTCTATTAATTATAGATATGTTTTTGTTTTTCCAATTGCAAAGTTAACAATAATTTTGCAAAACATTGATATCAAATTAATCAAATTTAAGTAACTTTACACTGAACTTTGTTAAACTCTTTAACGAATGTAAAAATAGAGTTTAGAACTTATGTCTGAGCCCTGGAAAAATATGATCACCCACGAGGCGGAAGCATCCCTGCCGTTTGAGCTTATTGCGAGCCAGCGTCTGCTGTTGGAGGCGATGGAAACATTCGTGTTTTCACCGAATCCGCGTCAGGTATTCGTGCTCAACGGATATGCCGGCACGGGAAAGACCTCTGTGGTCGGGGCATTTATCAAGGTTCTCGACAGGCTGCGCCGTCCGGTAGTGCTCCTCGCCCCTACGGGGAGAGCGGCAAAGGTGGCGCAGAGTTTTTCAGGGCATCCCGCCTCTACTATCCACAAGCGTATCTATCGGGGGGATTCTACAGATCCTTCTAACATGAGTTTCTTTCTTGCTCCCAACGAACAAAGAGACACACTTTTCATCGTTGACGAGGCTTCCCTGATAACAGACACTCCGAGCGGTGGACGCTCGCTTCTCTCCCATCTGATTCATCATGTGTATTCAGCACCGGGATGCCGTCTGATGCTCATAGGCGACGAGGCGCAGTTGCCTCCTGTGGGTCAAACCTCGAGCACTGCCATGAATTTTGACCGCCTCAAAGCCTTGGGGCTTGATCCGGTGGGATTCACGCTCGACATTCCGGTGCGGCAGGCGGCAATGAGCGGAATCGTGCATAATGCCACCTATATCCGTTATCTCCTGATGCGCCCCGAAAATGATGCGATTCCGGAACTATATGTCAAGGATTATCCAGATGTTGAGGTTATTCCTGCCCAGGAAACAGCCGACAGACTGGCAGAGTCGTGGAGTCAGGTTGGAGAGGAAGAGACTCTTATCGTGACGCGCTCTAATAAGCGTGCCAACAATTTCAATCAGGCTATCCGCAATCAGGTAATGTATGCCGAGGAACCGATTCAACGAGGCGACCGGATAATCATTTCCAAGAATGATTACTACTGGGGGAAACGCAACGGCATGCGTAGCTTCATAGCCAATGGCGACACGGCAAGAGTGACGTGGGTTGGAAAAACAGAGAAAGCCTATGGCAGGTATTTCTGTGAAATGGAACTCGAACTCACCGACGGCTCGATAGTGGGAGCAAAACTCATGCTCCGTAGCCTTGTGTGCGACGGACCTTCGATACCACGCCAGGAAATGGAACGGTTATACAACCGCGTGCTCGACAGCTACGAAGGAGAACTCTCCCACAAGATCAAAGGAGTGATGGAAGATCCTTACTACAACGCCTTGCAGGCAAAATACGCTTATTGCGTAACATGCCACAAAGCGCAGGGAGGACAATGGAAACATGTCTACATCGACATGAGTTCGATTCCCCCGGATGCCCTCAGTTCTGACTTTTACCGCTGGCTCTACACCGCCATCACCCGTGCCACTGAAAAAGTCTTTTTTATCAACCCCACAATCCCTGTAAAATGAACTATATTATCGAAATCATCAATCAGATAAATTCTCTTGAGGTGAACATGATAAACTGCATGTTCCGTCTCGTCCTAAGTATGTTTCTCGGCATGATCGTTGGGGCCGAGCGCAAACGCAAAGGACAGATTGCCGGGATACGCACATTCGCGCTCATAGCCATGGGCGCATGTCTCGCCATGCTTCTGTCGATCTACGTGCCGCAGGTATATCTCGGACTGAAGAACGGAGATCCCGGACGTATCGCGGCGCAGGTGATCACCGGTATCGGCTTTTTGGGTGGTGGTGCGATGATACACATGAAAGGAGCCGTGCGCGGACTCACCACAGCTGCCGGCATATGGATGACTGCCATTATAGGAATGGCGGTCGGTATCGGAATGTATCTATGTTCCATCGGAGCGACATTGCTGATCCTGCTTACGCTTGTCACTTTCGAGCAATACGAGAAACGTCGCAAACTCGGACAGGAATCGAAAGTGCTCAACCTCACCGTTGATGGAATCGTAACCGACATCAATCCCTACAGAGAGGCTTTCCGTAAACACCATGTGCACTTATCCACATTTTATATTGAATATGATTACGAGAACAACCGCACAGACCTCAACTTTGTAGTTCTCGCCCATGCCTACGCCGACATGCTTCCGATGCTGCAAACCATCAGCCGCGTATGCCATACCCGCAAACTAACCCTCTCCAGCCAGATCGATATCTAAATTAAAAAAGTAAAAAGTAAAAGGGAACAAGTAAGAAGTAAGCCCCCTTAATCCCATGTTGCGGACAATTTATCATTACGAGTTCTCTAAATATGCTGCATAGACACCTTTTGATTCATGAAAGCTCAAAAATATAATTTCCAACTTTCTGCGGTAATCATCGCCATTATGATATGCTTTTTCTCCTGCAAGGAATCTCCGAATACTCAAAAGCTTTTGGAGATAGAAAGGAATATCGATAGCAAACCGGAAGCGATGCTTGATTCACTTAGAGGCATAAATTACGGCAGCCTAAAGACGGACAGAGATAAGGCAATGTATGGCATGCTCCTTGCTGAAGCATCCGACAAGAATTATTGTTTGGAGGGGTCCGACTCGCTTATATCTTTCTCTGTGGATTATTTTGAGCGAACGGATGACCAACTCAGAAGTCTGGTATCTACATATTATTATGGCAGACTTCTATATAATAATCAGGATTATCCCCGAAGCATCGCACTTTTCCATGCAGCCAAGGATATGGCAGAGGAACAGGAGGAATATTTCTGGGCAGGCATGGCATGCCGTGGCATTTCAGACATTCACAATGAATCATACAACATCGATGAAGCACTAAAATACGCCAGACTTGAATATGAGAACATCAAACGCAGCGGAAGACAGCCATATATTAATTATGCATTGCTTGATCTATGCACATCATTGTGCAATACCTCCAAACTCGATTCCGTCCAAAAGATTTCAAAGCAATTAGTTGATTCAAGTTTTAAGTATGAGGACTCGTATCTAAAACATTCTTCCCTTGAATTATCAGCATTAAGTTATTTAAAATCATCATACTATGACAAAGCCCATCCCATATATAGAACGTTATGTTCATCTCCTTTGGCAAATGTAAATGATTCTATACATTTGGCATATTGTTGCATGGAATCTCAAAATAAAGAGGAGGCAATTAGTATAATTTCTAAAATTAACGAGCACTCAAATATGCTCTCTTTCACTAAATATAAAATATATAAAAAACTTGGTTTCCTAGATAAAGCTCTTTATGAATTGGAACTCAGAGATAGCATAACTGAAGGATTATTTAAAACAAGAATCAATACAGACTTGACAACAACGACCATTGATTATTATAAGGATAAAGACATTGAGATTGCAAAATCATTAGAGCTGGAAAGATTAAAGAAATGGATTATTGTTTTATCTTTAGTATTATTATTCGGCATTTTCACATGTATTCTTTTGTTTTATTTATCAAACCAGAAAAAAGAAATAAATAATAAAGTCTTATTGGCAGAAGATTTAGCTGAATCTCTTTTGAAAGCAGAGAATGAAAACTCTAAATCATCAGAATATATTAGATATCTATTGGCGTCTAAATATTCAATGCTTGAAGAAATATGCGACATTATCATCAAATCAAATAATTCGAAATTAGCCAAACAACGGATTGCTGACTCCATCTCAAACCTTATCTCCAATCTTTCTATTCATAGTGACCAAATAACTAAACTTGAAAAAGAAATAGATTCCTTATATAAAAACTTATTTACAGATTTCCGAAATGATTTACCTTCTTTAAAAGATGAAGATTACCGATTATATCTATTCTCAATATTAAAATTATCTAATAGCACTATATCCATTTTTCTACAGGAGGAAAAAGTATCAGCCGTATATGATCGCAAAAGAAGACTAAAAGATAAAATTAAACAATTGGACAAAAATAAAGCTGAAAGATATCTCTCATTTCTACAAAATTTAAGTAAAAAATAATCAAAAAAAGCTGATTATTTATGGAAACCAAATTTTAACAGGCGTCTTTAGCTTAACCATCTCATAATAAACTATTTATACAATATAAAAACCAAATAAAAAAGCCTTTAAAACTTGTCATGTTAAATATGATTCCCTAATTTTGTCATGTAATCAAAAACATATTTAACATGAAGAAAATTGAACTAAAAATCTTACTGGGAGTTTTAATATTTCTTTTCACAACTCCCATTGTCTTAAATGCGGATAATACAACGAAGCCGGAACGCAATGAGCACACATCTCTTTTGATTGCCTCTAAGTTTTCAAAGCGTCCGAATGCGCCATCTCGCGTGTTCATAGAATGTCGGTATGATGAAGAAACGATGATGTTTATCATGCCGGATGGAATTGAGTATGCAGAAATCTCAATCTCTCAAAATGACTTCGTCATTATGACCGATGTCATAACACGCGATATGCACATACTCCCTTCTCCATCCCATGCAGCGGGTGAATATCTTGTGTCGTGCACCAGCTCTGATGGTAGAGTTTTTCAAGGATATCTGTATTTCTAATAGATACACGGGGTCAATATCTCTTGATACTTCAACAAAACACAAAATTATAAACCCATCATCATTCTATAATACCAATGAATCGATTTCTAATAAATAGGTGTGTTCTTATAAAGGCTTTTATCCTGGTTATATTTTCTATATCCTGTGCTTTAAATATTAAAGCACAGGATATAGAAAATATAACTTATGATGATTATTTTTCTTCTACGGAATACATAGGTCATAAGGCTTCTTTAAAATCTAAAGAACAACGTAGTAGTAGTCTTGCAGCAACTATAGTTCCAATAACATCAATAAGTGATGATAATATTTTAAAGTGTATTGAATATTGCATTAATATATGGGGAACCCATATATTTTCACAAACACCAATACACATTGAATTTGAACTTTCTGACGAGATTGAGGCAGATATTAAGACTGATGTAAGGTATAAAAATAAAGGTACAAATTATTATCCTACTTCGTTATATTTTTTCTTATATCCAGATGAAAACTATTTAAATTCTGATATAACAAGAACAGATGGTAAAATAACTATCAATTCTACAATTGATTGGGATTATTCAATTGGCTCCAACATATCCGAGAACAAAAAAAATCTTACTTCTTCTCTATTAAAATCTGTTGCACGTATATTGGGATGCGGGTCGAGTGTTAGCATAAACAATAATTCACAATATTTCTTCTCACATAAAAGAGGTTATAATAGTTACGATAAATTGATCCAGAGTTCTGACAATATTCAGTTGTCAGCAATTCCTCTTAATGGAGGTCGTCCAAATCAAGATCTTACAAATTACATAAACCACCCCAATCGTTTGTTTAAATTAAATACAAAAAATAAAAGTTTTAATCTTGCATCTCCTCCATATTCTCAATCCAGAATACCTTTTTCCGAGTTAAATGAACCAAATTCACTTTTAAGTCTACCAGAACTTACAAGTAACCATATTTTTCAAATTGATGATTATACCCAATGTATTCTCGAAGAAATAGGATGGAACATAAGCTCTCCTATACCTCTCTCTATTAAGGGATCAGATATCTCAGACAATGGTCTGGCATCGTCATATAAATCGCATTCATTTTATGTTGAAGGAGAAATAAATAATCTAAAAAACACATATTGGATTTTATCAATGCCTCTATCAAAGGGAGGCTACTCTGAATTGATTCTTGAGGATACAGACCTAAAATGTACAGTCCCTGCTATAGAAGATGAGAAATTATACAAAATCAATATCAACGGAGATATCGAAGGCAATTTGACTTTTATTGGAGAGAGAGACGGTATGACTATAAAATCATTCCCTTTTAAGATTTATTTTGAGTTAAAACCGTTAATCGAAAGTGTGGAAGTAATCAATATTATAGACAACTCCCCTTATGATTCATATGACGTTCATTATAGGGTAAAATACCGAGGAGCAGACATGTTGCGAGTTTCTGTAGATGAAGAATATGGATCTCATCAGAATATCTCTTATATCACGGAGCCGGTGATTGCAACAGGCATTGCCGATCATATTACATCTCCCTTTTATGCTTGGATAGATTTTGTAGCGACAAACAAATACGGAAGATCTTCATACACACTTGAATTTGAACCCTATGGTGTATTTGCCGGTGGATATTACAACAATGAAGAAGAGATTTGTTTACAACCACACAATCTTTCAACAATTTATGACATACCAACCCAATACAGGAAAGAAAGAGCTGACTTATTTAAAATTTATGATTTAAATGGGATGCTACTATTCGAGGGTAACTCTTTAGATTGTATAAATACATTGGGACACAGAGGAATGATTATAATACAATATTTTTATAAGGGCGATTGTGTAAGTACGAAAAAACATTTTATTAAATGAAAAAGATTCTTATTATTTGCATATTGATCTGTTGTATTCCAAAGCTCTCAAGCTTCTATGCAACAGCGGGTAATTTAATTTCCCGTGCCGTGTCATCCCAAGGTGTAGAATATGATATTGAGGATACTTTCTCGGATCCAAAAGAACTACAGTTTTCACTGATAGACAGAAAAATGTCAGGAGAATGGAAGATGTGGGCAAAATTAAAAAATAATTCATATGAACTGTTATATTGCACTACCAATAAAGATGGAAACTTTAGCTTTATCCCTGATGATATCAGTTGGCCAGGAGCATATTATCGCGAACATATATATGATATGAATCTTGACAGGTTCATATCTCCTCTGAAAATCGAATTTATTGCTGATAACGGTGCTACTGATTCATTCGAAATAAAAATTGCTCTTATTCCTCAGCGACCTCGAATATCAGAAGTAGTTTTTAAATATGAATATAATTGGGAATGGGATGACATATATCCCAACGGATGGTTTTCATTAAAAATCGAATCAAAAGGAGCTACACGCTATAATATGAACTATTCCAGAAGCCACCTGCATTCCCCACATGACGCACATATGCTTTTTGAATATGAACAGAGCTTTGACTATACACCAACAGGGACAATTGGCTATGACGCTGATTGGGGAGAATATATCTGCTTTGATGCGATCAATAAATATGGAGCCGTGCGGAGCGACACCATATGTACTACATCATATATAACCGATAAGAAAATATTGGATAGAATTGAGGAATTAAAAAAACAGAGTATTATAAAATATTCCATATTATCCGAGTCTGACTATTCGTATCATGGCAATATATTATCTTTCAGCAAACCGATGAAAGACATTTCAGTCTACACATCCGATGGTATTCTTGCAAAATATTCATCTGAAATAAACGAAATAAATCTTGAAGAACTAACTTCCGGAGTATATATTATAAAATATATTGATAATACTTACAACACTAAAACTATAAAACTATATAAAAAATGAAAGCATTTATAACACTTATAATCGTAGCAACGTGCGCATTAGTCGCATCTGCTCAACAAACAGATACAATAGTTTGTGAGAATTATGCCACAGAGGTATTTAAAGGTGTAAATGTAACAATGCCTCAATACCGTGAAATAAACAGCGGCTCAAAGTTCATAATCAGGTATGAAGGTATTTGGACTGAAGAAATGACAGGAGCATTTGAATATGCAGTAAAGATGTGGGAGGAAGTTCTTCCCACGACCCTTCCTATTAATATGGTGGCAAAAGTTAAAACAATTAGAGGGTCTCAAAAAGTCTTATCAAGAGTTACGTATCCAACTCATAATTTCAATGGCAATTTTGTTAGTAGTTTCGCCACGCCATATACAATGTTAAAAAGAGTCGTATTCATCGAACATCACAGAAGTTTTAAAGAAAGATTTAATGACGAAATAACTGATACAAATATATTCAATGACGATGACATAACCATAGAATTCAATAAAGATATGTTAGATGAATTTTCCTATTCTCTTGACGGAGATCCCCAAAGTGATAAATATGATTTTGTCACTGTCGCGCTGAGAGACATCGCCCTTGGACTTGGATTCGCTACAAATTTTGCCGCTAAACCTTTAGAAAATAAAATGATATTCACGAATGCCAGATTCACACCTTATGAATCTTTAATCATGGAGTCTATAAATTCAAACGATCCATACACTGCATATCAGAATGCAACTTCAGGGCAGCTTACTGTAAATCTTAGGGATGAAGGCGCAGTTAAATTTGGAGAATTATCCGTATACGCCCCTGAAAACTGGGAAAACGGTCTATCTCTAAAATATATGATACCGGATGATGATAACAATCTGACCAAACTCTTGACGTATGATTTTGGCAAAGGATATATTATGAGAGATCTCTCCGGTGTTGATTGGAACAAACTATTTACAGCCGCACTAAATTGGAGGACTGAGATTCGTGTCGGAGCCAATGGAGGATCTATCAAAGAAAATGGCTATTCTAACGACATATTACCCTACAAGGGATCTGTGACGTTAGGATTTGATTCAAATCCTACACGTGGTGAAGATAGCGATGAACACGAGAGCTCAGATATTTATTTGACAGACAATCAAATTTCTGAAATGACAGCATCCTTTAGTTCAAATATACTTGACGATTATTGCAAACCATTCAATCTGTTTTGTCCTAATGGTCCTGGATCGACAGATGTACGGGGGATATCCTTATGTGCTCTTCTAAAAAATGGGAAATGGGATCAATTATATTATCAATTCCATACTATGGGAAATATGTCGATTACACTGAATATAGATGAACTCCCGTTGCATTATTCCGAAAATGAGTATGCAAGAGGCACGACTGGGGGATTAAGATACCGACTATCTCAATGTTCTGGAGAATATGACAACATCTATGGCGTTCCATCATACCACTATAAAACAAAATACTTCACTCGAGACTTCACACCTCAAAAAGCAGTTATCAAATATTCTAAACCTTACATACCTAAATTGGCAGAATATCATGATATATCTTCTCAAAGTGATGAATACTTCATTGACGCAATGATTGGGATTAGAAATATTGAAGGAACTGAAAAAATTATTGTTGAACAACTGGAAGATGGTGAAGAACTGCCTTTTGAATATGATGTAACAGATTTCAGAGATGGTTACTTCATAGCCAATTTAGACAGAGAATGCACAACACAAATGAATGTAATCAGTATTAACAAGAATGGTTCTTCAAAAAGCGAAGTCATTACAATACCGCCACTTGGATATCCTGATAAGAATATCACATTTAGCAAAAATGGAGACTTAATAACCATTAATGGCATACCGTCGAGAGCTTTTGAAACCGGAAATTTAATAGGCTGCATAACTGGCATTTATGGCAATTTGTCTTATTTCTCATTTGCCACTTTTAAAAATGGAGCCATTGATATAAGCAAACTTTCACCTGGTTATTATCAGTTGGAATTAAGACATGGAAATAATAATATCTTAGGTCACTATAGATTCAAAAAATAAGATATAGTTAAAAATTTCTATTATTACGCATTCAACAACGACACACCAAGAGACATACCTGTATATGTGCCGGATGAATCGGTAAAGGATTATAAAAATGTATTAGGATGGGATTATTTCACAAATATACTTCCAAAGGGCTCGATGTCCGGTATCAACAACGTGGAAATGAGTCAACAAGCTACGGTAGCTGTAAACGGCGATCGTATCAGAGTCGTTACTCCCGAAGAGAGTAGTTTCCAGACGGTTCACATCTCATCCATCGCCGGAATCGGAATCTATTCAGGTGAAGTCTGTGGAGAATTTGTTTCGGAACCTCTTGCCTCCGGCATCTATGTAGTGAAATGCGGCACACAGACCCATAAACTTATGGTTCGCTGATATAATTAAAGAATTATTTCCGTAATTGGGAATAATTCACTAATTTTGCGGACGGAAATGACTCAGAGTCATTTCCGTCCATATTTTTTGAATAACAAAAAATTATTATAACAGGAATGAAAGCTTATGTATTCCCGGGCCAGGGTGCCCAGTTTGTCGGCATGGGCAAAGACCTTTACGACAACAATCCCGAAGCAAAAGAGTATTTCGAAAAAGCCAATGATATCTTAGGCTTCCGTATCACCGACCTGATGTTTGAAGGCACAGAGGATGATCTGAAGCAGACAAAAGTAACTCAGCCTGCAATCTTCCTCCACAGTGTACTTCTCGCTAAGAGCCTCGGTGACGAGTTCAAGCCCGATATGGTTGCGGGGCATAGCCTTGGCGAATTCTCCGCACTCGTGGCAGCTGGTGCCCTCAGCTTTGAAGAGGGTCTGAAGCTCGTGTCAAAACGTGCTCACGCCATGCAGAAGGCTTGCGAACTTCGCCCCTCCACGATGGCAGCCGTCCTCGCTCTCCCCGATGAGAAAGTAGAGGAACTCTGCGCAGAGGTTGACGATATTGTCGCTCCCGCCAACTACAACTGCCCCGGACAGGTGGTTATCTCCGGCACAATGGAGGGTATCGATGCAGCTTGCGAGAAGATGCTCGCCGCCGGTGCAAAACGCGCAATGAAGCTTAAGGTGGGTGGTGCATTCCACAGCCCTCTCATGCAGCCCGCACAGGAAGAACTTGCTGAAGCTATCGCAGAGGCTAAGTTCAGCACTCCTGTATGCCCCGTATACCAGAATGTTGACGGCAAGCCCCACACTGATCCCGAAGAGATCAAAGCCAACCTCATCAAACAGCTCACAGCTCCCGTGCGCTGGACATATGACGTAGAGGCAATGATTGCCGACGGCGCTGACGAGTTTATCGAGCTCGGTCCTGGCGCAGTGCTCCAGGGTCTTGTGAAGAAAATCAACCGCGAAGTCACCACTTCCGGGAAACAGTAATAAATAATGTGGAATGTTAAATGTGAAATGTGTAATGGAATCGACACAAATATTTGAATTTCGATTCAAACATTTAACATTTAACATTCAACATTAAACATTAATCTGAAATGAACATTGCAATTGTTGGAGCAAGTGGTGCTGTAGGTCAGGAATTCCTGCGCGTCCTTGACGAGCAGAATTTTCCTATCGACAACATGCGCCTCTTCGGCTCCAAGCGAAGCGCCGGAAGCTCGCGCACATTCCGCGGCAAAGAGTATGTGATTGAAGAATTGACCCACGATTCCGATTTCTCCGGCATCGACATCGCATTCACTTCTGCCGGTGCTTCCACCTCCAAGGAGTTTGCCGAGGTCATCACGCGCCATGGCGCACTGATGATCGACAACAGCTCAGCATTCCGCATGGACGATGACGTGCCCTTGGTTGTGCCGGAAGTAAACGGAGAGGATGCACTGGTTCGTCCGCGCAATATCATCGGTAATCCAAACTGCACCACTATCCAGATGGTGGTGGCATTGAAACCGATCGACAATCTCAGCCATATCCGCCGCGTGCGTGTTGCCACATATCAGGCAGCCAGCGGTGCAGGAGCGGCAGCAATGGAGGAACTTAAGGTGCAGACAGCGCAGTTAAGCCGAGGCGAAGAACCGACTGTGGAGAAATTCAAATACCAGTTGGCGTTCAACGTCATTCCTCATGTGGATGTTTTCACTGAAAACGACTACACCAAAGAGGAGATGAAGATGTTTAACGAGACGCGCAAGATAATGCACTCCGACATCCGCGTTTCCGCCACATGTGTTCGCGTACCGGTGCTCCGTGCCCACAGCGAGGCAATTTGGGTTGAGACAGAATCTCCCCTGAGCTGCGAGGCTGTGCGCAAGGCATTCGAAGAAGCTCCTGGTCTGGTGGTAATGGAAGAGAAAAACGGAGAGAAATTCTATCCCATGCCACTACATATCGCCGACAAGGATCCTGTCTACGTCGGAAGACTTCGCAAAGACCTTTGCGACGACTGCGGACTCAGTTTCTGGGTCGTAGGAGACCAGATAAAGAAAGGCGCCGCCCTCAACGCTGTGCAGATCGCACAGTGGCTTTTAGCACACGATCCTAAATTTGCTATATAACTTTCAATAACACATATATATGTGTTAAAAAACTCCGTACTGCTGGTCAGCACGGAGTTTTTTTAACAAAAAGAAAATATTTGTAGTTTTTTTTAATAATTATTTGTATCTTTGCACTCATTCAATTGGATTCAACCATAAAAGATTATATTACATATCATATAATACATAACACTTATTACTTCTTTAATTAGACATATTACCCCCCCCCGATTTTAAATTCCTAATAATCAAGACATTGGGAATAACAATCCTTGCGTTTGCACTTTCCGTGGCTTTAGCCGCCCCTTTCTCGGCATCTACTTCCGCAATATTCTCCTCTCCCGAGAAAAATGATTTCACACTTTCGGATATATACGCACAAATTGCAAATGATCGTGCAGTCAGAAAATTGGACGACCGAATAGCCATTCTTGACATTGGTCACGGAGGAAGAGAAGAAATCGCGGAAATGCTTGAAATATTGACTTTATGCGGACCCTCAGCCATCGGACTGGATGTTAACTTTGAAGAAGCACGAGAAAACGACAACCGTCTTCTAAACGCAATATCGAATGCTCCTGAATTAGTATTGCCTTTAGGAGTAACAGCAATAGGCAACAGTTTTAAAATTTCCGACAAACCATTTTTCTACGATTCAATAAAAAATCCCTCATATGGGGTAATCAATCTGACCACACTCTCAGGGAAAGGCAATATTAGGGAGTTTACTGTGAATTTTCCTATGGCAAACGGAGAAGAAAGTCCTTCTTTTGTCACCGCTCTCCTTGGCAAAATAGCTCCAGATATAAAAGACGAGCTTCTAAGGCGCGGCAGACGCAACGAAATATCCGCCTATCATTCAAGAGAATACAATATATATGATTTAAATGATCTCCTTGAGGCTCCTGAAAAATTCACAGATAAGGTTGTGCTCATAGGAGCCCTTGACGATGCATCGGACATGCATGCCACTCCAATAAATTCCTATATGCCCGGAGTGATGATCCATGCCCACGCCCTCTCCACCGCTCTTGACCGAGACTGGTACATATCACTGCCGAAATGGGCAGACTATCTAATAGCCTTCGTATTGTGTTTCCTCATTATTCTCGCCACGGTGGGGATTCGCAACGGAATCAGAGGATTGTTAGTAAGGATATTGCAGGTCATCCTTGCATATGCCGCCGTGAGAATAGTATATTCGCTTTTCATCGACAATCATGTGATCTGTAATTTCTCCACTACCCTCCTCATGATTGCTTTCGGATTGTTTGCAGTTGATATATGGAATGGAATCGCCTCACTCATAAACCTAACTTCACGACAAATAAAATCACTTAAAAATAAAAAGAATAAAAATTTGACATGCGAAAATTTATTTTAATCATATTACTCTTGATGATTCCTTTATTTGCCGGAGCGCATTATTCGCTTCATTCCGTCACAGGGGATATCAAAATTGAAAGCGGCGGACGGCAATCTGTCGCTACAAAGGGCATGGCAGTTAAAGCGTCCGACTATATCATTATTCCTGCGGGAGGGAAAGTGGAAATATACAACGACCTCGACAAACGCATATACACTTCAACGGCAACAGGGAAATTTACCGTAACCCGTTTGATGATTGATGCACGCGGAGCGGCTGCCGATAATAGAGGTAATGTGGCTTCTCGATTGAGGTTCGGCAAAAAGGATTCTCCCGGTGACGAACGACTATATGTTGAAAAAGGGATGGTGAAAAGGTCTCTGGGGGTATATGATCCGGAAGGTGAAAAAATCGTGGCTGATCCCGGTGTTATCGCACGCCACATAGCTGCCAGAATTTCTTCGAAAGAGGGTTTCAATCCGGATAGCACGCCTGCAAAAATTGAAAAAGGGATACCGGAAAACGGAGGTATTCACTTTAAGGTGTGGAACACATTGGATTTCCCTATTTACTTCAATATAGTGAAAGTTACCAAAAAAGATGCCAAATATAAAATCAGCATCTCAGAAGTAGGACAACCGGCGGGAGTGTACGTTCTCTTGCCGGGTCAGACAATTTCAAGAGAACACTTCATAGCCATTCCAGGCGATGAGATGCACCTGATGGTTATGACACATTCTCAATTCGATGTTGACGAGATGATTGAACAGCTGGAGTCAACCTTGAAAAAAGGCTCTATTTCCGATTCTCAACCTGAAACGGGAATGCCATTATACCTTATGAGCATATAATATTTCTAATGGATATCCGAATATCCTCAAATTGATATTTTTAAATATTAACATAATAACCTGACATTTCATGAACCAAAGATCACTATTGCAGCTTGTCAAGGAGACTATCCTGATTGTGCTGCTCTTAACAATCGGCATTTTTACTGCTACTGCCCAGTATACTTCGAAGGATACATATACCTTCAAACAGCAGGGCACGCCACAGGTGGTAAAACCCTATTCTTGCACAGTATTTATAAAGAATAGGAATTCTGTAAACAATATAACGGGCATACCTCTTTACTCAGGGAAAGACTCAATAGGCCATATGACCCTAAACCCCACTGGAAGCACATTCGGTATCGTTACTTCTAAAAAGAAAAAAAACTTAAGAGAGGCTTACATTTATTCACTTATTGAAGCAGACAATAAAATTGCCAAAATCGACAACAAAAAATTAGGCAATCCCTCCTCAATGGTTTATTTTCCTGACGGGCGCACATTGGCTGTTGCAACAGACAAGGGCATTTTCTTTCTTGATTTGAAGAAATATCAGCCATATGCTGAGATAAAGGATGTCCCTTTCGTTCCTACTGAGATGACAGTCAGTCCAAATGGCTATTTCCTTGCTGTAACTGACGGAAAGAATCTCGCTGTTTATAACATTGAAGAAAGGAAATTGCGCAAATCTTTTGATCTTGGCACAGGAGTCAACGATCTTGCATTCTCCCCCGACTCCTCAGATTTCGCAATTCTTACAGACGATGGAGTGCTCAATATCTATTCCACACGTACTTTCGATTTGCGAAAAATGGTAGACGACCTTGGAGACGCACTCGCATGCATATATAATTTTGACGGAAAATATATGGGAGTTGTAACAAATCCAAACACAGTAGCAGTCATAAACCTTTTGCGAGATTCCGAACGTGAGTATTTCCCAAATGAACTTGGTTCCACATCAGATGTGGAGTTTATACCCAACAGTACAGGCGACACATTCCTGGTATATCCAATGGTCAACAATCTCCAGATGATCAAAATGCCAAATCTCAAGCCCTATTACAACAAGCTCATAGCTGATGAGCTCTCGAATAAGATGGCGGAGTGGGAGAAAATGATGCCTGGAGAGAGCATGGAGGAATACCGTAACCGCGTCACAGATGAATCGCGAGCACGCCAACGTCGTCTTTTCGAAGATGAAATCTCAACTAATTTCGCCGGGGATTTACTTGCCGGAGCAACCATGAGTCTTGGTTCTTACGACCGAGCCAACGGTGTACTCGCCCTTACGTTCGACACGATGCCCACGATTTTTCTTCCTGTGCCGGAATCAGATGCCGTAGGATTTAAGAATCCTGATGACCTTGTGTTGTCTGACGTTCAATATGGCATTCTCCCTGACGATTCCTTTGAGATTGTATATGCCAAGGTTACTAACAATGCAGATGGCAAATCATATATTTATGATAATCTTCAGCGTGCCGCAATGGATTATATGGCTGTAGAAGACGCAGTCTCCCTCGAAGTCTTGCAACAGCAACAGATGGAAGAGATCAAGCTTCAGGAAATCAGGGAGAAAGTGATGCAGGAAGCAAAAAAGGAAAACGTTATTTCCGATCATACCAATATATCGGTAGACTCCCGTGTGGTGCCTGATTACGATGCAAACGGCAAAAAAATACTGAACTATAAAGTTAATTTCACTTATGATGTCGATCCGGAGTTCTCAGTTGTCGAGGACTTCGGTCCAGGAAAATATCATGTGGGGGAATCGGGAGCTGCCTCTTCAATGCTTAAGATCGTAAAGGATGCCTTCGAAGGTGATTTCAAGCAATACATAAGCAAAGGGAAAAAACTTAACATAACACTCTGCGGCACCGCCGATGCCACACCCATTATAAGGGGGATTCCTTATGACGGATCTTATGGAGACATAGAAAGCGAACCCGTATACAAAGACGGAGAACTTTCCACCATCACGGTTACACGCCAGACCGGCATAAAGGAAAATGATCAGCTTGCTCTTCTCCGAGCTCTCGGAGTAAAAGATTTCCTTGAAAACAACGTAGATAACTTCAACGACATGAACACGAATTATAAATATGAAGTGAACATCAGTAAAGATAAGGGAAGTGCGTTCCGCCGCATCACCGTTGACTTCACATTTGTAGACGCTTTCTAAAAAACATAGACTAACTTACGGAAGCCCGTCTCCCGGGTTTCCGTAAGCATTGCATTTCCTTTTAAAAACATGATTTTACACATAAAACGCATATTTTCAGTATCTATCCTTACGGCATGTTTCGCGACTATGGTCTGGAGTATTCCTCAGTCGCATCCAACCGTAACACAGGAACTTTCCGCGGAGGAAATCGAACAAGCAAGAATCGATTCAATTGCCAGAGAGGATTCCATCGCTCTGGCAGAATGCCGCATCCTTTCACAAAAAGCCTCAGAAGAATACAAGCATCTGAAATTCATTCAATATGATGGTGTAACACAAGATCAACTTTATCCTGAAGCCTTGAAAGTTTACCACAGTGTGACGCAGGCGATGGAACACCCTCGCATTGATGAAACAGACACTCGTCGGTTTCGAGGTATCCTCAATGATATCCATAATCTTTTCGTGAAAGGAGCCGTGTATTATTCCTCTGCAGGGAAAAGTGCGGAAATGGCTGAATTCGCCACTGCTTTTGTGGATATCCACCGACGTCCGGATATGAAAGACACTCCCCTTTCCGGAGAAGGTAAAGAATTATATCCGGCATTAGTATACACAGCAGCATCAAACGCATACAATAGCGGCAACTATGACCATGCCATAGATTATTTCGAGGAGTATCTGGCAACTGATGCCACAGACAGGCGCGAACAGGTATGCCTCTTCCTTGGGCAGGCTTGCATCAATGCCCAGACTCCGGACAGAGGCATTGATCATCTCGTGGCTGCGGTCGACATTTATCCCGCCAATGCCGACTTGCTTATGATAACTCTCCAGAATTGTCTTAACGGAGGATATACAGACAGAATGCAACCCCTGCTTGACAAAGCATTGATCGTTCGCCCGAACGACGAACAATTGCTCAATCTTCAGGGACGCCTTTACGAAAACGACGGCAATTTCAAGCAAGCCTTGGATATTTTCAACCGATTGTATGAATTAAAGCCCAATAGCCTTAGTGTAAACCAACATCTCGCTCTGTGCTATTACAATCTTGGAGCGGAGTATTACAACAAGTCTATAACTGAATCGGATGACAAAATATCCAAAAAATACATGCGTCAGTCGAATGCATATTTCGCCACAGCAGCCGACAAACTCGCCGGAGTAGTAGAAAACGATCCTACCAACCCTAAATATCTGCGTGCACTGGGTCTAACTTATGGCTGTCTGGGGCGTGCTGACCGTCTTGAAGAGGTCAACACTCGTTTAACAGCATTGGGACAATCGACTTTGTCAATGAACGGTATGCCGGAGTCTATTGTGTTTGCCGACAAACAAGGGGATGCTCATCAGACACAAAGTAAAGGGTCTTATATTCCGGATTTTCAAGAATTCGCCAAAAGCTATGTGGAAAGCAATCTCGCAAAATGGTCAAAGCGTAAAGAATTCGAAAAAACAGAAGATTACGAAAAACGTATCACAGAAGACAACGTTTATGCTGAATATCAGAGGTTGTGCAAAGAGGCGGAAATTGATTATCTTAAGAAATATGCCGGCCGTCTCCGCATCTCCGATCTAAAACTCCAACCTTATGACACGGAAAACGAATCATATCTTATAGAATCCGCCATGGGCGACATAGTAGTTAATGTCCCCCTCAAAAACAAAGAAGCCGAATCATTTAAAAGCTCTTGGAATACCATCCAGTTGCGTAATCCTCGATATTTCATACGCGACAACAGAGTTGCCATAGCTTCGGTGGATCTGGTCACTTCAGCAGGCAAGACATATAGTTATAATTCAGAGAATGCTGCCAATTATGATTTTACAGATGTAAAACTTGATATCGGTTCGTTCCTTGCACAAGGATCGTCACGAAGGCAATCTTCAAATTCGTCGCGCCGCTCGGGACGAGAAAACGTAATCCGGGCAAAAAGCGATGTGGATCGCGACATTCCGGTCACATCCAGAAAAGCTGAGAAAACCATTGCACTCGTAATGGCAAACGAGAATTATAAGAACGTTACAGAGGTAGCTTCCGCGCTCAACGACGGAGAGACCTTCGCACAATATTGCACCATGACACTGGGGATTCCTCAAAGCCAAGTGTTGCTTTATGAGAATCTGACATATGCAGAAATGGTCGGTGCAATATCCAAATTGCGTAAACTCGTTGGTGCTCTTGGCGATGGAGTGGACGTAATCGTATATTATGCGGGTCATGGCTTCCCTGACGAGGGATCTAAGGATGCCTATCTATTGCCTATCGATGGTGATGGTTATACTACTGCGGTGTCATATCCTCTTAAGAAACTCTATTCGGAGCTTTCACAAATCAGGGCAGAGAACGTTATGGTCTTTCTCGATGCTTGTTTCAGTGGCGCGACACGCGACGGAGGTATGCTTGCGGAAGCCCGTGGAGTGGCGTTGAAACCCAGAGCTGCCGATCCGGAAGGCAACATGTTTGTGCTCAGTGCTGCCAGCGATCAAGAAACCGCACTTCCGTATAAAGAGAAAAACCACGGACTATTCACGTATTTCTTACTCAAGAAACTTCAGGATACGAAAGGAAACGTGACACTTAAAGACCTCAGCAGCTACGTGCACGATACGGTGAAGAAAAATTCACTCACTATCAACAGCAAGCTTCAGACTCCGAGCACAAAAGTATCCGGACGTCTGGCTCAGGAATGGACATCTAAAAAACTCAGACCATGATCCGTTTTTTCCAAATAAGAACAATGTTACTTTCCATCTTGATGATTGTGCCGACGATCATGGCAGCCGGTGCGGGTCCACGAGAAATCACGGGGGAGGCTACATATTATGATGATGGTTCACTTTCTCGAATAGAATGCATGAAACGTGCGGCAGAACAAGCACGTATTGATGCCCTCGCCAAAGCTTTCGGAACTATAATATCGCAGGATATCGTTCAAGCCGATAGAGTCTCGTCGGGAAGGGAAACCAATGAATTCCTCTCTTTATCCACTACGGAAGTGAAAGGAGAATGGTTGGGTGATGTAGAAGAACCTCAATATGAATTTTCTCGTGATGCCAATGAGAATCTTATCGTGACGTGCAGGGTGAGAGGCAACGCACGGGAAATATCAAACCAGGGTGTACCGTTTGAAGCATTGGTGCTTCGCAACGGGGAAAAAGAGGTGCATGCCTCAACCAGTTTCCGTGACGGAGATGAGATGCGGGTGCTTTTCAATGGAGCCGCCGACGGATACGTGTGTGTGTTTCTTCAAGATGAAACCGGAACAGTATATGGCCTGCTGCCTTATCCGCGCGATGCAAAAAGCGAAGTCAAAGTGAAGAAAGACCGCAAATATGTATTCTTCAAAGGGGGCGACAAAGAATTCGGTCCTTCAGAAGAACTGATCATGACAGCGGGAGACGAACCTGAATTTAATCGTCTGTTTGTTGTCTTCTCGCCAAACGCTTTCACAAGACCCGTCATGTCTGCCAATGGTTCAGGTCTTCCATCTGTTAGTGCCAAGGAATTTACAAAATGGCTGCTACGCGTTCGCCGTAATGATCAACGCATGGGCGTCAAAGCTGTAAACATACGCATCGATCCGAAATCATGATATTAAATTTCAATAATAACCATTAACACATTAACAACATGAAAAAGATTATCATGGGCCTTCTCGCCCTCGCTCTTTTGCTTCCGGCATATTCGGAGGCTGCAAACAAACAATTGGAAAAAGCCCGTAAGAAAGAGCTTAGCACAAAAATGAAGGAATATAAGAAAGGGAAATGGGAGATCCTTGGAAGCAGGACTCTCGAGTTTTCTCTTGCTAATCATTATGACAAACTCAATACACTTGGGGAAGACGGTCATGAAGTTGAAGGAATATCCACATCTACCAAATCAAAGAACACCGGCAAACAGGCTGCAATCAATAATGCCGTCATCACCTACGCGCAGGAAGCCGGGAGCACCCTGAAAGGGCGCGTCATCAGTGATCTTAATGCCAATGGTGTAGAGACCGCAGGTGAGTTCGATAATTTCTATGCTGCATACGAACGCCTTGTAGAGAAGGAAATCCGCAACGAGATGCAACCTTCGTATACAATCATCCGCACCAATCCCGATAAAACCTATGAGATAAGAACATATTTCATAGTGTCTGAGGTCGCTGCCAGTCGTGCCAGAATGCGTGCCCTCGAAGAAGCCATGAAAGCCAGCGAGGCTGCCCAGAAACACGCAGCTAAAATTTCCGAATTCGTTAAGCAAGGATTTGACAAGTGACAGCAAAAGGCTCCATAATGCTTCTCATAGCGGCGGCGAGTGCGATTCTTGCTCCGAACGCCGCCTATGGGCAATCGCGTTCATCAGGTGACGATTCTAAGAAATCATTTGAGGAATTCCGTAAAGGGATTCTCAACGATTTCCGTGATTTCAGGAACACCTTACTTGAGCATTATGCGGATTTCCTCGAAGGCGAATGGCATGAATATGAGAGTCTGAAGGGGGAAACCCGAGATAAAACGCCAAAACCACGCAAGGTTCCTACCGTAAACAACCCGAGAACTGAAACAAAGCCGAAAGAAACAGCTCCTTTAATTTCTCCTAAACCGGAAATACCGACAGTACAGCCCGCAGAAAAGCCTGTGCCTGCAGTAACTCCTCATCCCGGGGAAGAGAATGACGAATTCAGTTTCTTCAATGTTCCTTTAAGCATGCCGAGAATTGAATTCAAAACGATGAGAAGACTGACATCTCCATCCGACTATGCCGGGAGCTGGCGCGAGCTCGCCTCTGGTGACATAGCGTCCAAAATTGTTCCTCCGCTTAAGGAGAAGGCAACGGAACTTGGGTTGAACGACTACCTCACATATTGTCTTGTAAACAGTTATGTTAACGGAAAGTTCTCTGCAGAGGATCCTTCAGCGAAGTTCTCGGTTATACACTATCTGCTTGCCAATATGGGATATGACATCAGGATAGCCGCAACCGTGTCTGGCGTTCCATTACTTCTGCTTCCCACAAATCAGAAAATTTACGCCAGAAACTACATGATGCTCAACGGAGACCGCTATTATGTATTCACTCCTGAGGGAGAATCTCTGGAAAAAGTGGCGGGAGAAGGGATACGTACATGTACCCTACCCTCCGATGCTGAACGCGGTAAAAAGTTCGATCTCATAGTCACCGACCTTAACATCCCGTTAAAACCCAAAAGTTTCCGGTTCGAATACGGTCCGATCTCGCTGTCGGGAGAGGTCAACGAAAACCTGATGCCTATACTTTACCATTATCCACAAATGCCTGTGGAGGATTTTGCAATGTCTAACGTATCGCCCGGATTACGCGCCTCGCTTGCCGAACAGGTAAGGAAGCAACTTTCCGGTATGGACGGAGACAGCAAGGTCGAAGCGTTGCTGAAATTCATGCACAATGTGTTTGAATATTCCACCGATGAAGATTTCCACGGCTTCGAGAAACCATATTTTATTGAAGAGACCCTTTATTACCCCAAAAACGATTGTGAGGACAGGGCGATCTTCTATACCTGGTTCTTATGGAATGCCTTGGGGCGCAAATCGCAGCTCATAACATTCCCCGGTCACGAATCCGCCACTGTGGAGATGGAGCGGCCCGTTGAAGGCACGTCATATTCCTATGACGGTGAAATCTACTACGTCTCCGACCCCACATATATCGGATCAAGCACAGGAATGGTAATGCCAAACTATCGCGGTCTCGAACCCAAAATTGATTACACTTTCGGGAAATAACCCAGTTAAGAATTGACATGTTATCACTTATATATCAAGTAGTGTTGGTGAAACCGATGCTACTTGATAGCTTTTAAAGCCATCCAATAAATAATTCAACTTTATGAAAGACATTAAAAGAGTCATCCTTCTGTGCATAGCTGTTTTATGCATGGCAATAACAAATGCAGCAAACGTAATTCCCGATGGACTTTATTATATCTTCTCTGCTGTTGACGGCAACTACACGATAGACGATAACGGATGCGGAGTTTACAACGGCAACAATATCCATATATGGAAACTGAATAAAACGAAAGCACAGCAATGGAGAGTTGAAAACCGCAATGGTGCAATTATAATCCGCAGCGCATTAAACAATAATTATGTCATCGATGACAATGGTCGTAACGTATACAATGGCAACAATATACAGCTATGGGAATACAATGGTTCCAACGCACAGTTCTGGTATCCCCAAAAGGTTGATTCACGTCGCGAACTTTATGTTTTGCGAAGTGCCGTGAACAGTAATTATGTTATAGACCTTAACGGAGGCAATGCCACCGACGGAAATAATATTCAGCTGTGGGAATACAACGGAAGCAACGCTCAAAAATGGATTTTCATGAGAGTCGGCGATGTTGAATTCACCGATGCCTTCTGGGACGCCCTCTTCGGGTTGTGATTTACCACAACCATCTCAAAAGGATACCCCGAACATACCTCTACCCCAGATGACGCGCATCGGCATAATGCACATCAGCGACCATAAAACACAAAAGACTTTCATAGACTACCTCAAGTTATCTTCCGAGGAAATAGCAAACGAAATCGCCGCCATGTCGAAGAAAGAGAACGATATGTGGTAGCTTTAATTCCCTATAGCCTCCAATTTCAAATAATTTATTAACTTTGCATTTGTTATGAAACCAATAAAGCCACAACCTATATTGCCGGATGATGACGCAGGATTTGAAAATCTTGTGAATCGAATCGTATCTTTGGTTTCAGAAGCCAAGACGAAAATTTTGCATCAGATAGACGACACTCTCGTAATAACTAATTGGCATATTGGAGAATATATCGTGGAATTTGAGCAAGACGGGAAGGCAAGGGCATCCTATGGAGAAGGGTTGCTACGCAGTTTATCCAAACGGTTGACGCTTCAGCTCGGTAAAGGATATAGTCGTTCAAACCTGCAAAATATGAGACGGCTGTATCTGTACTATCCAAAATGCCAGACAGTGTCTGGCAAATTGAGTTGGTCGCATTGGTGTGAGCTGTTGGAAATTGATGATAGTCTTGAAAGACAGTTCTATGAAAATGAATGTCTAACGCAACATTGGGGTGTTCGTACTCTCCGTCGGCAAATTGATTCAGGGTTATTTATGCGACTTGCTCAGAGTCAGGACAAGAAAGGAATATTGGCGTTGGCAGAAAAAGGGCAGATAATCCGTTGTCCTCAAGATGTAGTGAAAGACACTTTTGTGCTTGAATTTCTGGGAATCCCGAAAGGAAAGAGATATTCAGAATCAAGTCTTGAGAAAGCCTTGATTGACAACATGCAAAAGTTTCTTCTTGAACTTGGCAAAGGTTTCGCTTTCATAGGGGAACAGTATCCGATTCAAATTGGCAGCACTCATTATTATGTCGATTTGGTTTTTTACCACGCCATCTTGAAATGTTATATTTTGATAGATTTGAAACGGGCTGGCGTGAAACATTATGACATAGGGCAAATGAACATGTACCTCGGGTATTTTGCCAACGAGGTATCTCAGCCCGATGATAATAAACCTATCGGAATAGTCCTGTGCCATTCAAAAAATGAGCTTGTAGTCGAATATGCGACTTATGGCATGGACAGTAATATTTTTGTTTCAAAATATCAGTTGTATCTTCCGAACCGAGAAGAACTACGGCGTATGGTGCAATCCATTATCGAAGCAGAATAAGCTCTTGCAATATATTTGAATGATTAATGGGGATGAGCAAAATTTGCATCTGATATGACCTTCCCTCGCTTCCCGTAAGATTAGCGCACCTTGGGAGGTCTTCGAGTTTTATACAAACTGTGATAGATTAAATGATAGAATAATTGATAGATTAAGATATCTAATAAGCGGATGCTAAATTTGAAAAATGAGCCAATAAATGAGCCATAAAAACTTATACATTGCGGCTGGCACGAAAGTGGGAAGGTAAAGATTTGTTAAAACCTCGTTATAATCCCCCCAAAGTAGGTCAAAAGGCATAGATTTGGGGGATTATAAGCATAATTTTGAGCGTTCTAACCATACTTGCAGAGATTTCACATGGAAAAGAACGGAATAAGAACGGACATTGGTCGAGAAAATTTGGAGAATACGGCGAGGTGATAGTATTTTTGCCTGACAAAACGGAGCATGGTATAGCTATATAACCATTGCATATCCCGATACCCAGCAACCGGATGTTTCACGCTACAACCTCGACATAATGATCGGCGATGGAATACCTTTCGTTCCGGAAGCGCATCCTGAAGATGAGGCGTTCTACAACAGTCTATGCGATTTCGACAAAGAGGCTTTCAAACGCTTTCGCTGCTCACACCCCCACGCTGACCAATCAAGAAGCGTTATCGATGTTCAAACTCAACTACGCCCAGACCCAACACATGGGTCCACCACTTAGATTATAATAAGACGGGTGCCGAGATTTCCCTTGTTGTGGCGGTTGAATGACGCTTATCCGATGGGAGGAATAACTTTATTTACTTTTTCAGTCGCAGCGTTTTGTTTATCTGCAGTTTTGTGGTCTATGCAAGATAACAAGCTTAAACTTAGACAATTACAGAAACATATAGTTTTTTTTCATCGTGATAACTTGAAATTAAAAGGAATAATAAGACCTTACAGGTCGACTGCCAATTTTCCCGGCGTTGTCATCTTTGTCAATGTGCCAACCACGCGAAGCGCTTCACGGTCAAGGTCGGGATCAACTTTCTTAGTCACCTCCTGATTGGATATCGAGCCATCTTTCTCAACCACCAATCTTACAGTGACGCAACCTTGAATATTATTCTCGGCAGCAATCGACGGGTACCGCATTTTCCTGACAAGGTCTGTAAGGAGTGCGGCAGTATCCCCTTGATATAGCTGGTTGTTCAACCTGAGTGTAAATCTGGTTGTCCTCTATTGTGACTGTATTGGATTTGTCATTGCCAACCAGCTTTGTTTCAAGCCAATTAATTCGCCGCCCTTCGTTTGTGATTATTGCATACATCACGGCATACACATCGTCCTCCATACGCTCCGCATGATTAAGAATATACTTGGTGTCTCGCATGGTAAATTTTGATATATCGCAATTTCCGAGTTTGCCATTGAGTATGCCAGAGTGTTCGGATTCGATATTTCGTTCCACCGTACATTCATAAGGAAAAACGACATATCCATCTTTGAGTTTGCCTACATAAAACGTACAGGCCCAACCGAAATGTTCCTCTGTACCACCCAGCCATATCGCATACATATTGCCCTCATTGTCGGGCAGGCAAATCACATCTTCTCTCTCTTCCAAGTCTTTGCGTGTTATTGAACCAACCTCCAATTCCTCAAGCCCATAATATTGTGTAAATCCATCGAAAAGACCGTGAGGATATGTATTGAGTTCCACCTCAAGCATAAATGAACCATCCTCAGACTTCTGAGCCAATACATCACCCGGTTGAAGGGCCCAAGTTGACTCACCTTCGTCAAGTTCTTTTGACGATTGAGCGCGCCATTCATAAAAGTCCCATTCTGGACCTTCTGTCCGAATGAGAATTTCAGCCGTTTTTAAATCTTTTGTGCTAAACATCTGTCCTTCAGAGGTAGGCGTTACAAGAGCTTTCCACATAGGCGAGGGCACCTCAAAGGGTATCGTTACCTTTGAAAAGGCCGATAACGACATCATTATTACAGATGCCAAAATTGCAAGGTATTTCATCTTCATTTTGTATATTCTATCACCGTGAATGGATAACTTTTCTGACCATCGGCGCTTATCCATGTGCCGTCATAAACACCATGTGAGAGTGTGCCTTCGAATCTGCCTGTCATCTTCATCCCGACATATTCTTCAAGCACAAGATGCTCATAGCCATCAGTGAACTCTCCGCGCAGTTGTATCGGGGTCTTGTTATTGATATACCAATATTCTCCCGTGAAATTAGCACCGTCGGAAGTCAATCTCATCTCTATGCCATATTTGCCGTCAATGGAACCTTTATATTTATTGCCCCCTGTATCTTCGTCGGATTTTTCATGAACAACAAAATCATCGGACACAGCATTTAATACTTTTTCCGCAATAGCCTGAGATGATGGCTCGTCATCAATAACGTTTTCAAATGCCGGCGATTCAGACCCCTCGATATCTTCAGAAAACTCTATTTCTGTGAGATATGTCGAATCGTTCGCCACCTCATTGTCAGTTGCTTTCCCGTTGTGGTTGAGCAACAGGATAATAATGGCTGTTATAAGTACGGCACCCCCAATTGAAGCTCCAATAATCCAGTTGCGTTTGTTGGCTGAGTTTTCCTCCTCTTCCTCGTCATTTACTTCCTCATCCGAACCCTCTGATACTGACTCTTCAATCATTGTCACTTCCTCATCATACTCATTTCCGTCGGCATCTTCCTCTTCATAAGCGATCGTCGCGGCTGAGTGCGACTGAGCCGCAAGCATTTCGCGACGAACAGAACCGTTTTTGATTTTATTCCAGCCGGCAAAAAGATAAACAATCTTGCAGATCCACAGAGTCAGTCCCGCAAGAATCAACACGACGACAATGCCGATGGCACCCGCGAGATACTGTCCTACGGCTCCCATACCATATTCCATGAAGTCATTGACTATGGAAGCGGAACTTCCTATTGTACCAAAGGCAACAAAGAAAATTATAATTCCACAAATAATAGGGAAGATTTCAAGAACAATGGCGAGGGTATAGGAGGTTTTAAGACGGTTCGCTCCGTTTTGGGCCTTTTTATTCCAACTCTTTTCCCAAGACAATCTCCCAAATGTGCTCCGGAATTTGAACAACGAAATCAACATCAATACCCACCCTGTGAAGCGGAACAGAAGACCGAACATGCCGAGGAATCCGGCTATGAAGCCACAGAATATAGCTGAGAGACCTAACCAGCAGGCGGTGTTAAGACTGCCTGTCAGGCGAAATCCCCGTTGGGTGACCTGCGCATTTCTGAACTGCATCAGGCCGATCACATAGATTACCCATCCGGCGATTGTAAGTACTTCGAATACGCGCATTGCCACGGCAATATTATTGTAAATTTGCAATGCATCCGGCAATGGGCTATCGCCATCTACAGATATGTGCCCGTTATTGGCTCTGAACACAAACTCGAAGATTGAGTTGAGCACGGTGTAAATTGGCTCGAGGATAGCGGCAAACCATCCGAAGATGGTGAGAGCGAGTACTCCCCAGAAGATCATGGAAGTTGAGGAGCGCCATGCCGCCCGGATTCTTGATGATTGTTTCATCGTTTCATGTAATGCTCCCGACTGGCTCTCATCAGGTGTTAAAATAAAAAAACGTGAGCCAACTATGCCACGTCTTGACTTGAAGGTCGTAGGAAACCATTTGATGCAGATGTAACAATAGTGACCCACGCGTATACACGTGAGAACCACTATGCTATCTCTTGCATCGATTTTGAAAATTTCCTACGTTTTCAAGTCACAAGATAAGCATAACGCTTCTTATTATTTAATATGTATTGGTCTGACCGAAACCATTCCAACTGCAAAATTAGCAAAAATATTCGAGATATTGCAGTAGTATTCACTAAATTTATTGATAGTGATCACGGCTCTTTCATTTAAAAAGCCTTGTTCTTCCGAAAAGCCTGTTATTTTATG
>CAJUDL010000044.1 GCA_910585285.1 uncultured Muribaculaceae bacterium
GAGATTCCTCGAAATAGTCGTGACCAGCGGGCACAGGAGTGTGAACCGTATAAAGTGAAGAAGCGCGGACAATCTCAAGAGCCACATTGAAGGGAAGATGATCTTTCTGCACATAATCCACAAGACGCTGGAGGTTCATCAATGCTGCGTGACCCTCGTTGGCATGATAGAGGTCGGTCTTGATGCCGAGTTTTTCGAGCATAAGGATACCACCGATGCCAAGAAGATATTCCTGTTTGATACGGTTTTCCCAGTCACCTCCGTAGAGTTTGTGGGTTATCTGACGATCCCATTCTGAATTCTGGTCGAGATCGGTGTCGAGGAGATAGAGCTTCATGCGGCCAACATTCACGCGCCATACGTGGCTGTATACAACACGACCGGGGTAGGGCACCTCAAGAATCATCGGCTGACCATCCTCTCCGAGCACTGCCTCAATGGGAAGCTGATCGAAGTTCTGGCTCTCATAGTTGGCAATCTGCTGACCGTCGATGGAGAGTGACTGAGAGAAATAGCCGTATTTATAAAGGAAACCGACAGCTGTCATGTCGATGCGTGAGTCTGAAGCCTGTTTGATATAGTCGCCGGCGAGCACACCGAGACCACCGGAATAAATCTTAAGGCAGTTGCAAAGACCATATTCCATAGAGAAATATGACACAGAGGGAAGCTTCTTGTCCATGGGCTGTTTCATGTAGTCCTTGAACATTGCGTAAACCTCTTTGATGCGATCCATCATTGCAGAATCAGAGAGGATCTCCTGATAACGCTCATATGAGAGCTGCTGAAGAAGCATCACGGGATTCTCACCGACCTGACGCCAGAGATCATGGTCAAGGTCACGGAAAAGGCGTTTGCCAGCACTGTTCCATACCCACCAGAGATTCTTCGACATCTCCTCAAGGGGTTTGAGCTCCTTGGGTATCTCAGCGCTTACTGTAATTGTGCGCCAAGCGGGCGCGTTCGTATTGCTAACCTGAAGTTTCATATATATAATTTTTATAATATTTTAGTTGGTAATTTATTTTGCTCTTTCTGATGCGCGACGCAATGCAGTGGCAAAGGCTTCATCATAATATTTGATGAAATACTGCCAGTCGGCTTTCTCTGCAGTGAGGAAAGCTGCGTGGCGAGCTTCCGAACGTGCCACAGGCGATGCATTGTAATAATCAGCCGATGCGGTAGCTATTGCATCGCGCGATTCGAAATAATTGCTGTCTTCACGCGACACCACATACACTCCGCATTGGCGCAGCCCATTCTTGAAATTATCGAGCACCCATTGTCCGAAGCCAGCCTTATCTGTTGTGACGGTCGGCACACCGAATGCCGTGCTCTCAAGAGGGGTATAGCCCCAGGGTTCATAATAGGAGGGGAAGAGTGTGAGGTCGAATGCGGCAAGAAGGTCGTAATACGCGATGTTTATTATGCCGTCATGTCCGTCGAGATAACTGGGAACGTATATAACCCTTACTTTATTGAGCTTCCCGGTTGCGCGGAGTTCGCGGATTCTCACACACACTTCATCCGAGTCTTCGTTGAAGAGGCGGTGGGTGAGGAAATCCGGTGCGGAATTATCGTTACCCTCGAAATCAAGTGTCATCAGTAGGCTTCCGGAGGGTTCCTTTACCCATCCCGGAACGAGTATGAATGCCAGAGCCTCTGAGCTTTCAGGCAATTGCTCCTCCATTCTAACAATTGAATCGAGAAAGAGATCGAGACCCTTGTTGCGGTATTCGTGGCGACCGGATGTGGCAACCATAAATGTATTGTCGTCATACTTCTTTCCGGTGAGGGCAGATGCCACTCCGAGAAGCCGTTGGCGACCATCTTTGCGGAGTTTGTTGTATTTTGTGGTCTTGGGCACGAAATCCGGTTCGAAGCCGTTAGGTGTCACTACTTGCGGACGAATGGCAAGGAGTTGCTCGCATTCCCTTGCTGTGACTTCACTTACGGTTGTAAAACAATCTGCTGCATGTGCGGCTGCCTTTTCGAGAGAATGTTTCGACTGCATGTTCAGCTCGGCAGCCATCTGGTCTCCATTATAATTATGGAAATACTCGTAAAGGGGTTTGCCGTTTCCGCAAATGCTGCGCCCTATACTTGTTGCGTGGGTCGTGAATATTGTGGCAGCTTCGGGCATTGCCTGCTGGGTGTATAGAAGTCCCATGCCTGTGGTCCATTCATCGAAGTGCGCCACGACCTTTCTTTCTTCAATTTTAAGATGATCTGCAAGTGCTTTGATCACGATTGCGGAAGCAACCGCAAATTCACATGATTCATCATAATCTCCATAGGCATGAAGGGAGTCGACACCATATTTCTCCCACATTTCGCCATACACCTTATCTATATGGGCTGAAGTCTGCCCCGGATTCACGAGTATAACCTGCGGCGCACCCGGGATGTCCCAGCGACCTGTGCGGATTGTGATTCCCCATGGAAGCTTCAATTTTGTGGAAGCGGACTTGAGAATAGATTTTTTCTCCTTAAAATAAGGTGAAGGATTGTCTTGGCTCCATACATCGGGACCAATAAATACCAAAGTGTCTCCAAATTGTTCTTTCAGCTGACGTGCTTTGGTAGAGAGAACGGCATAAATGCCGCCGATCTTATTACAAACTTCCCAGCTGGTTTCTGTCATAAGAGCAATATGCTCCGAAAAGACAGGATTAGATTCAGACCAGGTTGCAGTTTGATTCTTTTGGCGTGTCATTAATTTTTACCTTAATAAAATAAGAATTTATAAAGTCTTAAGAGCCACTGCTCCTTGAACTTTTTAAGACAAGTTTGCTTTAAAATCCGGTTTTTTCCGTATGAATTTTTCTAACAGATGCAAAATTAGTAAAAAGTTAGTAAATGACAATAAAATATATGCTAAAATTTTGTCAAATAGTGCAATATAATGCTCAAAATAATATTTTGAGCATTATATTGCACTATTGAAAAAGATTAAGGGCACGATAATGCCCTTAATCTTTATTTGAAATAAAATGTAAAATTGTAGGGAATAAGCTGCAATTTTAGAATGGAAGGTCATCCGTATCGTTTGATGCAAAGGGATCAGCTGCAGGTGCGGCTGTCGATGCGAACGGATCGGCGGGAGCTGCAGGTTGAGCAGGAGCTGCGCCAAAAGGTTGAGCTGGTGCGCTCTGAGGCATCTGGGAGGCGCCCATCTCCTGGGCGGCATAGGCACGGAGGTCGGTATACCAGCGACCATTGAATTCGCGGCTTTCTGCATCTACAGATACTTTATATGATTTACCGGCTTCGAGATGCACTTGATTGATGCGGTCGCCAAATAGGTCGAATTTTACTTTACGAGGATACTGACCGAATGTCTCAAGCACCCAGCTTTTTTTTCTCCAGGGATTTCCATTGCGAGATGTACCTCCTTCTTCAGGAAGATCCAATATGATTTTGCCTTCGATTTCCATGTTGTTATTATTGAATTAATTGATTTTTAGATGGGAATTTATGGGGCGGGATGGGGCGGAATAGGGCTGGGTGGGAGAGGGCACTATCGGGCTTTTATCCTGCCAATTGATATGCAAAGGTAATCATTAAATATTTAAATTGCAAATCAGATATCAATGACATTCGGATCATCCGCTTATCATAATTCATCGGCGTAGAGGAGCTGTTGGTCTCGTTCGCGGTCGTAGACACGTTTGCCGGCAACGTATGTGGCACGCACAAGGTTGTCGGGAGAAAGTGTCTGAAGAATAAACATTCTGTCAAGAATGAAATCATTAAACTGCATGCGCCATTTCAGGAAATCGTTGGGTTGCATGTCGAGGACAGCAATATCAGCTTCAAAACCCGGTTCAAGAGATCCTATGCGGTCTTCGAGATGGAGAACCTGCGCTCCTCCCTTGGTTGCCATGTAGAAACTTTTAAGGGCTCCTATGCTTTTCTTTTTGAGCATTCCAACCTTATAAGCTTCATTAAGTTGACGCGGAAGTGAGAAATTTGTACCCGCGCCGACATCCGTGCCAACACCGACTCGGATAGGACGTGTTTCTTTTTTTGCTTCCCAGAATTTGAACATTCCGTCGCCTAAGAAAAGGTTGGAGGACGGACAATGAGCCACACCGCAATCATAATCATGAAGCATTTGCCATTCTTCTTCTTTAACGAGACAACAATGGGCAAGTACGGTGCGGTTTCCAAGGAGGTTGTATCTTCTATATATATCGGTGTAATTTTTAGCCTGTGGATATAATGATAGAGCCCATTCGATCTCATCGTCAGCCTCGTCGAGATGAGTGTGCATATAGACGCCTTTGTCAATATTGTCCTGGTATAGGCGTCCAGCAAGTTCGAGCTGGCGCGGGGTGCTGGTAGGGGCAAAACGGGGAATCACGGCATACATCTGGCGTCCGCGACCATGCCATTTGTCGAGGAGTTCGGAAGCAATGGATATAGAACCCTCGGCAGAATGGTCGCGTAGCGATTCCGGAAGATTGCGATCCTGAAGCACTTTACCGGTGATGATGCGCGTGTTGTATCTTTCTGATTCTTCAAAAAGGGCATCGACAGATGAAGCAAAAGTTGTTGAGAATACATTTGCGGTAGTGGTGCCTTGCCGGAGGATCTGGGTGAAGAAGAGACGAGCTACGGAATCTGCAAACTCTTTGGAACGGAATCTGGCTTCAGTTGGGAACGTATATTGGTTAAGCCATTTGAGAAGCGTGTCGCCGAACGATCCGATCATCGGCGACTGCACATAGTGCACGTGTGTGTCGATCATTCCCGGAATGATGACTGCATTTTCATATGTGTCTATATCCTTCAGGTCCGGATAGAGAGGTGCTATTTCCGAAAAACTGCCGGCAGCGAGAATTTTACCGTCCTGAATCACCACGAGACCGTCAGGAAAATGTGTGTAGCATTTCGATTCATCCTCTACAAGAAATGGATCTTCATGAAAAGTGACCATTTCGCCTCGTATTCCTTTAAGAGGGAGGGTGGTGGAGGCTTTTATATGTTGTTTTGTCATGGTCGGAGTTTTTATCTTAGTTGATTTATATTTTATAAACATCTTGGCGTGTCCGTATGTTTTAACGTAAAATCACTTAATTATTATAAATACTATGTCACAAAACACTGCGCCCCTTGCGGGCATTAAAATTGTAGATTTCACTGCTGTTCAATCAGGTCCCTCTTGTACACAACTTCTTGCATGGCTTGGTGCCGATGTCATAAAAATTGAGCGTCCCGGATCGGGCGATGCTACACGTAAAGAACTTCAGTTTGATCCTGATTGTCCCAGCTATTATTTCTTACAGCTGAATTCAAATAAGAAATCATTGAGCCTTGATGCCGCCACTCCTGACGGGAAAGAGATTCTAACCAAACTTATTAAGGGTTGCGATATATTCGTAGAGAATCTTCATCCGGGAGCGATGGATAAGTTGGGATTCAGCTGGGAGGTTGTTCATCAGCTTAATCCTCGTTGTATCTACGGAACTATCAAGGGCTTCCCCGCGTCATCAACCTATAAGGATCTGAAAGCGTATGAGCCTGTTGCCCAGGTTACTGCGGGTGCAGCTTCAACAACAGGCTGGTGGGAAGGAGATAATGACGTGCCTACACAATCAGGAGCTGCGCTTGGCGATTCAAACACAGGTATGCACCTTGCCATCGGTCTTCTTGCAGCATTGCAGCAGCGTGAACGTACCGGAGAAGGAAGTTATGTCTATCAGTCAATGCACAATGCCTGCCTAAACCTCTGTCGTATCAAAACACGCGATCAGCTAACTCTCGACCGTATCGGATATCTGACTCAGTTCCCGCAATATCCTAATGAGAAATTCGGAGATTTTGTGCCGCGTTCCGGTAACCAGGAAGGATCCGGAGTGCTCGGCTGGACTTATAAATGTAAAGGATGGGAGACTGATCCGAATGCGTATGTATACGTCATTCTTCAACGAGGCAAGAAAGATTTCGAACTTGCATGCAAGGGACTCGGTTTTGAAGACTGGCTGACAAATCCTGATTTCAACACCGCTGATGCCCGCGACAAGCATAAACAGGAAATATATGCCCGTATACAGTCTTATACCATCAATAAGACGAAATATGAGGTTACTGCAGAACTTTCCAAATTTGGAATACCTGTGGCACCTGTGCTGAATACCAAGGAGATCATGACCGATCAGAACAATTATGATGGAAACACACTCGTGAAGATTGATCAGGGTGGAAAGATCGGAACATTCGTCACCGTGGGTGTGCCTTTCACCATCTCGAATTATCAACCAACCTATGGTCCTTGCCCTGAACTTGGCGGAAACAATGCAGAGATCCTTTCCTCTCTCGGTTATACTGCCGAGCAGCAAGCCGAATTTGCTAAGAACGGAACAACTGAACCGTTGGCTGACGGTAAAATGTAAAACATAAGGTTATGGAAAACACTGATATAAAAAATAAAACGGCAGATGCATCCGCGACATGCGGATGCAAACCGCCGGTGGCTCCGAATCCCGAAACGGATATGACAGGTATGTATGTGCTTGCCAATGCGTTGAAGGCAAACGGCGTGGAGGTGATTTTTGGTCTTGTAGGCATACCGGTGACTGAGGTTGCCTATATCTGCCAGAAGGTCGGAATACGCTTCATAAGTTTCAGGTTCGAGCAGCAGGCTGGAATGGCGGCGGCAACTTACGGTTATCTCACTAAAAAGCCGGGAATATTGCTGACTGTCTCGTCGCTCGGATTCCTTAATGGATTGACGGCAACAGCAAACGCTACTGTAAACTGCTACCCGATGATCCAGATTTCCGGTTCTTCTGATCGCGTGGCTGTCGATCTTGAACAAGGCACATATGAAGGTCTTGACCAGCTTGCCATTGCCAAACCTTTGGTGAAAGCTGCATATAGAGTGAACCGACCGCAGGATATAGCCGTTGGTGTTGCTCGCGCCATGCGTGCTGCGCTTTCGGGCAGACCCGGGGGTGTTTACCTCGATATGACTGTGCCTGCTTTAGGAGGTATTATCTCTAAAGAAGAGGCTGCCAAATTGCAGTTCGTTCCTGTTGATCCTGCCGCTGAGACTTATCCTTCACCTGATTCTGTGAAAAGGGCAATGGAGCTTATTGCTTCTGCCAAAAAGCCGGTGTTTCTTTTGGGTAAAGGAGCCGCATATTCTCAGAATGACGCAAAGATTAAAGAACTGGTAGAGAAGACGGGAATACCGTTCTATCCAATGTCGATGGCAAAGGGGCTGCTTCCCGATACCCATCCTCTTTCAGCTATCTCTTGCCGAAGCATGATTATGGAGCAGGCTGATGTGGTTGTTCTTATCGGAGCCCGTTTGAATTGGTTGTTGTCGCGTGGTCACGGTAAGTGGAATCCCGACAATAAATATGTTCAGCTTGACGTTGAACCAACGGAAATAGATTGCAATGTGCCGATTGCAGCTCCCGTTATCGGAGATATCGGTGCTTCCCTTGATATGATTCTTCAGGCATTGCCGGAATATAAACTGTCGATGGATCCTCAGTGGGTTAAGGATCTACAGGCGCATACCGTTGAGGCAAACAAATGGATTCAGGCGAAACTGGCTCCAAGCCCTGAACCAATGGATCATTGGGATGCGCTGCGCGCGGCGAAGGCTGTGCTTGAGAAGCATCCGGAGGTGACACTCATCAATGAAGGTGCAAATACCCTTGACGACTGTCGTGATGCTATAAATATGAGTGAGCCACGTCACCGTATCGATTGCGCAACCTGGGCAATCATGGGCATGGGAGCAGGCTCCGCCATTGGCGCAGCGTTGGCTACCGGAGGTCCGGTGGTTACTATTCAGGGAGATTCTGCCTTCGGTTTCTCAGGAATGGAAGTTAGCACAATGACCAATTTCGATCTTCCGATCACGGTCTGCGTGTTTAATAACGGCGGTATATATAACCACATTGGTGTGAACTTGAGTGATAATGGAGATCCTGCGCCTACAACCCTTGATCTGAATGCACGTTACGACATGATGATGGAGGCATTTGGAGGCAAAGGCTATTATGTCACTACTCCAGAGGAGTTCGAGCAGGCTCTTGAGGCAGCGATAGCTTCGCGCAAACCTACGCTGATTGATGTTCAGCTCGCAGGGGATGCCGGTAAAGAGAGTGGCCACATCGGCTATCTGAATCCTGAACCGTTGATCCCAATCACTGTATGATGAAGAACTATAAACTATAAATTGGAATAAGATGTCAAATATGATGCACGTCATCCTGTATGCGATTGTGCCGATCATTGTGGTGATGCTGGCAGGTTACATATCCGGGAAAAAAGGCGCTTTCACAGGTGAAGACGCTAAGAAATTCAATAAAGTAGTGCTTGACTATGCACTTCCGGCAGCACTGTTCGTATCAATCGTGCAGGCGAGCAGAGAGATGCTTGCCCGCGATATCAAGCTGACTCTGATATCGTTGGTTGGTATAATGCTCTGTTTCATGATAGTGTATTGGGTATTCAAGTATTGTTTCAAGAAGAATACGGGTGCAGACGCGGCAGTGTCTGCATTGATCAGTGGTTCTCCCACAATCGGATTCCTCGGCTTTGCGGTGCTGGAGCCTATTTTCGGTACCAACCCTTCTGTCGCACTTGTTGTGGCTATTGTAGGTATTGTTGTCAACGCTGTGGGTATTCCGGTGGGATTGTCTCTGATGAATGCATCTCTTGCCAAGGAAAATCCTCAGGCAAAGAGAGACAGCGCATGGAAACCTGTGCTCCACGCATTGGCACAGCCAGTGGCTTGGGCACCTATTCTTGCGGTAATCTGGGTATTGGTGGGTATTCCATGGCCAGATTGGGCAAGCCCGTCATTTGATCTTATAAAGGGAGCGAACGCATCAATGGCTGTATTCTCCGCAGGTATCACTCTTTCTGCCATCAAGATCCAGATCAACTGGCAGGCAGTGCTCGGTTCGATTATGAAGATGGTAATGATGCCGGCTGTTATTCTCATTATGGGGCTGATCTTCAAAATGGATCCTCTGAATCTGAAAATGCTTGTTGTGGCAGCAGCGTTGCCGCCTGCATTCTCCGGCATTATCATTGCTGATGAATACGATACTTACGTTGCAACCGGAACTTCGTCACTGACTCTTTCTGTAATTCTTTTCATAGGCTTCTGTCCGCTCTGGATATGGATTACTGACATGTGCCTTGCTCACTTCTAAGTAGCAAAATTCTTATAAACAAATTGTAATAAAAATCGGGGGTGCGACTTCGCGTCGTGCCCCCGATTCTGAAAATCGTCTGATAGGTTATTGTTGTTTCTATTCTTCTGTCTGGGTTTCTGCGTATTCTTTGAGAAGTTTCTCCTGAACATCTGAAGGAACGAGCTCATAGCCGGAGAATTCCATTGTGAAAGAGCTGCGCCCACCTGTGATGGAGCTAAGTGATGTTGAGTAGGATGACATCTCTTTCAAAGGCACTTTGGCAGAGAGTTTCTCGATACCGTTCTCTGAAGACATACCCATGATGAGTGCGCGGCGTCCCTGAAGGTCGCTCATAACGTCACCCATTGTGTCGCCCGGTGTCAGAACCTCTACATCGTAGATAGGCTCAAGAATCTTCGGATTTGCCTCGCGGAATGCCTGAGAGAAGGCATTTCTGCCGGCGAGACGGAATGAGATTTCATTAGAGTCTACCGGATGCATCTTGCCGTCGTAGATCATTACGCGGACATCGCGGGCGTAAGAACCTGTGAGCGGACCTTGCTCCATACGATCCATAAGACCTTTGACAATTGCGGGGATGAAACGGGCATCAATGGCTCCACCGACGATGCAGTTGTAAACCACAAGTTTGCCGCCCCATTCCAAAGGTATTTCCTGTTTGTCGCGAACGTTGAGCTTGAATTCCTGGTTGCCGAATTTGTAGCTGTCAGGTTCGGGCATCCCCTCGGTGTAAGGTTCAATGATCAAGTGAACTTCACCAAACTGACCGGAACCACCGGATTGTTTTTTGTGGCGATAGTCGGCACGCGCAGCCTTTGTGATTGTTTCGCGATAAGGTATCTTCTGGTCAATAAATTCAATAGGAAGTTTTTCGTTGTTCTCGATACGCCATTTGAGGGTGCGGAGGTGGAACTCACCTTGACCCTTGACAAGTGTCTGCTTCAGCTCTTTGCTCTGCTCAACAATCCATGTGGGATCCTCTTCGTGCATGCGGGTAAGTATGCCGGCGAGTTTTTCTGCGTCACTTTCAGTGAGCGGACGGATTGCGCGTGTATATTTGGGCTGAGGATATTTGATGAAGTCAAACTGGTAGTCGCAACCTTTCGCATCAAGAGTGTTGCCGGTGCGCACGTCTTTCAGTTTCACGGCTGCACCTATATCGCCTGCTTCGAGAGCGTCGATGGGATTGCGAAGCTGACCACAAACTGTAAATATCTGTGCAAGACGTTCCTTGCCTCCGCGAGATATGTTTTCAAGGTCTTCGCCGGCTTTTAGGGTACCGCTCATAACCTTGAAGTAGGAAACCTCCCCGATATGGGGCTCTACGGAAGTCTTGAAGAAGAATACAGAAAGAGGACCGTTTGCATCGGGTTTAACCTCTTCGCCTGTAATGGTCTCGGGCGCCGGCATGTCGCTTACGAAGGGACATACGTTGCCGAGGAATTCCATCAGACGGCGAACGCCCATATCCTTGGCTGCGCTGAGAACGACAACGGGATAGATTGAGCGGTCGATAAGTCCTTTGCGAATGCCTTCGCGCATCTCATCCTCTGTGAGGCTGCCCTGTTCGAAGAATTTCTCCATTAAGGTTTCATCGTTTTCCGCTGCCGCTTCAACGAGTATCTGATTGAGTTCACGTGCTTTTTCAAGCTGATCTTCCGGAATTTCAGAGATTGTGGGTGCGCCTCCGTTAGGACCCCACTCATATTTCTTCATCAGAAGGACGTCGATCATAGAGTGGAAATTGGGTCCGGATTCGAGAGGATACTGGATCTGAACCACACGCGGACCGAAATGTTCGCGCATCTGCTCCATTACATTCTCAAAATCTGCTTTCTCTCCGTCCATCTGGTTCAGACCGAAGATCACTGGTTTCTTGAGTTTGGCTGTGGTGCGGAAGATATTTTCTGTTCCCACTTCCACGCCATATTGAGCGTCAACAAGTATAAGACCCATATCGCACACTCCGAGTGCGGTGTATGCATTGCCTACGAAATCGTCAGCTCCGGGGCAGTCAATGATGTTTAGTTTTTTGCCATTGAATTCGGCATTGAAAACTGTTGAGAATACAGAATATCCATACTCTTTTTCTACAGGAAAATAGTCGGATACTGTGTTTTTCGCTTCAATTGTGCCGCGACGTTTTATAACTCCACACTCGAAGATCATAGATTCAGCGAGTGTGGTTTTTCCGGAGCCCTTTGATCCAAGCAGGGCGATGTTTTTGATTTCGTTGGTTTTATAAATCTTCATTGATACAAGATTTTTATAGTTATAGGAAATACGTTGTTTATTGAGGGGAGATGGATGCCCTTGTGTTGCAAAAGCGAGCGCAATTTAGTAAAAAAAGTGGAAAAACGGGAACTTTGAATGATGTTTTGTAACATATTTCCATAAAACATTACTAACTTTGCGATGCAAATCCTTAGAAGCAACATATGGCAGAGAGTTCAAAAAGATGTGGAATATATGTGCATGTGGCATTATGTCGCAGTAAATGTATATATTGCGATTTTTATAGCGAAGTGTGCAGACCGGATACCGATTGGCGACAATATGTCAAGACTGTTCTGGATGAATTCAAGTCAAGAAGGGGAGAGCTTGCAGGGATGAATGAAATTACAATATATATAGGTGGTGGCACGCCATCTCTTCTTCCTCCGGATTTATTCGCCGAACTTATGTCAGGCGTAAGGGAAATCGCTTTCGACACAGTGGATTCATTGAAGATTATGGAAACCACAATGGAGGTTAATCCCGATGATGTTTCAATGGATAGGGCTGTGATGTGGAAAAATGTTGGAGTTGATAGGGTGAGCATGGGGGTGCAAAGTCTCAATGATATTGAATTGCGTAGGATAGGGAGGAAGCATAATGCCGTTGAAGCTCAAAATGCCTACAGAGTGCTTGCTGATATTTTTGATAATGTCAGTCTGGATCTGATGTTTGGATTGCCCGGGCAAACTTTGGATTCTCTTTCCTCTACTATCGATGCATTCATAAAGATGCATCCACAACATATATCCGCATATTCGCTTATGTATGAGGAGAGGACGGCACTGACGCGTTTGCGAGATGCCGGTAAGATAGAGGAGGCGGATGAAAACCTAAGTGTTGAGATGTTTCGCATGATCAATGACAGGCTTAAGGAGGCAGGATATTTTAGATATGAGATCTCCAATTATGCGTTGCCTGGGTTTGAGTCGAGACATAATTCCGCTTACTGGAACCGTACTCCTTATATCGGACTTGGACCCTCGGCTCATAGTTTCGATGGAGACAGGCGCAGAAGATGGAATGTTGCGGATAACAGGAAATATATGATTGGGGTGGGAAATACAGATAAATATTTTGAAATCGAGACTTTGGCGGAGGAGGAAATAAATGAGGAAGTCATTATGACCGGTTTGAGAACATCAAAGGGTATTGATCTCGGATATTATGAGGAAACCTTCGGAAGTGAAGCAAAGAATCGATTGCTTTATAACGCTGCAAAGGCAATTAAATCGGGATTATTGGAATGTAATGAGGGGTGTTTGCGCCTAACAGATTCAGGTGTTATGGTTTCGGATGAAATAATTGTTGAACTTTTTTAATGCTATTTTGCATTTATTTGATAATTATTTTATAATTTTGCAGCCGTAAAAGAAGAATTGCTCCAAATTTATATGGAAGGCAAGAAAAAGGTCAAATTCACCAAAATGCATGGTGCCGGGAACGATTACGTTTACATCAATGCGATGGAAATCGTTCCTGATAATCTTCCCCCCCTTTCTCAGATGATAAGTGATCGCCATTTTGGCGTGGGCAGTGATGGTCTCGTTGTCATAATGCCCTCACAAGTTGCCGATTTCCGCATGAGGATGTTTAATGCCGACGGCTCAGAGGCAGAGATGTGTGGCAACGCGTCGCGCTGCATCGGGAAATATGTTTTCGAGAAAGGTCTTGCCGACAAGACGGAGGTCACACTTGAAACGCTTGCAGGAATCAAGACGCTCCGCCTTGAAGTGAAGGATAACGAAGTGAAATCGGTTACGGTAGATATGGGAGAACCGGAGCTTCGCCCAGAGGTAATACCGGTTAGAAGCAGCTCCCCGGTCTCAAAGATTTCGGAAAGAGAAATAATCAACGGTCGTGAGTACGTTGTAACGGCTGTCAGCATGGGAAACCCCCATGCTGTTGTTTTTACTGATAACATTACCGATGAATTGGTTCTTGGAGAGGGACCGTATCTTGAAACAGCCGAGATTTTCCCTAACAAATCGAATATAGAGTTTGCACGCGTCATTGACAGAAATCATATTGAGATGCGGGTTTGGGAACGAGGTTCGGGAGAAACGCTTGCATGCGGCACTGGAGCATGCGCCACAGTTGTGGCAGCCGCGCTCAATGGATACACGGATCGCCGGGTAATAGTGAAACTTTTGGGTGGTGAACTTGAAATCTATTGGGATGATCAATCGAATCATGTATTTTTGAAGGGTGGAGCGGAATTTATTGCTGATGGCGTGTTTTATATTCCAACAGATATAGCGCAATATGAGAATAAACGATAATTTTGAAAAGCTTCCGGAGAGCTACCTTTTCTCAGAGGTGGCAAAAAAGCTTGCTGCATATAAATCCGAATATCCCGAAGCCGATGTTATAAGAATGGATATTGGAGACGTGACTTTGCCAATCGTGCCTTGTGTTATAGATGCGATGCATAGGGCTGTTGACGATATGGCTCAAAGCTCCACTTTTCATGGCTATGGTCCTGAACAGGGTTATGAATCGCTTCGCGAAGCGATTGCAGTGGTTGATTATAGGAAACGCGGCATTGATATCGATGCTGACGATATATTTATAAGCGACGGAGCCAAATGTGATCTCGGAAATTTAGGTGACATATATTCTACAGACAGTATCGTAGCATTGGCAGACCCGGGTTATCCGGTATATGTAGACACCACTGTAATGTCTGGGAGGGCTGGAGAATTGCTTCCTGACGGACATTGGTCAAAAATCGTTTATCTTGATTGCAACGCGGAGAATGGCTTCAAACCTGCAGTGCCCGATACGCATGTCGATGTTATAATCTTGTGTTCTCCCTCGAATCCTACAGGTGCGGTGATGACACGCGAAGAACTGGAGAAATGGGTGGCTTATGCATTGCGGGAGAAAGCGTTGATCATATTCGATTCGGCATATGAGGCGTTTGTCAGAAATCCGGAACTTCCGCGCTCCATCTATGAAATTAGAGATGCTGATAAGGTGGCGATAGAGGTGAGAAGTTTTTCAAAAACCGCTGGCTTTACGGGCTTGCGCTGTGGATACACGGTTGTTCCCAAGGCTTTGTGTGGCACGGATGCCGAAGGGAGAGAGGTAAGCTTGCGCAAGTTGTGGAACCGTCGCCAGTCAACCAAGTTCAATGGAGCCAGCTATATCGTTCAGCGCGGAGCCGAGGCATTGTATACTTCAGAGGGACGGGAGGCTGTTAGGATAAATATAGATTATTATCTCGAAAATGCTCGTACGATACGTGCATGTATGCAAGATGCCGGTTTTACGGTCTTCGGGGGAGACGAATCTCCTTATATATGGGTGAAAGGTAAAAACGGAGAAAGTTCATGGGAACTCTTCCGGACGATGCTTGAGAAATATAACATATCCTGCACGCCGGGTGTCGGATTTGGCAGCGAAGGTGAGGGATATATCCGTCTCACCGGATTCAATTCCCGAGAGAATACACTCCGTGCGATGGAAAGGATAAAATAAGAACAGATAAAATAAGAAATGCCCGAAGCCGGGCTTAATTAAATATTTTATATTATGTCTAATTTAAGATTTAAAAGTGTGGAGGAAGCTTCCGGACGCAAAGCTGTGAAAGTGGAGCTCCCCAAAGAGAGAGTGGAAAGCTATTATGGCAAACAGGTGTTCAACCGTCAGAAGATGTTTGAGTATCTTCCGAAAGAGACGTTTGATTCCCTCGTGAAGGCTATCGATAACCGCGAACCCCTTAGCAGGGAAATCGCTGACAGCGTTGCCGACGGAATGAAGCGTTGGGCTATTGACAACGGCGCGCGACACTATACCCATTGGTTCCATCCTCTCACCGGCAGCACAGCCGAAAAACATGATGCCTTCGTAGAACACGACGGCAAAGGTGGCGTTGTAGAGAAATTCAATGGCAAACTGCTCGTGCAGCAGGAACCTGACGCATCGAGTTTCCCGAATGGCGGTATCCGCAACACTTTCGAAGCACGCGGTTACTCGGCATGGGATATCTCTTCGCCGGCGTTTATTCTCGACAACACGCTTTGCATTCCTACTGTGTTCATCTCTTACACAGGTGAGAGCCTTGACTACAAGACTCCGTTGCTTCGCGCCCTAAACAGCGTTGACAAAGCAGCTACAAGAGTTGCACGCTTTTTCAATCCGGAGGTTAATCATGTAGAAACTTTTCTTGGATGGGAACAGGAATATTTCCTTGTTGACGAAGCTTTGTTTGCTGCCCGTCCTGACCTGGTGATGACAGGCAGAACCCTTATGGGTCATGAGTCGGCAAAGAACCAGCAGCTTGAAGACCACTACTTTGGCTCGATTCCGAGCCGTGTTGAGGCTTTTATGCTGGATCTTGAGACGGAGTGTCACAAACTCGGCATTCCAGCCAAGACTCGTCACAATGAGGTTGCACCAAACCAGTTTGAGCTTGCTCCTGTATTTGAGGAGTGTAACCTTGCCAACGACCACAACCTGCTTCTGATGTCGGTTATGGAGGAAGTGGCAAAGCGTCACAATTTCCGTGTGCTTCTGCATGAGAAACCTTTTGCAGGCATCAACGGTAGTGGCAAGCACAACAACTGGAGTCTGGGCACAGACAAAGGGGAGATGCTTTTCGCTCCCGGTAAGACACCTTCTGCCAATCTTCGTTTCATCACGTTTGTGGCAAACGTGATGGCTGCAGTGCATAAACACAATGGATTGTTGAAGGCATCCATCATGAATGCCACCAACGCCCATCGTCTTGGTGCCAATGAAGCCCCACCGGCAATCATCTCCATGTTCTTGGGTTCGCAGCTTAGTGCTATCCTTGATGCTGTAGAGAATTCGGAAGGTGATGAGAAGATTATGGTCAAAGGTAAAGAGGAGATGCGTCTTGACGTGGCTCAGATTCCTGAGCTTATGATCGACAACACCGACCGCAACCGCACGAGTCCGTTTGCCTTTACCGGTAACAGATTCGAATATCGAGCTGTCGGCAGTTCCGCCAACTGTGCTTCAGCACTGATCGCACTGAATGCAGCTGTTGCCGCTCAGCTTGACGACTTTGCCGACAAGGTGAATGCTCGCGTTGAGAAGGGAGAGGAGTTGAATCATGCGATTCTTGCAGAAATAAAAGTGTTGATCAAGGCATCAAAAGCCATTCATTTCGATGGCAATGGTTATAGCGAAGAATGGAAAGAGGAGGCTGCTCGTCGAGGTCTCGACACAGAAACCTCAGCTCCGCTTATGTATGACGCATACATGCTGCCGTCAAGCATCGAGATGTTTGAGAAATCCGGTGTGTTCACCAAGAAAGAGATCGAGGCGCGTAACGAAGTTAAATGGGAGATGTATACCAAGAAAATCCAGATCGAGAGCCGTGTGCTCGGAGATTTGGCTATCAACCACATCATCCCTGCCGCTATCCGTTATCAGTCGCTGCTTCTCGACAATGTGTATAAGATCAAGGAACTCTTCAAGGGTGACAAGTCTGACCGCATTGCAGCGCAGGATCTCGCATCGATCGAATCTATCAGCGAGCACATCTCTGAGATCAAGAGTGGTGTTGCAGCGATGGTAGATGCCCGTCGCAAAGCCAACAAGATCGAGAGCGAGCGCGAGAAATCGATCGCTTATCACGATGAGGTTGCACCGAAGATGGAAACAATCCGCTATCACATCGACAAACTTGAGTTGATGGTCGACAATGAGATCTGGCCGCTCCCGAAATATCGTGAGCTCCTTTTCATCCGTTGATACGGATCAGTTTCATAGAATCCTAACAATTGTTCCGGAAACCGCTTCTTTATTGGTGCGGTTTCCGGAACATTTTTTAATTGAATGTCCTTCAGTATTAGGCGTAGGGAAGGTTTGGTTCGTATAAGTATGTAAAGGTAAAGGGAAAAATTGCTTTATCTTTTGCAGAATTATTAATAATGATTAATTTCGTATATGAACGTAAAATCTATCATAACAATTGCTTCGATAGTGATATCCTCGCAGTGTGTAATGGGGAAAATTGTCACCTATCCGGCAGGAAAGGATGTAGTTACAATCGATGACTTCTCCGTGAGTGTGCGCCAAGCCGGTGGCAACTGGCTCCCTGTGGCTGTCTATCCGGTGAAGGTAGATGAAGTGCGCGATACCAAACATCATGTGGAGACCGCATCGATGGCTTATTTTGATTTCGACGGAAAACCGGTTGAGGTTAGAGTGGTCAGTAAAAAGTCTGTTGATTCAACCCGTGTGCGCCCCTTATCATATGATATCACGCCTGATGTCAAGGGCGACACTCTTCTGTTTTCACTCTCTCAGCCTCGAAACCTGTCGGTGGAGGTGAATGGCGATATTTTTCATAATCTTCACCTTTTCGCTAATCCAATCGACAAGAACCGTCCCTCGGCAAAAGTGCTGAAAAATCTAAAGAAACATAAGAATCTGGTGTACTTCGGTCCCGGTGTGCATAGATTACCGGGCGACACTTTGCGCATTCCTTCCGGCATGACGGTGTTTGTTGACGGAGGGGCGCGTGTCTATGGATGTTTCATTGCAGAAGGCGTAAGGGATGTGGAATTCTTTGGTAGAGGCGAAATTCATCCGGAAGGACGCGGTGAGGGGATCGCTATCAGACGTTCCAAAAATATTGAGGCAGATGGCGTGATTGTTACTCAGATTCCGGTTGGAGGTAGCGATTCCGTGAAAATAAACAATGTTAAATCCATAAGTTATTATGGCTGGGGCGATGGCATGAATGTTTTTGCCAGCGATAATGTAAGCTATAACAACGTGTTCTGCCGTAACAGCGATGATTGCTCCACGGTCTATGCCACGCGCAAAGGGTTTGTGGGTGGATGCCGTAATATTCTCATGGAAAATTCCACACTTTGGGCTGATGTGGCGCACCCGATCATGATCGGTTTGCATGGAAGTGCCACAGAGATTGGAGTCGATGCCCCTTCAGATACCATCTGCAATGTTACTTATCGTAATATCGATATTCTTGACCAGAAGGAGAAGCAACTTGATTATCAAGGTTGTTTCGGCATAAGCTGCGGTGACAATAATATTGTGCGTGATATAGTTTTCGATAATATAAGGGTCGAGGATTTCCGACAGGGTCAGCTTGTCAATATCCGCATTTTTTTCAATAAGAAATATTGTGCCGCTCCGGGTCGTTCTGTAGAAAATGTGCTCTTTAAGGATGTGACGTATAACGGTAACAATTCGGAACTTTCCATAATAGCAGGATATAACGAAGAGCGCAAGGTAGCTAATATTACCTTTGATAACCTGGTGATCAATGGAAAACATATTTCTGACGATATGCCCGGCAAACCGAAGTGGTATAAAACAGGAGACATGGCGCGTATCTTCATCGGGGAGCATGTTGACAATGTGATATTCAAATAGACAATATAGATCAAAATGAGAAGATTGAGACTATCGAAGCTTTGGGCTGTTTTCGCCATTGTGGCAGTTTTTTCACTTGAGGGAGTTGCGGATATCAAGCATCCGTCGTTGCTGTTTACTCCGGAAAGGGTATCGACGGCAAAGAACGCTATGAAAAATGAGACTGCAATGCAGAAAGCATGGGAACATATTCAGGCTGTTGCCGACAAGGAGGTGAGTGGCAAACCGAATATCATGAAACTGGAATATCCGGCGTTGGCTTACCTTATGACGGGTGACCGTAAGTATGCTGAACCTTTGCGTGATGTCTTGTTGCAGACTTCGAAAGTGAAGAGCTGGGGCAACGGTGAGATGCTCGCCCGCAAGCCGGCATGGCGCAGCGAATTGCAGATGGCTCACCGCTCATTTCAGCTCGCGATGGCTTATGATGCAATTTATGATCTTCTCACTCCGTCGGAACGCAAACAGATAGCCGATGGTCTCTATCGCCTTTGTGTCGAGCCTTTGCTTGGCGATTGGCTTCTGGAGCCAACCCGCATTCATAGCCTCAATTCAATGGGGCATAACTGGTGGACTTCTTGTGCCGGGATGGGTGGAATCCTTGCCCTCGCTATCAGCAATGAATCCGAAAAAGCGCGTGAAGGGGCAGAAGCCCTTATTGAGGTATTGCCGGAATGGTTTGAGTTTGCCGGTGATGCTATCCAGCACAAACCGAAAACATTCGATCGCGACGGCGGTATGTATGAGAGCATAAACTATGCAAGTTTTGGCACTACCGAGGCTTTGCTTTTCCGCCTTGCATGGCTCAATTCGCATCCCGGCGAGAAACTGGAGGATATACCCCAGATGGGTAAACTGGCATCGTTCTTCTGTCATGTGGTTTATCCCCGCACGGGTCAGCTTCACAGCATCAACTTTGGTGACAGCCATAAGAACGTGACCGGAGAAAGCAGCATGTTTCTTGCCTATGCAATGGGTGAAGAGAATCCGGAAACACTCTGGTATGCCACACAGATAGAGCCTGGACAGCATCGCGAAGGATTTCCGCGAATCTTCCCGATGGGATTTCTATATACTCCCGACCTTAAGAATGCTCCCGCAAATCCCGGATTGCCGACATCTCATCTCTGGAAAGATTTCGGATGGGCGACAATGCGCGATTCCTGGGATAAGGATGCCACTATGCTTGCCGTGAAATCCGGAATGACATGGAACCATTCTCATGCCGATGCAAATTCATTCATCATTTTCCACAAAGGTGTGGATATCATCAAGGATGCGGGAAATTGCAGCTACGGCAAGCCGGAATATCGCAACTATTTCTTCCAGAGCCCGGCCCATAATGTTGTCCTTTTCAACGGAGAGGGGCAGAAAACTTATCAGCAGTATCACGGCACAATGTTGCCGGGTAGCGTCTCCGGACTTGTGGATGGTGGAAATATAAAGTATGTGCTCGCCAACGGCACCGGTCCGATGAGTCATGCCTTCGACCGCAATTTCCGTCATTTCCTTTGGATCGACAATGTGATCTACATTATTGATGACATACATTCTCACGAGCCCGGTCATTTTGAGTGGCTATGGCATCCGGGTGGAGAAGCCAACAAACGAGGTTTCGATCTGAATGTCACCAATGGGGAATCCTCTGTTGCTGTGCGTCCGATATATCCGCGTCCGCTCGCATATAGTAATTTCGTGCATGACTATCCCGAAGATTTATATTGGGAAGTGAAGAAAGGTCCGAAAGAGGATCTGTCGGGTGAAGAGGAGTATTATTCATTCCATCTCCCCGATAACACGGATCGAGTGAAAGGGGTGACGGCTGTTATCCTTAAGGATACTCCGGATCAGAAAGATCTTCCTCTGATTGAAAGGAGAGAGGGAAAAGACTGGATCGGAATGAGGGTGAAATATAAAGGTAAGGTGACTGATATCTATATCAACCAGCTTGCCGACGGTCGCCTGATGCATCTCAATTCATGGATAAACGCTGACGGATGGGACACGGATGCTTATATGCTTGCCGTCAGCTATCCGGAGGGAGGCGATGCCGTGAATCCGCAGGAAGTATTCATAGGTCATGGAAGTTCCTTGAAGAGAGGGAATGATGTTTACTTCTCTTCACTGTCGAAACTGAACGTTATAGCCAAGAAAGATGGGAATAAACTTGATCTGAATGTTGCCGGTCAACCTCGGGTAAACATGAAATACAAGGCTTCTCCATCAAAATTGACAGTGAATGGTAAAGTAGAGAAAATCACAAAAGAGGGGAATTTCATCAAAGTCAAATTTCACGAATAATTAAGCCATGAAAGTCAGATATTATATCATTATGTCGGCATTGTTGATGATGTCGGCAACGGGAGTCACAGCCCAATCCGTGTATCCGGGGCAGCATGTCGGCAAGTTTGCCGTAGAAAACAAAGTGCCCGTAAAGGTCAAAAGTTTTGACCTTAAGGATGTGCGTCTTCTGCCGGGCAGGGTATATGACAACCTCAGACGTGATTCGGCATGGATGGTCTCAATACCGGTCAATCGCCTTGTGCATAGCTTCCGTAATAATGCCGGTGTCTACGCAGGTGTGGAAGGCGGGTATGAGAGCCTGAAGAAATTCGGTGGCTGGGAATCTCTCGACTGCGATCTGCGCGGACATACCACGGGACACCTGATGTCGGCTTATGGTCTGATGTATGAAGCTACCGGCAATGAGATATTCAAACTGAAAGGCGACAGCATTGTTGCTGCGTTGGCGGAGGTGCAGGCAGCCCTTGGTCCCAGAGGTTATCTCAGCGCTTTCCCGGAGGAGTTGATCAACCGTAATCTTAAGGGCAAGAGCGTATGGGCACCCTGGTATACGCTTCATAAGATATTCTCCGGCCTTATCGACCAGTATCTATATGCTGATAATCATCAGGCATTGGAAGTAGCGGAAAAGATGGGAGAATGGGCTTACAACAAACTTATAGGACAAAGCGAGGAAACAAGACGCCTTATGCTGCGTAATGAGTTTGGCGGCGTGAATGAGGCGATGTATAATCTCTATTCTATCACCGGTAATCCGCATTTCAAAGAACTTGCAAGCTATTTTTATCACAATGACGTGATAGATCCATTGAAGCAGGGGAATCGTGATTTTGGCACTAAACATACAAACACCTTCATCCCCAAGGTAATAGGAGAGGCTCGCAATTATGAGCTGACAGCCGATGCGGAGGGGTCAGCCGTGGCTCGTCTTTTCTGGGATGAGATGACCCGGAAACATGCGTTCGTCACCGGTTCCATCAGTCAGAAGGAACATTATTTCGACCCGGCAAAGATGTCGAAATTTATCAATGGCTATACGGGCGAGACCTGTTGCACATACAATATGCTCAAACTCGGACGTCATCTCTTCTGCTGGGATGCATCTCCGGAGATTGCCGATTATTACGAAAGAGCGCTCTTCAATCATATCCTTGCCCAGCAGGATCCCGAATCGGGTATGGTTTGCTATTTCCTACCGTTAAAAAGCGGTGCATATAAAGTTTACAGCACTCCTGAAAACTCTTTCTGGTGTTGTGTAGGCAGCGGCTTCGAGAGCCATGCGAAATATGCGGAGGGAATATATTATCACAACGATGATGAATTGTTTGTGAATCTTTTCATTCCGTCTCGACTCACATGGAAAGAGAAAGGACTGGTGATGACACAGCAGACATCTTTCCCCGAATCGGAAGTCACGAGATTCACTATTGATGAAGCGCCTTCTTCTGCAATGAAACTGTCGTTGAGGTATCCGGGATGGAGCGGAAAACCGATTGTTAAGGTAAACGGAAAGAAAGTAGCTGTAAAGGGCAAACCGTCGTCTTATATCTCTCTTGAAAGAAAATGGAAGAAAGGAGATACCGTAGAGGTGACATATCCGATGTCATTACGTGTTGAAGCAACACCGGATAACCCTAAGAAGGCTGCATTGCTTTATGGTCCGGTTGTGCTTGCGGGAAATTTAGGCACGGAAGGGATGGTCGCGCCGGCACCATTCTCTGATCCGACTGTCCGCAACGATTACTATACGTATGATTATAAAGTGCCCGAAAATATAGTGACTACCCTTAAGGTGGATCCCGGGAATCCTTCGGCAACTGTGAAACGAATTGACGGTAAGGGACTCAGATTCCGCGCATCAAATGGTGTGGAATTGCAGCCTCTGTATGACGCTCATCATTGTCGCTACGTAATATATTGGGATTTATGAGTTTAAATTACTTTTTAAGATTGAAAATATTGGTTATGAAATATAGTGTATTTGCTTCCGTATGCCTCTCTTCAGTGTTGATGGCGAATGCTTCTGTCGGAATATTGAGTCTTAAATCACCGGATGGAAGAAACGAAGTGAATTTTTCTAAAAACAGTAAAGAACTCACATATTCTTTACGGGTTGATGGGAAGGATGTGATACTTCCCTCCAGAGCCGGACTCCAGCTCGACAACAGGGTGTGGGAAATGGCTCTCGGAAAACGCGATCTTGTGCAACCTGACTGCTGGATGGACATGCTCGTGGTTGATTCCGTTACGTATGCTGCGCCGGTTGATTCCGTATGGCATCCGTTATACGGAGAGCGCTCCACCGTGCGCGATCGTTTCAATGGAGCCACATTGCATATGAGCCGCAAGGATAAAAGCAAATATCGTCTCGATGTGCAGGTGCGAGCCTACGACGAGGGGATAGCGTTCCGCTATTTCTTTCCTGAACATCCGGATGCCATATTCCATAAGGTGACGGAAGATCTCACAGATTATTCTTTCCCTGAAGGTTCCAATGCCTGGAGCGAGCAGTGGGCACAAGCGAGATTTGATGTCGGTCCGGTCGACAGTATTAATCATCCCGTGGAACGAGCATTGACCCTCGAACTCCCTTCGGGTCAGTGGGTGGCTCTCTTGGATGCGGATGTTGATGACTGGTGTCTGACAAAATATATAGCGCGTAAGGACAAACCCTCCACACTCAGTTCGGTGATGTATTCTCCGGTTGATGTGGTGACATATGCCGCTACACCGTGGAAGATAATCATGACAGCGGATTCTCCGGCAGAACTATTGCAGAATAATGACATTGTTTTGAATCTCAACCCTGCCTCCAGGGGGGATTTCTCATGGGTGAAACCGGGAAAGATCATGCGCTCGAAGATTGCAACGGATGCCGGACTTGCCACTATTGATTTCTGTGCCGAACATAATATAGACTATATGCTCTATGACTGGCAATGGTACATGCCTTGCACAAGTCACGATGGCGATGCCACCAAGGTTGTGCCGCATGTCGATATGCAGAAAGTTATCGATTATGGAAAAGAGAAAGGTGTGGGCGTTTGGCTCTATGTCAATCAGCACGCCCTGATGAAGCAGATGGATGAGCTTTTCCCGATCCTTAAGCAATGGGGTGTTGCAGGTGTTAAATCAGGATTTGTGCAATATGCTTCACATCGCTGGAGCACGTGGCTCCATGAGATGGTGGCAAAGGCTGCGAAAAACGGTTTGATGATGAATATCCATGATGAATATCGTCCTTCGGGATATTCGCGCACGTATCCCAACCTGCTCACGCAAGAGGGTATTTGCGGCAATGAGGAGTTTCCGGATGCAACACATAACACTACTCTTCCCTTCACCCGTATGCTCAATGGTGCGGCAGACTATACCATCTGCTATTATGACAAACGTTTGCGCAACACTCACGCGCATCAGTTGGCGGCGTCGCTGGTATTCTATAGCCCGCTACAGACAATTTTCTGGTATGACAATCCTTCCCTTTATCAAGGCGAGAAGGAGATCAAATGGTTTGAAGATCTTGCTACCGTTTTTGATGATACGAAAGTTCTCGATGGCTATCCAGGCAAAGGGATAACCATTGCCCGAAAAAAAGGTGATATATGGTGGGCGGCAGCTTTGGCAAATAACGATGGCGGCAGTGCCACATTCGAGCTGTCTCGTTTCTTGACGCCGGGCAAACGCTACGCAGCTGAAATCTATAGCGACGAGAAGGACGGGAAGAAAAAGAGCCGCACAGGGGTGGCTGTGAAACAGAAAAAAGTCAAGTCTTCAGATACCCTTAAATTCGATATTCCGGCAAAGGGGGGAGTTGCGATAAGATTTTATCCTGCGGATTGAGTGAAAAAGGAGGAAGCTCCGTATTATAAGATGGATAGGATGAGGAGACGCGAGCAGTGCTCGCTAAACGGAACCTCATTTGCGGGAAAGGGATAATTTTGAAAGGGATAATCGGAAAAGTAATAATCCGAAAGGGGATAATCAGGATAGGGATAATGAAGAGATAATTCTAAAAGAATTTTAAGTAAAAGAAGGTTGTTTCAAAGTTTGGTTAGGTTAATTGAAAAAATGAGAAAGACGTTAGTATTATTGGTATTGAGTTGTTCTTCGGTTGCCGTGACGGTTGCCGAAGAACAGCTCGTATCAAACCCTGCAAATGTGCGGGCATCGCGAGAGTATGTCAATCCGGTGATACATGCCGACTATTCGGATCCGGATGTTGTTGCCTCGCCTGATGGTAAGACTTTTTATATGACGGCATCGAGTTTTCAGTGCACACCGGGATTGCCAATACTTCGTTCTCATGATCTGGTTAACTGGACTTTGGTAAATTATGCTCTTGACTCAGTTCCTCCGGTGAAGTTTTATGGTGACAACATTCCCCGCCACGGCAAAGGAGTGTGGGCTCCTTGCATAAAATATCACAACGGAGAATATTATATATACTGGGGTGATCCTGATTTCGGCATCTTCATGACAAAGACTTCCAATCCGGAAGGAAAATGGAGCACTCCTGTTTTAGTCAGAGCTGGTAAAGGTCTTATTGATCCATCTCCATATTGGGATGCTGACGGTAAGGCTTATCTTTCCAACGGCTGGGCTGCATCACGCGCGGGTTTCAACAGTATATTGACATTGAGTGAGATGACGCCCGATGGTACTGCTCTCATATCTACTCCCAAGATAATTTATGATGGCAACGATGGCGTGAATCATACCGTGGAGGGAACGAAACTCTATCGTAAAGGCGATTATTACTATCTTTTCGCTCCTGCCGGAGGCGTGGTTGACGGCTGGCAACTGGTGATGCGTTCGAAGAATATCTATGGACCTTATGAGTCCAAGATTGTAATGGCTCAGGGAAAATCGGATATCAATGGTCCTCATCAGGGTGCATGGGTTACAAACGCTGCCGGAGAAGACTGGTTCCTGCATTTTCAGGATAAGGGAGCATTCGGAAGGGTGGTGCATCTCAATCCGATGAAATGGGTTGACGGATGGCCCGTGATTGGTGTCGATAAGGATGGCGACGGTTGCGGCGAACCGGTGAAGAAATTCACGCGTCCGGCTGTGACAGGAGGCGTCAAGGATTTTATTGCGAAAAATGATGCTCCCGAATCTTTGTTTCAATGGCATTCAAATTATAATGACTTTTATGGTTTCCCGATTCCGAACGGCTTGATGAGAATATATGGCCATACACTCTCTGAGGAGTTCGTGAATTTATGGGAAGTGCCGAATCTCTGGCTTGAGAAATTTCCTTTGGATGAATTTACCTTTACAGCTGATGTCGTTGTCTCTGCAAAAGAGAATGCGGAGGGTGTAAGTTCGGGAATAATAGTGATGGGATGGGATTATTGTCGTCTCGGGCTGACAAAGCGTGGAGATTCTTTCGTTTTGCAACTTGCCGATTGCTACGAAGCAGAGCAGGGTGGCAAAGAGAATGTCAAGGATATTGCCACGATAGCCCCGACCCGAGTCTACAGTGCGGGACTTCATGGAAATATGGAATGCGCATTGAAACTGAGGGTGACTGTAAATAAAAAAGGGGAGTGTCGATTCTCTTACAGCACGGACAATAACTGTTTCCGCGATGTGGAAGGCGTTTTCAAGGCTCGTGCGGGAAAATGGATAGGGGCAAAAGTTGGCTTCTATAGTGTTACGCCGGCAGGATGCCATGACAGGGGATGGATTGACGTCATTGGAATTAGGAATTAGGAGTTAGGAATTAGGAATTTTAGATAGATATAAAAATAAATAAAGATAGAGACTTTTGAGATGAAAGTGTATAATTGGATATTATCAGCTTGTGGGATTGCGCTGACTGCAGGGTTGAGTTCCTGCTTTCAGACTGCAACGGCAGAATCGATAGATGTTGATGGCGCTCTCGGATATTGCCATTCGAAAGTGGTTCGCTCTCTCGATGAGCTTTCAAGGGATTCTATAGACTACACTATGATGCCGCGGAATATCGCGGCGGGAGATTCTGTGTGGCATTGTCGCAAGGCAACACCCGATGAATGGTGCTCCGGTTTCTGGCCCGGCGTACTGTGGTATGACTATGAGATGACCGGTGATGAGAAGATCCGCGAGAAAGCTGAGAAATATACGGAATCATTGGAATACCTGTCGCAGAGACCTATCTTCGACCATGATCTCGGTTTCCTGATTTTCTGTAGCTATGGCAACGGTTATCGTCTCACTCAGAATCCTAAATACAAGCAGGTGATCCTTGCTTCCGCAGATTCGTTGGCTACCCTTTATAATCCGGAAGTTGGCACACTTCTCTCATGGCCTCGAAATGTTGAGATGCTTGGAGGTCATAACACGATCATGGACAACATGATCAACTTGGAGATGCTTTTTTGGGCAGCACGCAATGGCGGGTCGCAACGTCTCTATGATATCGCGGTGAAACATGCTGAAACCACAATGACACATCAGTTTCGTCCTGACGGCACATGCTATCATGTGGCGGTATACGATCCTAAAAACGGCAACTTCTTGCGTTGCATGACGCATCAGGGTTATGCCGACAACAGCACATGGGCACGCGGACAGGCATGGGCGATCTACGGATATACAATGGTTTATCGTGAAACGCAGGATAAAAAATTCCTTGATTTTGCCTGCAAGGTTACGGATGTATATCTGAATCGTCTGCCCGAAGACTATGTGCCATACTGGGATTTTGACGATCCGGCGATTCCTAACGCACCAAGAGATGCCTCTGCGGCATGTGTCGTGGCATCGGCTTTGTTGGAACTTCAGAAATATTGTCCTGAAGAGAAAGGCAAGGAATATAAAGATAAAGCGGTGAAGATGCTTGCCTCTCTATCGGGCGACAGCTATCGCTCTCGGGAGCATCGCAGCTCTTTCCTCGACCATTCTACGGGTCATCATCCCGCCGGCTCCGAAATCGACGCTTCCATCATCTACGCCGACTACTACTATATCGAAGCCCTTCAGCGTCTTGTAAAGCTCTGACTTGGCAGGAGCTATGCGACTTTCCGATAAATCGAATCTAACTTTGCCCCTTTGCGCCTTGGCGTCTAAACATTAGTTTTTTTGCTTTATCGAACACTTGCTTAATGCAGAAATAGAAAATTTTTATAACAAAATTGAAAGAATGTGACATTTGTCACATTCTTTTTCATTTTTAAGAGATAACTTTACAAATCTAAGTATGACTCGCAAATTAGTTAATGCATATTTTTAGTGGATTTTCGAGGGATTTATGGGAGTTCAGGAAGGAGCAATGCGGGCATTGCTCCTTCCTGAACTCGCTTAAATCACCGGAAAGACGCAAAAAGATGCGTTGACTAATCAATACATTAAATAATTTCGATGTCATACTTATAATCACTTTTTAATTACTCGCTTATGAAAAGATTAATCATTGCTTGCCTCTCAATAGTGGCGTTAAGTTGTTCTTTCAGCGCGAATGCAGCAGCAAAAGTTTTTGCAGATGTAATGTTGAAAAACGGCAAAGAGTATACAAATGTTGAAATCAAGCTCCCTAAGGGCTGGGACAAAAAGGTAAAGTTCAAAGTCGATGGACAGAAGATGGATGTTGCTGCCGATTCGATTGCACAGATTGTGTTCTGGCATATCAAAAATCCAGATAACAAGCAGCTGATATGCTGGCACGAGTATGCTGTTTTAGATCGCGAGACAGGAGAATATCAGGCAGATAATAAGTCTCTTCGTAAGAAGGGTCTGTTTGCCAAACAATGGTTCACGTTGCATCATCCGAGTGAATATGTAGATATCTGGGTAACATTTGCAAATATAAAGGCAGATGATGAGTCGATTTCATATTCAGGAAGTTTAGCCAGTCCATATTTTTTTCATAAAAAGAGCGACAAAGTATTTGTGCATGTACCTTTTGCAAGGTTACGTCCGGGCTTGACCCGCGAATGGCTGAGGACGTTCTTCGCCGATGACGAGGTGCTGGCTGAGACTCTTGAAGACAAAAGCGAGCTTTATGATCGCGGCAGAAAGTCGGCAATGCGTAATGGCACTGTCTTCACCCCATTCAAATATGAGGATATTGCCGATAATTATGTACCGGGACGCAAAAAATAATCCGTCATGGAAAGATTATCGGATAAGTAAGTGTTGGAAATTAGCTTATATTAAATTTTAGGAGATTTTGAGATG
>CAJUDL010000045.1 GCA_910585285.1 uncultured Muribaculaceae bacterium
AGTTCGATAAACGGGGATTAATTTAATTAAGTATCTCTTGCGAAGAGATACTTTTGAATAACCCAATATCTCAGTTACTTAAAGAGTGCTGAACTTGCGAGACATATCATTCCCCAACCGCTGTTTGATGCCAAAGGTAACATCATAAACAGAGGGACGATAAGAATTGTCTTGATTTTCCACAAAGTTAGAAATCATATATGAGTCAAAAGTCTGATACTTTGATTGATAACGTTTCCACAATTTCCGATTTCCTCCATATTTATCCTTCTCGCCTTTCGCTGGCAACAGCCACATCCTATACAAAGGCGATCCGTTCATTTATCGCTTTCGCAGGTAATGAATTGCGTGAGGAGAACATCATAACAGATATCCTTATCGGCGATTGGGTTATTGACATGGCATTATCGGGATTGACACCCAAGACAGCCTCATATTATCTCGATTGTTTGTGCAGCGTTTACAATACCGCTGTAGAAAACGGATTGGCACTCCCCTCTCCATCTTTCCAGATAATAAAGTCGCGCCTGAAATCTGTTTTATCTACTGACAAAACAGAAGCGCGCCCATTATCTGCATTTAATTTTGATGCACTCACATCAATGATTCGCAACGCCGACCGTCAAAATGGTGAATTAGGCTTGTTCACGGACATCGCGATACTCTCAATATTGAACCCCTCTCTTTCCATTGATGAAATAACGCGTCTAAAGAAACGCAATATCGACACTCTTTCCCCTGAAAGTAAAACCATTGCCGAGCGACACGTTAATACCCGACGTAGCTATCTCTTCACATTGGAGCAAAACGAAAAGACTCCCAAACAGATAGCAACTCGTTGCAATGAAAAGATCACAGCACTTCTCAAATACCGTGGACTACCTGTTTCATCTGATGCGCAAGACTCATTACGCTCGCTTTGGCTGCTGACTGCATTGAAATCAGGAGTAAGGGCATCAGCTGCTGTCGCGGTTATCGGAGAAGCACCCGCGGGATTGCCAATTCTCTCGATTGCCTCTAAAATATCGATAAATGAAGTAAGTAGAAAAGACATTCTGAATACTGTTGCCAAGACACTTGTGGAGAATCCCCGTCAATGGCATGTGATGCGGTTGCGCCATGGAACGAAATATGAGTCACTAAAAAAGCGTCTCGAATTTCTCGAATTATTAGACAAAGACATAAAGACTCCAGAGACATTCTATCCATGCGAAGAGATTGCCCGTAAAATAGGCAAAAAGATGATCTACAAAGACAAGCCCCTCATACCGGGAATTGTGTTCATCCGTACACGAGCCACAGACATCTGTCCAATAATGCGGACAGCCGGGGACATAGCCTGGTGCATGCGCGACACCTCCCGCGCCGATCATAGCTATGCTGTTGTGCCACAAAAATCAATGGAAACCTTTCAGCAGGTTATCGGTCAGTTCACTCCCGACTATAAGTTATATCCACTTGGCACACTGCTACTCAAACCGCAGGATCGAGTGATCATAATCGGAGGGGATTACAGCGGCACAGAAGCAATAGTGGAAAAATCTCCCAAAGATACCACCGGCGACATCATCTACCAGATTCGCTTCATTGATGACACCGGCTTCGAATGGCACATACCCAAAGACCAGCGATTGCTCAAGAAGATTGAGTAGGTGTTAATGAGGAATTAGGAATGAGAAATGAGGAATTAAACATAGAGACGCGGGGACGCAGCATTGCGGATCGTTTCCGGGATGCAGGAGGTTTCATGTCGCATACAGGCAGATCGAAAGAACTCGTGAAGATACGCAAAGAAGCCGAAGAATGGATAGCAGCAGTAGAGCAAGGAATTGCCTCGCAAGACAGCGAAGGTATTTGCCGCTATCTATCCTGGTACGACATTGTTCACCGCATAGCCTTCGGCATCCCCGGTGACGGCTCCTTCATGGATAGCTGGCAAAATAGGCTGCTCTCCCATATTGCATCCGGCAATACCTCATGCCGACAATGGCTCCTCAATGCTGTCCGCAACCGTCTCTCTCGCTCACCACTCACCGTTTCCCCCCGTCTCCGCAAGTGGTGCCTCGCCCAAAGTATTGTATAGATATAACATTTTTGTTATATTTGCGATAAATTTAAGCAAACATGTGCACAAGAACCGAATGCATCGAAAAATTAACCAATGCAGCTCCCTACATTCGTGAAGAGTTCGGAGTTCGTTCGATGTGCCTGTTCGGATCGATGGCGAGAGGCGATAATAATCCCGACAGCGATGTCGATTTGTTTGTTGACATGCCACCGAAAGCGTTAAAGGTTCTCAAGCTTAAGACATTTCTTCAAGACTTATTAGGCGTATCCGTAGACCTGATTCGCAAACACAACGGACTTCGCCCCCTGTTACTCTCCCAAATAGAAAAAGATGCCATATACCTCATCCAATAGAGCTATAGTTCGAGATGTGCTTCTTCAGATTCAGGAAGCTATATATCGCATAGAAGAATGGAATAAAGACATTCTATCTTCTAATGATTACGCATCTTCCCCAGAAGGGATGAAAACCTTAGCGGCGACTTGTATGGAACTTGAAGCAATTGGAGAAGGAGTAAAAAGTATTGAAAAGCGTACAGAGGGTACATTTCTAAATGTCTATTGTCCTGAAATACCATGGAAAGAAATAATTTCCATGAGAAATCATATTGCGCATGGATATTTCCAAATTGATATTGATTTTGTTTTTGACACTGTCAAATCAGATTTGAATCCATTAAACAAAGCAGTTTCCTCTATATTAAACAACATCTAAACATCAATATATCTATATCTCTTTTCGATTTCCTTCTCTTATCTCCTCTCTAATATTAATCATTAATATTAGCCTCCTTTAATCATCTCTGAATTACCTAAAGATTCAGCCTCCTGGCTGAATCCCCATCAATATATCTGTTATCACTCTTACATCCAAGATTTTACTTGCCCTCTTTAATCTACCATTATCAATGCAAATCAGCTGTTAATCTTATTGTAAATAATGCCATCTGTTAAGAACAACATACTTCTCAACGGAATCAACACCCTCACGGGAATCCTGTTTCCAGTGGTAACCTTCCCGTATGCGGCACGTGTGCTGCTTCCGGAAGGTATCGGTGCAGTGAATTTCCTTAACTCGGTTGTCAGCTACATCGTACTTCTCACCAGCCTCGGCATTCCGATGTACGCCGTCAAGGAGATTGCCAAATACCGTGACGACAAAGCGCAGCGAGACAAGACAACAGTCGAGATCATCATTCTGAGCACACTTCTTTGTGTATTCGGTTATGTCATAGTGTGGCTACTATCCGAGTTTGTCCCTCAGATTGAAAGACAGAGCTCACTTTTCTATGTTCTCAGCCTCACAATACTTTTTACCGCCATAGGTGTCAATTGGTTCTATCAGGGCATAGAGGATTTCAAGTTCATAACAATCCGCGCAATCATAATAAGGACACTATCCGCCGCCGCCCTATTCCTGTTTGTCAGGGACAGTTCCGACCTGCTGATATACGGCTTCATCATCGTAGGCTCCACAGTCGGCAACAACATCATAAACTTCATACACCTCAGGAAACATATCGGTCTGAATGCAATCAGATTCAGTGAACTCAACATCAAGAAACACATAAGACCATCATTTGAGGTATTCATCCTCAATCTCATCATAAGCCTCTACATCCAGCTGAATTCCATAATGCTCGGCTTCATGTCTGGGGACGAGGCGGTAGGATTCTTCACCGCCGGCACAAAGATCTCGCACATAGGACTGACAGTCATCGCCTCGCTCGGGACGGTACTTCTGCCCCGATGCTCACACCTCATAAAGAGCGGCGACATGGAGAACTTCAGGCAGATAATAAACAAGTCACTGAACGTCACACTCGGGCTTTCCCTCCCCATGACAGTGGGGCTGATGGTTCTCGCCCTTCCGATCACGATGATCTTCTGTGGAAGCGAGTATCTTGAGTCCATCCCGGTGCTTTATCTCAACGCCCCCGTGATTGTGGTGATAAGCCTCACCAACATCATGGGCATCCAGATCCTTTATCCCATGGACAAGACACGGCTTGTGATACTCAGTGTCTCGGGAGGAGCCATAATGAACCTTGTGCTCAACATATTCCTGATACCTCCATTCGGGGCTACCGGCGCAGCGATATCGACTCTTGCAGCCGAGTTGACTGTGCTTGTAATCCAACTGGCGGCAGGAAGGAAATATTATCCGTTCGGAATCAAGGACCTGTTCAATGTGAGATACCTTGCCAGTGCTCTTGTCATGGGAACTGCTGTGTATCTGTGCACTTTATGGACAGACTCGTATGCATGGCAGCTCATCTCCGGACTACTCACAGGAATCATTGTCTATGCCATCATGCTGCTTGTGATGAAGGATCCGATGATAAATGAAATAATACAGATCGTAAACAAAAGAACCAGCAATGGCAGAAAGAGAATATGACTACCTGATAGTGGGTGCCGGTCTGTACGGCGCCACATTCGCCCATCAGGCAAGAAGACATGGAAAGAGATGCCTTGTTATTGACAGGCGTCCACATTCAGGAGGCAATGTTTACTGCGAGGAGATCGAAGGGATAAACGTACACAAATACGGTGCGCACATCTTCCATACATCCGACAGGGAGGTATGGGAATTCGTTAATTCGATTGTACCATTCAACCGGTATACCAACTCTCCGGTAGCCGTTGCACCGGACGGGAAGCTCTACAACCTCCCCTTCAATATGAACACATTCCATCAGATGTGGGGCGTTAAGACACCGGAGGAGGCGATGTCAAAGCTTGAAGAGGAGAGGAGGGAAGCCAGGGAACGGATGCTTTCCGACGGAATAAGCGAGCCACGTAATCTCGAAGAGCAGGCTCTTTCACTTATCGGGAAAGACATATACGAGCAGCTGATCAAGGGATACACGGAGAAACAGTGGGGGCGTCCGTGCGACCAGCTTCCCGCGTTCATCATACGCCGTCTACCGGTACGCATGGTCTATGACAACAACTATTTCGACGATCTGTATCAGGGCATACCCGAAGGAGGCTACAACAAACTGATCGACGGACTTCTTGAAGGAGTTGAAGTCTGTCTCAACGAGGATTTCTTCAGTAACCGCGAACACTGGGAATCTGTTGCAGACACGATAGTCTTCACCGGGAAGATCGACCAGTTCTTCGGTTACCGGTTCGGCAAACTCGAATACCGCACGGTAAGTTTTGAGACAGAAACCATAGACAAACCCAATTATCAGGGCAATGCTGTTGTTAACTACACCTCCGGAGATATTCCTTATACGAGAATCATAGAGCACAAGCATTTCGAAACTTTCGGAAATGCCGTATATGACAATCCGAAGACAGTGGTCTCGCGAGAGTATCCCACGGAATGGAATGAGAATCTGGAGCCCTATTATCCGGTAAACAACGAAAGGAACCAGCAGCTGTACGAGAGATACAAGTCTCTTGCAGATCAAACAGATAAAGTAATATTCGGGGGCAGACTGGCGGAGTACAGATACTACGACATGGCGCCCATAATCCAACAGGTTTTAAAATATTGGAAATAAGATGAAGAAGTCAAGTGGTAATGAGGATGTGACTATATTGGTCTGCTGCCATAAAAAGGATTATTATTATGACGGACCTGGGTTTCTTCCAATTCAGGTAGGCAAGGCGCTGCATCCCGAACTGGATTTAGGTATCCAAGGTGATGATGAAGGCGATAATATTTCAGAACTGAATCCTAATTTCTGCGAACTGACCGCTCATTACTGGTATTGGAAAAATTGTAAACATTCAAAATATGTTGGTCTGAATCATTACAGAAGATACTTTGCATTCAACAAAAAAACACCTTATGGCACATCTTTTCTGAATGTAGATGAGGAAACAATCCAAAGCAGTAATGACATATCATCTATCCAGCGTATTTTAAATGAATATGACATAATTCTTGCGAAGCCCAACATATATCCTTATAGCCTCTTTACCGACTATTCCTGTGAGCACATTAAAAATGACATAAAGATTTTAGAACAGGTAATCCACCAGATTTCACCGGAGTATGATGACTCTTTTTATCAGGTAATACACCGTAATAATAAATTATCTCATTACAATATGTTCATAACCAAGAATGAAATTTTTGAAGAGTATTCAGAATGGTTATTCAAAATATTATTTGAAGTTCAGAAAAGAGTAAAGATTTCTGAATATACAGATCAGGCAAGAATTTTTGGATATATGTCGGAAAGAATGCTCATTGTGTTCGTTAGACAAAAAAATCTTAAAGTTAAATATTTACCAGTTTACAAGGTCTCAAATGATAATAACTATAGCATGTTTCGTAATCATGTTATAGCCATAAAGCATTCTATCGCCGCCAGGATCCTCTGCAAAAAGCATCCTCTATTGAGACACTTAATACATTAGAATAATCAGGAAAATCTTGTCTGTGTTGTAAAACTAATATTTTCCATATTACACACGACATTGTAGCTTATGATGCTATTCTGTAAAATCCAAATGACAACTAAAACAAAGACATATTTAGCAGCACTAATCCCTCTATCAGCAGTAGCTTTCTTCAATCCATTTGGAGCAATTAATGATCAATTAAGTAAGTTTTTATTCTTGTTTAGTTGCTGTTTAGTTTCGGTTATTCTTCTCTTCAATAAGAATCCCAAACTCAAGAATTATCCCAAATTTGGATTTTTCCTCCTTTATTGCGGAATATTCACAGGATATTTAATTACTATCTTAATCCATGGTCAAGGGGCAATTACAGCATTAATAACACTTCTGCCAATAATATTCGCTTATTCATGTTTTTTTATATTCTATAAACTCAATATTCCTAAATCTAAGCTACTGGACTTGATAAAAATACTTGCTATTTTAGGAATAGTTGTGTATGTTATTAATCGAATATTTTACCCCAATATCATATTTGGGACTAAAGGAGGTGGAGATAGGGCTGGCATGCTTCGTATGTGGATTCCATTTATAGAACTCCAAATTTTAATGTTTTTTTATTACATAGAAAAAGCCGCAAAAAATGGTTTGTCAAAAAATACAGCTTTATGGATTATAGTTTATGGAACAATGGCTATTCTTTCCGTTACTCGTCAAGTCATAATATTAAGTTTTATCTTAGGGACTTTATTATATCTCTACAATACTCATGGAGCAAAAAAAATAATTGTAGCGATATTTATATGCGCCATTTGTATCACCATTGTTCCTCAACTTCCTATTGTCGAGGTAATAACAGAGACTACTGAACAAGAAGCCGAACGCACTGATGGCATGGAAAACAACATTCGCCTGAAAGCATGGGAATACTATACAGAAGATGCTCAAGAATCAATAATTACAAAAATCTTTGGGAATGGAGTCCCAGTTCTACAAAAGACCCAATGGGGTAGAAAAATAGATAGGCATACCAATGCAGAATTAGGAGGTTTGGGCTTATATCCCACCGACGTTGGATGGGCAGGGTTTTATTTTTATTATGGTATTATAGGTACAATCGGATTAATACTAATATTCATTAAGACCATTAGATATTCATTAAATCATAATAAATTTTGGATTACAGCTTGGTTATTGCTAATTGCTGCCACATCATTTGCATCAGGACAAATTTTATATTATTATCAGATAATATCCTTATCAATGATACTATATTTAGTTTATGGGAAAAACGGGCATTATAATCTTAGAATATAATAACTGGGAAGATACACTAAATTGTATTGAATCTGTTTTACAATATAATTCGGCTGAAGTAAAGTTTATTATCGTTGATAATGCTTCAACCAATAAGGAAGCAATAGACAAACTGAAATCAGGATTGCTGAATCTATTTCCTGAATTAAAAGAATCAGATTTAATATATAATCATAATAATTCCATCGAAGAAGCAACCCTCATATTAGCCGCTGAAAACAAGGGATATGCTTGTGGAAATAATATTGGATTAGAAGTTGCTTACAAAGATCCTGATATTAGCCATGTTATGATACTTAATAGTGATATCTTATTTGTTGAAGACATAATTCCGACACTATTAAAAAATCTTAGAGATGATACGGGAATTGTTAGTCCGGTTCTATTTAAGAAAGGACTTAAAGAGATTGATAAAAATTGCGCACGTCGTGAATTGACAGCAAATGAAATAATTAAATTACACATTCCTTTCCCCGCTGATCCATTTAGAATTTCAGAAAAGAAGAAAATAGCAATTAAGCTTAATTCAGGCTTAATGAAAATTGATTTACCATCCGGGAGTTGTATGCTGGCTCGAAAATCATTATTCCAACAAATTGATGGCTTCGATCCAAATACATTCCTTTATTATGAAGAGGACATTCTTAGTAAAAAGATTAAAAAATTAGGACTCAAAAATTATCTTAATACAAATCTCAAGTGCATACATTTAGGCGCAACAACTACAAAACAAAACAATTCAAGATTTATAATAAATTGTTCTTCCAATTCAGCAAGATATTTACTTAGAAAATATTATAGTATAAATTTTGTTCAGGATATTATTATGAAAGTTTTTTCAAATCTTATCAACATAAGACTGTACTTTATCAATATTTATCATAAACTGGGATTATAATATGTTACTTTTCGACTTAACATCTATTCAAGCGATAGCAAATGTAAAAAGGCATGGTGGTGGAATTTATGGAGAAACAATATTCCGACGTTTGATTGAAAAAAAAATTACATTCAATTGCTACTATGATTCTAATCGTTGGATAAATCCTGATATTATTAATTTATGCTGTAAAAACAATATTCAATTGTTTGATATAAATAAATTTAAGTTAAAAGAAATAGTAACCCAAAATAGTATCGATACAATTTACTCACCATTAGATGGTAATGGCATATTCGATATTAATTGCTATAAAATTATTACGATACACGGTTTACGAATATTTGAAACACCCAAAGATAAATATCAGTTATTTTATAAATACAAATTTAGCAGAAAAATTAAAGAGATTTTGAAATTTTATTTATCCGACTTATTTCTTTGTAGAAGTAGAAAAGAATATGTTTCAAAGTATTTCAGTGATCCAAACACGGAAATTATTACAGTATCAAATCATTCCAAGAATGCGTTAATCACATTTTTCCCGGAAATAAAATCTAACAATATCAAATTACATACTTTATATTCACCTTCAACAGCACGCAATAACATAGATATCCCAACAAGAGAATTTATTAATCCATATTTTCTAATTGTTAGTGGCAATAGGTGGGTTAAAAATACTATTAGAGCAATAATTGCATTTGAAAGATTAAAATCTATGGGCTATTTGACAAATATTGATCTTGTAATAACCGGTGCACATAAGAACGATATTAAATATAAATTCAAATATCCACAATCAATCATCTTTAAAGGGTATGTCGAAGATAACGAACTTGAATCATTATATAAAAATGCCCAAATATTGGTGTACCCTTCATTAAATGAAGGATTCGGATATCCCCCACTTGAGGCAATGAAATATGGGACACCCGTTATTGCCTCCGCTATAACATCTATTCCGGAAATATGTGGAGATGCGGTTATGTATTTCTGTCCTTATTCCATTGAAGAAATAATGAACCGTATGCTTCAAATGCAAGATCAATCTTTAAGAGAAGCTTACTCTAAAAAATCACTAAAAAGATTTGATGAAATTACAAAAAAACAACATGAAGATCTTGATAAACTGATTGATCTAATATCAAATAACAACTCCTTATAGATTATTTAAATTGAATTCTTAAACATATGACACTTTGGGAATCCGACAAAAAACGAAGAGGACATCTTCCTGTTTACCAATATTGGCTTAGAAAAATTCACGATTCAAAAAGCCCATTGTTCAAAAAATTTTATAAAATCATGTACGGAATTACGAGATTTCCATTTTCAATAGAGATTTCAACTAAAGCGCAAATTGGACCGGGATTATATATTAGTCATCCATACAACATTACTGTACATTCAGATGCTGTTATAGGCTCTAATTGTAATTTCAACAAAGGAATGACAATAGGTAAGACTAATCGAGGCAGTCGAGCAGGAGTACCCGTAATTGGGAATAATGTTTGGATTGGAATCAATGCAGTTATAGTAGGGAAAATACATGTAGGAAATGATGTTTTGATTGCTCCCAACTGTTATGTCAATGTCGATATACCAGATCATTCAGTAGTAATAGGCAATCCATGTATTATAAAATATAAAGCCGACGCCACAGAGGGGTATATAACAAATCCTGTTTAACATCATAATTAAAAAATTATATGGTCGAAAAGCGCAAAAAAATTGAATGGCTTCTCATTCTTCAAGCATGGGCAATGCTATGGGTTGTAATAGGACATTCACCACTTCGTGAGAATAATGCTTTTACAGCAACTGATATGGTATCTCATACTTTTGCAAATGTTTTACAAACTTTCGCCTATTCGTTTCATATGCCATTATTCATAATGATTTCCGGCTATTTATTCTATAAAACACGAATAATAAATCAAAAATGGACTTGGAGTAAAACAATAAAAGAAAAGTTGATCCATCTTGGAATCCCTTATCTGGTTTTTATTACGTTGGCATTGGTAATAAAAATATTCGTGCCAAGTGACGTTGACCGTCAAGTTGAATTGACACCGAAAGGACTTGTCTGCAGCTATTTATTCCCATACGATGGTCCGCTGCGCGAGATGTGGTTTATAGGGGTGATATTTATATATTTTTGTTTATTCCCAGTGTATAAATATTTACTGAAAAATAAATTTACCTCGATCATCACATTATTGGTTGCGATTAGTCTGTTCTTTATTAAGTTTGGAGATCTAACTTCTTTCTTGGCATTTAACCAAGCTGTCCCCAATTTTGTATTTTTCTATGTCGGCATGCTTATTGCTCATTATAGATTAGAAAACTCAGTTGCAAATCCAGTTACAATAGGATGTTCCGCTATTATTACAATTCTTTCGTTTGTATATCCATTCCCATTTGGAACTAAATTATTCGGATCTTTATTATTCTGGGGATTGGCAATAGTTGTAGAGAAAAGAATTACCTTTAATGTGTTTGATTCATTCAGAAACTACACGTATCAGATATTCTTAATAGGAATATTCGTACAAATGTTAGTAAAAATAATATTTAATCGCTTTTATTTTACGAATAGTTATCCAGTATTCTATCTATTATGTGTAATCCTTGGAATATATATTCCTGTGTTATGCGCAATGATAGTTGAAAAAACGAATATCAAATTTCTTAAAACATTTATTGGAATATCAATAAAATAACCAATTACTAAAAAACGTCCAAATACAAATCAGATCAACATGAATAACATCGCAGCTAACAAAATTATATAATATTTACAGCAGCACAGACTTCGAAAGCTTTTATGTCCGCTACAAGGCGTTTGTACTGACGAATAGGTGAACATCCAGATATGGCGCATAAGGAAAGAGAGAAAGGGAATGTACTCATAATTGCGGTGTCGTAATTTGTCAGGATAAGAAAAAATTCGACATAGAAAAGGCTCGCAAAACAATCGAAAAAGCACTAAAGGGTGATTATTACCTAAGTAGCCGCGAATGGCCATATAAGAATGTCCCCAGAAAGATTATTGTTGAAAAATATATGGTTGATGAAAGCGGTATAGAATTGAAAGACTATAAATTTTTCTGTTTTAATGGGGAGCCAAAACTTCTTTTCATAGCAACAGATAGAGCAATAAAAGATGAGCCAAATTTTGATTTCTTTGATCTTGAATTCAACCACCTCCCTATTATCAATGGGCATCCAAACTCAAAGAAACCAATAAGCAAACCGCCTAAGTTTGAAGAAATGATTGAGATTGCAAGAGAATTATCCAAATGTCTCCCTCATGTTCGAGTGGATCTCTTTAACGTAAACGGCATCATCTACGTTGGAGAAATGACCTTCTTCCATTTTAGCGGTTTGGTAAAATTCGAGCCAGACGAATGGGATTTCAAACTCGGTGAAATGTTAAAGATACCATCATTGTAAGTGCATTCGAATGAAGATATCATAATCCGCGAATGTATATAGTTCAAAACCAATCATGCCTCAGAATCTTCAACCGGATATCATCAAGGGAACGCTGCTGTCGGAATACGAAAAGCTGGAAAACAGGCATAACGACAGAAACCAGGTATATGCAAACATCATCGCATTGAAGTCTGAGTTCGGGATTACTGATTTTCACACGCCGCTTTATGTTGATGTGAAACAATGGATCAAATTCGCTTACAAAGACTGCGATTCGATGGATTTCGGCTACGATATGCCAAGATTCGATGCATTCGATTCTGTGATCAAGGACTTTACCCCAGACAAACAGGTCGCTTTGTACAGCTGTTTTATCAGAACAGCGAACCTATATGGTTATGATATATCCGCCGCCGAGACAGCTCTTCAAAAGGCAAAAATTGATCGTCTAAGAGTTTCAAGAAATCATTTGGGATATTTCTGTCATCAGGTAGTATCGAATTATTGGTATTTGTTCAGCCTCATATTGTTGATACTCGTTGTGCCTTGCCTCATAATGCTGAACGCCCCTTGTGATGGTATGGCATGGTTTGAGAAATCTCTTCAAGACATATCAGGAAATCGGTATCTTAACATATTCGCAAATGCTCTGATTATTCTATTTGATATTGACACGGACACTCCTGTCATAACACCTCTCAATTTCGGTGGTGTTGCAGCATATTGCCTCGGCAAACTCTTTTTCCTCTTCTTCATAGCAAATTTCGTTTACCAGAAGATCATCGACTACTTCGCCAGACTCTCATATGAATAACTGGAAACCGGTTGACAGATTCGCTCCATTGAGCTTTATGTTAAACCAGATCTGCCTGATCTGGCTTTTCATTGCAGCTGTCTTGCTGAAAGAGAACATATGGCCTTGGTATATTTACCTGATCGCCGGGCTTATATATATGCCGCTCGGATTCATATGTGTAGGAAAAGAATTATGGGCACTGAGACCATGGCTCGACTATTCCCTTATCCTCATCGCGCTTTTGGGAAAAGCACCGGGAATGCCTCTCAACTCGTTCTTTCTGCTTTTTCCGCTTATATCAACCACTATATATACCGGTCGGAATGTGATACTGGTAGAAAATATGATCCTGGCCATGGTCTCTGCCGGTATCCTATGGGGAATAAAGGTCGTATCCTCAGTCATATTCCCGATTTTCATTTTAGGGTTCATCAGCATCAACTTTGAATGGCGCAAGAAATGGATGTCGCTTGGAGAGGAACTTTTCAAGCATATCGACGATTATTTCTCCAACGAAGATACCACACACAAACCTCACGAGATTTATCAACCGATCCTCAATGATCTCAACAGAGTTACAAGCAAACAGGATTTCATTGAGATTTCGACTTATATCCGTAAAAACAACAATTATTTTCTAATAAACTCATCCGAATTCAAATGGGAAAGACAACTTTACATTGATGATGAGGTTCGGGATAAGCTGGATAAAAATAAATCTGTAAGATATCTTCAAGAAAACATCAGGATAGCTGGAGAAAACGTTAATTTCTACAATTTGATTTTCAGTCACAAACTCAATGATAATGAATATATTGTAGTCTATACCTATTCGGATTCTTCCATAAGCCTGATCCCATTTAACAGCGGACTAAAAAAACTTTTGCAGGGAGTTTCAGGCAGAATCGTCAACCTGCTTGATTTCACTTTCCGCCTGAATAAATCAAGGACACGTGACTTCGAGAGACTACAGGCCAACAAAGAAATCATAGACGACGCCATAGGAACAATGCATTTTATAAGGAATAAGCTGTCTTCGATAGGCAACCTCCTTGAATATATGAAACTTCCGGATTCTGAAAAGAATCTGATTCCTGACTCAATAGTTAAAAAGAACCTTAAAAGCGCAGCCAAGGATTTTGAAGATATAAAACAACATGCCAACAGACAGCTGCGCTCCAATCTGGACTCTGTCCCTGAGCCGGAACAAAAGAACATACCATTCAAAGCAATATTCATCATGGTCTCGGAATCGGCGGAGGATCATTTGGGCATAACCATAAGAACGATTCAGAAAGCTCCAGATAATGTAATGGTCGCAAATTGCAGCATGGATGATCTACGTGTTTTCTTCACGGACATAATAAGCAATATGGAAAAATACGGAGCCAATCCCGATGTGTCTCTCAATGCTGACGACAAAACGGTAAGTTTTGAATTCACCAACGGATGGCAAAAGAATCCGAACAAAAGCATCATCGGCATCCTTAACGACCCGAATGTCAAATCACGCATAACGCAAAAGAAGACACACGGCACTGCAAGTATAAAAGAGATAGCTCATCGTTACGGGTTTATAATCAGAGCAGAGGAATATATACCCGAAACAGAGACCGAAACTCGCCTAAAAATATTCATTCAAATTCCGGTAGAAGCCTATGGAGGAGAAAAAGATTCTGATAATTGAAGACCAGCGCGAGTCGATAGAATCCGCGTTTGCTTTTGCAAACGCCATAGGATTTCAGGATAGGCTGGATTTTACATACGTTCCGAGATCGCAGGATATCGATTTTGAGAACCTGTCAAACACCTACGATCTGATCTTTGTAGACATAACTTTGGCTGAAAGATCGCAGATGAATGGGTTCGGTATTATCCGGCATATTCTGGAACACGACCATTTCCCACAAGAGAGGATAGTGATTCTCACCGGCAACTCGAAGATTGCAGAAGGACTGAGACAGAACGGAATTCCCGAAAACATCGAAACGGTCTATAAACCCGTCACCTTCCGCCAGCTTATCCCGATTATTCAGCGACTCCTCTCCTAAAAATAGCATACGAGTTTGCATCCACGAGTTAATGGATAGCGGGAAAGAATTAAAGATCTTCTAAAACTATATCGGACAGATGAGCCGCGAGCAATGCTCGCTAAACGGAACCGCAGAGATGGCACCATCAATCCGTTGGCTCTTAATCTGCCGGCTCTTGAGAAGAATTATCATCGGGCTCTTTAGATGATTGCTGAAATTGAATTTGAGAAATATATTGCAATTCTGCAAATTTGGATCATATTTAATAATTTATTGAAAATAAATTATTAAATTCGCGAATGAAATATGCTTCTGCTTAGCGAGCGAGCCTTGATTCAGCTTAGCGAGCAAAAATCGCTTCGCTTATAGACCAAAAATCGCTTCGCTTATAGAGCGAGCTTTGATTCTGCTTAGCGCAGCAAAATCGCTTACGGCTTGCGAGCGCGTGCGGTTCTGTTTAGCGAGCACTGCTCGCGGCTTCCTTGTCTCATATCCAATAATCCAAATCTTTCGTCTATGCCTTTCAGAAAGCTCTCCCGAATCCATCCCGATTATTATCTTCGCGCAAGCTGGCATGATTACACTTCACGATGCTATTATATGATCACCTTCAATAAATCGGAAGAAGCTCCCATCTTCTCTGAGATCACAGGAAGCATCGTTAATAACAACGTCTCGGTATTCAATAATCTCAATCCCATCGGGGAATTGATTCGTCAGTCAATTTTGGATCTCCCTAAGAGTTTCACACATGTAGAGATTTGCAATTACTGCGTTATGCCCGATCATGTGCACCTGGTTTTGTTTGTGCGTGAGAAGACTGATATCCATCTTGGCAAGATTGTGAGAAAGCTTAAATCCGATTCCACCCGTGCTTACAAAACCGAATACCCCGATTCGCAAATCGCATTGAATAACCTCAGCTTATTCCACAAAGGATTCAATGATAAAATTGTGATGAAAACCGGTCAGTTGGCAACGTTCAAGAGATATGTCAACGACAATCCAAGGAGATTCCTGCTAAAATCGCGTTATAATGAATTTTTCACAAGGAGTGGACGAATAAAAATTGGCGATAAGGAATTCAGCATATTCGGTAATTTCCTTTTGTTGCGTCATCCCGTGAGGGAATGCGTGAGGGTTAGCTCCAAATTTTCCGAGGAGGAAATGCTGAAACGCAAGAGATCATGGGAAGAAGCCATCCGGGGAGGCGGAGTGCTTGTGTCTCCTTTCATCAGTAAAGAAGAGAAGAAGATTCGCGATAACGGTATTGAGAGAGGTGCTTCTATTATCCGCATTGTAGAAAATGGCTTTCCCGAGAGATACAAGCCGGAAGGAAAAGAATTTGAACTATGCTCGGAGGGCAGACTCCTTTTGATAGCACCTGCAGAATATAACACCCGTAAAGAATCTTTGCGAAGAGAGGTCTGCCTCGAAATGAATTCCTTGGCGGAATTCATCGCCACAGAAGAGGGAGCAATGAGCTTGCTCAGCAAGCTCGCCTAATCAAAAGCTCTATTTCTTTTAGATGCCATATCTCTGCGGTTCCGTTCAGCGAGCACTGCTCGTCGCGGCTAAAAGATTGAAAAAACCACTGCCATATTTGGCAGTAATTATCATATTTTATAATTTTACACTCTCTTTCCTCAATTCATATAATCGAAAATAGATAATTACCCCGAATAATGACACCCCAGTTATCTGAAAGAGGAATTGAAATGCCGGCATCGCCTATCCGGCGTCTTGTACCACTTGCCAACGAAGCTGCCAAACGAGGCATTAAGGTTTTCAAGCTCAACATAGGTCAGCCGGATATACCCACTCCTCCACAAGCTTTAGAGGTATTGCGCCATATCGACCGCGATGTGCTTGAATACAGCCCGTCGGAAGGTCTTCTTTCTCTTCGTGTGAAACTTTCGGAATATTATAAAAGATTCAATATCGATGTCTCAACAGATGAGATCATCGTGACATCAGGCGGCTCGGAGGCTGTGCTCTTCGCGTTTATGGCAGCTCTCAACCCGGGTGATGAAATAATTGTTCCCGAACCTGCATATGCCAACTATATGGCTTTCGCAATTCTTGCCGGGGCGAAGATCGTGTCAATCCCCTCCTCTATCGAAACCGGATTCTCATTACCCCCAGTTGAAGAATTTGAGAAATTAGTGACTCCTAAAACAAGGGGTATCCTCATCTGCAACCCCAACAATCCTACCGGATATCTCTACACCATGAAGGAAATGCTGCAAATCCGGGATATGGTTGCAAAATATAACCTTTTCCTATTCTCCGATGAGGTATACCGTGAATTCTGCTATACCGGTGCTCCATATATTTCAGCTCTCCATCTGCCGGGCATTGAGAATCAGGTTATTCTCATTGACTCTGTCTCCAAGCGTTACAATGAATGCGGCATCCGAATTGGCGCGCTCATAACGAAAAACAAGGAGTTTCATGATAATGTAATGAAATTCTGTCAGGCACGACTGAGCCCTCCTTTACTCGGACAACTCGTGGCGGAAGCTTCCGTTGATACTCCAAAAGAGTATATGCTTGACACATATAATGAGTATCTTCTGAGACGCAATCTCCTCGTTGACGGCATCAACCGCATCCCGGGGTGTTACTCTCCTATTCCGATGGGAGCTTTCTATACGGTAGCCAAGCTGCCAATTGATGATAGCGACCGCTTCTGCGAATGGTGTCTTAAAGAATTCTCCTACGAAGGAGAAACAGTATTTCTCGCCCCTGCTTCCGGGTTTTACACAACGCCTGGAAAAGGTAAGAATGAAGTCCGCATAGCTTATGTACATAGCCGCGAAGAATTATCCCGCGCCCTTTTCATACTTGGGAAAGCTCTCGAAGCTTATCCGGGACGCGTGATAAACGCTTAGCATCTATTCGGAGCGACTGTTGCTTGCAACTGTCGCACAAACAAATTAAAAATTCCTATGACCTATGCTGCAGTTGCGAGCAACAGCAGCTACAATTTGACGCAGCAGTCTCACTTGGAGAAACTGCAGCCATATTCATGTCTTATCACCTATTACTACTAATTACTTCTAACCTCTCTTCTTAATCTTTACTTTTTGCTTCTCTAACTCAAATTCACTTATGAAAATATTGGTTACGGGCGCTGCCGGTTTTATCGGCTGCGCTCTCTGTCGTCGTCTTCTTGATAAGGGAGACGACGTAGTCGGTCTTGACAATATCAACGACTATTATGATCCTGAGCTCAAGTATGCGCGTCTGAATACCCTCGGAATAGCAAAGGATGATGTGCAGTGGTATAAGTTCGCGCAAAGTGCTGAATATCCCCACTTCTCATTCATTCGCATGAACCTTGAGGACACCCATGCCATGCAGATGCTTTTCGCCAACGGCGGTTTCGACATCGTGATCAATCTTGGAGCACAGGCGGGAGTCAGATACTCCATCACAAATCCTCTTGCATATGTGGAAAGCAATGTTGACGGATTCATCAACATCCTTGAAGGTTGCCGACACAACAATGTTAAGCATCTTGTCTACGCCTCGTCTTCGAGCGTCTACGGTCTCAACGGAAAAGTGCCTTTCTCGGAACATGACAGTATCGCGCATCCCGTATCGCTCTATGCGGCAACGAAGAAGAGCAATGAGCTGATGGCTCACGCCTATTCAAAGCTTTACAACCTTCCTACTACGGGCTTGCGGTTCTTCACTGTGTATGGTCCGTGGGGACGTCCAGACATGTCGCCATTCCTCTTCATGGATGCAATCCTTCACGATCGCGCCATCAAGGTCTTCAACAACGGAGATATGTTCCGCGACTTCACCTACATAGATGATATCGTTGAGGGCGTGGTGAGGATCTGCGATGTAATACCGCAAGGTAATCCTGAATGGGACGAGGAGAATCCCGATCCTGCCACATCTCCTGCGCCCTATCGCGTCTACAATATCGGCAACCAGCATCCCACGCGACTTATGGACTACATCGCATGCATCGAGAATGCGATTGGCAGAGAGGCGAAAAAAGACTTCCTCCCGATGCAGCCCGGTGATGTTTACCAGACCTACGCAGACTCCTCCGCCTTAGGCGAAGCCACCGGTTTCAAACCTGCCACCCCTCTGCAGCAAGGCATCGACCGCACTGTCGCATGGTTCAAGGAATATTTTAAGATCAAATAAATCATCATGAAGGTATTACAAATAACAACCAACTATCCTTGTAAGGAAAATCCGATTTTCGGAATTTTCATGAAGGAACAAGTTGAATCAGTTGAAAAATATGGCGTAGAAAATACCATTATATTTTCTAATGGTCTCAGAAGTAATCCTAAGATAAAATTCAGCGCTACTTTTATTCACCTGCGCACGGCAATGAAACTATTTTTTCATTTGCTAACCCATAAATATGATGTGATACATTGTCATAATGTGCTATCAGGATTGATATTACAGATTGCCGGAGGTCTAAACAACCGGAATACAGTTATGTCTCTTCAAATTGATCCAGAAACACCCGGAAGCACGGATCAAAAATTCACCGGCAAGCTATATCCGAAATTCGCGAAGATAATAGTAAAGAAACAACTTAAAAATCAAAAAGAAAAGTTTGTTTATCTGCCCAATGGCGTGAATATGGAGTTTTTCAAACCTCTTGATAAAACTGAATGCAAAAATAAATTAGGATTAGATCAAGACAAACGTTATATCCTTTTTGTAGATTCAAATACATTTAAAGCCAGGACACAGAAACGTAAAGACAGATTTGATGAAACGTTAAGGATCCTCAAGGATAAATACGGGTATCAGAATCTTGAACCGTTGGTGATGACAAAAACTGCTAGAGCAGATGTGCCCGTATGGATGAATGCCTGCGACATGTATCTTCTTTCATCAGATGAGGAGGGATCGCCAAATGCAGTAAAAGAATGCATGGCATGCAATGTTCCTGTTGTCGCAACTCCTGTTGGGAATATCCCCGATCTTTTTGAAGGCGTAAAAGAATGTAAGATGAGTTCCAAACTTGAGGCAGAGGATTTGGCTGAACTTGCCAACGAGGTTTTGTCTTCTGATTCAGAAATTAAAACCAGAGAAAAAATCATCGAAAAAGAACTCGACATGGATTCCATTGCTAAAAGACTATTCAAATTATATAAAGAATTAAGTAAATAACAAAGACTAAAAATATATGGACGCTTCAATAATAGTGACATACAGATGTCCGATGCGTTGCAAGATGTGCAACATCTGGAATAACCCGACCAGTAAGCAGGAAGAATTCAAACCCGAATTGCTTAAGAAACTGCCGGAAGGATTAAGGGTCGTAAACATTACGGGCGGCGAACCTTTTGTAAGAGAGGATATCGAGGAAATTGTTAAAATCCTCCTGACAAAAACAAAGACAATTGTATTCTCAACAAGCGGTTATTTCTCAGACAGAATACTTGCCATGGCAAAGAAATATCCTCAGGTTGGTTACCGCATATCTATTGAGGGCTTATCCTGCAAGAATGATGAGTTGAGAGGTCGGCAGGGCGGTTTCGACAAAGGCTTGCGCACACTTTTGGAATTGAAGAGAATGGGCATAAAGAACATTGGATTCGGAATCACTGTCTCGAACAACAATTCCGAGGATATGCTCAATCTCTACGAGCTCAACAGGAACCTCGGCATGGAGTTTGCGACAGCATCATTCCACAATTCATTCTATTTCCATAAGTATGACAATCAGGTTACAAACAAGGATGAGGTATGCAGTAACTTTGATGAACTGATACAGCGTCTAATGAAGGAAAACCATCCAAAATCATGGTTCCGCGCATTCTTCAACCTCGGACTCATAAACTACATACAGGGCGGAAGACGCATGCTCCCCTGCGAGGCGGGTACTGAGAATTTCTTCATTGATCCTTTTGGAAACGTGCTTCCCTGCAATGGCATGGAGGAAAGCTGTTGGTTTGACACAATGGGAAATCTTAATGATGCAAAGGATTTCATGGAGATCTGGAACAGCGAAAAAGCGAAAGAGGTAAGGGAAAAAGTTGCGAAATGCCCCAAAAGCTGCTGGATGGTAGGCTCCGCCTCTCCGGTAATGATGAAATATATCAAGAAAATAGCTCCATGGGTGCTTAAAAACAAACTCAAGGTCATGCGTGGAGGCAAAGTTGATACATCATGCATCCCATTTTATCATGTCGGGAGCAACGATCTCCAGGGATTAGGCAATAAGAATCCACATCAAAACGACGGAAGATGAAAATAGGATACAAGTCATTATCTGATATATTGAAATATTCAATTCGGGCAGCCGCAAATTTGCCTATGTTAGGCTGCTGGAGATGGAGATTTCTCAAATGGGGGGGGGTAACTATCAGACAATCTAATAGTTACAAATCACCAAATATCTATATTGGTTCAGATGTCAAATTTGATTCGGTTTTTCCTGAAGAGATTGAGATTGGCAATCACGTGCATATCACTACCGGGTGCCTGTTTCTGACTCACTACATGGAAATTAATGAGGATGGGCATATCAGATGGCACAAAGGTCATATCACTATTAATGACAACTCTTTTATCGGAGCAAGAACTATAGTCACCAAACCTGTCACAATAGGACCTAATTCTGTGGTTGCCGCAGGATCTGTGGTAACAAAAGATATTCCCTCCGGAGAATTATGGGGAGGGGTACCTGCTCGATTTATCAAGAAATTATAAAGATTTATGAAGATAGCTTTTATAGGCGGTCGGAACATCCACAAGCTCGGCGGCATAGAGAACTATATGTATAATCTTGCCACGCAGTTAGTGAAGATGGGTCATGAACCCATCGTATTCTGCGAGAGTGACCATAACGGCGAGGAATGGCTCAACGGATTCCGGGTGATTCACCAGAAATCAATTAAGAATGGATTTCTGTGCAAACCGTGGTTAGGATTGAAGGCGACTATAAAAGTTATATTTAAAATTAAGAATGTAAATGCCATACATTACAATGCATGGCCTCCTTCTTTGGCAAGTCCTTTAGCATCTATTTTCGGCATTAAAAGTTTAATGCAAGGACATGGACTGGAATGGCAGCGCAGTAAATATTCGCCTAAGCAACAGAAGATTTTGAGATTTATGGAATGGTTTACAGCCCATCTAAATAGGAATCTTATCATGTGCAGTGAAGACCAATGCAAATATTTTAAAGAGCACTATAACCGATACGCCGAAACAATTCCCACTGCTATAAATCTACCTCCTGAGTCAAGTAATAAAGAAATCCTTAAAAAATTTAATCTTAAGGAACATAGGTATTTCCTTTTTCTTGCAAGGTTAGTTCAAGACAAAAATCCTGATTATTTGATAAGAGCTTTTAAATTAGCTAAGACAGATGGTTATAAACTCGTTATAGCAGGTAATAATCCATCGGATCCTCAATATGTTGATTATCTTCATCAACTTGGTCAAGAAAAACCAGACATTATATTTACTGATGCCGTTTATGGTGAAGACAAAAATTCTCTCTTAAAATATGCTTTTGCATTCTGCATCCCCTCGACTATCGAGGGGCTTTCTATTTCATTACTGGAGGCTATGAGTTATAAACTTCCTATCATCGCGTCAGATATACCATCAAATAGAGAGGTGCTTGAAGATGGGAAAGCAATCTGGGTAAAACCGGAAAATGAAACGGATCTTATAGAGGCATTTCATGATAGCATTAACAAAAAATATGACTGGATAAATATCACCGAATATAATTATCAGAAGGTAATGAATAATTATACATGGGAAAAGGTGGCTACAAAATATATCGGTTATTGGAAATCCAGAGGATTATGATTCATCTTTGATCCTTCCGACCCTGACCGAGCCGCGAGAAGGGGGTAAGTAAAGGCAGGGATTTGCAGGGAAACTGGCGCTTCGCGGGTCGCTAAGGTGCTGAGCGCTCAAGCGCAACGGAGGACAAATGGGGCAGAACGCCGCCCGCGGGACGAGCGGACGGGGAGCCGCGAGCAGTGCTCGCTAAACGGAACCGCAGAGAGACACCTCCCAGCGCTGCGAACCATGCTACTAAAAAAACTCAAGGGAAACCCATAAAGGCAATAAAACAGATAAGAGGCTGATTTTGAGAATCAGCCTCTTATCTGTTTTATATATCTTCAATTGATCAAAATATACTCTAATTAAACTCAAATAGACTAAAATCCACCCTCAAAATGTAAAAAAAGTAATTTTTATTAAAAATTTATGGTCAAAAATTTGGCATAATGACATAGTTTTAATACCTTTGTTGCGATCATGTGCGGAATATATTGATTCTAAGCAAATTTGCCATCTTATATTCTCTACTTTTCCACTATATCAATTCCAATACTCGAAAATTACTAAACCCAAATAAACAACCCTAAATTATGAAACATTTCTACACAAAAGCACTGCTTATTATAGTAGGATTATTAGCATTCAGTAATATAACTAAAGCTGATTATACTACAATTAGTTTTCTCAAAAAGGAACCAATCGAATCAATATCTTGTGAAAATACAGAAGCATATGAACTCATTAAACAGGAGAATTCCAATCCAGATATTAATAATAATTTTGTTACAAATATTACGTGTGACAACATAGAATTAAAGCAGCCTGGCACCCATGTAAGAGCAGGACTCTGGTTTGTTACAAATCGGGATCCATATAAAGTAAGTTCCATTGTGCTAAATTTAAATCCTCGATTTGCAATGAAGGTATTCAGGGTAATGCTTATTGGATATCCGCAGGGAATTCCTACAGATCATCGAATTTCGTTATTTTGTAATGGTAATGATATTTTGATGAATACTTACAATAATGAGACAATCAATGCAAAAAAAAGTTTTGCCGAAATACAAACCGAAGTTTTTAAAAGTAATCCAAGTCTATCTTATATTTTAAATTCTGGAACTATCGATAGTGATGATGCATTAACTCAATTAAAGATTGAATTAAAACCTACGGTTTATGAAAACTGTGAATATCAGTTATTAGCAATCCGATTGTATTATAATGAAGTAGTTGATTTATCCGAGGTTGAGACGGCTGTTGAGGATTTGGAGGCTGAGCAGGGAATTAAAGTTTATGAGTATTACGATCTGATGGGGAGGAGATTGGCAGAGGCACCCCAAAGCGGGGTGTATGTGCGTAAATGCGGAGGAAAGGTTGAGAAACTTATTGCGAATGAAAGATAGAATTCCGAGTTATCGGGCTGTACCCGATAAGGTGAAAGGTTATAGGGAATAGGATAAAGGTGAATGGCACGCCTCTAATTTTGAATCAGCTTCCTTTTATCAATACTTCGGTTATTTTTTACGGCTCAATGGAGCCATAAAAAAATAACCGAAGCATTGTTTCTTATAAGCTACAGAAAAATGTTACGAGAAACGGTACGCTGAAATCAACCACAAATCCATGATAGATGGAGAGAACCACAAATTCTTTTCCCGACACGGAAGTGATTATCGGCAAGGTTGTGTCCATACTAGTAGCCCCACCGGATGAAATAGGAGACAAAGGACCAAACCATTTATAAAGCAGTGGCGCACCAAGAAGAGTTATAATCTCGCGAGCAATGTTGGCAAGTAATGCAACAGTGCCGAGTTCCGGTCCTCTGTATTCGGTGATGAATATGCTTGAAAGTGAATAATAGCCGAAGCCAGAACCGATTGCCAACATATCTGTCAGAGATCTGTGGGGGAATGCAAGAGAAACAGCAGCACAGCCAGCAAGTGTTCCGATAATAGTTAAAAGAGGCAGAAGTAGTAAAATACCAGGCTGTGTACGTAAACTTTTGAGTGCTGAAAAATCACTGCCGACACTTATCCCTACACAAAACATAAGCATAGCCAATGCCGTGAAACTGACATCGAATCCAAAATCATCGATATGCAGCCATCCGGTAAGACCGAATATGATTCCGAGAATAAAAAATCCAACGATTATAAGGCTACCTTTCATTTCGCAACCCCTCCTTCCTCATCTTTGGTGCTATTCGATGGTCGGTTTGATATTCTCCATAAACCCAACGCAAGTAATGAGCACCCTGCCACTCCCCCTATTGTGATCACCACTGCTTCCCACCCCAACGAGGCTATCCCCTTTACTATCCTTTCTTCGCCACCTGCCTCCACTCCGAGGAGAAAAAGCAGAATCCAGATGAGCACGGAGATTATTTTTCCGAGGAGGCGGAGATTCCGCCCCCTCAGAATCCAGCCGGCTAAAATACCGGATGCCATAATAAGGATGATCTTAAACATGTGCAAATTTCAAAAATCCAAAATAAACGCAAATTTAACAAATATTATAGAGAGCAACGCGTTAGATATCTGAAAAAACATAAATCAAAATGTGATTGTTATATAATTATGAACTCGACAACATCTGACAAATCATCCATCCGCCGGCTCACCATGGCGGGATTGCTCGTGACTCTCGGCATCGTTTTTGGAGACATCGGTACTTCTCCACTATACGTTATGAAAGCTATCACGGGGGTGAATCCACAATACTCCCCTGAATATATAATAGGTGCGGTTTCTTGCGTAATCTGGACTTTAACCCTCCAGACAACAATAAAATATGTTTTGCTGGCTTTACGGGCTGACAACAAGGGGGAAGGAGGCATACTTGCTCTGTTCGCTTTGTTGAGAAAAAAATATGGCAAAAAGCTATGGGTAGTAGCGGCAATCGGAGCAGCCGCACTTGTGGCAGACGGCGTGATCACTCCAGCCGTAACTGTCACATCTGCGATTGAAGGGCTCGGAATCATAATGCCGCATGTGCCGATCCTGCCCATAGTGGTTATCATCATATTGTTTATATTCATCATGCAGCAGATGGGCACCGGGAAAATAGGTAAATTTTTCGGTCCTTTCATGCTCTGCTGGTTCCTAATGCTCGGAATATTAGGATCAATGAACATATATCTTTGGCCCGGAATATTCAAGGCTTTCAATCCCTGGTGGGCAATTAAGTTATTGTGCAATAATCCGGAATGGTTCCTTATTTTAGGAGCTGTGTTCCTTTGCACCACAGGAGCCGAGGCATTATATTCAGATCTTGGCCACTGCGGACGTAAAAACATCTCTGTCAGCTGGATATTTGTAAAGATCATGCTCATACTGAATTATCTTGGACAAGGGGCATGGCTTCTTGCCACACCAGATACTGCTGACATAAATCCATTCTACGGCATCATGCCATCATGGTTTACAATAATCGGAGTAATAATGTCGACCGGCGCTGCCATAATAGCGAGCCAGGCTTTGCTAAGCGGATCCTTCACAATATTCTCGGAGGCAATGAATCTCGTGTTCTGGCCAAAGCTCAAGATAAAATACCCATCAAGAGAAAAAGGACAACTATATATTCCTTCTGTAAATTGGTCACTGCTTGCCGGATGCCTGCTCACAGTGCTGATATTCCGGGATTCAAGCCATATGGAAGCCGCCTATGGACTTGCCATAACAATCACAATGCTGATGACCACTGTATTGCTCACATTTTATCTCCGGAGTCTCAACGTAAATATCGTGATATGCTCGGCATTCCTCGTTTTCTTCGGAATTATCGAAGGTATATTTTTTGTTGCTAACCTTTTCAAATTCACCCACGGAGGATGGTTCAGCATTCTTATAGCCGGAATAGTGGCGACAATCATGATCATTTGGAACAAGGCAATACGTCTGAGAACGTCATACGTTCAATATTACGACCTTGATAAAGCAACGGATATCATACAGGCAATAAAGCATGATGACGAGATACCGAAGTATACTTCCAATCTTGTTTACCTTGTTCAGGCATCTGATGATAATAAGATTGAAAGTAAGGTTCTGTATTCCATTATCAACAAACAACCCAAGCGAGCAGATCATTATTGGTTTGTTCACGTTACGCATGTCGACTCTCCCGACACGTTGGAATATTCAGCCAAGGTTGTCGTGCCGGAAACAATCTACCGCATCGACATCAATCTTGGTTTCAGAGTGCAACCCAAAATAAACGTATACATACGCCAGATCATTGAGGATCTTGTGAGTCAGAGTAAACTCGATCTGCGAAGCAGCTTCCCCTCTCTTAGAGAACGTGGTATACCCGGCGACTTCCGGTTCATAATCATCAGACGTATATTCTCCGCCTCAAGCAATTGTCCCCGCTGGTCAGCATTCATCATGCGTATGCACCAACGCCTGCGTCGTCTGGGCATCACGGATCAGGAAGCTTTCGGACTCGACACAAGTATGGTTACGGCTGAGACCGTTCCGTTAATTATCAACACAACCCCAGGGAGGCGCATTCTACCCCAAAGTGAAGAGCCGGAAGAGGTTCAACAATAAAGAAAAGATATAAACAAAAAAAGCACTCATAATGTGAGTGCTTTTTCTGTGACTCCTGCAGGATTCAAACCTGCAACCTTCTGATCCGTAGTCAGATGCTC
>CAJUDL010000046.1 GCA_910585285.1 uncultured Muribaculaceae bacterium
AAACTTGGCGGAAGCAGCCAAAAAGAACCTCAAAATTCCCGAAAGAATCTTTATAAAAAAATTTCGGAATAAATTTAAACAGTTTCTAAGATAGTGACTACCTAATTAATAATGTCAATAAGTGACAGTTGTTTTATCTTGTACCTTAATTGATGGATCTTTTGCATTATTGTAACTAAGTTTATTTTCTCTTTTAATAATTCTATGTCACATAAAATGATTTGTGTTGAATCAATTTTTTGTTGTTTGTGTTTTTGTGTCACGATATCGAGCTTGTCTTCCAATAATCCGAGTGTCTTTAAAGATACTCTATATTCATATATCTTTTCAGTTATTTCTTTGCAAAAATTTGATATTTCCCGAGAAACCAATGTTTCTTGTTGTTTCATACTGATTTCGATTTTTGATAATTCGTTAAGTAGGATTTGTGTTTTTAATTTATTTTCATTTCCATCAAATACTGAAAAATCTATTGTTAAGGTAGCATTCCATTGAGGTGAAAGATTTTTTAGGCATTTATTCCATGATAAAAAACTATTATTAATTCCACTCCCTAACGATAAACCAATGGATGGCAATTTTAGAGCTTTGATTTTTGCGAGTTCCTTTTGTTTCTTAATATGCTCTTCTTCATATAGTTTTGAGGTATTATTTATTGTTTCATTGTAAATTAATTGATAATTTATATCGCATTCAAGTGGTATGTTTTCAATTTTATCTGTTATAATTGTAACATTCTTTAAATCTAAGTATGTATTAAATTCTTCAGCTATTCTTTCGATATTGTTTTCATAGATTGGACTCATAGCTTTTAATAATTGTATATCTGCATCAATTACATCTAATTGAGTCGAAGCGGCTGAATGCAAATTTTTTAATTTTGAATTATTGAGAGTAATTGTTTTTAGCTCAATATGCTTGGATTGTAATTCTTTGTGGTAATTATTTTGCATTAGTTTAAAATACAAATAATTAATACTTGATTGAATTTCAATAATTTTTTGTTTGTAGTTTAGATAAAAATTTTTTATACTTAGATTCTCAATTTTCCTATTCCATGGATATTCATTAAATCCAAATAAGTTTTGCCTATAAGATACATTAAAAAGGTTTAGGTAATATTGAATATGTTTAGTTTTTATCGCCAGATTTGTTTGCATTGACACTTGGGTGTTTATTTCAATTGTTCCACCTGTGAACGGAATGAATTGGCTAGCACTTAGTTTTAAGAATGCTGTAAAATAATCTCTTGGTACAAATAATTCATCTCCGGAGGGTTGAAGAATAGAATATATACTTCTATTATAATTGGGTAAAATAGATGATAACTGAATTTTTGGTTTTGTAGTAGTTTTAAATATATTGTGACTTAACAATCTTATGCATGAATCACTTGTCAAAGTTTTGTAAACGGACGTTCTCCAGTACATGTTTTCTGCATCTGATAATTTAAGGTAAATTGTGTCTGCTTTTGTAGAGGCAATAATCTGAAAAGAGACGATTAATATAAATATAGGTCTAACTCTCTTGGTTAGAAATGCTATTTTTTGTTTCATATTTTTTTATGTATGTTGGAAATTTGATTTTTATTCGTTGATTGTTTGTATCAGAAATTACATAACCTTCTTCATTGTTATTATCTTTTTTTGTGTATTTTAAATAATCATATTTTTTAATTGTATCAGGAATCTTAAATGGTAAATCTGATAATTCATGTAATTGAATGTCGCGGAATAATTTATTATCATAAGCTCCCAATAGTATAATGTCTTCAACATTTCCGTAGTCTATGATATGAGGATCTAAAGGTGATATTATTTCAAAAAAATATGAATAGGATTTATTAAGTATTGCAATGGAGTCATAATATTTTGTAAATAGTATTCTTGTACCTATTACTGCTTGTCGTGAATGAAAGGATCCCTTAGTGGCGATAAAGGGGATTTGGTTAATCCAATATAGAATGCCGAGGGTACCATCTATTTTCTTGCTAATAGTATATGGCGGTAAAAAAGAATTTAATATGAAATCGGGTATGTCTTTCAAAATAAAAAATTTTTTTAAAGGTCGATATAGAATGGTATTATTTTCTATGATAAGACCTCTACACCAAAGTGTAAATTCATTCCAGAATCCATATTGTTTACATTTCTCTGTATAAGTGAGTATTCTAATATTTTTGGTAGAATGTGATGAGAATTTCACATAACCATTTATTATATGCCAATGTAAAACTCTATGATCTAAATATTGAGGTTTTATATGAAGTAATAATGGAGCTTGCGATATTTCTATATTTTGGATAGCATATTTAAAATCATATATACCTGCAGAATCAATTTCATTTCGGTCAAGAGGATTAAGACACAGTTTGGAACAAGACTTGATATGAACAACAAAGTATGCTATATATAATGTTGTATGATATCTTCGTATAGGATAAAAAAAAGGAATAGAGCTTATTTGTGTTTTATCAAACCACACACCAGTTTCTTCATAAGTCTCCCTTATGGCGCAATCAAGAGGTGTTTCATCTTTCTTGAGATGTCCTTTGGGAATGGAGAGGGGACCCTTAGAAAAATTAAATTTATTTTTAACTAACAAAATATTGTGGTTGTCATCATAAACGAGTAAACCCGCAGAAATTGGGTTCTGTTTTATTAGAGGTATCTTTTTTTCCATTTCCATACTATTGTTTCATGTATATGGGGGTTTTTAATACGTTCATTGAAATTAAATACTTCGTCAAATAGACATTCCGAGGATGAATTGATTATAGGTATAATTTCGTTTTTTAAGGTTGTTAACCAGTAATCCAACCCCATGATATTATAATATGAGGGTACTCTAGCTCTAATGTGGAGGAGATCTGTGTCTCCTGATTTAAGACAATTCCAAACATCTTTAGCAGTTATATTGGGAAAAGTTTTTCCTTGGGTATAAAGTAAGTCCTTGTGAGTATTAATTAATTTTTTTTCAATCATGAACATTGAATCAAGTGCTTTGTGAGCTTCAATGTACCATGGGAATTTAATTTTAATCATAAGACCGTTTTCATAATATATTACGAATCCTTCTTGGTTTTTGATATTCAATGCAGAAAGTTCGTTAAGTTTTTTTACATTAGCATACTTAGATGTAAAATCTTTACATGTTTTGAATCCTGTATTGAATATTTCAATAGGAATACCACTTTTTTTGTCTATGATTCCTATTAAAAATAGGTCTTTAGTGTCTCCGTAATCAACTAATACCGAAGTATCAGGATAAACAGCTTCAAAAATATATGTAAATCGTTTGTCTAGCTTATTAAAAAGATGTGTATATTTTTCATGCAATATTTCTGTTGCAATCTTTGCCTTAACATTCGTAAAAGATCTTTGTGTGGCGCAATATGGAATATCTCCTATCCAATACAAGACTACCATCGAGCCATCAATCTTTTCTGTTATCCGATATTTGCATTTTGGAATGCTGACAATCTGAGAATCACTTAATAAAGCGATATTTGGAGATAAATATGTTTTAAATGTAAAAAATTTGGGGAATGGATGTTCTATGATTTCTCCGTTTCCATTGGTGATCAATCCCCGACAAAGTGATGAAAGTGGAGTCCATTCTATTTTTGGATATGGTTCATTAGAATAATATCCGAAGATGTATAAATCTTCGGTAGGATGTTTCTCCACTCGAATAAATCCAGATTCGGTTAGTTTTAGCAGTTCTTTAAAATTTAATTTCATGGTTTATAATTTTAGATGCAATATATGGAATCATAGGTTTAAGTTCTGACTTTAATGGGCTTATTTGGATTGTAAAATAGTATAATAGAGAAGCCGTTTGGTTATTATCAAAGTTGTTTAGGTACTTCCCCAAATCAGTGAAGCTTTTAAAAAATATGTCATTATTTGCGTCAAATGAATTAAGAAATCCTAAACCGTCTATTATTTTAGATATATTGTTTATCAAAAAGGTTTGATGGACCTTTAATAACGCCATTCGGATATCATCAATTATATTTATATTGGTTATGTGAAAATTCATTGAATCAATAATACTTCGACATGTCAAATTATAAGTTAGTTCGCATATAGTAGATCGTTGGTTGGTTTCGAAGATCATCAAAGACTTATAAAAACTATATAAGAACATCTGAAGAAGTTGTGACTGATTCTCGTAATTACGTAAAATCATTATAGAAATCTCAGATAGGGTATAATATAATGATTGATTTGTAAACAGTATATCCCTAATTCCAGTCGTGAATGTTGTACCTGGAATTATTGAAAAATTGTTACAGCCTAAAATATATGGCATTGTTAATAGATGGTTAATGATGTTGGTTTCTAATAAATTAAAGGTATTTTTATTCACATCATTTCTTAGAAATAAAATATTGCACACTTGTTGTTTATTGTTATCTTCATCAAAATATATCAAAGATGGGATTACATCGTGAATACTTTTTGAGACGTGTTCTATAATGTCGATATATATTGATTTGCAATTATTTATTGTTTCAAATCCTGAAATTCTAATGTTTAGTATGTTGGAATCACTTGATGGCAAATTTATTAGTTCATCATGTGCTTTTTTGTAGTTACGGTTAATTGTGTATATAGATGAGGTAATATCTAAGTCATCCTTGATACAAATAGACCTCTGAAGTAAATGAATAAGAAGTGAATCAAGATGAAATATATGTCTTTTAAGAGTTTTCAAAGATAATACTATAAAATGAAAATTTAGATTGTTGATTGTTAAATAATATTCTTCCGGATTTATATTATTAATAGTTATACATGTCACTTGATAATAGGTATTAGATAAACCTTGTTTGATAAATATCGTCTCGAAACTTTTATGGCTTAAGACATATTCAATTGCCTTGTTGATATTTTGCATCTTAAAGTATGTTTGAATTTAACATGAATTATATGTAAGGGTAGGAAAGGATAATTCTTTCCATTCACATGACGGATCGATCTTTCTGGTGAATTTCTTGAAAACCTCTCTTCATGTGAATGGAAATTAAATCCAAACATACTCTTAGATATATAGATAAATTATTGTTTTTGTTCCTTGTTAGTATCATGTAGATAATGAGAAATTTTATGAAGAATCAAAGAAGCTAAATTTTCATGATCGGTTATTATTTCAGCTTTTCCATATTGGATCTCTGAGAATTGGAGAATTTGATTAGTGTTACTTTTTAATCCGTTGGTAAGTTTGATTTTCACTATATAATTGTTGTTAATAGTATTTAATGATATTCCAGAAACACATCCTTCCAACTTCCCGTTTTCTTGATATGGAAATAGATTAAGGGTGATCTTGACAGATTGTCCCACAGATATATTGTTACCACTTGTCGGTGGCAGCTGAGATTCTGCATAATATTGATTATTGGGTGGAATAAATGAGAAAACGGGTTCTCCTGTTTCAAAGAAGTCACCGGATGATTTAGAAGAAGCTTGCTCAACGAATCCTTTGGCTGGTGATTTGATTAAATATTTAATTTCCCAGTCAGAAATAGCCTCTTTTAGAAGGACGTATGAAGATTCGCATTCGTGCTTTGATATTTCAATAGAGGATTCATAATCATAATCTAATTGCCGTAGAGTATTTTGTGCTTTTGCTCCAGTGAATTGACTATTAATTAATGAAATACATGATTGATTCCAGTCATTAATAACCTCACATAGTTTTAGGTTGGTGTTGTATAATTCATCACGGGTAATAGCATTATTGGTTTCTAAAATAGAATCACGCCTATATGTACTATATACGAGTTTAAGTTTTTTATCTAAATTTTCAAATACTCTTAAATTGATTTGTTCCAAGGACTTATTGTTTTTAATTTCCAATTTTAAATGTTCTTTTTTAATAGAAAACTCATTTTTGTCGTCAATTAAAGAAAGATAATTCAAGGTTGCCTCTTTAAACTTATTGTAGTATGGTGAAATCTCGCCAAGATTTTCACCTGTTTGTGACTCCGCAACGTTTTTAATCTTGGTAATGAAGCCTTTACTGTCATTCTTATTAATGACTGATATAAGTTTATATAAACTTTGAAGATTCGTAGAATTTTTTATTACAGCAATAATCTTATCCCCCTCAAAATTAGAGGGAACATCTGTTATTATTTCTAATCGCCCCATAGATGGAGCAGTTAGGTATATTGGTTTGCTCGCGGGGAAAACGATTGTGTCGATTTTAACAATCTGTGGAATTTCAATTGTAAATATTGCATACAAAACTCCGGTTGTTGTTATTATGCAGAATATAGTTAATAGCAACGTAATCCCCGATTGGCGCGTCTGCAAAATGTCGTTAAACTCGTTGGAAGTATATTTGAGATGTTTAGTGTCCATTATATGTTATTGGGGTTGAAAACATTATTATACTCTTTGCCAAATTTTGATAAAAATTCAGGCGTTCCACTTTCTATTATTGAGCCGTTTTTCATCACAACTATTTTGTCACATCTGTCTGCAATTATTTTTGAGTGTGATACAAGTACAATAATACGATTTGATTTATAATCATTAAGTTTATTAATTATTCCCATGATGTTGTTACTATCAAGACCACTACATATTTCATCAAGAAAAATGTATCCAGGGTCTCCATATATTACTCTGGCGAGTAGAATTCTATGTATGAGACCAGTGTTAAGTCCCTTGCCCCCTTCTTTAATTTTTGTAGAGAATGAAAGGGGCAGTTTTTCTATCTCTTTAGATATTCCTGTTATATCAAGAGCTTTATTCCAGTTTGTCTCATTGAACTCCCGACCGAGTAATATGTTGTCAATAATGCTTATATTTAATAATTTACTTTCATCTGTTATAACTCCAATATTAGATCTCCATTCATATAGCGGAATATTGTTAATATTACGTTCATTACAAATGATTGCTCCCGCTGTTTCTATTAGATTGCGGGAAATTAGTTTAAGCAACGTTGATTTTCCGCATCCGTTTGAACCAATAATGCAGGTAATATTATTTTGCTCAAATGTGCAATTCACTTTTCTTATTATGGGAGTATCATTTATATTATATGAGAAAAATAAATCATTTAATTTAATGCCTCCGTTTTCCTTATGCCAATAAATCGATTTCTGATATATATCTTCATCTTTCATTGTCAAAATCTCGGCAATTCGTTTAAAACTGATTTTAGCAGTCTGCCAATTGATAATAATTGAAACAATTGCCTGAACCGGGATTGATAATTGTCCAAGAATAAATTGAATTGCAACAAGTATACCAAAAGTCATGTCGCCATCTATCACGTTGATCGTGCAAAAGAAAATTAAAGATAAATCTCTTAAGGTGTTTATTAAATTTGAACCAATATTTTGTATGTTTTCAATATTTATGAATTTTAACTGAGTTTTAAATAGTTTAGATTGTATTTTTTCCCATTTCCACCTGATTCCGATATGATAATTGAAATTTTTAATATCGCATATATTAGACAGTGTTTCTATCCATAAACTTTGTTCTTGGGCAATATAAGAAAAAATATGTAAATCCATATTTTTACGTATTGACCAGAAAAACAAAATCCAGATAATGTATGCGCATGAAAACAATATAAAAATCCACAGGACTGTTATATTATAAAAATATAGTATTATGGAAAATACAGTGAATTGCGTAATTGACAAAGCTATACTGGAAAAGCACGAAGAGGTGAATATTTCGATACGTTCGTAGTCTCGCGACCTTTGAATTATATCTCCCATAAGTCGATTGGAAAAGAAGCTAACGGGTAACTTAAGAAGTTTATTTATAAAAAATGTCATCATTGACATTTTTATTTTCTTCGTAGTATTTGCATTGATATATTGATTCAGCCAATTTCCTAATGAAGAACTTAATGACAATATAATACAACATATTATCATTATAAAAACAAAATTGTAATCAGAACTTGTTGTCCCCGTGTCAATAACAGATTGAGTTATCAACGGAACAAGAGCCATGAAAAATGTTATTGCTATAGAAAGTATAGCAATTTGTAATATCTGTCTTTTATAAGAATTTATGTATCCTAAAATGTATGGTATGAATTTAGGTCTCCATTGGGCTTGTATGGTATCATTGTTAATTTCTAAATTCATAGGCTCGCATACTATGCAAATGCCTTTGCGATATCTGACATCTGTGTGGGTGTGATGTAGCCAGCCTCTTGCAAAATCTTTAAAATTATATTTTAAAAGGCCATGGATTGGATCGGAAACATAGATATTCTTTTTAGTAATTTTATATATGATTATAAAATGATTGCCATACCAGTGCACTATACAGGGTAGGGGAATGTCAGATCTGAATTTACGATAGGACACGCGGAAGGCAGATGCCTTAAAGCCAATTTTTTCAGCTGCCATTATAAAATTACTTACAGATATACCCTCTTTCCTCATTCCACAGATTTCTCTTAGATATTGGATGTCTAAATAGACTCCGTAATACTTGCATAACAAATGGAGGCACACCGGACCGCAATCCTTTGTTTCCGACTGTATTATATGTGGAAAACGTTTAAATATCATATGTAGGCTTATTTCTCAGATGAAGATATAATAAGTTTAATATAACCTGTTTATAGTATGAATGTATAAAGAGAATTCCACCAATGTGGAGTATTATATTTCTCATTATATGGACCTGACGATAATCATTATAAGGTGAAGATGCATGTGAATATTCTCCATTGATGAGAAGATGTATCTTCGCTATAATTGGTTCTAAATTTGATAGCAAAGATGTGTTTGACAATATTTCTTCTATATTGTTTTTGTTGTTCGTATATATTTGTTTGATATCGTTGCCAATTGGATATTCCAAATACTCGTATGCATTGGAAGACATTAAAGAATCCGGCTCAATTTTGGACGCACCTAAATATTTGAGTGTATTGCTTAATATTGCAATGCCGTTTATGTTTTCATTGCATAATAAGCTATGGATAGTTTTGAAATATATTATGTTTAAATCAATATGCTTGGCTTTTAAAATTTTGAAACTAATATGTAACTCGGCAAAAATAAATTTTAAGTGTTTAAACATATATTTGCTGCCAAACCGATATCCTGTTAATAAGTTACTCTGTATAGGAAAGTGTATGGTCGGTATTGTGGTTTGTTTTGATTCGATGTATCTATTCAAATCAAAATATAGTTCTCTTATGTTCTGTTCTTTTCCAAATGCATATATGTATAATCCTTGTTTCATAAAAGAATCGCAAGACTCATAAAAAGAATAAAAATTTGTATTATTTTTATAGCATATGTTGTTCATGATGCGTAAAATGAGAATGCTGTCTCTTGATATACAAGTAGTTTCGTTTAAATATATTAAAATCTCATTTTTGTTTTTTCTTTGTAAGATTTGATATGATGAATACTCATCGGTCAGTCCGCCAAAAGGATTTATAAAATCTAATAGACTTTTATTGATAGCAGTAATATCTGTATCGTTTAAATAGGATTCTAATATGAATATTAATCTATCTTTTACTTTTGGAGACACGGCAGCTGCCACGTGTTTGCCGGCTCCTGAAACACCAGAATATAATGATGCAATTGACTTTATAATTTCGAAGAGAGAGAAGATACCATTCTCTTTTGAGGGTGCCCGTTGAAGATTGTTAAAATGAACAGAGAATGTTTTCCGTAAACTCATGATTTCATCATCATTCATTTTTGGAGTAAAATTTTGTGCCAATTTTTTAGCGGCTTTCAGATTCCCATCTTTGTCATAAATAATGTCACCGTTTTTTATCATGGAATGTAGTGCCCTGTCATCCCAATAATTCTGAAAGAAAACCAAATCTGATAATAACCCGAACGGAACAATTATAGGTTGGATAATATGATTCTCGTATATAATTTGGTTTATAGAAATTGAATCAATGGAAGACATAACTATGATAATATCTATGTCTGACTCTGGTGTTGCCGTATGATTCGCATAACTTCCTGTCACCATGATTCCGGTTACATTTTCTTTTGGGAAATTTTCGCTAACAAACTTTAAAACGAGCGTAACGACCATTTCCCTTGATAAAATCGAGGAATTACATTCTTTATGAGGCATGGTAATTTATTTTAAACTAAACAGGAGGTAGCAATGACCGAGAATATAACCCTTTTGTTTAAAAAGACTTAGCCCTCAGAGTTGAAATAATCAGGGATTTTAACTTTGTATCTCTTAGGAATGTATAATTCTTTGAGTGATTGAGACATTTATATGTCAAATTGTCCAAGATAAAATGTTTCGATTGCTCAACTGGTTAGAACTTCTTGTTTGCAAGTATTAAAAATTGATTATATATTTGACACGGGGGGAATTTAATCATTTTAGCATTCCTCATAAAAGAATCGATAGCATGTAAATTATAAGATTCCTTATCTCCCATACACAGAGAAACATATGTAATATCTCCGTTGGGTGAGACCGTTACGCGAATTACACCGACTTTTTTCGTTGAATCCACAAATCCTATGATTGCTGCATATAATTGTTTTATTTTGCGGCGCGATTCACTTGCTTCTTGTTCGTATTCTGTTCCCCCACATGAGAAATCATAAAGCTCTCGAGCTGAATAGCCGGGGTTAAGTTGTTTTGGGGTATAGTATTTCCCCAGCTCAAAAATTATGCTTTTGTCCTTTGTAAAATTAAATGATATCGTATCGTTTAAATTTATCTTGTTTGCAGTTGTGGCGCATAAATTGGCGCATTCATTTTTATTCTGAGAATAAATAGATTGCGATAGCATTAAAAGAATGCATGATACTATAAGGTTGAAATTTTTGTACTGCATAATAAAAATTGTCTATTGATTAAACATATTTTATGTTAAAATAATCGAATAATATTTCCCAATTCCAATCAAAATCTTTGGGAAGGTTGCCTTGATATCTATCCTCGAATGAAAAAGTTTCTTTAAATGCGTCAAATAGTTCTTCAAAATGTTCAAGGAAGTACTCCATGTTTATCACATCTTCTCCATCTTGCCAAATGAAAAGTCCTCCACTCATTATTTCATTATATAGTGGGTCATTAAAATTGTTTCCACTACCTCCATTAACCTGCATCCCCCATAACTCACCCATTAGATGTTCTTGAAACTCAAGTGCCGCATGAGAATCGGGTTTCCCCACCATATTCAGATGATCTTGAACTGCATGGACGCATTCCTTTATGAAAGTAGACATTTTAGTTTCCTTCAAAGTTATTGTTAACGTATTCGGATCGTATTGTCCCGTCTCCTTTATTGTCGGATCCAGAAAGAAGCGTATATTGGAGTTTTTTATTAATTCTGCTAATTTAGGATATTGAGACAGATAGCCGTTGATCTGAGCGTAAAAATTCCGATTTTCTTCATAGGAGAGGTCTTCATTGCCGTATGGTCCGTCTTGATCGAAATCTTCATAATCGGGATTGTTTCGTTGGTCGTCGTCATCGTCAGTTTCCGGGTCATCTCTCTCCGGTTCGTAATTATCCGGGTAGACTACAACCTCCGGGAGATAAGTGCCCATACCGCCTAATAATTGTATACCTTCACTCAATGTCAACTCTGGTAACTCAAGTTTTAATTGGTCTAAAGATTTTTTTTTCATATTAAATTGCATTTGTTTTCTCTTGCAAAGTTATAATAAAATATTTTAGAACAAAAAAAACAAATAAATGTTAAAATATATTAAATTGATTTTAAATATCGCTGTTGTTGTACCATAAATCGTATCTATTTATTGTTTTGTCTTCTTGTATTTTGGTTTGATTGTAGTTCAGACGCAACAATCACTTAACTCGTAGTCTTAATGAAAGCCGATTGTTTAGTAGATTGATGTATTAAATTCATAAAAAGAGAAAGGCGTGATAAAAATCACGCCTTTCTTGTATCAAATCTAAAGCCTAAGGCCTAAGGCCTAAAGCCTAAAGCCTCGATCAATCCTGATTGAGGTTTACGCGCTTGAACTCTACAGCTACAAGACCTTTCATCTCTTTGTCGAGATACTGACCAACTGTGAGAGTTGCATCGCGGTGGTATTCCTGCTCGAGAAGCACGTTCTCTTTGTAGTATTTGTTGATACGACCGTTAACGATGTTGTCGATCATCTGCTGGGGAAGGTTAGCAGCTTTCTTCTCTGCAGCTTCTGCCATGATCTCGCGAGCCTTGGCAGCGTCTTCCTCTGTGATCCAACCCTTGGTGATGTTGGATGCAATGTGATCATCGCTGTCGAAGTGGTTGGGATTGAAGCCAGCTTTCTTAAGAGCAGCCTCAACAGCTTTGTGAACCTGCTCTGTCTTGGTTTTCTCAATAGCCACGTTCTTCTCTTCTTCAATAACAGCAGCGGGAACAGCCTCGCGGTTTACTGCCACAGGATTCATGGCTGCAACCTGCATTGCTACCTCTTTGCCAACTTCTGCGGAAACACCCTCAAGGTTGAAACCTACGATAGTGGCAAGCTTGTTGCCGAGGTGATCGTAAGAAGCTACGCTGGGAGCTGAGATGCACTCGTAAGCACCGAGTTCCATCTTTTCGCCTGTCTTACCGATCTCGTCAGTGATGTGCTCTTCAACTGTGCGGTCGTCAAGCTTGAGAGCTTTAACCTCGTCGAGAGTCTTTGCACCGGCAGCAACAGCTGCGTCGAGAATCTGTTTTGTAAGAGCGCGGAATGACTCGTTCTTTGCAACGAAGTCAGTTTCGCATTTGAGAGCCACGATGGCAGCGAAACCTTCTTTAACAGCTGAGAGAACGCAGCCCTCTGCTGCCTGACGGTCTTCGCGTTTTGCGGCTACTGCCTGACCTTTTTTGCGGATGATCTCAATGGCTGCCTGAATGTCGCCATTGGTTTCTGCAAGAGCGTTCTTGCAGTCCATCATGCCTGCGCCGGTCATATTGCGCAGTTTTTTGATATCTTCTATACTAACTGCCATATCAGTTTTTTGTTTTAAGGATTTGGATTAAGCCTCAGCGGCTTCCTCTTTTACTTCCTCTTTTACCTCAACCTCAGCGGGGGCTGCGGCGCGCTCTTCGTTGCGGCGAACGCGACGGCGTTTGCCGGGAGCTGCTGCTTCTCCCTCTTCTTTCTCTTCAGGAGCGTCGATTTTCTCAACCTTGCGTTCCTCAAGACCCTCAGCCATTGCTCCGCAAACAGCGTCAAGGATAACCTCGATGCTCTTTGATGCATCATCGTTGGCAGGGATTACGAAGTCTACGTTCTCGGGGTTGGAGTTTGTATCAACGATAGCGAATACAGGGATGCCGAGACGGTTTGCCTCTGCAACTGCGATGTGCTCTTTGAGCACGTCAACAACGAAGAGGGCAGAGGGAAGGCGACCAAGGTCAGCGATTGAACCGAGGTTCTTCTCGAGTTTTGCGCGCTGACGGGTGATCTGAAGTTTCTCACGCTTTGAAAGGTTGTCGAAAGTGCCGTCTTTTTCCATCTTGTCGATGGTGGTCATTTTCTTCACAGCCTTGCGGATAGTGGGGAAGTTGGTGAGCATACCGCCGGGCCAGCGCTCAATAACATAAGGCATGTTAACTGATTTTGCTTTCTCAGCGATAGTCTCTTTGGCCTGTTTCTTAGTAGCAACGAAGAGAACTTTCTTGCCGCTCTTTGCGATCTGCTTGAGAGCTGCGGCTGCCTCTTCGATCTTAGCTGCCGTTTTATAGAGGTCTATGATGTGGATACCATTGCGCTCCATGAAGATGTAAGGAGCCATTGCGGGATTCCATTTGCGTTTGAGGTGACCGAAATGACATCCTGCCTCGAGGAGTTGGTCAAATGTTGGTGTTGCCATTTGTTTTTTGATTTGTTTACGTTCTTTTTAAATACAATCCGGAAGTAGGGAACGTGTCCATCTTACGAATTTAGATGCTAAACACAATAATATATTAACGTTTCGAGAACTGGAAGCGTTTGCGTGCTTTGGGACGTCCCGGTTTCTTACGCTCTACAGCGCGCGGGTCGCGAGTCATGAAGCCTTCTGCACGGAGGGCAGATTTGTCTTCGGGGTTGATCTTCACCAGAGCGCGGGCGATGGCGAGACGAAGAGCCTCAGACTGTCCTTTGTAACCGCCGCCATCGAGATGAGCATAGATGTCGTATTTCTCTACGCAATCGAGAGTTGTGAGCGGCTGTTTTACGATATACTGAAGAATCGAAGAGGGGAAATATACATCCAGAGGACGCTTGTCGATTGTGATTTTACCTGTACCCTCGGTAAGATAAACTCGAGCTACGGCTGCTTTACGGCGGCCAATTGCATTTACTTTTTCCATCTTCTTTCTTATTTCATTTTATTGATGTCGATTACTGTCGGGTTTACATCGGCGAAAGGATGCTCTGCGCCATTGTAAACGTAAAGGTTGTTGAGCTGTGCTGCACCAAGTTTGGTCTTGGGAAGCATGCCTTTTACCACCTTGATGAAGAGGGGGTGTTTGCCGGCTTTGATGGTGGCTTTCTTTGATTTTGCCATGAGGTCAGCGGGAGTGAAGACGCGCTGTCCGCCGGGATAGCCGGTGTAGCGAAGGTATTCGCGTTTTGTCATTTTGTCACCATTGAGCACAACCTTGTCGGCATTGATGATGATAACGTTGTCGCCACAATCAAGGTTGGGCGTGAAGCTCGGTTTGTTTTTGCCGCGAAGAATCTTGGCAACTACTGAGCAAAGACGGCCGAGCACTTGGTCGGTAGCGTCGATAACCACCCAATTCTTGACGATAGTCTCAGGAGTGGCTGAAAGTGTCTTATAGCTTAAAGTATCCACTTTTAACTTTAATGTTTAAATTAATGTTTCTAAATGCCACAAAATTAAGCGGTTGGTCGGCCAAAACCAACGGTGCCCCTTTTTGCAGCCAACTAATTTGGATAAAATCGGCTCGCAAAATTACAAAAAAAATCCCTAACCACAAAATTGTCAGTGTTTTTTATTTCAATTTTCTATTTAAATGGAGTTCAAGGTGGAAAATTAGTTGAGAGCAGAGAGGATTTGGGAAAGAGGAGAATCCTTGAGGATGATTGTGTCGGAGGCATCGATCAGGTAGAACGACGGGGTGGCGCGAATGGTGTAGAGTTCATCATGGTCTATGGCAGACTTGCAGTCTATCGCCACCTGCCATGTTTGGGGTAGGGTAGAGGCGTGTTTTGTCCAGGCATCGGTGTTGTCGCCGATGTAGACGGCAAGCAGACGAAGAGAGCCGGCGGCAATGGCTTGGTTCAGACCGGGGTCTGCCGTCATCGCCTCTATGGCAGCGTGGCAGCGGTCGCAGTCAGGCTCGTAGAACATCAGCAGCGTTGTTACCCCCGCATCATGATTGCGCAGACTTATGCTGTTGCCATCACGGTCGCGAACTTTGAAATCTGGAGCGAGACTCCCGGGGCGGTTCTTCATAATGACATCGCGTCGGCCGGCATAGATAATGTCTTCCTTATTTCGAGTCAAGACATAATCAACAAATGGCAGATATAGTCCTTCGGAACAGTACGGACTTTCAGGATCCCACAGATAGTGTTCAGCGGTGGACATTATCAGGTTGTATGCATCCGTCGCGCCGTTGGCGGCGCGGTCAAGCAGTGTTGAGACCGCGCATTGCCTGCTGTTCGGGTCTGCGTATGGCAACAATGCGATGAAATTGCTGAAGCTCTGCTCCACAAGGGCACTGTCGCCTGCCATGACCGGATCTGTGAAGTCCATGGCATCCCAATAGTGGCAGACAATGTATGCTGCTCGCTCGTCAGGTGTCACTAACGAATCGGGGATTATCGGCACAGGCAGTTCGGTCATGGCAGACGAATCCGACAATGCATTGCCGGCTCCATTTTTGCCATTATACTTACTGCCACATGCTGCGGCAAAAAGCAGACATGTTGTCAATAATGTTGATTTAACAAGTCTCATTTCGGTATCGTGCCGGTGTAATCGCGCACACAGCGCACACCATAATAGGATGTATTTATACCTGATGTCATATCGTCAGATTGTGTCATTACACCATCTCCACTTCGCAATTTCATTTCATGACGATAAGCTGATGTGATAGAGCCGCTGGAAACAGGGTCACTGGGATTATTACCGGGAGCATAGCTGTTCTTGTCAAAAAATGAGAAAGAACATCCTACTTGATACGTTGTGCCATTGGTGTTTAAATTGTATATACCGAGCATGCCAATAATAGCCAGTTCTTTTTGATTAGGGACTCGCCATCCTGTTTCTCCACCGGTGTTATAAATATCGCATGGATTGGCACGGTTAAGATATGTAGACCAAGACTCGGTTGACGTAACTGCCAGGTTGCCGGTAAGTCTGTTTGAGTTAAGCGGAATTACCTCGTCTTTATACTCAAAAGCTCTGTAGCATCGATTGAAGTGCTGGTCATTGATTTGATGAACCGGCATCGGACCATGATATGCTTCCTGACGCAGGCTTTGCGAATCGAATAGCGAAACGTCAATAATGTTCTGTCCGCTGACTTTCTTAAAGGCGGGCGTGCTTGCTGCAACATTATTGATTACCGACATGTTCGAGCCGAGATTGCGTGCACATCTTACCTGCCATGGGGACGGAGTGTTGGCCGGATTATTGCGATATATACTCCACGATGTGCCCTCCATAAGCCACATAACCCTCCCATCGCTGGCATAGAACATATATCTTGAGTTCTTGTTGCTTACATCCGTATGTGCAAGCTGTGTAATTCCAACCGGTGCGAACAGAGGGTCTTCGAGCGAATTCCGCCCAAGAATCATACGCAGATATTGCGTAGATGTAGGCACATACCATCGTAACTCACTTCTGTCGATATAGCCATTACCATTTAAATCGCGATTCCGGTTCATGCAGGCCCGTATTGCCTGGATTGTTGACGAACTGGGGTCATATTGTGCCTGATTGAAATTATCTCTATTATACTCTGAGATTGTCTGTGTTTTAATTTGTGGCAAATACTCGGTCCTGGCATTAAGTGTCACGCCTTGATTATTGACAGCCGGAATAGTCTGTAAAGAATTTACATTTAAGTAATCTGACCACTGATAGCTATTATTTGTCCAGTTTAGTCCGGTTCCCGTTGAACCTGTAATATGTTGCGCCAGATTCCATCTGCCAGCTGCATCATTTCTGCCTGTGGTATTACTTGAAATATCCTTACCCGAGGAATTAAATTTGGGATTGAAACTGTTGCGTAGAGCGATGCCAAGCGTCTCATTGGTATGTTCCAGGGCAAGAGCCGAGGTTAGACCGGCGGCATTGACATTGTAGTAGCACTGTATAGACTCCTGTGAAACGGCGAGTTTGGACTCAAAATGCTTGGTTTCGGTGTCAGATGAAATGCCGCGCTGCACGAGCAGCCACATTCTGCGTGGCGGTTTGTTGACGTAGTTTTTCCAGTTTGAAGAATTTGACTCATCACCCGAAGTGACAACGCTGGCATCTTCATACACATATTCGTTGACAAACATTGTGTAGTATCCGGCTCGCGTTGCCTTTTTATTGTGCAGGTCAACAAGAGTATATGTGCCCGCATCACTCGCAGGTTTATAATCTGCAAGCTTGGTGGCATTGGCATTCCCCGTCCCTACGTATCTGAATTCGATCCAATTTAAATACTTATAATCATCGGAGCTGGAAGCCGGTACGGATTCAGGCACTTGGGAATCGATTATTATAGTAGAGCCATCCAAACGGGTTGCCTCAATATAATATTGGAAATTATCAAAATCAGACTGGCTCAGATATACGTTCAGAGCACAATAATGAGCGTCGAGCTCGTAATATGAATCAGAAACATCCGTTACGTTTCCGTTGACAGCCGGATTTTGCTCTATGGCGTTCTCTCTACGTGCTTCGACCACCAAATCATTGACATTGTTTATTTTGACATTATAAATATACTTTGAGTTGCGCAGGCAGCTAAAATCTTTCGGGTCTTCATCAATGTATCCTAAATGCACAACATAATCAGCCTCTACAAGGCGTCGGTTGGTACCGGTCAGGGTATTCCCTTTTTCGTCCACGCTCAGTTCCATAACAACATGGAAGGAAACAAAAGTGGCGTTGTTGTTGGGGTCCGTGCTGTTTATGCTGTTAATGAGCGATATGTATTTACCCGAGTTTGTGCCGTCCGCGTTCTTAAATTCTTTCTCACGCGAGGCATAATCTTGTGCATTGTCATTGCCTGTACGTTTGTTTTCCAGCTGCCAGAAATCAAAGGAATAAGTTTTCCCGGACACTCCGATTGTTGTGTTCCTGCCTGATGAATTGTAGCCGACAGTCCCAGATGCCATACGTGTGTCGAACGAGTTCATGTCTTCGTCCGTGCGTTCGTGGAGCCAGCAATTTGACGGCAGATTGGATACAGACCAGGAGCTCACGCTGCCCGATTTGACATTGGCATCATTGAACGTTATATTGAATTTAACCTGTGTGATAACGCGCCGCAAATGTATTGCGCCATCGGGCGAACTTGAGCCAGGCCGTATCGTAAGTGTGGACATTTGCGGTCTGCCGCTGTGTTCTGCATCATCCTTTGCAACATAGTATCCGCTCATAACCAGGGCATTCGCGGGAGCATCGATAAATGTTGAGCCCGACTCGTCAAAATATACGGCTATGTCACGATATTTCTGCCAGGTGTCGGCAGCATCAAGAGCTGCAGATACGGATGTGATCTCACCGTCAACAGCGGATTGCGCCAGTCTGTGGTCATAGTTGGCAACTGCAACCACGTAACTCTCTCCGGAAAACGTAGGGATGGAAAGCGTCTGATACTCATGCGTGGGAATGCTTTTATTATCAGTTAGTTTTAACACTCCAGTCCGGTCTCCAGTCTTTACATTGTACACTGCTACCCATAACGACGTGATGCTGTTGTCCTGACCCGGTTGCAAATCTCCGCGTGTAAAAATGTCGCGTTTACCCAAATCAAGTCTTATCGTAAGCTCCGCAGGCTGCCCGTCAGGACAATCTTTGGCACCGTTGATGATCATTTCGTCGGTACATGCAGTGACAGACAATAGTGCGATAACGACTGTTGCCGCCAGCAGTTGTTGTATTATATGGTTATATATGTGTCTGATCTTCATGACATGCTAATTAAAGTCGGGTATATCGATTTTGTACTCATCCCATCGACATATGGTGTAATTAAATACCGGCATCGTATTATTGAGGTTGATCTCTGTAATTACATGCGCATTTCTTGGGAGGTCAAGCATCAGTGTCTTGTTGTCAGGAGTCTGTGGGATGTTCCAGCTGATATCGTGCATCCCTAAGTCGATGCCATTCATGCTTACGCCCACCTGGTAGGGAGTGGCGTAAGTTGCGCCCTCGGGTACATAGTACGGACCGAATTCATAGGTCTTGCCATCGTTCGGGATGGAGACCGGGGTCTCGAATTTTATGACCATGTCGGTAGTTGAAGCCGATGCCGGTGTGCTGTACGAACTCCACGTCAAATGTTTGTCGTCGGTAAACACAGCGTTCTGGAAATAATACTGCATTGACGCAACCCTGCCGATTGTCAGTGAGGAAAGTGTATGCTCCGAGTCATCTTTGTTTGTTATCCGGAATGTATATTTGACAGCGGCGCGACCGATATAAAATGTTGCTGAATAGTTGGGCTCACTGCCGATATGGTATGAGTAGATATCGTTTATTGCCAAAGGTTTCTGTACACTCGACATGGTGAGTTCACGCAGGTCGTTGACATTTATGATCGATCCAACAGACGGACTGAAGCGTGCAAAATAATCAGAGGCATCGAAGGTGTTTCCGTAAGCATCGGTAATAATCGTGCCGGATTCGTTTGCAACAAAGATTATAGTCTTGTCCTCATTTGATTTGACCTTGAATTGCTTTATGCCGGATTCAGTGACCGGCTGACTCCACGCATCCCACAGCGAGTTGTGTTCCACTACACCGTTCTGATCCAGAATAATTATCCGGAGGGTGTGCATTTTCTCTCCATCCTTCGCTTCTTTGTCAGGTTCGTATTCATCACCGACCGCACGCGAATATGGATTATTTCCCGACAACTTGACGCGTATTGTAAGCATGACGGAATCCGGAACATCCGGCTCGTTGTAAGGCTCGCCGGAGCACGCAGCCGTTCCGCCGGCAGTAATAACTGCCGCTGCCCATAATAGCAATGTGTGGAAAATCTTTTTCACTTAAACAATCGGATGATGATTTTACTTATTACTCGAAATCAATATTGTTGATGCGGACGGTATATCCCGCAACACTTATTTCCATGCGTATCCAGTTATTGTCGTTGCCCAGAAGAAGGGCGAGTGTGTAGTTTGAGCAACGGTCCAGGAATTCCTGATCACCGGAGTCATAGTTGTTGCACATAGCCAGGTATGTGCACAATGGTAGACTTAAGACATCCTTTTGCGACTCGTTGCTGTGTACAACAAGTCGCGCACCGGTACTTAGGTGCAGGCGCGATGTCGAGAGATCACCGTAACCAATTCTGATATCGTCAGCACGCGTAACTGTCGCTTCTGTTTTGGCATTGTCGGGATTGCCGGCTTCGGCAGTAGAAAACTGCCCTTTGCGCCAGGCATTATATATTGTGGAGTGTCCAGCCACGGGCAAGTTGGTGTGGTCGAGCACTGAGTTGTCGTCAATAATGGAAAACTCAAAATCGTTGCCGTCCAATGGTTCGCCATTGATGTTTTGCAACAAAACGCGCACGTTGTTGGTTGTTTTGGTCATGCGCAGAGTTACTGGTGTGTAATCCAGAGCGTCTCCGTTTATTTCAAAATCGACGGCACCATGGAAATGATCGTGTAGCTTCTTGCCTGCCTCGCCTGGTTTCAGCTGCATTGATATGTTTTGATAATTTGAGCCGGTGCCGGGCGTGAGGGCATGAGCAAACGATGCCTTCTCGCATGCGATACCGCCGTAAGCAACAGCGTGATATTTGCCCGGATCAAGGTTTATCTCCATACGCCAGTTTTCATCGGCAAGTACCGATGACTCTTCGGTGATGGTTCTGATAAAATTGCCATCGGCATCATAAATATGGAGAGTAAGACAATCAACCTGCGCAGGGAAAGCGTTGGCAGACTCCAGATTATAGTCATAGACAAAACGCATCTTTGCGCCACCGTTACATGGTTCGAGGTCATCGTATATGACACCGCACGAAGTCAGCGTGAACATTGCACATGTCATCAAGGGGATAACCTTGTTAATTGTCGAAAAAAATCCTGCCATGATGGTTAAAGCAGATTGTTGGTATGATTAAAAACAATAGAAGAAGATAAAAATGGGGAGCGGAGCAACAGCGGTAAGCGTCTGCCGACACCCCGCTCCCTGTTTCAGAAAACTTTTTAATCGAATTAGACGCGCATTAGAACTCTATGTTGTTTATGCGGATAGTCCAAGGCTTAACTTCGACATCAACATTAAAGTAAACATCCCAATCCTCAACTTTGGTAGACGGAACAAATGTGCCGAACAGTTTGATATTGGTAACAGAAAGCTTATAGACGTTGTTGCGGATAGTTGCAAACTCATCCTTGGCAGTTACCGCTTGATCATCATTATCGTTATGACGGTTGAAATAGAAATAGTAGCAATAATACTTGCCATCCTTCGGACGATAAATATTTATATCGTTAGAGAAGAGAACATCATTGCCAATGGTGTTTTTGAGCACGGCATTTGTTACATTTCCAGATGCGTCCACATCATAATCAAATACGTTATTAACATCTATGTATATCTGGCTGGCTTTATTGTTTTCAGCTGCCTGACAAATTTGCCGGGCATTTGCATACATGGTTCCGTTGTAGAGGAACATGGGGTTGGTTCCATCGGGAGTGACCTCACCGGTCAGTTTGATCTCAGCCTCGAATACAACTCCGGTTGCCTCGTTTGGCGAGTAGCTTGTTGCGTTGTAAGGATAAGCATTTTCGGTGCAATAACGCCAGATGTAATAACCCTGTTTGTCCGGTGCTGGTGTCTCGCCACCGTTCCAGTCATTGTCATTATCTTCGGTTCCGCCAAGAACAGAGGCAATATCATACCACTCTTTAGTGTCTGTGATGACTTTAGTGGGATCAAAGGCATTTCCTGCACCCGACTCAGTTGAAGTGCTGACAAAAGGTAAAGTGTTCAGGAAATTACGATTGGTTGGGGTAACCATCAGATTACCGAAATCGTAGAATGAACCTGTGGCACCGGGGCAGAGAGTAATATTGGTTCCATCTGTAGTAGTTCGTGGCAGATAATAGAACTCATCGCGCATATTGAAGAGAGCCATACGGGTCAGTGTGACAGTACCCTGCTCTTTGCTTGCGTCTACGGCATCCATGATTTTGTATGTCAAGGTACCATCTTTTGCACCATCCTTATAATCGAAACGAACTGCAGTACGCAGAACTTCAAGAGGCTTAGAAGAAGTCAGAGCGTATGGATTATTTGCCGAAGAATACCCTTTTAGTTTTTCTTGTGAAGGAAGTTCACTTTCGTAAATGGCATGGTTTGTCATCAGGAAACCTTCGTTTCTCCAGGTTGTGGCAAGCTGGGTTGATGTGCCTTTAAAGGAAGAATCGAAGAACGACCTGAGGTCTGTATCAGCTGTTAGAGCATCAGCGGCTGATCTTATCTCTTCAGTGGGATTGCAGTATGCAAATACATAAACTTTATTACCGCCTGTAGTACCGGCATAATCATAAAGAGCTTCCTTGTTTTGGAAACAAATCGTGTATGTATTGTTTGTTGTCGTAGGATTGCCGGTATAAGCTGAGCTTAGGAACTTGTAGGTGTCATTCTCTTTCTTTGCCAGCACTACAAGCAGACTCGAAACCTTGTTTTCGTAGTCTTTGCCAATCTCTACTCCTTCTGCATCTGTGGAGCGGGTTTTGGGAACTGTGAATTTGACTGTGGCATAGAAGCCGGCGCCTTCATCTGGAGCTGGGGGAAGAACATTCGGTTCGTCGCTACTGCAACTGAAAAGCATTGTCGGTGCTGCAATCGCGAGGAGCAATTTGCTAAGATACTTCATAATGAATTAATTATTAAATATTAATGATTGTTGATTACTGATTACTGAATAAGTTGTTTATATAATATTCGGATTGCCAGACTGATTATCAGTGGTTGATGATTTCCACATGTCCGTCGCCATATTTAATCATTTCGCGAACCTGGCGGAGTGCTTCGGGTGCATCGGCAACCTTGAGTCTGGCAGCCGTCTGCAGCAGATTCTCTGCCTGAGTATAGTTTTTCTCTAAAGCGGCAAGCAATCCACGTGCATATATGCTCTCCGGACTGTTTCCGGCTTTAGCTAAATACCTGGCTGCGTCATTATAGTGACCGCGCTGCATGGCAGTGTTGGCGGCGTTGAGATTGCAGACTTCATCGTTGGGATACATGCGCACGGCTGTCTCGTACACCTCGTTAAACTCGTCTGAGCCAGGCTCCATAGTCTGAGCAGCGCGATAGAATTCGTAGCGCGACAGTTTCTGCGGGGCAGTCTTGAGCACTGACAAAATCTCGTTCATGCTTGTATAAGCACGCACACGATAGGTTATAATGTAATCTGAATGGCGAAGTTTGGGGTAAACATTCGACAATAGATGAGTATATACCGTTGGGTATAAAGTCTTGATGCGGGTATCCTTTGCATCAGGTTCCATATCTGAATCAATAATCTGGAGCAGATTATCGCGATCGGCAAGTGCCGATTTTTCTACATAATCACGAAGTCCTGACCAATCCTCGGGCATGAAATCTGTTTTGATAAACCCATAGGGGAAGCTATATAGATCCTCTACATATTTGCGCAGCGTCTCCGTGCGCCCCTTTGCCAGTAGCTCATTGTTGTCATATTTACCTTCGGGCGATGCGAAGCCCTTGATGTATATTGATGTAATGGTTATGTCCGGATCTTCTTTGACCGAGTCGATTGTAGCGGTGATTTTTCCTAACTCGGCGGGATTGTTCATATATAGAGGGTATAACTCCGTGCGGTTGACAGGGAAATTGATATATGCGCTGCCTGTGAGGTCAAAAATCTTGACTGTATCGGCGGCGTTCAGTGCCTCCGTGCCATCGGCACCGGTAAGTCCCAGATAATTGTAGCGCGGGGCAAATTCAGGACGGCGTATCAGGGCGACCTCATCGTTGTATACGGTCGCCACTTTGTTGCAGCAAACCTTGCGCTGCGAGCGGATATGCAGGGTGGCATTGTCCATCCATTTGTGCAGGGGGACGCTGGCGGAGTAGCTGATGGTGTCGTGTTTGCCTGACTGATACATGCTGACGCTGTCCAGATCGTTGTTGCGAACGTGGCGCATGTACAGGTTGCGACCGCTTATGAGTACCGAGGTGAACACAGCCGAATCAGCCTTGTTGTCGGCGATAAGCACCGGCGTGATGAGATACTCGCGGTTTGTCGACGGATGCAATTCCCTCGCATCGAGGTTCATGCGCAGAACAAGGCGCGAGTCCCGGCGTATAACGTTGATATCGGATAGGGGCAGCGCGTTGTCAATGGCATTCTGTGCAGCTGCCGGTGGTGTCGACAGGGCAAATTGTGCTGCAATAGCTGCCAGATATGCGGCTTTTTTCATAATTGTCATGATGATGAGGCTTGTGGCTTAAAATACGTACACTAAATTGATGGCGGCTTTGGTGGGACCAACGTAGTTGTGGCTTTTCCCTGATTCGATCTCTTTGCCGCAGTTGGCGCAGCGGAAACGGTCGTAGCGGGTATAGCTCCAGCCCACGCCTATCTCTGCCTCGAGGTTCCAGTGCTTGCCCAGAATCCAGGCGTAGCCATAGCTGACACCGGCACCTACAAACCAGCCCTGGAAACGAGTGTCTGTAAGCTTAGAGAAATCCGTACCGAGGAATTTGATGTCGTTGTGGATGCCGCCGATGTTGTATTGACCTCCGTGCGCGTGCGCACCGAGAAAGTGTCCGGCAAACGTGTTGCATAGCCAGTAGCGCGCGCCGGGCTGGACTGTCCAGTGCTTCCAACGTCGGGAGTGGCTGAGGTTCCATGCATTGAAACTTACCGGGATATCGAGGGTCCAGCGGGGAGATATGGCAACCTCAATCCCTATGTTCGGATTTAGGAGTGCATCACTCAGAATATTTGTTTTTAAAGCAAGTTTTTGACCAAGTGCCAAAAAAGAAATCGAAGACAAGATGCAGACCATCAGTGTGCGCATTACCTTCATATAGCAAGTAAGTGTATTTTGTCGTTTTTTTTATTTAAATGAATACTAACCATTTAGCGCATCAGCGCAGTCGAATCAATTCGTATAATATCGAAAATTGTGGTTCGAAAATTGTGGCTTATAACACACTGTGTGTGTAATTTTTAGTGTTGCAAATTTACAACAATTTTTCTCCAGAATGAAAATACCCCCCCCCGTTTTAACACTTTTTAACTATGGTTTTAACATTCAATATGACTTTTATTATATTTGACATGTCCTAATAAATTATAAATTTGTCGGAAAGTCATAAATGTTGTATATTTGCAAATGTTGAATAATTGCAAATGAAGAATAAGGATATGGATGAATCTAAGGATGTGAGATGGATTCAGCGTTTTAATAATTACAGGAATGCTTTGCGCCGTCTTGAAGAAGCTAAAGATATCGTGAGCGGTGCAATGTCATCGCCTTTAAACCATGATTCTGTTCAACTTCTTAAGGAGGGTTTGCTCCAAAGATTCGAGTTCACTCAGGAACTTGTATGGAAGGTAATGAAGGATTATCTTGAATATCAAGGAGTAGAGTCAGTGATGGGTTCAAGAGATGCTTTCAGGCAATCATTGAAATTGGGTCTCATTTCTGATGAAAGGTGGTTAAATTCAATTACTGACAGAAACATTACCAGCCATGCCTATGATGAATCCGAAGCAGGAGTGATATATGATAATGTTTGCAAGGTTTATCTTCCGCTCTTTCTTGAATTTGAGCAGAAAATGATGGCTATTGTAGAGGATGAATTCTGAGATTGAAAAAATAACCGGTTTATCCGGTGTTGTATTGTCGATGATTGCGGGAGTGGTTTTCTCATTCCCTTCTGTTTCTGATGCCGTTATATATGGCTCCAGAGCTAAAGGAAGTTGGAAAAAATTTTCCGATATTGATATTTCGTTGAAGGGAGATGATGTTTCGCATAAGGATTTGACGGATATCATGTTGAAGCTTGACGATCTCGATATTCCTTTTATCGTTGATGTTAACCGTTTTTCAACTATAACAAATGAAGATTTGGTCGATCATATCAACAGAATCGGAATTTCGATCGCTGAATTTGCTACCCCTGTTAATTAAACATTACACATTTAACATTTAACATTATATAAAGCGATGGATCTTTGGATTTTATGGTTGGCGGTGGCGGGAGTGCTACTGATCTCGGAGATAGCTTTTCAGTGGGTATGGACGCTGTGTCTTGCCATCGGTTGCATCGTGGCGATGATAGGAGCACTTTGTGATGCCTCTTTGCTGATGCAGGTCGTATATTTGTCGGCATCAGCGGTTGTTGCCTATATATTGCTTATACCTGTGCTTAACAAATGGCAGGAGAATGCGCGTAACAAAAACAAGTCGATGCGTACCGGGATGGATGCGCTTCTCGGTAGGGTAGCTGTCGTGACTGACGAAATCAAACCCGGCAGACTCGGAAGAGCGCGTATCGATGGCGATTATTGGCAGGTACGCCTTCCCGGGGCAACGGAAGTTGTGCGTCGAGGTGAGGAAGTTGTGGTTACCGGTTACGACAGCATAATCCTTGATGTTGAAGTGAAGAGTTAGGAATTAGGAATTAGGAATTAGGAATTAGGAATTAGGAATTAGGAATTAGGAATGAGGAATTAGGAATTAGAAATGAGGAAGGAGAAAGTAGGAATGTGGGATTCGATCCTGATAAGTGTCTCAAATAATTCCTCATTCCTAACTCCTAATTCCTAATTAAATAAAGTATTAACCATTAAACATTATAATTATGAGTATAGCATCGATAATAGTTGCGGTTGTCGTTATCGGCATCGCTGTGGCAATTATTGCGGCAGGCGTGAAGGTCGTGCCGCAGTCGGAAACACGTGTCATTGAGCGTCTCGGACGCTT
>CAJUDL010000047.1 GCA_910585285.1 uncultured Muribaculaceae bacterium
GCGACTTGTGAAACTGAACCAAATAGCCATTCATCAGATGAGCGTACTGGAAAGCGGCGACAACGATAGGAAGTTGCTGAAATGAAAAAGTGGCAGAAGATATTGGGAGGCACAGTGTTAACCGTTCTGGTATGTGTGGAATTGTTTTTGTTCGGCATATACTATGGTGTGATAAATAGTAGTTTATGTCGGTTGCATCTACAATACGATTATCCAATAGAAAGCCAACACTTCGCAGTAGATGTGATATCTATAATGATGTGGGGCAACTTAATATTGGCATTATTCCTATTTATCTGCTTATGGAAGAAAGGTGGGTAAGAAATGAAACTGACCGATAAACGATTTTGGATAGCATGGGGAGTGTTGCTCGTTCTCATGGTCGGGTGTTGTTTGTCCGAGGGCTGGAGTGAAGATACAGCACTGCTTGGCGGAACTTATGCGCTGTCGCTGTTATCGACTTGGCTATGCCATAGAGTTAGACCAAAAGTTGCCTATGGCAATTTGATTATGATGATTGTCTATAATGCGATATTGGCTTACAATCTTGTCTTTAACAGTCGATACGGTAGCGGAATGACATGGTGGTTTTATGCACTGATCCTAAACACTTTCCATTCAATAGCATTGCTAATATTCTCAATTGTGAGTAAAAGAAAATATTGAAATAAATATTATTCTGAATTATGGTTCTAACAGAAAACGACCAATCTTCTGCACTGACATATTTGATAAATGTGTATGAGAATTACTTTAATCAGGAACGTAATAATAACAATGAATATCAGTTAGGGCTTTTGTGAATATTATTTAAGCGCACTGGAGAGGATGTGTTCGAGGTCCATCGCGGAGATCTTTACGCTCAGCGAGCCGTCGCGAGCGACGGAGATGTTGCCGGTTTCCTCACTTACTATCACGCAGATGGCATCTGTCACCTGACACATACCCAATGCAGCACGATGACGGAGACCCAGACTTTTGGGGATGTTCATATCATGACTGACCGGAAGAATGCAACCTACGGATTTTATTCTGTGGTCGGCTATTATCATCGCTCCGTCGTGAAGCGGTGAATTCTTGAAGAAGATATTCTCTATCAACCTCACGTTGATGTCAGCATCTATGATATCTCCGGTCTTTTCATAATCACCCAACGGCACCTTGCGCTGGAACACAATGAGCGCTCCCGTCTTGGATTTCGACATTGACATGCAGGCATAAACCACACTCATCACCCGCGAGTGTTCCGTCTCCTCATCCTCTTCATGATGGCGGAAAAGCTTTCGGAAAACTGTCCAACGCCCGCGGCTACCTATGTCTATAAGAAAACGTTTTATCTGATCCTGAAAAAGGATAACAAGCACTATAAGACCTATGCTCATGAACTTATCGACAATCGTGCCGGTGAGGCGCATGTCGAAGATCTCAAAAGATATGACCCAGATTGCGATGAAAGCGAGCACACCGTAAAACAGCGATAAAGTTCCGCTGTTTTTCATAAGCCTATAGAGATAGTAGAGCATCAACGCCACTATCAGTATATCAACTATATCTTTTATTCCAAAATTAATCATAGTCATGTATATTTCATTCGGCAGTTGGAAGCTGAGATACGAGTTTTATTGCCTCCACCGCGTTTCGCACATCATGAACCCGAAGAATATCCGCACCGTTGAGAAGCGCTATAGTGTTGAGCACTGTCGTGCCGTTTGCCGCATTATCCGGAGTTATCCCCAGTGGTTTCCAGATCATGGTTTTCCTTGATATCCCGACAAGCACGGGAGCTCCGATTATCTTGAATTCCTTAAGATCGGAAAGCAACTGATAATTCTGCTCTACAGTCTTTGCAAAACCGAAACCGGGATCAATCACTACATCCCTTACTCCTTTTTGACGCAACTGCGCTGTCTTCTCAGCGAGAGCCGAAAGAGTTTCAGCTGTTACATCCTTGTAATCGGTGAGGCTACCCATTGTCTTGGGATTTCCACGCATATGCATAAGCACATACGGCACATTAAGATCCGTCACAGTATCCCACATCTCAGGGTCAAGATCTCCACCGGCAATATCATTGATTATTCCTACATTCCACTCTTCGACGCAGCGACGCGCAACGTCAGCCCGGAATGTATCAACCGACACCACGGCATCCTCCTTCACCTTGCGGATTGCCTCAAGACCGCGGGCAAGACGGGAATACTCTTCATCAGGTGTCACTTCATCCGCCCCTGGGCGTGACGAATATCCACCGATATCAAGGATATCCGCTCCTTCGGCAAGCATTGTCCGCACCCTTTCCGTTATCTCTTCAGATCCGGAGACACGACTACCGGCAAAAAAACTGTCGGGAGTGACATTCACAATGCCCATCACTTTCGGCACGTCGAAAGTGATAAGTCTGCCATCTATGTCTATTGATGTAACTATATCGTAATTCATCTTTTTAGCATGTAATCACTCCGGTGGAACGTCTGAGAGAATTAATCTTTGGCGAAATTAACAAAAAACTTTCATAATTAAAATAAAAGTTGTAATTTTGCAGTCGGTTTTGCAATCTCTGATAAGACGGGATAGAAAATTCTCTCTCCGGAGAGGTTGAAAGGGGCTGTCCCCCGCGCCCGATTTAGGAAGCTTATTTATATTGCAAATAATTTAAACGTCATAACAAAAATGGATTTAATCAAAATTGCAGAGGAGGCATTTGCCACTCCCAAGAAAGAGTTCGACTCATTTGGCCCCGGTGACACAGTGACTGTGGCATATCGTATCAAAGAGGGTAACAAGGAGCGTATCCAGCAGTATCGCGGTGTCGTTATCAAGATCAATGGTCAGGGCGACAAAAAACGTTTCACTGTCCGTAAGATTTCAGATGGTATCGGCGTTGAGCGTATCTTCCCTATGGAATCTCCATTCATCGAGTCGATCACAGTTATGAAATACGGCAAAGTGCGCCGTGCTAAGCTTTATTACCTCCGCAACCTTACAGGTAAGAAAGCACGCATCAAAGAGCGCTATGTCAAGAAAGACAAGGAGAACAACTAATTTTCTCCTCGAAAATCGAATATACAACCCGTCCTTTTCAGGGCGGGTTGTTATTTTGAGAAAAAATAGCTAATTTTGCGTTATAACAAATGGAGTCAACTTTCGCAAGCGTAAAGTTGAAACTTGCGAAACTTAAATGAGTTGATATTAAATTAAGAATACAAACATATCATGTCAAAAAAAGCATTATTGATTATCCTTGACGGATATGGTATCGGAGATCATAAGAAAGACGATGCCATCTTTAACACCCCAACCCCATACATGGACAGCCTCGTGGCTGAGTATCCTCATTCCAAACTTCAGGCAAGTGGCGAGAACGTTGGTTTGCCCGACGGACAGATGGGTAATTCGGAAGTAGGTCACCTCAACATCGGGGCAGGTCGTGTGGTTTACCAGGATCTTGTTAAAATAAACCGCGCAATTGCCGACGGTTCATTTGCGGAAAACCCCGAAATCAAAAGTGCCTTCTCTTACGCTCAGAAAAACGGAGTGCCCATTCACTTCATGGGACTTTGCTCTGCCGGTGGCGTGCATTCCTCTTTAGGTCATCTTTATGCTCTTTGCGACACCGCCAAGGCATACGGACTTGAGAAAGTATTCATCCATGCATTCATGGATGGCCGTGACACCGACCCCAAGAGCGGGGCTGGTTTCCTTCAGGAAATCCAGGATCATTGCAAACAAAGCGCAGGCACTATCGCAAGCGTTGTGGGACGCTATTATGCGATGGATCGCGACCACCGCTGGGAACGCGTTAAAGAGGCTTACAACCTCCTTGTATACGGTGAGGGCAAACATGCCGACAATGTGGTGAAGGCTGTAGAAGAGTCTTATGCCGAAGGCGTGACAGACGAATTCATCAAACCGATCGTCAACGACCTTGTTGACGGACGCATCGGTGCCGGACACGTTGTTATCTTCTTCAACTATCGCAACGACCGTGCAAAAGAGCTTACAACCGTGCTCACACAGCACTCTGAAGACGGCATGAACCCGATTCCGGATCTTCAGTATTATTGCATGACTCCCTACGACGATTCTTTCAAGGGAGTGCACATCATCTTTACAAAATCTGATGTGCCCGACACATTGGGCGAGTATCTGTCAAACATGGGCAAGAAACAGCTTCATATCGCTGAAACCGAGAAGTACGCCCACGTTACATTCTTCTTCAATGGAGGCAAAGAAGAGCCATTTCCCGGAGAAGACCGTATTCTTGTGCCATCGCCCAAGGTTGCAACCTATGACCTGCAACCGGAAATGAGCGCACCTGAAGTAACCGAGAAACTCGTTGCGCAAATCGACACGGAGAAATATGATTTCATCGTGGTGAACTTTGCAAACGGTGACATGGTAGGACACACCGGTGTTTATCCAGCTATCGAAAAAGCTGTAGCCACTCTCGACACTTGCGTAGAAAAAGTGGTTGAAGCTGCGAAAAAACATGGCTACGAAACCATCATCATTGCCGACCATGGCAATGCAGACCATGCCCTCAATGATGACGGAACGCCTAACACTGCTCATTCGCTTAATCCCGTGCCTTTCATTTATATAGGGTCTCATAAAGATGCAAAAGTGAAAGATGGCAGACTTGCAGATGTCGCTCCCTCCCTTCTAAAACTCATGGAACTTCCCCAGCCCAAAGACATGACAGGAGAAGACCTCATAGAATTCTGATAATTTTTAAGACAAGGTCCTTGGGTTCTAAAGATCATTAATGGTCTCGGCAACTCAAGGACCTTTATATTTTTTAGCACCTCATATTCAAATACTATGAAGAAGATCTTAATGGCACTTGCTCTTTTAGCCGGAGGCGCGTATGCTCTCTCCGCTGAAGATCTTGTGATCCTTACTACCAATGACACCCATTCGAATATAGACTTTGACAATAATGGCCACGGAGGCATACTTCCACGTAAGGCAATAATCGATTCAGTCCGCAAAGCGGAAAAAAATGTCATACTCGTGGATGCCGGCGATATGGTGCAAGGCTCTCTCTATTTCAAATATTTCAAGGGCGATGTTGAATATCCGATATTCAACATGATGGATTACGACATCCGTATTCTCGGGAATCACGAATTCGACAACGGACTCGAAGAGCTCGCAGCGCACTGGAAAAACGTAAAAGGCAGCAGACTCTCCGCCAACTATGACTTCAAAGGCACATCTGCCGAAGGTCTCTTCCAACCATACATTATCAAAAAGATAGGGAAAAAGAAAATCGGATTCATCGGCATAAACGTTGATCCTGCAAGCTTAATATCCAAAGAGAATTATGCAGGAATGCAATATAAAGATGCCATTGCCACTGCGAATTCCGTAGCGGAGATGCTGCGCAAACAAAAGAAATGCGACCTCATTGTGGCTGTAACGCATATCGGTTACGAAGCCATTCCCGGAAAGGCATCAGATATGGATCTGGCGCGCCAGAGTAAGGACATCGATATTATCATAGGCGGACATTCCCACACATTCGTCGACCCCAAGACTCCAGACAAGACTCCTTACTGGATAGAGAATGCCATAGGCAAACCGGTGCTCGTGACGCAGACAGGCAAATACGGTCGCAACGTCGGGTATATAAAGATAGACCTTGACGATATAAAGGATCACGATTTCGATTATGAATATATCCCCGTAACCGACCGATTCTCTCCGGAAGCCTACGACAAAAACATACAGAACTTTCTCGCTCCCTACAGGCATGTAGTAGACTCTGTGAATTCAAATATCATAGCATGGAGCGTACAAGACATGACAAACAACACTCGTGTCGGCGCATACCCGAACTGGACAGCTGATTTCGGACTTGCCACAGCACGTTTGGTTGCAGACAGTATCCGTGCGTCAGGGAAAGATTTCCCAAATGTAGATTTATCTATAATGAATGTGGGTGGAATCCGCCAGCCAATCGCAAAAGGCGCGATCACAGAGGGGCAGATATTATCCACCTTCCCTTTCTCCAACAGTATGACCATCATAAGCATCAAAGGGACGGATATCATCGATGCCTTAAGGGTGGCAGCTGCCAAGGGTGGCGAAGCGATAAGCGGAAACATGCGCGTTGTCACAGATGGGAAAGGGAAACTGCTCAAAGTAATCGTCAATGGCGAGCCGATGGATCCTGAAAAGGAATATGTCGTATCCACAATTGATTATGTTGCACACGGCAACGACGATCTGGTGACAATGGCAAACAACACCGAACTGTGGCGAGGAAAACATGAGATGTGCCAAGATGTGCTCAGATACCTAAAACATCAGACCTCACTTGGAATTCCCATAAGTGCTGACCCGTTCAGCCGTTTTGTGGAGGATGTCAATATAGAAATCAATCAGGCAAAAAAATGAAAACAACCGGTTTCTGCGTTTCTGTCATGGCAGTTCTGCTTCTTTTGGGAAGCGGATGCGCACCGAAACGGCAGGAACCGAAAGAAGAGCCGACAAAGACGATTGTCAAGAGCGATCTTACGGAATATGCATACCACTGCGCCGATTCCGCTATAATGTCGATGAGCCGAGAGCGGAAAGCGGCGCAGCTCTTTATGCCGGCAGTATATTCCACGGCAGATCCCTATTCACTTTCCAGAATCAAGGAATACGCCGATATGGGAGTCGGAGGCATCATCCTCCTCAAAGGAGATGCAAGATCCGCTTCAATAATAGCAGATTCTCTGAGCAAATGGTCTTTCATTCCTCCGTTTGTGGCAATCGATGCGGAATGGGGACTTGCTATGCGTCTTAAAGACGCGCCTGAATTCCCAGTCAATTCACGCATATCGGAAGACGCAGACGAAGAGATCCTTTATGAATATGGCAGCGAGATGGCACGCGAATGCCGCCGCATAGGCATAAACATGGTGCTCGGACCTGTGCTCGACATAACTTCGGAAGGAACATATATCGGACGCCGTTCATTCGGCACAGACCCACAACGGGTATCTACCCTTTCCATTGCATACGCCCGTGGACTCGAAAGCGGCAACATTGTTAGCGTGGCAAAACATTTTCCCGGACACGGAGCAGCGCGGGGCGACAGCCATCGCACCAAACCGAATATCGAACGTAGCCTCCAGAGCCTTGACAGCATTGACCTCCTACCGTTCCGGAAGTATATTGAACAACGCCTTTCCGGCATCATGATCGGACACATGTCATTTCCTGCAATTGATCCGGAAATGCTGCCTGCCGCAGTGTCGAAACCGGTAATCAGCGACCTGCTACGCACAGATCTCGGATTCGACGGGCTGGTTCTTACAGATGCCATGAATATGTTGGGAGCTGAAGGCTATGGCGCGGACAAGGCAATCGAGGCTGGAGCCGACATGATTCTCGCCCCGGCAGATACGCGGCGCGAAATCAAGAATATAATCGCAGCAATTGAACGGGAAGACATAACAGAAAACGACATAGACATTCATCTACGTCGAATATTATTCAAGAAATACCTGCTTAAAGCCGGATACAATCCGGAAACCGGCAGAACTGACAGCATACCGGTTGACTTGAATTCTCCGGAAGCCATGCGTATTCGCAACAGATTACGCTGAATCAGAGACGACTTTCGTCTTGATAAGAATAAAAACCGGATGCCGTGACAATCACATGATCAAGAAAACGGATATCCATTGAAGCACATCCTTCGCGCATTTTGCGCGTAATCTGATCATCTTGTGCACTCGGTCGCAGATTGCCGGAAGGATGATTATGACACAACACTATCCCTTCAGCATCGCGCATTAACGCCTCTTTCAAAATCTTCTTGAGATCGAACACGGAAGCGACAGAACTCCCCTGCGTGATCATCTGCATTGAGACAATCTCATTGCGGCGGTTTAGATATAACGCCCAGATCTCTTCATGAGAAAGATTCCCGATTTCATGACGCATAACATCGTAAATATCTTGCGAACGGGTGATTTGAATCCGGTTGCCGACAGTCTCCTTACAATAGCGTCTGATAAGTTCCATTACCGCCTCAATCTGCAATGCCTTCGTAGTGCCGATACCTTTCACTTTCATGAAACGCGCACGCTCCATTCTCTCAAGGTTGAAAAGCTTGCCGTCACATGCTCGCATAAGATCGCGACACATATCGGTTATCGGTTTTCCGGGAAGCCCTGTTCTAAGAATGAGCGCCCACAGATCTGCTGTAGGAAGAACCTTACAACCATATTTGAGCGCACGTTCCCTTGGCTGATCATCCGGATCCATATCCTTAACAGTCATGGATCTCGATTCATCGCGCAGCAGGTCAAAGTCCTTCATTGCTCCCTTTCCTTATCTCAACCTCTTTCGCAACATCACGTCCCTTCCCGAGGATGATTTTAGACACATACGCTTTGATAAACCCGGTGCCATAACCGGTCAGCTGAACCATAGCTGCGCCAACACCCATTGTGGCGATTTTAAGACTTCTCGTTGCCATAATTCCTCCAATCCATAATGCCAGTATGTAGAGAAGCAACGGCAACAACAGCCATTTGCAGAAAAAGGAACCTATTATCAAGGCAACAGCACCCATAGTGAATACCGCAGGGAGCCAATGCACAAGTTTCATTGAACCCGGATAAAGAAGTTCAAGCGTGATCCGCGACATTCCGAACACATGCACCTGCTTCCAGAATTTCTTCATATCCACCCTTCGCTTATGATAAACATAAACGTCCGGATACAATGCTATGCTGAATCCGGCATTACGTATCCTGGTGCTCATATCAATATCTTCGCTGAACATCTCTCGGAATCCACCCACTCTATCATAAACCTCTCGGGAAAATCCCATATTGAATGTGCGTGGAGTGAATTTTTCCATTGAAACTTTCCCTCCCCGTATACCTCCGGTGGTCAGAAAGGCTGTCATGGCATAGTTGATGGCTTTCTGTGTGTCGGTGAAAGAATCGTGAGCCGCATCCGGACCGCCGAAACAATCAACCGGATTTTCGGCAAGACTCTTGCGCAGCTCCGCGATATATCCGGGGGGTAAAATACAGTCGGAGTCGACAAAGACAAAAAAGTCTCCGTCGGCTCCGGCTATGCCATAGTTGCGGGCGATGCTTCGCCCTTCATTTGATTTCTGATAATACTTAAGCCTTAGGCCTTCCGGTCCTTTGCCATCGGGCAGCGCAGGCTGCGTGGAGCCATCCTCAACAAGAATTATCTCAAAACCTTTATCGGTCTGGCTCTCGAGACTCCGGAGCAGATCCGCAACTTCATCACGTCGGTTATAAACCGGCACAACGATGGAAAACAAAATCTCCTTCGCCTCTTTCATAAAGAAAATTTTTATTGATTATGCCTTCACACGGCTAACATAGCTGCCGTCGCGGGTATCAACCTCGATCAACTCACCTTCGTTGATAAAGAGAGGCACTTTAACAGTTGCGCCGGTCTCAACAGTAGCAGGCTTTAGGGTATTTGTAGCTGTATCGCCTTTAAGTCCGGGCTCTGTATATGTGATCTTAAGCACAGTCTTCATAGGCATCTCGGCATAAAGCACAGTGTTGGTGGAAGCATCGCTTACAACCTCCACGGTGTCGCCCTCCTTCATATAGGGAGCGCCCGTCACGAGCTCTTTGCTGATTGGAATCTGCTCGAAAGTCTCGTTGTTCATGAAGATATCATCTTCGCCATCAGCATAGAGATACTGATAGGGGCGGCGCTCTACGCGTACGTCCTCAAGTTTCTCACCGATGTTGAAGCGACGTTCGAGCACACGGCCGTCAACCACATCTTTAAGTTTTGTGCGCATGAAAGTGTTTCCCTTACCGGGCTTTACGTGGAGAAACTCCACGCAGAAATAGAGACGGCCGTCGAGGCGGATGCAAGTGCCGTTCTTGATGTCCTGAGCGTTCATCATAAGTTTAAAAGTCTTATTTTATATTTACTGAATTCTAATTCTTTGCAAAATTAGTAATTTTTTTTGACACTGGAATTTTTTGAGACTGAAAATTTGGCTATTCAAAAATGATTAATTAATTTTGCACTCCGAATGCGAATTATACATTCTCTAAGAAAAAAATTAAAATTATCATAAAATGAAAAGAACTTTTCAACCCTCCAACCGTCGCAGAGTCAACAAACATGGCTTCCGCGAGAGAATGGCTACCAAAGATGGCCGCAAGGTTTTGGCTCGTCGTCGCGCCAAAGGTCGCGCTTCACTCTCAGTATCCGACCACATCGCCGGCAAGTAATCTTACGATTGTCGGGGAATGATTCCCACAAAATCGGGGTGCAGTTCAAATGACCTGCACCCCGATTTTTATCAATGTTATTATTTATTGGAGGCAATTATACCTTGGCTGACCGCATTCATGATCAGCTCAGCCACATTACGAGCTTGAAGTTTGTCAAGGAGATGACGTCTATGTGTCTCTGCAGTGTTGGGAGATATGCCGAGTCGACGAGCTATCTCCTCAGTGGATTTGCCAGCCGAAAGCAACTGCAACACCTCCAGCTCTTTGTTGGTGGGCGAATTATACCCCTCCACTATTCGGGCTATTGCCCTTGCACGGTTGCAGAAATATATGTCACCGCCTATGACCGATTTCACAGCAATACCAATTTCTTCTGCCTTCACGGATTTGAACAATATACCTTCAACACCAGCCTTGATATAGTCTTTGACATACCAAAGTTCTTCATGAATTGTATTTACAATAATTTTTATCTCCGGATGCTCAGCCCTAATGATCTTTAGCATTCCGAGCCCATCGATATCCGGCATCTCTATGTCAAGGATACACAAATCATAGTGCCGGCGCGACATTCTTTCAATCGCTTCACACCCCCTTGTGACTGTCTCTATGGAAATTGCCTGACCGGCAAGCGCCTCTTCTACAATCAAGGCTATGCCTCTGACCACTACATCATGATCATCGACAATCAATATATTCAATTTTTCTTTATTCATTTACGGAATGTTTTTGACACCGCAAAATAAAGCAAAAGAATATTATTCCCGCTCATGGTTTTCCGTGATATGAAAAGATTATTCAATCAGGTAATGTAATTTTCAGGATATTTTCTCCATTCTCCCTTCTGACCGCTATTGCGGCTCCGATAGATTCCACACGTTTGGTAATACTGTCGATTCCTATTCCTCCTGATTTTTCAAACCGGATTTCCTCTCCATTGTCCAAAATCATGAAACTCCTGTCATGCATTCTGACAATGATACGGCTTGCATGGGAATGCCTGTTGATGTTGTCTACCCATTCCTGAGCAATCCGGTATAATTGAAACGAAACATCGGGTTCAACATTGAAGTCTTCCTCCCCGATCTGAATCTTACCATCGTTTCTCAATGAGAGGTCCTGCAACAATTGTTTCAGCGTCAGCCCCTCGAGCCTCGGGGGCATAAGAGAATGAGAGATTGAGCGCACCTCTGTACGCACATTGTCGATCATGCATACAATTTCATCTCTATCGGTTCGTGAAGACTGCATCATCAATGCAATGCCGGAAAGGTCACTGCAAACACCATCGTGAAGCTCAGCTGCCAGACGCGCCCGCTCATTGTCTACAGCCTCAAGTTGGCTCCTGAGACTCTGCATTTCAAGAGATCTACGTAAACGCGATCTTCTCGACCGGAAATAGATTATCAAACCAAGGATTATTAAAAAAGCGCCAACACATGTGATTGCCATCCACATGCGCTGCCGCATTTTTTCAGTCTCCAACCGAGCAATCTGAAGCTCACGCTGCGCAGTGTCATATTTCACATCAAACTCGCTCAGCTGATTGTCAATCTCAAGACCGTGGAGACTATCAGCAATAGCAATTGACCGCTCATAAGCTTCTCCCATTCGTTCGATATCGCCAAGTCCCTTATAATTTCGCGCCATACGTTGATAAAGCTTGTGAAAAGGCATAAATGTACCGGCACCCCGCATCGACAATATTTTATTCTGGATCTCAAGGCTCTCACGATAGCGTCCCATCGCCGAAAGCACAACATAACTCTCTTCAAGAAACCCCATGGATTCTACAGAAGCCTCCGGCACCTGCGACATCAACTTCTGCCCGCGTGATATATAATAATCCACAGAATCGCGCCTGCCGTCTTTATAATGCATGTCTATGATTGAGGCATAAGTCTTCAGAATGTAGCGCGGCAGTCCTCGTTTCTCGGAGATTGCCACCATCTCCCGTTCTATAGCGAGTCCCTCTCTTTTATCCCCCCGGAGATAAAGCACGATTCCCAATGTCTGCCCGGCATACATTATCGTCTCTATGTCTCCGCATCTTTTTGCAAGATCAAACGCGCGCGTGCCATATTTGACGGCCTCATCAAAACGCCCTTGATTTGCATAGAACACAGCTATTGACGTCAAGAGATAAGATGTTTCCGAGGGAGCATCAATCTTTTCGAGAAGCGCAAGTGACTGCTTATACATCATAAGTGCGGAATCCGGTTTTTCAGTGATACGATAGCAGATTCCCAGATCTGACAAGGCGCTTGCCCAGGTGAGTGTATCATTCGCCTTCCTGCCATATGCAATTGATCTGTGGAAAGCATCTTTTGCAGACTCATTATTGCCTAAGGCAAAATAGGCGTTGCCAAGCGTGTGATATAATTTTGCACGTTGAGCCACCGACAATCTTTCCTCATTTATGGAATCACACTGCCTGACGGCTGAATCAGGATCCTTCTCAATAAATTCATTGGCAAGTTCTATGCGCTTGTCAATACTATCGGCAAAAGCACTGACAGCAATTACCATACTTAGGAAAACACCTCTCCGCAACGCATCAATTTGATCGAACGCTCGGCACTTATATTTCACAAATTCTGATTCAGAAAGCCTCATAATATCATGTCTTCTCAGTAGGGTTTGCGGTATTTGGTAGGATCGTTGAGTTCCTCAAGGATTGAAAGATATGAGGCATAACGGCTTTGGGAAATAAGACTCTCCTCTACTGCCGGAATCACCGCACATCCGGGCTCGCCCGTATGCTTGCAGTCTGAATACCGGCAATTTGCAGAAACGCGGAAAATTTCAGGAAAGAAATGCGACACCTCCTCCGGTTGGAAATCTATGGTACCGAATCCTTTCACACCGGGAATGTCGATAATCTCCCCTCCTCCGGGGATGGATATCATCTCCGAGAATGTAGTGGTGTGCATTCCGGTGTGATGAATATCAGATATCTTACCTGTTTTCAGACCGGCACCGGGCACAAGAGCATTTATAAGCGATGATTTCCCTACACCGCTGTTTCCTGCCATCAGTGTGGTTTTCGTTTTCAACTCCTCCAATAGAGAGGGAAGTCCATCGCCTGTACGTGCCGACACTTCAAACACCGGATAACCAATTGAACGGTACAGACGAGCCACGAGCTCTCCGAGCTCTTTTTCCTCTTCGTCCCATAAATCTGTTTTGTTGAGAATCAACAAAGCGGGAACAGAGTATGCTTCCGCCGTAGCAAGAAAGCGGTCTATAAAAGTTGTAGGAGTCTGCGGATCGCGTAATGTAGCCACAAGTGCCGCACAGTCAAGATTTGCAGCGAGGATATGTGATTCCTTCGACAAATTAGAGGCACGCCTTATTATATAATTGCGACGCGGAGAAATCGCGGTGATGTAATCTGCATCATCGGCAGACTCAGTCACCGTTACACGATCGCCAACTGCTACCGGATTAGTAGTGCGGATGCCTTTGATCCTGAAATTCCCTTTCACCCTGCATGTAACGTCCTCTCCTGAATCAAGTCGCACCACATAAGAAGAACCCGTGTTCCTGACAACAGTTCCTTCACCTTTTATTATATTGTTTTCTTCTTTTTTATTTGATTTCATAACACAAAATTAACTTATTTCTTAACAAATTTGGGCAATTAGTTGTTAAAAAGTTAGACAATTCGGTTAAAATACATATCAAAACTGCAATAAATTTGGCAGTTTAATAAATTTTAGCCAACTTTGCAGTCGTAAAACACTAATAATTATAATAGAACTTGCCTACACTTATAAAAAATTATAAAAAAGTTTAGACAAGCTCACAAAAGTTAGAGAAAACATGAACATTGAATCAATTGGAACATGGGCTGGTGAGGTTTACAAAGCGCTTGACTCATCAGACACACGCATGCTTGGATTAAAAGGCGTGAAGAAAGCCACCAAACTTAAAAAAGATGAAATCATGGCAGCCCTCGGCTGGCTCGGTCGCGAAGGCAAGATCGTTATTGCCCAGAACGATGAAGACATTGTCATCACTTTGGTGTAATCTTCAACACAATCTCATAAAAAATGAGCGGAGCTTTTTCAGCTCCGCTCATTTTTTATGAGATTGTGTTATTTGCGGAAGGGAACAGACCAGACCACCCGCACGGGAACTGTCTGACCTTCATGTTTGCCGGGAGTCCATTCCGGCATCTTGCTCATTATTCTTATAGCCTCCTTATTCAGGGATGGTTCCACACCTTTGAGAATTGAGATATGAGTCACTGTGCCATCTGCATTCACCACAAATGAACAAGTGACACGCCCCTGAATACCTTTCTTATAAGCCTCAGCGGGATAATGACGATTCTTGTTGATGAAAGCCACAAGCTTTGCATCGCCGCCCGGAAACACCGGCTTCTGAGTTACATAGTCGTATTCATAGACTTCAAGGTATTCCTTGCATCCAGATGCTCCGTTGCCGGCTCGCACACGTGTAGTCTGCGCATTTGCCTGCTGGGAAACCAACATTGGGAAAAAACCAAGAATAAATAATATGTATAGATTGATTCGTGCCATTCAGTTTAAGAAGCTGAAAATGTATTTTATTCGAATACAAAATTAAAATGTTGAAGCGAATTTATCAACTCCCCGATGCTTAAATATAGTTAATATTGTTTAAACTGATTAACAGAGAACTCACTTGCTGTTCTCGTAGTATTGGCGCAGTATTTTGCCATCGGGATATGAGCGCGAGATTTGCCAGCACTTGCCTACCATTTTTAGAGCTTCACTGTCACCGAAATAGTCGATATATTCAGTATAGTCATATACATTATAATTGATTGAACCGGTGGCGAACTTGCCTGATTCGTGAGCATCCCGGTCCGCTTCAGTTTTACCATCAAAAAGCGTAAAGAAGGCTTCAGCAAGTGGCTTGGCTATTGCAAGCGACTCCGGCGTGTTATGCACATATAACGCCAGTGCCATATTATGTAAAAGCGGTAGCGTGAAGGTTTTTATCTTTGGGAAAAGATAAAGAGCAGCCTCAGTATAGCTTAATTCCGTCAGTTGTTCGAGCAATGCCTGATTGACACAATATGGGTCACCAAGTTCGGCACCTTTGCGGAAGCTCCATTTGCAGGCTTTTTTCTCACCGGCAGCAGCCATGGAAAGACCAACACGCCGGTAATTGGCAGCAGTGGCAGTCTTTTCATCCAGTTCTGACCACATATGTTTTACAGCGGCTCCCTTATATTCCGTATCCAAGGCGGTCATCTCATTTAGAGCCTTCTTCCGCGCGTCGGCATCGGCGGCTGAATCATATTGGGCGGATAGTGCCTCCATACGGGTATAATAGTCAGTCTGCGCCGTTGCGGAAATCGGCAGTACAACAGCAGATATAAACAGTATGGAGTTTCTGATAGATTTCATCTTTTACTTGATTTCAAGATCATTGTGATAATTCTGGGAGCGCAGAGTGGGCGACTGAAGTCCCTTAGAAATGTCAGAGACCTGACGGCGCGTGTAGTTGATCCACTCGGTCAACGATATTCTGCCGTTGTTGTCGGCATCTACACTCTTCTCCTGAAGTCCCTTGAGCAGACAATAAGTAAAGAGTCCATTGTTCCATTCCTGACTTTCCACCGCAAGTTCACCGCCACCGGCACTGGATAACACTGTGGCGCCCACACCCCAGCGAGTGTCACGGAACATATCGGACAGAATAGTGTTGACGCGCTCTACATCTTCCTTGGCAGAGACATTCTGTCCCGCAGAACGGAAGAGCAGTTCTTCCCCCTTTGACATCGCGACAGTATTGACTGCCACATAATCTTCCTTGTCAAGTTCACCGGAGTGGCAGGCATCTATGAAACATGCCCTGTTCAACGCCGGCACACCCTCGAAAACGCCCATGAAGTCATCATAAAGGATGCCGCCCTCCTTAGGATTAGCGAAATTCATGTCGTGAGCGCCGAGGTAATAATCGAATTCGCTGTCAAGCACGCCGTGACCGGCGAAGAATACCAACACTACATCATCGGGACGTGATTCCGACAAGAAAGACCGGATTTTATTCAGACTCGCAACAGTCACTTGCTCATCAGTAAGAGTCAGCGTCTTTATCTTACCGAAGCAATCGGAGGAACTTTCCTTCAGTGCTTTCACAAAGTCTCCGGCATCTTTGGCGGCATAGCCGAGATTATAACAATTGTCGGCATAGGTCGAAACACCGGCTGCGACAACATAAAGATCTGGCTTGACAGCATTTTCAGGCGCATAAGTGACATTGAAAGTCTGACGCAGCGAACTGGAGCCTTTGACGTTTGTACACCACACTGCGATTTCGTTGTTGCCCGCAGTCAAAGCCAGCGTCTCGTGAAGCCGATGCAGACGACCCGTCACATATCTTTTGTCAGGGGTGAGCACAGGTACGCCGTTGATGGTGACAGTAACTTCGCTGAGGTCATATTGCGAATCTGTAAAGACAGCATCCAGCGTTATAGAGCCATCCACGCTTATAAACGGGATATTTACACGATTTACTTCTGTTGTCGGCACATGATAACCTGAAGAAAGGCTCTCTTCGCTAATACCGGCACGGCGCAGACGCTTTTTCCATGCTTTTTTCAGCAATTCTATCTCAGCGGGATCACCGCCAAGACGGCTCAATACGATGTCCGGACGATTGTTGCGCAGGTCAAACTGTTCGAAGGCATAAGGCTGACCATCTTTCACAAAGTTGATATAACGGTTGATACCGGGTGTCGCTTTATAGTAATGGTCAGGCGTCAGGAAGATGTAGTCTGATTTTTCGCCGTCGACAACCTGATAAGCATAAACAAGTGGTTCCAAAGTCCCGACATCCCAGACCGTAATCTGACCCGCCTTGTCCGAAGTAAACATTCGCGTCGAATCCGCGGACAGAGCGATTGAATTGATTTCGGCATGATGCACACGGCTCTGGCGATAGCTTTTGGTCTGACCTTTCTTCCAGAAGTTAAGTCTTCCCAACGTCGTACCTGCAACGATGGTCTCGTCGGGCAATATCTCGCAGGACGTCACCAGCTCAAGATCTTCGTAATCGGCAGCAAGGTCGCCGGTGTAGCTTATCGTTTTAAGATCCAGTGTCGCCACAGTCCGGTAGGCTGATGCAACAACAGCATAGTCATCATGAGGAGCTATCTTGATGTCCCGAATCTTGAGGCAATTCTGAGAACCAAACCGAAGCGGTTTCTCGCTCTTCAGAGAACCTTCAATCAACGCCTCCCCTTTATCTTCGATTCTTTCTACAAACGTATTGTCGGTACCCACCAGAAATCTGCCGTTGCCGTACGGGCGTGAGACTGCCGTTATTATGCGTCCTTTTGCAGGGACCTGGAATATATCTGGTTGGAAATATGCGGGATATTTATTTTCTGCGGAAGGCGCTTTCCCGACAAGTGTGGCATGCCGCAGATCCCACACCAACGGATATTGTCCCTTGGTCAAAAGCGAGTCAGTGCCGTAACTGACAGCCTTCCCGGCAGTGCGGTTCATTCCGCCGATTGTTCCGGCAAGCGTCACATTGTCACCTTGTGTTGTGGTCATAAGGAGCATGTCTCCGTTCTTGACAAAAGTGAAATCGGATCCGGCACGAAACTTCGGCATCCTGCCCGATGAAACGCGTCCGATGCGCTTACCTGTAGTCCAGTTTATCACCTCGTTGGCATCAAGCGACGGATCCTCTATGGTCTTTAACTTAAATTCCTGAGTGTCAGCATAAAATAGTGCAGGATCTGTCGGATGCGCGTATATTTCCGATGTGAACATCGGCAGCGTTGCCATAAGCATACGGTTGTTGAGATCCCATACACAAACCTCACCATCCGAGCGCGTCAGAATATACCGCTCGTCATAACTGATGACAAAATCCTTTATCGGATGCCCACGATGCAGCATTACCTGCACACCATCATCGGCAGAAGCAATCGGCGAGATCAGCAACAGGAAACAGACGGCCGCAGCATTTAATATTCTCATATTGGTATAATTATCATTTTATCAGTTACCAAAGTGCGTTTGCCTGCCGATGCGTCCATGTACCATACAGAAAGGGTGACATCGAAAGGTTCGATCGGATTGCCGTCGATGGAATATAGGCTACGGTCAAAGGTTAGAATCCCTTCTTTGCAGTTGAGCTTCTTGTTGATGGTCTCGCCATTGTGGTCATAGCTGGCGAAGAAGAAGTGTTTGTCATCAACTGGAAGAGTTGTCTTGAGCTCAATTGGATCAAGCAAGTAATAAGTGTCACTCAAGACTATGCCGAGCTCCAGAGTGTTGATCAGTTCACCCTGACGAGTCGACAACTGCTTTGACTGAACGAAATAGGAGTTCATATCGGCGGATTTGATGCCTGTATACTTTTCTGCAACTACCAACGACTGCTTCTTGGTTGTGGTATTCTGCACCTTCATTGCTTGGCGTGGTGCCGACCATCTGATGGATGCGTTGCCGGAGAAAGTATCGCCGACCTGATAAACTTTGCCCCCGATTGTGATATTCGGAGTGGTAAGATATAAAATTTTGAAATTGTCGGCGGAAGCCGCAAATACCGACATTAACGAGAAAACCACAGCTACGATAATATTTTTCATACTTTTTGCTTTTGAGAAGTTACTTTTTATGTATTTGACTACGATTCCGAACTGGCGTTTAATTGATTCGCAATTCTCTTTTATAAAGTAAAGTACTGTGAGCCAGAGTGTAGGGAAGTAAAGGTCGCACATTACCCCGGTGAAAAGATACATTACGATGTTAAGTCCCAAAATAACTACGCCGAAGCTCAACCCCGCTACAAACAGGTGAACAATTTTGGATTGCGCCCATTTTGCTGGCAACAGACTAAACGGATCGTATATAAGCATCAGCGTAAGAAGCACATATATCACGAAGAAAATTCCCATCCACCACCAGTTGATAATGTGACGTCCTGCCTCCAGAGCTATTACTGCGTTAATTAGTATTACCGGACCCGCAATCGAGCCTGTGTAAGTGTCGTGATCATCGCCGCCGACAAAATCACCTATTACTACGGTATTCCCCTCGACGAGTTCGGCGAGTTCATCAGGAGAATATACATCTAATAGGTCTGCGGTGAGGTTATAATATGTCTTCTCGCCATATGCATCGTAACACCCATCAATACGATAAGGCATCCAAAGAGGCAATGTGCCCATAGCAAGTCTACCGTGGTCGCTTGGGAACAGACCTGCGAGACATACATCGAAACCGTTGCGCAGATTATAGGTAGACAGAGCCATATCCTGCACATCGCCGTGGTCGTAGCGATATTTTACGAAATTATCCTCGTCAAGCGATACATTGTATTCAGATGAAGCAAGTCTGTTAGGCAGAATCGCATCCTCCGCATCTTCTTCACCATTTGCCGAGACAAGCAGACGCGGCATATTGTTTAGGGTTGCGAATAAGAGAGAGTCTGCCTCGCCGGAATCCGATTTAAAAAATTGCACATCCACAATCACGCTCTTGTAATTAGCGTCCCTGATGGATGACAAAAACTGCGCCAGGCGTCCGCGGCTGACCACAGGACGTTCGCCAACAGGGATTCCGAAATCATCGACTGCCGGCACCATCTCCCGGTCATAACCGATATTGACAGGGAAAAATTCCTGTGACATAGATGCCTGATTCACGTCTGCCTTACCTGATATCTTGTCTTTATATATCTGCCGCACCACGTCGAGTTGCTTCATGATGCTACCTGTGCCATTCCTGTCTATCGACAGCGAGTTGCCAAAAAGTGTGAGCGACACGAGCAACAGTGCGTTGAAGCACACCAGCAAACTTCTTGATATGACGGATTTATTTATCATTCGTATTAGCAGGTTACTTTACTTTAAAGGTCTCGACGAGCTGTATGTCAGCGTCTGCCGGCGGAACTTCACCTGATTCAAGAGGAGTGAAGATTGTATATTCCGTCGATTTTTTACCCTCTACTATCGCAGCGTTGTCAAGTAGCCATTTGATAGCGACGAAGTGCTCCTTCTTGCTTTTCAGATAGGTATCGACCACTTTATTGCATTGGTCTACAATTTTTTTGCTTTTGCCAAGCTCTTTGCCATATCTTATCGCTCCTAAACCGAGTTGCGGCAGTGAGATGGATACCGTCGCCTGGTTTACGCGAATTGAGTTTACCAGTGAATTGAGTTTATTCAAAGTTTCAATTTCACGCAAAATCTCTGTCCCGAGTTCAGGAATTCTCACTTCGAAGGGATCGAAGTTGGCTCCGAGGGCTGCCTGAACACCGGTAGCGTTGCGCACTGCGTTGGTACCGCCGTTGTTGATTATGCGGGTAGCTTTGCAAACCAGTCCTTGCGATGTCTTGAGATACCATGTGTGATATTCATACTTCGGCTGGCCTTCGTTGTTGTGAATTAGTGAGTTGACACCGTTATACAGTTGGAGAACATTGCCAAAATACTGATTGACGTTGCCCACGTTTGTCATCTGCGGCTTATCCCATTTGTTGGGAGCGGGGACATCCGTCCAACCGAACAATGTCACCTTCTCTTGTGATTTTACGCTCGATTCCGGGCGAATCAGTTTTGTTTTCGCTTTCGACAGTTTTGCGTTATACACGATATATTTGCCGGATCCGTTGTCACATGGCATCCAGAATATGAGCTGCTGGCAGCCGTTGATCGGCACAGTGAATGTCACGGGGTCGTTTATTTCGTTGAGCATCAGTTCCGTCACGACTTCACCATCGGCTCCGACCAGGATACGCTGCTGACGGTCGGTATAAGTGCCGGCATCAAGCAGTCCGGAGTCGGCAGGACTTATACATGCCACTGTAAATGTCACCGAGTTATATTCACCATATGTATTGAACGCAGCCACCGACGATTCTTCAGCTTCGCCTCCCGCCGCCAGCATCATCAGTCCCGCCATGCCGGCGAGCGAGGAGCCAATCATGCTGCCGCCGACCATACCTCCGGCTACAAACGAAGATCCTACTGCTGTCGCGCCGACTGCTCCCGCCATCGCCGCGTTGGGGTCATCGCCGAGAACTCCATGTTCAAGTGAGAAATGAACACTTGTCTTCAGCATGAAACCGTTGTTTATGCGCGTACCGTCGCGGAGTGTCCAATATTTCTTGATATCAGAGCCGTCACAACACAATCCTTCAGAAGTACCCGACACATAATGCAGATAAGGTTTGGTTAAGCGCAACAGGTCGATATTCTCCGGACAATCAGGTTTAGGATGAGTAAACAAGTCGTTTTCAACGATATTACCCCTATAAAGCACAATGTCTGCGACTCCGACGGTTCCACCCCCCTTGCGGTTGTCGAAGGTCAGCTTGCGACATTTGTCAATTTTAACCCAATGTTTGATTGGCATGCCGGTTGCGCGCACCGGAACAGTGTAGAGTATCTTGTCATCGGCAAGCACATTAATCTCGCCGTCTTTCACGTTCGAACTGCCCACTGAACCGGTTACAAAAGTGATATAATCGAACTGACCGCCGAGGTCGAACGATGCTGACGAATATATATGGTCGTGGAAGAAGCTCGCTCCCGATGTGAACAACATACCCTCTGAATGTTGTACGCCTCACATCGAGAAACCGATGTAGTCGCTCTTGCCTGTGAACAGCATCTGATCGCGGTCAAGGCCACCGAGTATGGCGAACGGCTCGATGTTGCTCATAAGCGGGCATACGTCCGGAAGCTTCGCGAGTTTAGGATCGGCGGCTACCGGTTGCGAAACGTCCACACTCTCCGGTGTCATACCTTTAGGCCACGCTGTGACTTCGGCGAAACCGGCGTTGATATCCCATTGAGATTGGTCAGAATGGAATGACAGACGGCTTACTCCCTCCACATCTATTACCACCTGCTCGGCTGTGTCGAGCTGACGTATCTCCTTCTGGTAGATAGTGTATCCGTCGCCTTGGATTGTCAGATACCCCTGCCCCTCGGCTGTATTCCTGTTGTTATCCAACGGACCTACTATGAAACTCAGCTTGTCGTATCTTTTGTTGAGGTTGAACATGACACTTCCGAAATGACCTCCGGAAATCTGCATTTTCATATTCAATGCCAAACCGTTATGATACTTGTTTCCGTTGATTTTCATCGTCTTGTATTTTCCGGTGGGAGAAATAAGCAGGACGTTACTGTTCGTATAATATGGCGGCAGATCGGTCACAAGCAGTGCTTTTGTCTTCGCAGCAGACTGATCGAGCTGTGGCTTCCTTGGTGTCTCTCCGGCTGTCCAGAGCTGAGGCTGTCCCACTCCAAGATAAATCTCGCCTGACAGGATATCGAAAGTTACCTCTTGCGCGCCGGCAACATTTACCTCGAAGGAACGCGGTATGTCGAAATCGTAAATCTTCTCATCCACAAGTTTCTTGCCGTCGGCACGTACTGTTACAATCGACGGCTGGCTGCTGACCCGTGTATTGACCATCGGACCCATCATGAATGTTAGCTTGTTATATTTCCCTCCAAGCTTGAAGGTCACCTTACCGATCTTTTGGGGAGCAATCAGATATTCGCCCACGCTGCCTAATGAGAACCCTGTAGCGGCAGTGTAATCTCCCATCATTTTCAGCTTGGTCCCTTTTACATAGGCGTTATAGGCTACATCATCGCTATGGGCGCATGACGTCAATGGCGTTACGGCTTCGGCAGTAAATCCAGAAACAAGCAGGCATGATATTGCCAATATAATACCGGAGGTGATATATTTCATGTGCTTTTTAAGTGCTTTTAAGTGAAATTAGTTCTGATTGTTATGATTAGTCTCCAAAGATACGACAAATCTTTCAACATACCAAAATAACGTGAAGAATCTGCGAATTTTAGGCTTCATACTGCAAAAATGTTACGGCTCAGGAATGGCGCATTATACGAATAGAGGGTGTTTTTGCGTTTATAGATAGATGAAATTTGCAAAGAACCTCAAAATATACTTATGCACCCTCGTTTCCGCCGGATCTATACTTTCGGCAGAAGCGCAAAACACCTCATCAGGATATGGTTTTCTGGATATCCCTGTTTCATCACACACCTACGCTCTTGGTGGTGTGAATTCAGCTCTGATCGACAACGATATCTTACTCGTTGACCAGAATCCGGCTTTGCTGGGTCCGGAGGTCGGATATCAGGCTGCCGCATCATATATGCACTATATGGGTTCGGGAAATTTCGGCGGTGTGCGTTTCGGCATGCCGGCAGGTGAAAGAAGCGCATGGGCAGCCGGCATCAGATATCTCAATTATGGAGCATTCGACGGATACCTTCAGGATGGCACTCCAACAGGTTCCTTTACTCCTCAGGATATTGTTTTTGAAGGCACTTATTCCCACGACATAACCGAAAGGTTGCGAGGCGGTGTCAGCTATCGCATGATCTATAGCAACTATGAGCAATACACCGCGTTTGCCATGGCTGTGGATCTTGGTATAAATTATTATAATGAGGAAAAAGACCTGTCTTTATCGGCTGTTCTTACCAACATGGGAGGACAAGTGAAACGTTTCGATTCCGAATATAACCGTCTGCCGTTTGATTTTCGTCTCGGATATATGCAGACACTTGGGAACTCTGCGTTTCAGCTCTCCATCAACGCATGGCATCTGACACGCTGGAAACTTCCCTATTATTCACACGACAGTAACGATCCCGACAAAAGGCAGCAGATCAAATCTAGTTTCTTTACAGACTTATTCCGGCATCTTGTATTCGGGCTGCAATACTCCCCTTCCGAGAAATTTTATCTTGCAATAGGTTACAACTACAAGACACGCACCGACATGTCTGCCTACCAGCGTAATTTCCTCTCCGGATTCTCTCTTGGAGGTGGCATTAGAGTTAGAAACTTTGGGGTTGGCGTTTCTTATGCTATGCCACATAAATCCGCCTCTACCCTGATGCTCAATCTAAACTGGATCATTCGCGAATAATCCATGTGTAATTGATTTTCAATGACTTTTATCACTAAAAATCAACCATATAATAAAAAAACGGTACAACTATCCATTGTCGGAAAAAGAAAATAGAAAAGGTGCTTTTAGGGAGTGAATGGATTAGAAAAAGGTGCGTGTTTCGAATGAAAGATTTGACTAAATCTTAACTGTTAATAAGAATTTTTATTGTTTGATGGTGGTAGTTCGGGAATGAATGGAGACTTCAATGAAGTTATCGGCATGACAATATTTGAGGTTATTTTCAAACAAATACAACTATTAAGTTGTATAATTAAGGAAAGATGATTACCTTTGCAGAAAAGAATCACAATATGGAATTCGATCTGATAACAGAAAATGGCAATCTCTGGGCTGTTAGATATGATAACTGCCTTGACAATGTGCTTGACATCATTCTCGGACAATGGAATGATGTCGCATGGCTTCGCTCGTTCTTCAAGCAGAATATCGGGGATTTGGCGGCATACTTCAAGATAACCGATGTCAACCAGGCGATATATGACACGATCGAGGACAGCGAGAGACTTCAATGTCTTATTATGGATATATCCCCGGATGCAGATTTAGACCAGATTTTCAGACCATTGGAGAATCAGCGCATGACGGAGATGTTGCTCGGAAAGGAAAAGGCGAGACTTAAGAACAAGCCCGGACACGCTTCATGGCTCCGTATTTATGCAATAAAACTCGAACACGGAATTTATGTCATTACAGGTGGTGCAATCAAGTTGACAAGAACCATGCAAGAGCGTGAACACACTCTTGTTGAACTGGCGAAGATGGAGCGGGTGCGACGTTATATGCTTGAAAACAACATTGTTGACATAGATTCTTTTCAAGATTACCTCAACGAAATCAGCTAAAGGATACGACTATGAAAACGAAAGAAGAAATAATAACTAATCTCAAACGGCATCAGAGCGCGACTCCATCCAAATGGAGGGAGAATGCAGAGTGGCGCATCGCCAACAAGGAATGGCTTCGCTATTCACAGCACATAGCCATGATGATGCTCGACAAGATGGAAGAACTCGGACTGACACAGAAGTCTGTGGCGGAGCGCATGGGATGCTCTCAACAGTACATTTCACGAGTATTGAAGGGCACTGAGAACCTCTCGATTGAGACAATCTCAAAGATAGAGAGTGCGCTCAATCTCGCCATTCTTGAACCTGTTTTCGTGAATAAATAAAACAAATTTGAATTCATAAGAAAATAGACATATTATGTCTCCAAATCCAGACACCATATTTCCTGTGACGGGATGTAAGACGGTCACCTATGTAAGGCCTACTATCAATAATCCCAACATTATCGTTGGGGATTTTACATATTTCAGCGATACCGACTTTGAAAAGCACGTGTTGCATCATTATGATTTCAACGGGGATAGGTTGATTATCGGTAAGTTCTGTCAAATTGCCGCAGGGGTTACATTCATAATGAACGGAGCAAACCATCAAATGAACTCAGCTACTACCTACCCATTCTATATTATGACCGGCTGGGCACAAACACCTCCAACTAACGAAGACTTGCCGATAAAAGGCGACACAGTCATTGGTAATGACGTCTGGATTGGGCAGAACGCAACTCTCCTGCCGGGTGTGCATGTTGGGGACGGTGCGATTATCGGACTCGGCAGCATCGTTAGTCGCGATGTCGAACCTTATACAATCGTTGCAGGCAATCCGGCAAAACCAATCAGAAAACGTTTCGACTCGGAGATGATAGAGTTGCTATTACGGTTACAATGGTGGAATAAGGACATCTCTGAAATTCAACAACTCATACCGCTGCTGACAAACAGCAATCTTGAGTATGTAAAAACGATACTAAAAAAATTATCGTAAAGAAGAATTGGCGAATATCCTGTGAGACTATTTCCAAATAGAAAGATACTTGTCAAGGAATTGCTTAGCACTGCTGAAAATCAACGCTATATCCGATTCAAGACCCAAGCGAGGTACAAACTACGTTAAATAGTAGCCAAAACAGAAGGGAAAAGCAGGGAAATGGGGATGCAATAGCAAAATCACCCTATAAAGGGATAAGATTTCAGTTTTTTACTCATTTAAAGCACTTTACGCATAGTATCGTAACGGTTTTAGCGAGAATTGTATTAATTTTGCGGCACGAACAATAATCTCGTTTTGAACTTTAATGCTCTAATGGGACATTTGTCACATCGAATGTCGATTATTTATTGTAACTTTGC
>CAJUDL010000048.1 GCA_910585285.1 uncultured Muribaculaceae bacterium
CATATTCATAGTCTATGGCCGCCTTTGTATTGGTAGTCTTTACATCTTCAAGTGATTTTCTCTCCTTGTGAAACTTATGTATCCGAGCTTTGTTCTGGTTGAGCTCTCCTAATATTGTACTAAGTTGCCACTCAGTTATATATCGGATTGCACTACTTGCCGTTTTTTCATCGTAAATAGCGGCAATGGACATATCATCCTGACTGCCTCTTTTACTGAGAATTGGCAAATCGGCTGCAAGAACATCCTCAACATTTTCCGGACTACTTTTATATGCAAGCTTTAGAACTTGTATATAGAAATTTACCAGATTCTTATCTTCTCCAAAAGAATCATCGAGACCATCAGAACCTAAAAATACAGCAAATGGAAAATCTCCATCACCTTGAAAAGAGTACCTGATCTTTTCACTTGCATAAGAATCACATAATGATGTTGTCTTATTTAAGAAGCAAGCATCATCCCACATGATTAGTTCTTTGGGACCTGTTTCTTGATGAAATGAGAAGCATTTTCCGTCTCCAATTTGAAATCCAAACCAATATGATGGGGTTTGGACATACCCAATAAGGGTACACCCATAAACCTTGGCAAGCCTATTTTTATCTGTCAAATCCCTGTGGTATTCTTCCGGAACCATTGACATCTCTTCGGCAGAAATTGGATTTTCTTTAGCGTGAGCTTCTATCTTTTCACGCCATTTGGCTATTATTGAATTTCCAAGTTGACGAAGTGCATCAATATGTTTTTTTGAAGGTTGACCACAACATTCTCCATTGATACCATATTGTGTAAGGGGAGCACCAACGAAAAAATCAGAAGGCATTTGTCTTACAAAAATGCGTATCAAGTCGGAACTCACTTCGCAAGCAAGTTCGGAACCAATATGACTCCTGTAGTAACGCTCGCCTCCATGACCATCACTTACAAGAGCAATGGATAATTCTGGAGTTGATTCACTAAAGGAACAATCTTGGCAAACTTTATTGGATTTGATATGACTGGCGCCTTGGCAGGTTTTATTGAATCCTTTCATATTTAATCCCAATCATCGTAGGATGATGAATCTGGTGCAGCAGCTGTGCTCGCTCCGTCAATATTGTCAACGGCTTGATTAACATCCTTGATTACTTGGTCTTGTTTTGATGTGTCTCCAGCAGAACTGCTCTTGCTACCTATCTGAGAGGAGGTAACTGCTACAATACGAATAATCTGTTTCAGTGCATCGATATTTTGAACCTTGATAACAGCTTCGCTGTTGCCCGTAAAACGTGCAAGTACGTCCAAGTCTGCATCATCACCTATTGCAATGGCAATACGTATTGCATTCTTGAACCAGTTATTTCCTTGTATCGTCTGTAGTCCGCCATCGAAATTATCTGTAGGACCACCATCAGAAAGGAGGATGATTGCTGGGGCATAGGAGCCGCTCGCCGATTTCATATACCCGGAGCGGGAAAGCTTGGAATTGAGTTCAAGGCAAGCCTCGCCGAGTGAAGTCAAACCGCCAGCCTGAACATCAATCCACTTGAAATCCTCTACAGATTTAGGCTCATTGTACAGCCACTTGGTTCCGTTTGAAAACTCCAGAGCGGCTACTTTGATTTCTGCATCCGGGTTGGAAGAAGATATATCTTCCAACATCGGCAGTACGTTTACAATGGCGTCATTTACAGCGCCAATTTTGTTTCCAGACATACTTCCTGATGTGTCAATCAAGAAGAACAGAGTCATGGTTCTGCGGGGTACGCTTACAGCGTCGTCAAGTAATGACATGCGGTATATTATTGTTAATGAGTTACTATTTCACAATTATATGTTTTGTCGAATGTAATCTTAATTCCGTTTTTAACGGGAGCACATTCGTTAGGCTGAACGATTTTCAGTTTGCCACTGGGAGTTTCGGCTGTCCAAGCATTGGGTGATATATTCTTGATGAGCATCATGGAGGGATCGTTAGGATTAACCTCAATCCGACAATCAGGAATATTGTCGTTGTCTATATAGAGAGCGGTCCCGGGTGTCAGTAGCAATTCTCTGTTTCCCATTTTCAGATGTGCCTTGACACCGACATCCTTCCGACAGTTCATACACTTACCATCCTTTTCAACGAATGTCTCTTCCTTGCAGTGTGGACATACAACAAGACTGTCACGAAGACTGTTGATAAGTTTTTCCCAATTCTGTTCCAACATCCTTTCTTGTGGATTCTTCAGTTTCTCTTGACTGAACTCTCTTTGGAATGTTTCACGAAGTATTGCCGGGAAAGCAGGCCAACGGCGAATCACATTGTGATGAATGCCCTGCACTGGGAGATTGCTTTTGTCGTTTTCGTCATAAATGAAAAGGGCCTCACTACCATAGAATTTTTTCTCAAAGCTCTCTGTCATGCACGGACAGCCTACGACCTTGGCTCCCTCAAAGGGATGGTTGGCATAGAAGAGCATAAAAAGTATAACTGACAATGAAAACCGATCGCTATACTTGTCAGGGATAGAACCTGCAACGATTTCAGGTGCCATATATCTGGCTTTCCCCATTATACCGGACTTTTCTCCATGAGGCATAACATTGTCATTATCGCAGATAAGGACATCGCCGTTATTAGGATTTATAAAGAAGTTGCCATCGTTCAAATCTTGATAACTATAACCAAAACGATGTAGGAGCATAAAGCCATTACAAATCTTCATGGCAGCTGCTAACATCGCTGAATATGACTTGAACGACTTCTTTGCAAGAAGATAGTTCCCAAATTCGTAGTAGCCCTGAGGTCGCAATTTCATAACATAACCATAACTACCTTTCTGGCGTTCAGTAAGGTATTCTGGCCAGAGAAACGCATCTGATGGAGCTCCTTGAATTACGTTATTCTGAAGATTCTTATAAAAATTCTTGTCTGGTGGATTGATATACCATTTAAGAGCTTTATCCTCTCCATTGAGTTTTACGAGATAGACTATTCCTTGTCCACCTCGTCCCAGCTCTTTAACAATGGAGACATACCCACCATTGGTTAGACTGATTTTATCGCCTGCTTTTAATTCTGCCATAGGAGGTTATACTATTATACCTAATCCATATCCTATATAGGAAATAGCTTCGGTTACTTCATGTTCTGGATATTGATGTATTGTTATAAATTTCTTTTTGATTCTATTAAGAGTGTCAACTGACGGATTGCCTTCGGTCAACTCTGTCCAGTATCCTTCATCAGTCATAGTTTCAAGGAATGGACGAAGAAATTTTTTCTCTCTAAACACTTTAAAGTCGGCAAGAAGAGAAAGGAATAAACGTTCCTGGAGAATATTCTTACCTCTCTCATCAATAATCTTCTTAAAGAGACTTGCATATTCCTTTTTACCAATATTTTCACTCAAAATGATGTCTTTAATATCTTTCAGAGTTTCCTTCCCTCTGGCATTAGAGCATTGCTCTCTATATTTAATGGGATTGATAACCAGTGATTTTTTGAATTGTTCCAATTTCGAGATGATGTCTCCCGCTAAAATAGTTCCCAGCACTTTTGTTCCCTGCTTCTTGCCGAACATTAAATCAATTACAGTATATTGATTTACTGGCCATGAAGGGTTATAATTATATCGTCTATCTGGACCACCATTTACTCTCTCATGTAAATAACGGTGATATAGTGCATTGGCTCCCCTTATAGAACTATATGTGTCTTCTTTGATCCGAATTGCATTACAGGTGTTCACATTAATCTTATCCCAATCAAAGAATGTCACGATATTCCCCTTAATATAAATAATAAATAGAGGCGTAACTACAATAGCTCCAGAGTCCATGCTTAGTACAATATGCAAAAGAGAATTCCAGAGCCCTGCAGAGATTGGAATTTCCGTTGTGACTTTTATTTCAGTCCTTGAAAGGGAAGATCCTGAAACCTCGTATAGTGATTTAGGAACATTTGGACATGCCCAGATGGTGCTTTTATCGAGCCCTCTTAACATTAATGAAGAGAGTTCTTTGAACAAGTGTATAATCCGTGGAGGTATTGTATTTGCATTTACAAAATCGTTAAACACATTCTCTAAATATTGCTTCCCTGATTCTACATCTGTGATTTCATCATAAGCTATGCTGGTTTTTGAAGACAAGGCATTCAAAAAAGAGTTCATCTTTTGAATAGACTCACAATTGATTCGTCTTTTTTCAGCAATAGATTGGTATAATTTATAAATAATAAAGATTACTGCAATTATACCAGCCAGAATGGCCAATATCGGCAGTATCTCAGATATTAATGCAATTATAATTGCATTAATAATAAAAAAACCAATCAGCTTATCCATTTAGAACCCTCCGCCATGAAGATCGAATGAAGAAGCCGCAGTGACCTCTCCCGACTGTCCGCATTTGGGACATTTAACAACACGTTGCCCATGCCAGCACATCACGGCACCACAAGAACAGAAAATAAACTGGTTGCTCTTACAATACGGGCAACCGGGATACTCCGCATCAAGTTCAATGGTTCCATGCACATGCTGGGAGTCATAACCTTCCCTCTGGGCTTTATCCCTATCAATAGGAAAAGCCCAGACAAACTTATAGGCACCACGGCGTATCTGGTCCACCGTTACACCATAATATTTCTTGGTTTCAGGACAAACTGCCATTATAGCAAATGCCTTGTCACTGAGTTTGGTCATGGTTGCCAATTTTTTATCTGCCCAACTCTCGGAGGCAGAGAGTAATAAAACAAAAAGCGTGAGAGTCTTCGCTGCTCGTCCCACATATAGAGGCTCTGACATTGCCCATCGAAGTTGAACGAACAACATCAGATACCCACGCCGTATGGATAGATACACCAAATCCTCATATCAAATAGACATGAAAAACTGGAGCATAGTATTCATACTCATGGGCGTTCTGTGTTGCCTCGCACTTGACTTCGATATTGAAACTGTCAGATTTCTATATGCCAAGAACAAAGCGCATAAAACGCCTTTATATGTAAATGAACCATCCAATACCCGGTGTTAGTCCTCCTCTGAGGCACCATGTATCGCAGAGTTCAAGTGCAAAATTAGCAAAAATTTGGGAGGTGAGCAACTGATTTTTGAATAATCCACCGTGCTTGCTATGAGAATGTTGCGAAGAATGGACTCGTTGGTTTGTTTATGACTGATTTCAGCCCCTAAAGTGCGATTGGGAAACGGAGACAATATGTGCATGAGTTACTGCTATCTCTTACTATTTTGGTCTAATGGAGATGGTATAATGTGGGATTTTATGGGAAAAGATGAGAATTGTGTCCAAAGAGGGTGATTTAGCAATTGAAATGAACGAACTTTGTTGTTGCACAATTCTTGCTACGCAAGCGCGAAGCGATAACGTCTAATGGCTTAAGGCTATTGTAATTTTACAGTCTAAACACTTTTGAATATGATTGATAACCGGAATAATATTGATCCTGAAAGGAGCAAGGAAGATTTGAAGGCGTGGATGGATAGCCATCCGCAGGAGTATGGAGAGGTTGCTATGGAAATGGGTGATACTGATTTATTGGAGACATTTCTCATGGGGCAAGCAGCCTTTATTGCCTCTCCGGAATTTCAGAAACGGTTGGAGGATATGATTGACATCGACAGCGTGAATGTTGATGAGCTTGTAGAGATCCTGCATCAGTCGGGGTTTACTGAACAGATGCTTACTAATTCGAATGGGGACGAGGATTGGGAGAAGTATCGTTTGCCTTTCGCTGCTTGGCTGAAATACGGTCGGTCTTCGGAAATGGTGATTGAGGACATTGAGGATGCAATCGCGTTGTCTGACAATAGGCAAGCCAAATGGCAGCTTTCCAAGTTCCTTAAAGATGTCATGAAGCGTCTGGTCGGAACAAAACAGCGTTCATGCAAAGAATTGGGCGAGTATCTCAATTACAAGAAATGCCTTGAAGGTGGTAATATTGCCGAATGGGCGTTAAGTGTGATTGATGACGTAGCGGAAGCCGCTCTTTCGCCTATCAAGCAAGCTAAGAAAGAGAAGTTTGTTGAGGATTTGTCTGCTATTGTAGCGACTCATGATCAGAATATGGTGAATCGTATTGGTGATTGGTTGAAGTATAATGTACGCGGAATTGATGTAGCGCGTTTATACGTTGCGCTTATTGAAACTGATGAAATCAAGACTAATCTGACTGTTACCCGGTTCATGAATGCATTGAAAACCTCTTTCCCTGATGCCAAAATCGTAGGAACGCGACAAGTCCAAAAGGACGTTAATTCTCTCCAAAGCCTGTTACCTCACGGCAAGAGATATGGAAAAAACGAGCCTGAAAATCGTTTCGCAATTGACAAGATAAAGACCGAAGTTTTGCTGAAAAATCCTGAAAACCTCGACTGAAATAACCCCTTTTCAATTCGTTTGATTCGTTTCTGGGTTCGCGACCTGAACGAATAGCTAATTCTTCTTATTTCAAAAAAATCCGCTATACTTTTGCGCCATCGTTCCATTTCGGAACGGTGGCGTTTCCGTCTTAAGCCGTCAGCGGAACCGCCCAAACTATGACGGTAATAGAAATAAATATGGAACACATTTTAGATATTCTCAATGAGGGTCGCGCCCACGTCAAAGTCGAGATGAGCGCCGAAGACCTCAAAGCCTTTTCCGATGATCTGATCCGTCGTGCAAAGGATGAACTCGGCTCAATGGTCGAGGCCGCAAAGAAGGAGCGTATGCTCACCAAAACCGAAGTAAAGGAACTCTTCGGCGTCTGCGATGCCACTCTTTGGCATTGGGCAAACAAGGGAATACTTAAACCCGTCAAGACTGGGAACAAAGTTCTCTATCCTGAATATGAAGTCCGCAAGGCTCTCGGAAATCGTAACCTTAACATCTAACTGCTATGAGAAACTACAACCCCAAGAGACCGCCTATACCGGCTTGTGGCTTGATAGAAGACGACTCGGATGAATTTGAAGAAGATCTCTTGTCTGATTCTCCTACTTTTCCCCTTGAGGTTTTTCCGGAAGGAATCCGCAATATCGTTGAAGCCTTTGAAGAATACGAGAACTTTAACGTAGACTTCACGGCAGCTTCAGTCCTGACGGTGTTTGCGGCAGCTATGGGCAACACATGGTCAGTCCGTTTTATGACCGGATGGATTGACCGTCCGATAATCTACATGGTGCTTGTCGGTTCACCAAGCTGTGGCAAGACACCGCCACTGCAACAGGCTGTCGCACCCCTGTTAAAGATAGACAGCGAATATGACCGGATATATTGCAAGGAGATGGAGGGTTACCGCAAATGGGAACGCATGTCAGCCAAGCAACGCGAGAAAAATTCATTGCCCGAGGAAATGGCTGTTCCTATCCGTAAATGTCATGTGGTCGTTGATTCAACAATAGAAGCACTGATCGGAGCGTTGCGTGACAATCCGCGTGGAGTTCTCACATACAAGGACGAGATAGACAGCCTTCTTTCCAACTTCAACCGCTATAACGGTTCTGATGAAGGCTACTTTCTAAGTCTCTTCAGCGGTACGCCATTCAAATATAGTCGAAAATCAAACAATGAGCATATTTTCTTGTCGAAACCGTATTGCTCTATAATCGGTACTACTCAGCCTGGACGTCTCGGTGAACAGTTCGGAGGGAAACGCATGTTGAATGGTTTTTCATCACGTTTCCTAAAAGTGTACCCCGAAATCAACGAAATGCCGGCATGGAATGACACTGATATGCCAGATGATGTATTGGCACAATGGGATACAATAATCCGAAAGGTGGTAGGCTTTACTCCCACAACAGACCAAGAGGGAAATGTAATCTCACATGAGCTTCCATTTTCTCCAGAGGCAAAAATCCGTGTGAACCGTTGGAAAATCGAGGTGAGCAATGCCGAATATTCCGCCACCGATTCAGATGCCGTCAGGGCACTATGTGGAAAACTTGAAACGTATCTTATACGTTTTTGCCTTGTTATCCAGATTATGAGAGGTATTTGTGATGGCGTATCTATGGAGCTAATCGACATTGAGAGTGCGGAACGCGCAATACTGCTGACCGAATATTTCAGGACGATGGAAGAACGGATATCTCCGGAACTGGAGACCGGTATGCTTGATACACGATACACTGAACTGCTCGGAAATCTCGGGGACTCGTTTGCGACGAAGGAAATTTTGCGAGAAGCACAGAAACTCGGTATCTCACGTGCCTCAATATTCAGATTCTTGAAAGAAGGCGGCAGAGGTTTTATCACAAAAGACGCACATGGACGATATTGCAAAATCGATATATCCAAATGAGACAATGAGACAATGAGACAATGAGACAATGAGATTTTGAGACTTTGATATTCTGAGCGGATTATCCAATAATCAAATAACCCTATATACAAATTATCAAAATATCAATTTACAAATCTCATAAATACCCAATGTTCTAATATCCCATTTACCAAATGCTATAATTACCCAATATTCAAATAACCCAACTATTGAATAACCGAGTTATCCGATGATTCAATGTTCTAATAACTTTAGTACCTCGGTTGCTTGGTTCTCGGTTGGAGCATCTTAGATACGTCGGTCTGTCTAACCTATGTATCGGGGAACTCCGGTTCATTGGATTACAAGGAGCAGTCAAGAGCATAAGAATGTAGGAAATTTGATGTTGCACAAGCTATGAAATGGAGGTCAACCTTGCTTTGCAAGATATGCCGATTGTATACACAACGGCAAATCTGCCTCCCCCATAGGTGAGGGTTAATTCCGCTCGAAACTCGCAGACTTTGGTACTTGAGATATGGTAACCGAGATACTTCGGTTTGTCGGTTGGAGGAACTGAGGCACCTTGGTTCGTTAGTTCGGGCAACCGGAAACACCGGGGTAATATAACTGGATATTCAAATGATGTAATAACCTGATTATCGCATGTTCAGCAACCGAGATACCTCGGTTTGTCGGTCGGAAGAACTGAGACACCTCGGTTCGTTGGTTCTGTTAACCGAAAACACCGGGGTAATGTAACCGGATATTCAAATGATGTACTAACCTAATTATCGAATGTGCAAATACTCAAATGCTCAAATGCTCAAATGCTCAAATGTCCCATTGCTCTAATATGACAAGTATACAATTATACAATTATCAAATATCTCAATACTCTATTTATCTAATGTAAGAATGGTCAAATAACCTATTTATATAATTATCACATAACATGTCAAAGAAGAAAGAAATCACTATAAATACCAGAGTTGATGAGACTATATACAAACAGATGCGTGAAAAGGCCGCAACCTATTTCAAAGGAAATATGAGCGCGCTGATAAGATGCGCCACTCTCAAATATTCCGAAGAAGCTGTTACTGCGGAACCAACAGGAACCAATCCTCGACTGATAGCACTTATTTCAACAGCCATTAAGAAGCTTGACAAAATCGGTGTTAACCACAATCAGGCTGTCAAGTGCATAAACGAGAAGATGAAGATGTCGCCACTTGCCTTTACCGCCAACGACCTTCTTCCCTTCAGTCAATTCGGTGGAGAGATGAAAATTATTCAGGATATATTGCGCTATCTGTATGAAATGCTCAAATCATAAATCCAGGGAGTATGATTGTCAAGAAGCTCAGTGATGCACATGGTGGAAGATTCCCCGGTGCAAAATACAACGAAGACAAGGTTGCGGCCGGTGTCGCCGAACTGATGTTGATGGCAAATGTAAGCGAAAGACTGCGCCACACAGTCGAGACCATGCACCGTTTCGGACTTAACACGGCTACCGAGGTGGGACGCTACCTGAAAGAGAGGTCAAAGACCTACGGCAATACAAATACCGACCGTTTTCAGTTTCATGTGTCGGCATCTGTTGAAGGACGCACCATGACACCGCAGGAACTCACAGACTTTGCCCGAGAACTGATGAAAGGCATGGGTTACGAGAAGCAGCCTTACTTTGTCTATGCCCATCATGACACGGACAACAACCACGTACATATACTGTCTACGAGGATTCAGCCTAATGGTTACGCTATCTCCGACCATCAGGATATTCGCAGACTCAATGCCTGTGCCAACTGTATTCTCGCTTCCGATATCAACAGGGATATTGAGCGGATTTTCAGTTACGATTATGAGACGGAAGGACAGTTTGCAAACATAGTCAGATCTTTCGGCTTTAAGATGGAGAAATCGCTTGACGGCTATCGGCTTTTGAAAAATGGAGGCGATGCAGGAAAAATCTCCGTAGGAGACATATTCAAGCATATTATCAAGAACAGCCAAAAACGCAAGGATCGTGCGACCCAACTTCGTGCCATTATCAAGAAATATAAGGCTGAGATTGCGGAGGGAAAGTATCAAAGTCTCAATAGTCCCGAGGTCTCAAAGTCCAAGAAGAAAAAGCCGACGCGCCCAAAATCCAATCCGGATATAAAGAAAATCCTCGACAAAAACGGAAAACCGTTGAGTAAAGAGCGACAGGAGCAGCTTCAACAGCTTATCTTCACCCTCAAAAAGAGTTTCGGCATAGACATCTGTTTCCAGAAGGACAAGAACAGGCAGGTTCGTGGATATGGAATAGTCGACCATGCCGGAAAGATAGCCTTTGACGGCAGCAAGGTGATGAAACTGTCTGAGCTGATAGACTTCGCACCTAAACAGGAACGCAAGCCTTCGCTGCTTGATGTTTACCGTGATATGCTCAAAGTTGAGATTGGCAACGATGGGCGTAAAGATTATATGCGTATCAGGATGAAGGACGGTAGCACATATCAGAAGCCGATTACCTTGCGTCATGTAGCATGGTACAATGGTGTGAAACCTGACGACAAGGAAGACGTAGCCCTGACGATAGCCGCTACTATGTTCACGGTAGAGATCCTTATGGCATACCTCTCACGACAGCCAATCCATGACTTCAGGAACAGAATCCAATCCGTCAATGCCGTCAAGAGAAAGGATGGAAGATATGCACTGAGGATTACAATGAATGACGGTATGCCAATTCCAATGATAGCAATGGATAGCCAGGATGAAAGTGATTATCGCAGACTTTCACCGGACAGTAGACCAGAATATCTACTGAATCTCGCCGTACATTACCTGACAAGAGAAGATGCAAGAGCAATCATACAGCGAATACGTCAGACAACCAAAGACCAGACAGGAGTACGAGTTCTATCGCATCCGCAGGATTTCACGCAGCAGACCGCAAACGTTTTTGCACTCAATTTCGCGAAAGTCCTTTCATGCTTCAACGTCGGCACCGACCGCGGCGAAAACCGCGAATGGGAAGTCGGCAACCACTCCCGATACGAGGACCTCGACACAAAACAATCCGGCACACGCCTCTCAATGTAGAAATATAGTGACTATACCTGCGCGCCACGCGGATAGTCACTATTTTTGTATGGTGGATTTAAGGAGCGTTTAATTGCTGTGAAGATTAAACGGAACTTTTTAAGAGCATTTAATCAAGCCGATTTATTGTGATTTAGAGGGGTTTAGATAGTGACTATTATAGTGACTACGGGCGATAGTGACTAAAAGAAAAATCGCCAATTCGATGTGAATTAGCGATTTAACTTTTGCTTAGGTGGTGTCACCAGGAATCGAACCGGGGACACAAGGATTTTCAGTCCTTTGCTCTACCAACTGAGCTATGACACCATCGGTTTTGCTACTGCCTTGGTGGCTTTTGCGAGTGCAAAGTTAAGTCTTTTTTTTTATTCCACAAAATTTTTCGCCATATTTTTATTAATTATTTTTCTCAACTGCTCTCAATCTACCCTCAACCTTGCTCACAATCTGCTCTCAATCTACACTCAACCCCAGCTCTCAACCTTGCCCTCAATGGCAGGCTCTCCGGGTCGCTCATCATCCCTATCAATGGTACAAGAAGAAGAAGCCTAAGATAAGCTTAAGTTGCAGATTTTCAACATCTACAACAGGATATTTCGAATCCCTATCTATTCTGTAAGCAAGTGTTGGAAATCAGCTTATATCCAGATCAATGTCCGTACGGATGTCGAAGGGCTGTGGATGCATTGCGATTATATCGTCAAGGAGCAGAATGGTGCGTATGAAACATCGCCGCACTTCACTTCTGTACACCTCTGCGTGCACACCTTTGTTGGCAAGTTCATGCAGCTTGTTCCATTGCAAATAGAGATTGTCGGTCGCAATTGTAACCATGTCAATGTTGGTGTCAGACATTTTACATTGCCGTGCATATTCGAATAGGCGGTTCTTATACATCTCTTTCTTGATGGAGTGTCCAGTATCGGTCGGATGATCAGACACCGGTGCAACCGCATCTACCACATATTCGAAAATCCTCCGGCATGATACCGCTACCTGCGCATACTGCTCATTAGTCTCTGCGCTCTCAAAACATGTCAGGGCGGACCAAAGTTTGTCGCCGATTTCGGGTGCCACATCCAGCAATCGCGAAACAGCCTCATCCGCTACAAAAGCAAGCATCGAGCCACACTTCTCTTTCCACTCCGCGATTCTTCTGGCATGCTGATAATCGTGATATTTGTCAAATATCGTATATTTGAAATTGAGTTTCTCGGTTCCAACTTTATCAAAAGCGTTTACGCCTGCAATATCCGGCTCAAAAGCCTCACGGCCTTCATCATAGAAAAGTGTGAACTGACGGTTTACAATCCTGCCAAGCGCGATGAGCATTGAGCCATAAAGACTCCAGTGTATTCCGCTCGCTTCATTGATGCTTGCGGCTCCAAGATAGGAAGGCTCCTTTTTCAAGGCATTGTCGAGAAACATTGCATTATCATTGTCAATGCTTTCGAAACACACCACATAGATATTATTATCAGAGCTTGCAATCAGCTTTTGCGCGTCAAGGGTGTTCCAACCCTTAAAAGAAACTATTAGCCATTTTTCAAATATTTCCAAGCGCCGGTTATCATCCATCCGATAAAAGATACACGTATGCTCTTCGTCACTCTCTTTCACCACTGCCTCCGACGCACATACATCCAGCAAAAGATCGCCAATAAATACCTTTGACGTCAGATTAAGATTACGTTTCCGCAGAAGAGCGTTGAAAACCATTCTGTTCACAGTCTCGCCATAAAGGCATCCCAATGAGGGATCATCCGCGTTAAAATGAAATGCTACCTTCATATCTTTGATTTTCATGCAGTCGCTACAAGCCACGCCATATATCCGACATAGCAGGCGGCAAGCACACCACCTTCCCAGCGGGTAATGGTGCGCTCTTTATAAACATATCCGAATATCCAGAAAAGCATGCAGCATGCGGTGAGTATAAGCAGGTCTGCATTACCTACCGCCCCGAATGGCAACGGTCGCACCGTGGCGGCGCATCCCAGCACAAGGAAAATATTAAAGATGTTGCTTCCGATTACATTTCCCAGAGCTATACCTGTCTTACCTTTCAGGGCAGCCGTTATCGAAGTGGCAAGTTCCGGCAAAGAAGTTCCAGCTGCCACAATCGTCAGACCGATCACGGCATCGCTCACTCCCAATCCAGCGGCTATTCCGGAAGCGCCGTCCACAAATTTGTCGCCACCGTAAATCAGTCCCGCCAGACCTCCTGCCACCCACAGCCAAGCCTTCCACATCGGCATCTCCTTCTTCGCCTCTCCGTCTTTAGCCGCAGGGTCACCGGGGGCGGCATGCTTAGCCGAGGAGAATGTGTGATGCATGAACACCATAAAGAAAAGCAACAGTATTATACCGTCAACGCGCGTCAGCATATTGGTTTTCGAACCGTCAAGAAGCGTTGCGTTACCCATTGTCAGCAGAACCAACGCCGAAAGTATCACAAGCGGAATATCCGTGGTCATGATACTTTTCGAAATGCGCATCGGTCGCACAAGAGCGGTTATGCCGATGATTGCACACACATTGAAGATATTGCTTCCCACCACGTTTCCTATCGCCAATCCGGCATTCCCGTCAACTGCCGACATTACGCTTATCACGAGCTCAGGCGCCGACGTGCCGAATGCCACGATTGTGAGTCCGACAACAAGATCCGACATCCCCCACCGCTTGGCAAGAGATGACGCGCCATCGGTCAGTGCATTCGCTCCAACAAGAATCAGCACAAGACCCAATATGAGAAATACGATATTCAGAATCATAAGCAATGAAAATTCAGTTCATACGCGCCCCTATCCTACCCTATCCTAACCTACCCCATCCCCATCTCACCCCATAACGCCCTATCCAGCCCCGTTTCTCCCCATTATCTCCCCTATTCCTTAACATAGAAATCAATCAAAGAGTTGAGAGCATGTCGGCACGCCGGGCAAAACCCTTCCCATTCATTATCCCGCATGCGGCAACGGTCTGCAGGGCTGTAAATCCCCTTGAACGAATATCCTCCCCCTTCAAACACCCCAACAGGATATTTCTTCCAATCCTTGCGGTCGGTGGGCACGGGAGTGCCTTTCTTAAGCAAACCTTTCCATTTTGAGTCGAAATCCACAAGCGTGGTGATGTTCGGCTCCCAAGGCTCCACATCAAAAGGATAGCTGTCTTCCATCACGTCACCCTCATAAAAATACTCATCGGCAAGACCTCCGAAACTATGACCGAACTCATGCACCACCACCGGCTCATAGTGATCATGTCCCGTCGTGGTCAGTGTATAGCTGTTATAAATACCTCCGCCGCCATACACAGGACAGTTTGCCAAGATTATGATGTGCTCGTAAGGAACGTGCGAAATGGCATCATGTATGTCAAACACATTTGCGGTTGTCAGGTATCGCGCAGAATAGAACGTATCAAAATTAGAACCGAACGACGTCTTTTTCCAGTCGTCGAATCTTGGAACGCTCACACCCGAATCTTCCGACGGCGTTGCCACTGCCACAAAATTCAGATCCTCCCCACGGCTCTTGAAAGGCTCATGCCTCATGATGGCTTTCACAGCGCGATCCGCATCAGCATAGAAAGCATCCATCTGATCCGGAGTATAACCCTCGGCAAGAATCGCTATGTCTATTGCTTTTTGGGAATCTCCCCCTTTGTGAAGATAGCGGTATGGCGCTCCATCCCTCCCGTCTGCCTTTTTGATAAGTATGTCTCCTGGAGTATAGTCATGAGTATTGGATGCCGCCACATCATGCCTGCCGTCAAGAAGCTCGATTGTTATCTTTGCCGCCTTCCTCGGCATAGGCACAAGAAATGTATTCTGAAAAGACTTCGATGTTGAAGCCGCCTCAGGGCTCGACTGCCACTCCCGGAAAAGAGTAGAGAAACTGTGTCGGTAAATTGTGTCGCCACTAAGTGAATCCGTCACCGTCACGATCCCGTTGCCACAATACGGCAGCTTATCGAGATTGGTTCTTCTTCCAGCCCAACCGGCAAACTTCTGCATTCCATCCAGAAAAACAAAACTCTTCTCAGCATTTCCGGCAGCTATGTAGTCGAGACGCAATGTTGAGTCACAAAACACTTTATTGAAATCGACAGCCGCATGTGCGGCAAATATCGGGCAGCCCATAAGCAAAACAGCCGCCATAAACCATAGCCTCATAACGATATCTTTTATGAGACAAAGTTAATAATTAATTTCAGAACCAACGGATTTTGCGCAGGAAAATGTAAAGAATGGCGGAAAGCAGGAAAGAACCGGTGATGATCAGCCAGAAGACATAGGGATTGTTGCCATATGATATACTGACGTTCATACCGTAGAAACTCGCTATCAGGGTCGGCACCATCAACACGATCGACACTGCCGTCATCTTTTTCATGATTGCATTCACATTGTTAGATATAATCGATGCGAAAGAATCCATCGTGCTTTCAAGAATGTCGCTGTAGATTTTCACGGTGCTGTCTGCCTGCCGCAGTTCGATCTCGACATCTTCAAGAAGGTCTGCATCATATTTGTCGCCATATACACGGCGAATCCTTCCGATCAATGTCTCATTTCCCTGAATCGAAGTGTTGAAGAACACCAAGGTCCTCTGGATACCCAGCATATGCAACAGATCTTCGTTACGTATGCTCTTTTCAAGATTTTTCTCATCATGCACCACATGATTGTTGATATCTTTCAGATATTTCAGATACCAATAGGCGGATGAATAGAGAATCCTCAGTATGAAATCCGGACCGGAGTCTACCGATATCCCCCGGCAGCGTGTGTGCGAAATGAAATCACTCAGCATCTCGGTGCGGCGATAGCACACCGTCAGCATGATTTCATTGTTTGTCACAATCCCAATAGGCACTGTGCTGTATGGCATCTCCACACTATCGGAATGCAATGGAATCCGAAGGATGGTAAGTCGCCATTCACCGTCATGCTCGATACGCGGACGCTCATCCATATCGGAAATGCTTTCCAGAAAATCGGGCGGCACATGCAAATCATCGAGCATAAACCGCAGATCGTCCCTGTCGGGGCATTCCACGTTTACCCAGCAATGGGGCGACCATTCTTCGCGCTCCACAAACCCGTTTTCACTTACAAAAAAAGCCTTCATTATGCTTTATTAACACAATGAAGGCATCATTTGTTTCTTGTATCCCCGTAGGGAGTCGAACCCTAATCGTCGGAACCGGAATCCGATATTCTATCCATTGAACTACGGAGACATACATTCTGCAGCAACCGGATCGGCGGCTTTGACGCTGCAATTCATTGCAAAGTTATATTTTTTTTTCGAATTATTCAACATCAATTTCCGAATATGAAGATTTGTTGCTAACTTTGACCTTATAATTCAACTTTCGCAAGCGTAAAGTTGAAGTTTTCAGGTTTAATTGCGCAATGCGCAGTTTATAAGTTTATCTATTTGCTGCTAAATAAGATTTAAGACGGCATCCGGGCAATTAAACTTCTAAACTTCTAAACTTTTAAACTTTAAGTTGAAGCTTGCGAAACTTAAATATACTCTATGAATGTAAGAATCGAACCGGGATGGAAACAGGCACTTGGCGCTGAATTCGAGAAGCCCTATTTTGCGGCTCTTTCGGATCTTGTGCGTCGCGAATATTCTAATCCTGACTGTAAGGTCTATCCTCCGGCAGGAAAGATTTTCTCTGCTTTCGACTCAACCCCTTTCGAAGACGTAAAAGTCGTGATAATAGGGCAGGATCCGTATCACGGTCCGGGGCAGGCAAACGGTCTCTGTTTCTCGGTGAACCCCGGCATAGAAATCCCTCCGTCCCTTCGCAATATATTCCAGGAGATACATACAGATACCGGCAATCCCATCCCTGCCTCGGGAGATCTGTCCCGCTGGGCTGAACAGGGCGTACTGCTCCTCAACGCATCCCTCACGGTGCGCGAGCATCAGCCCAAATCTCATTCCGGCATTGGGTGGGAAACTTTCACCGATGCCGCAGTCCACGCTTTGGCTGAGAACCGTGAAGGACTGGTATTTCTTCTGTGGGGATCGGACGCTATCCGCAAGGGAGCATTTATCGACCGCTCCAAACATCTCGTGCTCACCGCGCCACACCCCTCCCCCCTTTCAGCTTATCGGGGATTCTTTGGTTGTCGTCACTTTTCCAAAGCAAACGAATATTTGATAGCACACGGCAAAACCCCGATAAACTGGTAAGGATCTGTTTTAAAATCATCCAATTGAGAAACATAAGCTACATATTTATAATTCTCTGTGTCGCATTGCTGTCGGCTATTACCTCAAATGCCGCCAGTACGGACACCCGTGTGTTCTCACCGACATTCCGCACTCTCAAGGTGAGCAATCCCGATAATTTTATGTCTCCTCCGGTGATTCGACTCAACTCCGACGACCGGCTGGTGATGTCTTTTGACGAGATAGCCGAAGACAACCGCTGGCTGCAGTATCGCTTGATTCACTGCAATGCCGACTGGCAACCGTCGCGACTCGTGGAATCGGAATATCTCGACGGATTCAACATTGCCGACATAGAAGACTTCGCTTTCTCCGAAAATACATTTGTGCATTTCGTCAACTACCGCATTGAGTTTCCCAACCAGTCTATGCGACCTCTCGTCTCGGGCAACTATCTGCTGCAGGTGTTCGACCGCGATGCTCCGGATGAAGTAATTCTCCAAGCTCGGTTCATGGTTTCGGAAGAGGCAGCCGCAATCAGCGGCATAGCCTCCGGGCGCACCGACCGAGGACACAACACCGAATGGCAGCAACTCGACATGTCGGTGACACTGCGAGGCTTAGAAAACGCCAATCCCTATCAGGATGTGGAGGTAACGCTTCTTCAGAACGGCAGCGAGCCAACACGCCGCACCCTCCGGCGCCCGCAACGCGTAGAAGGTAATACACTCGTATATCAACACCTCCCCGAACTCATATTCCCCGCCGGCAATGAATACCGCCGCTTTGAGAGCGTCAGCAACGGATTTCCCGGAATGGGTGTGGATTCCTTGAAATTCGGAGGCAGCAACTACCACGTCTGGCTTCGCAAAGACAGCGGACGCGCCCTGCGTAATTATGAATTCGACCGTACTCAACACGGACGCTTCCTCGTGCGCGAATATAACGCTACAGACTCCGATCTCGGAGCAGACTATATCACCGTCCACTTCTCACTCGATATGCCTCTCCTTCGCGATGCCGACATATATGTAGATGGAGAAATGACCCACAACCGCTTCGACTCCTCCAACCGCATGGTCTACGACTCGGCAGCGCGTCTCTACCGCCTTGAGATGCCCCTCAAGCAAGGCGCCTACAACTATCGATACCTCACCCTCCCCACCCAGCCCCATTCCTCCCCATCCAGCCCCTCCCAGTCCCATTCAGCCCTATCCAGCCCCATCTCGCCCCATCTCGCCCCATCCGGAGTCCTCACCGAAGGCAACAAATTCGAGACCCAGAATGAATATTGGGTAGCCGTATATTACCATCCTCCCGGCTCCAGAGCCGACCGGCTGATAGGCTTCGCCCTCCTCCAGCCGTAGCAGCCCTCCCCCTCTTCTCGCCATCGCCCTCTCTTCCCCATCCTCATCCCGCCCCATTTAGCCCTATTCAGCCCCATCTCTCCCCATCTCCTCCCCCATAAAAAAGAAAAATATGCTTCAGATAAAAAACACCCTCGTCTCCCTCGATCTCATCGAACGCTACTTCATCTGCGACCTTGACTCATGCCTCGGAGCCTGCTGCATCGAAGGCGATGCCGGCGCCCCCCTGACCGATGAAGAATACGAACGCCTCTGCGAACTGATGCCCGAGATTTATCCCCTCCTCAATCCAGCAGCGCAGAAAGTCGTTGAAGAGCAAGGACCCGCATATTACGACGAAGACGGTGACCTTGTCACCTCCCTCGTAGAAGGACGCGACTGCGTCTTCACCACATACGCTCCCGGCGGCAAATGCCTCTGCGCACTGGAGAAGGCACACCGCGAAGGAAAGATACCGTTCTTCAAGCCCTCCTCATGCCATTTATATCCCGTCAGGCTTAAAGAATACGCCGGCTTCACCGCCGTCAATCTCCACCGCTGGAAGATCTGCAAATGCGCCGAAACGCTCGGACGCGCAAAAGGCGTTCGCGCCTACGAATTCCTCAAAGAGCCCCTCACGCGCCGCTTCGGCGAAGAGTGGTATGCAGAGCTCTGCCTCACCGCCTCCGAATGGCTCAAATCCCACCCCGCCCCCTGATTTGTCCCATTCAGCCCCATCTCGCCCTATTCCGCCCCATTGAGCCCCATTTCGCCCTATCCCATAGCGAGCTTTGCTCGCTGTTCTGTGTAGCGAGCCTCGCTCGCGCCTGATTTAACACTCTTTAACACCCCTCTCCCTCAATTTTCTCCTCATTTTTTATGTTTTTCGACATATTTTGCATAATTTTGCACTCGATACTATGATCCTAACATGTAAGAATTTATTTAGTTAAGCCAAAGGCGAGGTGATTGAGAAGTCCCCTCGCCCAATTTTTATCCCCTCTATTCTTCCAAAATACACCGATTTTTACTAATTTAGCTGTGAAATAGAATCATCAAGGATGGGCACTGTAAACTATTGGATAGTATCGATTGTCAACATAGCTTATGCCATTACGATCATAAGCTGCATTATCGTGGTGCTCAAGGAAAATCGCAATCCCATCCGCTCGCTCTCCTGGGTAATAGCACTTATCTTCCTCCCGGTAGTAGGACTCATCTTCTATCTCTTCTTTGGGCGCAGCCTCAAAGGAGAGCACATGATTTCACGCCACAACAAACGCCGCATGATCAGCCGTATGGCTCCGCGACATGTCAACCTCGCCAATCTCAATCTCCCCGCTGCCGACAAAAACCTGATAAAACTTGCCCGCAATCTTTCCTCATCATTTTACACCGTCAACAACCACATTGAGATATTCACCACCGGAGCAGAGAAATTCGAGAACCTCAAACGCGACCTCCGCAATGCACGCAAATCGATATATCTTCAGTATTACATATTCTCCGATGATGCCACTGGCGAAGAAATTGCCGATATTCTTATCAGCAAAGCGCGCGAAGGACTCGAAGTCAAGGTCATTTACGACCATGTGGGAAGCTTCTCTGCACGAAGCCGCTTTTTCAAACGCATGGCTGAAAACGGTGTGGAGACACACCCCTTCTTCCGCGTAACATTCCCCCAGCTTGCCAACCGCATCAACTGGCGCAACCACCGCAAGATAGTGGTGATCGACGGAAAGATCGGATATCTCGGAGGCATGAACATCGCCGACCGCTATCAGAAAGGCACTTCTGAAGGAATAGCATGGCGCGACACCCATTTCCGCCTGCAAGGCGATATAGTAGAGTCGCTGCTTTATTCATTCATTGTAGACTGGAATTTCAAGAATAGCCCCGAATCCATAGAATATCCCAAAGTGGAACCGGTAACCATCCACAACAACGTCGGAATGCAGCTAATCACCTCCGGACCGCTCGATTCCTGGGACAACCAGGCTCTCTGTTTTCTCAAGGCAATCTCAAACGCTACCAAATCCATCTACATCCAGACTCCCTATTTCCTTCCCACCGATGCGTTGCAACACGCCCTGGAGGCAGCTGCCCTCTCAAAAATAGACGTGCGCATCATGATTCCCGGCAAAAGCGACTCGCGGATGCTCCAGTATGCAGGTTTCTCATTTGTGACCCAATGCCTGCGTGCCGGAATAAAGGTGTATCTCTACAATCCGGGAATGCTCCACGCCAAAGGAATCATCATTGACGAAAACCTTGTGATTGCCGGCTCCACAAACTTCGATTACCGCAGTTTCGAGAATAATTTCGAATGCAGTCTTATCATTTACGACCGTGAAGTAAACAGCCGTATGCGCGACATCTTCTTCCACGATATGCGCTCCTGCACCAAGCTCACATTCAACGCATGGCATCGACGCCCGCTGCTTCAGCGCAGCCTCGAATCGGTGGTGCGCCTCGTCTCCCCCATATTATAATTCCCCTCGCCTCATCCCATTAAACATAACCCAACCTCCTCCCCTCGCCTCATTACACATTACACTTTAAACATTATTCAAACCGTGGCAGACAACTATCTTGAAAAGAAAATGGAAGATCTCCGCATGGGGAAAACCGGTGCTTCCGCACCCCGACGTCGACTGACACCCGGCGCCGGAAGAATATGTTTTGACTTCCCGCCACGCCGCGTACTCGTCGCCGGAGGCTGTCACGGCATAGGAGAAGCCATTGTTGACGCCTACCTCCACGCCGGCTGCAAAGTAGCCGTATTCGACACCGACAAAGACAAAGGCTCCGCCATGGCGCGCGACAAAGGCATCCGCTTCTACCCCATTGATTGCTCAGACCATACCCCATCCCCATCTCGCCCCCTCCAGCCCCATTCCGTCCCATATTGCGCCCTATCCTCCGCCTTCGCCAACCTCCTCAAAGCCTGGCGCGACATCGACATCATCATCATCAACGCCGCCTCCCCATCCGTCCCCATCTCGCCCCATACCCCCCTATCCAGCCCCATATCGCCCTATTCCGCCCCATTCAGCTCCATCCTTCCCCACCTCTGGGCAGAACATCGCCACCGCTATCCCATCCCCACCGACTACGCCGGTCGCTTCATCCTCCTCCTTCCCTCCGAAAAAGAGGATTCTCCCTCCGCCTCCGAATTTGATTCCTCATCAGACCCCACGATTGATTCTCCTTCCGCCTCTGAATTTGGTTCTCTCTCCGGTTCTGTTCAGCGAGCACTGCTCGCGGCTAAAGATCTGTCTTCTCTTGGCATCACCGCCAACATCCTGCGCCTCGTTCCGGAGGCGGCGAATCCCGCCGCCGATATCGCCCCAACAAAAGCTGATATCGATCCAACAAAAAATGCGGCTTACAGCCGCATCATCTCTCGCATCCTCCTTCTCTCCCTTCCCTCTGCCTCCTTCATCAGCGGCATCGACATCCCCGCCCCCTAAAGCATCCCAAAGCAGCTATCGCTGCTGGGAGCAGCGATAGCTGCAAGCCACCCCGCGCAGCCGGTGCTGTCGCGCACCAGCGGTTCTGTCCGTCGCCGGCGGTTCTGTTCAGCGAGCACTGCTCGCGGCTCTGCATCCGCCCGTCCTGCGGGCGGATGCTGTCCCTGCGGCATCGCTAATCGCAGCTCGTTCAGAGCCGGAAAGAGAATCACCGCAGTGAAGACTGCGGTGATTATTCAAATCTTATTATTGATGTATCCTTCTGTTGCGTTATCGCAAAATTTAATAATACATGGATTCCCCAGTACTATCGAATGCGGAGGGATATCCCTGTTGACATATGAATTGGGAGCTATCAACACATCATCACCAATTGTGATATTACCCACAATAGTTGCATTGACTCCAATCCATACACAATTGCCGATCTCCGGTGCCCCTTGTCGTTTACCACGATTCTCCTGACCTATTGTAACACCCTTATGAATATTGCAATTCCTACCAAGCGTTGCTTTCGGATTAATTGTAATTCCATAAGGATGCCCAATAAAAAGTCCTGGACCTATGTTCGTGGTTATCGGGATCTCAATATGATAAAAGAATGTAATCACTTTATACACAGCCCTGTTGGTCAATCTAATCAAAGAGTGAGTAGAACGTGCCCAACGATAAAAATATTGGAATACGGGCATATGCCCCTTTCGCATTTTATCAGCCTCAAGAGGAGTCATATCATTATTTCTTGAATATCCCGCAGAAGTCAAGGATTACTTTATTTGCATCATACTTGAGGGCTTTAAACGGAGTATGTGCAGTGAGGAACACCACAATATCAGCCTTCGCATAGGCATCCTTGTAATCTGTAAGCTTGAACACGTTGTGACTTTTCACATTCGGTTCAACAACAAGAATATCTGCATTATTACAACTCTGCATCACCTTGCTCACGATTTGTTTGGCTGGAGATTCTCGCAAATCATCGATATCCGGCTTAAAAGCAAGACCCATCATTGCCACTGTCGGCTTACGGTGATTCTTTAACTCAAACTCCAACATAGCATTCTTCACTTTCTCAGCACACCAGAATGCTTTGTAATTGTTGATTTCCCTCGCATCGGAAATAAGTTTGGACTCAGCCGGGAAATCAGCTGTAATAAAATAAGGATCGACAGCGATACAATGACCTCCTACCCCACAACCTGGCTGCAGGATATTGACGCGTGGATGCTTATTGGCAAGATTAATCAAATCCCAGACATTGATACCAGCCTTATCACATATGAGTGAAAGTTCATTTGCGAAAGCAATCTGCACGTCACGACTTGAGTTCTCCGTCAGTTTACACATCTCAGCAGTGCGGGCATTCGTGCGGTGAAGGGTTCCTTTAACAAAACGGGAATAAAACTCTATTGCTTTCTCTGTAGACTCCGGATTTAAACCTCCAATAACTCTGTCATTATGTACCAGCTCATAAATTACGTTACCGGGGAGAACCCTCTCCGGACAATATGCTATAAAAATTTTATCTTTCAGTTCTGGCCTTTCCGAATAAATAATTTCCGCCATTTGCTCAGTCGTGCCAACAGGAGAAGTAGATTCTATCACATACAAATCGCCCTCCTTAAGCAAAGGAATAACGGCACGCGTAGCAGCTTCCACATAACTTACATCCGGTTCATGATTACCCTTAAACGGAGTCGGCACAACCATAAAATATGCATCAGCGATTTCCGGTTTCACAGATGCGTGAAGCTTACCGGAGGCTATCACTTCCTGAAGACGCTCTTCCATGCCGGGTTCAATAATATGTAGATGACCAGCATTTGTTTGTTCAACTACAGCGGGATTAATATCGACCCCTATAATATCGACATCACCTTCCTTAGCGGCAATAATTGCTGTGGGCAGACCTATATAGCCTAACCCCATAAAACATGCTTTCATTTGTATTTTATTTATTAGTATGAATTTTAAATCTCTATATTCCCATTTTAGCTCGTCATAGCAAAGTTTTCACAATTCTTTCGCAAGCCTTACCATCACCATACGGATTCACCGCTTTGCTCATCGAATCGTAATATTCCCTATTATCAATAAGGGCTGATACCTCTTTCACTATTTTGTCATAATCGGTACCAACAAGTTTGACAGTGCCGGCTTCAAGAGCTTCTGGGCGTTCCGTTGTGTCCCGCATCACAAGCACAGGCTTACCCAACCCCGGAGCCTCTTCCTGAATGCCTCCGCTGTCCGTCAAAACGATATTTGATTTTTCCATAAGATACACAAAGGAGAGATACTCAAGTGGCTCTATAAAAAACATATTTCCAAGATTAGAAAGATCCTCACCAAATACTTCATGAATGGGCTTTCTAACGTTAGGATTGAGATGCATGGGATATACAAAATCCACTTCAGGATATTGTTCTGTCAGGGTTTTAATCGCATTACACATAGATATAAAACCTTCGCCAAAATTCTCCCGGCGATGTCCCGTTATCAGTACAAGCTTTTTCCCATTACGTAAGCGCGATATATCATAACCCGATTTTTTCAATTCCGATATTATAGTTCCTTCCAGAAGAATGCTGTTTTTAATTTTATCCACCACCATGTAGAGGGCATCAATAACAGTATTTCCGGTGACTCTGATTTTATCAGCGCTTACATTTTCTTTGAGAAGATTCTCGCGGCTTAAAGGAGTTGGGGCAAAATCATACTCAGCAATACGACCCGTAATCTGGCGATTCATTTCCTCGGGCCAAGGAGAGTATATGTTTTGAGTTCTAAGACCCGCCTCTACATGCCCGACAGGTATTTGTTGATAGAAAGAGGCAAGAGCCGCGGCGGTAGAGGTTGTCGTATCTCCATGAACAAGCACCACATCCGGTTTTGCATCCCTCAGCACGTCGCGCATCCCGGTGAGAACCCTTGCCGTCACATCATACAAGTCTTGACCTTGCTTCATAATGTTAAGGTCATAATCAGGTGTAATCTCAAAAAGGTCCAACACCTGATCGAGCATCTGTCTGTGCTGACCGGTGACGCAAACTTTTGTGTCAAATGTTTCAGGATATTTCTGAAACTCCTTCACAAGAGGCGCCATTTTAATTGCCTCCGGTCTGGTACCGAAGACCAATAGTATTTTTTTCATATTGAAGTTGTTTAAACTAATTTAATTTGTGAAATTTTTTAAGGAAAATAACG
>CAJUDL010000049.1 GCA_910585285.1 uncultured Muribaculaceae bacterium
TGCTCCAAAATCTTAATAAATCTTACCATAAAAATTAGTTTAAACAACTTCTAATGTAATCACAAAATTACAAAAAAAACCGCTAAAATAAAAATACCTGAAACAGGAGATTCTCTTTTTTTGTTATTATCATAGAGAGTATTATCCGAACACTCTTTTGAGAAGGTTCCACTATGTACGCGGTCCACGTTTCGTCATAGGTAGCCATTAATAAAGAAATCTAATTATCAATTAAAAATACCACTATGAAGAAGTATTTGGCAGAAGGCGTAGGCACGATGTTTCTCGTGCTGCTCGCTTGCGGCAGCGCAGTGCTCGCCGGACCGGAAATCGGAGTTTTGGGTATAGGACTGTGTTTCGGTCTTATCCTCTTGTGTCTGTGTTATGCAATTGGAAACATTTCGGGATGTCATGTAAATCCGGCTGTTTCTTTTGCTGTCTGGATCACCGGACGAATGTCGGGTAAGGAATGTGTAGGCTATATCATCAGCCAGCTTATTGGTGCGGCTGTCGGCGCAGCTTTCCTTTTCTGGCTTTTCAATATTGGTGGCGCTGACTTCAAATATGGCGGCATCACGGCTATTTCCGACAATTCCATTGCCGCCAATGTCTGTCAGCCCGGCGTTAGCCAGGGTATGGCTCTCCTTACTGAGATTCTACTGACGATGCTGTTTGTGTTTGTAGTATTGGGTGCCACTGATTCCAAGAAAGGGTATGGCAATTTTGCCGGTATCGCGATCGGTCTTGCGCTCGGTTTGGTGAATATTGTGGGAATTCCCGTAGACAACTGTTCGGTGAATCCGGCACGTAGTTTCGGACCTGCATTGTTTTCACCCAATGCTTGGCCCGACTTCTGGATTATGGTTGTCGGTCCGCTTGCAGGAGCTTTGCTTGCCGCTTTGCTCTGGAGACTGGTGGCAGGCAACATTAAAGCCAGATCCTGAGAAAGATATCAATCGGCGGGATAGCTGAAATTCCTGTCGGAGGCATCAGAAAGCTGTTCGAGATATTTTCGGGCGGCTTTTTTTGCTTCCGGAAGATTCATGTAGGAGTAATTTCCGCAGTCTCGTGGCGTGGCTCCGGGCACTTCACCTTTGAAGTCGGCAACGAACTGCATAGTCTCTTGTATGAGCGGAAGAATATCGCGGCTTTCAAGATCGCCCTGGATCAATAGGTAATTCCCGGTACAGCATCCCATCGGTCCCCAGTAAATTATGCGATTTTCCCATTCGGGGTGATTGCGAAGGAAGGTTGCCGCAAGATGTTCCATAGCATGGAGTGCACGGGGATCAAGAGCCGCTTCTCGGTTGGGGCGAGTCATGCGGATATCGAAAGTTGTTATTACATCTCCGGAGGGTGTGACATCGCGACGAGAAACGTATATTCCCGGCTCCAGAAGATTGTGGTTTATGGTGAAACTCGGAATCTTTTCCATTAGTATAAATCATTTTGAATTACAAAAATAATAAAAATATGTAAAACATATTTTATTTCAAGGGTGTTTTATTAATAAACATTTTTCCACTATGAAACACACGGTATTGCTATTGACATGCTTAATGTCGTTTACGCCACTTCTCGCGCAGACTTCTTCTGCGGGAAAGGGGGCTGAAGATGAGAAAACAGATTCTAAAATCGAGTTTATCAAAACAGTGAATCATCCTGATGTGCAGGAAATTCTGAAGAAAGATCGTCCGAACGAGGCTACCGCCATCCCTGTTCCTCACTTTGCGGTGCGCACATCCGACAACAAGTTCGTGATGACAATCGGAGGACAAGTCAATCCTATAATCGGCTGCGATTTCGGGAATGACCTCTATGAGGTGGATGGCGCGGGAATCGGTTTTGTGACCGGTATGATTCCTGTGCCTGCAATGTCAGGCAAGAAATCGGATTTCTACATAAATCCATTGAATGCTGATATCGATTTTCAGGTAGTCGGTTTTGGTGGCACAAAGAATCAGGTTACGGGATACCTTAAATTCGGAACTAACGGAGAATCCACAACCATTCAGCTCAAGAAGGCTTATGTGTCTTGGATGGGGATAACCGCCGGTTTGAAGACAACTCTGTTTGAAGACGGCACTGCGGCTTCGCCTCCAACAATCGACCCTCAGGGTCCAAGCGGCATGATATCTACATCTTCTTATGAGGTGAGCTACATATCTCCGTCGTTCAAGGGATTCAGGTTTGCAGTCGGTATGGATATTCCCAATTATTATACATCTAATGGGGTGTACAGAGGACATGATTTCAAAACATGGCGTGAAGAAGAGATCGACGGCAAGCCGGTGGTTGATCCGGAAGCGTATAATCAGAATGTTCCTGATATCCCGATGTGGGTTGAATATGCGGCTTCAGACTATAATCGAATCCGTCTGTCGGGTATAATACGCAATTTCTCATATCGCGATCTTCTTGAAGGGAAACGCCGTAACAGTGTAGGCTGGGGCGTGATGCTCAGTGGTAACCTGAATCCTGTTGAGCCCCTTATCCTCTATATGCAGGCGGCTTATGGCAAGGGCATCGGCGCGTATCTTCAGGATATTTCCGGACAACCATTGTCGTTTATACCGAAAGATTCAAAACCGGGACATATGACTCCCTCACCGATGATGGGTGTCACACTTGGTGCAACCTATAATATCAATAAGAAATGGCAGGTAAATGCCGTGGCATCGGAATCACGCATATGGAGTGTGGCGCCATACGCAGAGGCAGCTGCTGATTCTCCCGATAACATAAATAACTATAGATATGGTTTCTATTTTGCAGGCAATGTATTCTATAATATCTCATCATATCTCCAGGTTGGTATGGAATATCTTTATGGAAGACGAGGCACATGGAATGCCGGCACAGCACACGATAACCGCATCCAGATGCAGGTTATGTTCACACTATAGCATTTAAAGGTAAAAAGTAACGGGGAAGAAGTAAGAAAGTAAAAGTGGCACGCCTCAGATTTGTAGAGGCGTGCCACTTTTTACTTCTAACTTTTTACTTTTTACTTCCATTTAGAGGAGCGTGTTTTGCGTGACGGGCTTTGAAACTTACAGGATCTGTGTGGAAGACATAGGCTTTTCTCATAACAAGCGCCGTGATGAAAAGAATGGCAAGGATAACAGCATTCAGATAGAATGCGAAGTTGGGAGAAGCTTCCGTAGTGGTGTGGAATATGGCAGCCATGAGTTTTATAAAGAACGGCACTACCGATATGGCTATGTAATTACCGGTAAGTACGTATGCGAAATATTGGTTCGCAAGAGATTTATTAGGAGCGATCGCAGTGGTCTTGTCGTATATGATCGGCTGTACAATTCCGTATCCATAACCGATTAGAAAGACTCCAATTATATATATCGGCAATGTGTGGAAAAGGGAGACAAGCAACAATCCTACAGCTGATATGAGTATTGAAACAGGGATAGTAACACTTCCAATTGTTTTCATTACGATCGGCAGAGTGAATCCGGCAACTGTGGCGGAAAGGAAGAACATCGCGGTGGCAATGCCAACAATGCCTGAATCAAATCCGTAATGTCCCATCGTGAAAGGCAGGCAATAGCTTACAGTGGTGGTTGCATAGGTGCAGATTACATAAAGTGCAATTACACTAAGCAAAAGTTTTACAATTTTCTTATGGGCCGGGGCAGGGAGAGGATAACCCGGATGGCTTGCTTGGGCTGCAGTGTTGTCAATCTCCTTCTGTTTAAGGAACTGTACTTTTTCTTGATCCGGAATGAAATGAGAGGTAATGTATTTGCCGCTCATAAACGGAATAAGGAGGAAGGGTAAGACTGGCGTAAGATAAACGATGAATGACAGATGCCAGTTGTATGCCGCAACCCATCCAACGAAGAGCGTGGCTACGATTACAGCCGCATTGGAGATTCCGGATTTCATTCCCAAAGCCCATACGCGACGTCTGCCGTAGAAATATATGGCGAGCAGACTCGCAGCTAAAGGTATGACAAATCCGCATCCTACGCCAACAAGACAACCGAGCAGAATAAGTTCTGTCATTGTATTTGCGAAGAAATATAAAACCCCGGCTATCGTGAAAATTATAAGACCGATTGCGAGTACCAACATTTTTTTATTTCCTTTCGCAAGTTTGCCTGAAAGCAAGATGAACGGGATAATCACCAGATTCGGCAATGAAGTCAGCATCTGGATCTCAAGCTCATTTGAATGAGGGAATATTTCGTGCAATTTTGCCAGAATAGGTGAAACCGCAAGACCAGGAAGATTAACGACCAGCGATATGGATAGAATCGCGACGAGGGAAATCCATGGTATTTTCCCGTTTCCGGAATTTACGTACAGCATAATATGAATATTTGAAACTTTGTCTTTATAACAACTTGAATATAGCAAAGTTCTAAATTTTGCTTACTAATAGTGACAAATAGTCGTAGAATGAAGAACAAAAATTTTGTTCAAACGTTTCTATGGTAAATTATTGTTATTTTAAACACTATATTATGGGATTTTCATCACAAGGAGTTAAATCAGGCAAAGGCACGTATGTGGGATGGCTCGCCTTGATCGATCTCTACATTATCTGGATCATAACATCTATCCCGGGACTTGCCATCGCCCCTGTGATGCCGATGTTGCTTAAAGTTTTCCCGGGAACGTCTGAACTTACCACTCAGATGCTGACTGTGGCTCCCAACATTGCCGCTATTCCATTCACTCTTCTTGGAGGTGCGCTTGCAACACGATGGAATAACATGAAGATGCTTTATTGGGTATGTATTTTTTATGTAATTTCCGCAGCGGCATTCTGGATTGCCCCCAGTATGATTGTGCTGATTGTCTTAAGTTTTATAATAGGTATCGGAGCAGGTATTATTTCACCTTTGGCTTCCGTGTTTGTGGCTGACATGTTTGCCGGCAAGCAACGTCAACAGCAATATGGCAATGCTTCGGCAATGGTGAATGTAGGTCTTATGATAGGTGTCATCGCAACCGGTTACATGGCAAAAATTGACTGGCGGTTGCCATTTGTGATTTATCTGCTTCCTGTTTTCCCGTTGCTTTTCTCCGGTTCGATTAAGAAATATATTAAGGAACCGAAAGACCGGCACGAGGCTTCTGCTGCCATCGGAATGAATGAGACTCCTTCTCCCAAGAAAAGTATGAGCTATAGCCAGAGCGTGAATATTCCGGCATTGATAAAATATTGTCTTTTCTATTTCGTGATAACCCTTGTGATCGGGGCTATATCAAACTATATCCCTTATCTCGTTAATTCATCTGTTACCTCGGGTTATCTTCAGGCTGTGCTATTCTTCGGAATCATGATATCGGGTTTTGCTCTCAACTGGGTGATGCGTTGGCTTAAACATGGCACTTACGTTATCACGCTTCTTGCGATGGCAGCAGGCTTTCTGCTTATCTTTGTCACAAGCATGCCGGTGATAATCGGTGTGGGTATATTCATCGCCTGTTTCTTTTATGGAGTGGCTCAGCCTTATGTCGAAAATAAATGTGTGGCAATTTCCACTCCGGCAGCTGCTGTGATCTCATTGGCAATCTATTCTACAATGGATTCTCTGGGAAATGTGCTTAATCCATTTTTCTTCAAGTATGTAGGAATGCTTTTCGGGCACACTCCTCTTCCAGACAGCAATCAGGCATTTCCATTTGTATGTTCCCTTATCGTGTTGCTCATCTGCGCGGTTGCAGTAGTGATCTATAAGATTTATACCGGCATACGTACGCGTGAAGGTCATCCTGTCGACAATCTTCCTCCTATCTATAGGGAAGCCATGAAGAATGGCACCTACAATGAACTTCTCGCAAGCCAGCACGGAATTGACACTCCTGCACCGAAATCGGATATGTCGCCGTTGCAGCGCGCCGCCGCCACACTTGAGGATGCCAAGAAAGATCTTGATTCCGGTCTTGCAAACATTACCGCAACCATCGCATCCGAGAAGGAAAAGATAAACGAGGTTGAGCAGGATATCTTGCTTGCAGAGATCAATGAGGAGAATGCCGCTGCGAAGGTAAAAGAGGCTGCAGATCTGGCTGCGGCTGATGCTGAAACCGCATCTCGGCATGCCGAAGCGGCTGCCAAGGCTGCAGCCGGTGCTGATGCCATTGCACATCCGGCTCCAAATGCTTCGGTTAATCTATCGTCGGCGCAGAAAACTTCGACAGAGTCGACACAGACCTCTTCGACTACTTCTGATTCCAAGTAAGGAATTCAGAACCCTTTGCAGAGATGTGAAAATATAAAATTTATTAATATAGTTTACTATGAAAACACAAGATTTCAAGAATACCGAGCCTGTGGAATTCGTGTTGAACGAATACACCCGCGGATATTCCCAATGTATCGACAACAACTGGAACTATGCTGTCTATGCCCAGGATCCTGCGGTAAGTGTATTTCAGAACGAATATAATGCCGGATACGTGCAGGGAAAGGTGCAGACTAACCATGTTATAAAAGCCACTCGCAACAATACCTGGCGATGGTATGTGCTTGACGAAGGTCCGGGTGCAAACTCCACTGAGATCCCACCGAATGGACTCGAAATTGCCGGCTCGGCATTGGTGAAGAATTACAATTATCTTACCGACTGGGCTGAAAAAAATCTGCCGAATGAAAAAACGGTGAGTATTGTGCGCCTGATGTTCCGTATGCTTGGCATTTATCACGGAGCTTCCGACAAGACACCTTTAGCGGAGGTGAAGTTTGATGATCTGAAACTTTCATCAATGATGCCCGAGGATGCAGTGCTGCATGCCGGGGATGATCCACTTACATTTCTTGACATATATTTCCTGAATGCGCAGATGGATCTCTGGGATGCCATCGCCAAACCTCTTGGTGTGGCGTTGAACCGACTTGAGCAGGATGTGCTTGACCATACTTTGCCGGATGAGAAAAAGAATGCCGATCATTGTTCTGGATTTGTGACAAAGCTTGAAAACGGCGAGATCCTTTGGGCTCATACGAGTTGGTGTTGCTTTATGGCTCAGACATGCGCTATGACTTATGTGATTGGTGACGACTTCCTTACGCAAAACTCATTCTGCCCCGGACAGTTCGGATCGAACACCGATTTCGGTTTCAACGGACACGGTATCGGATTTAATGAAACAACCGAGACTTATTTCTACAATGAATCCAAAACCGAGGGAATATGGCTGACATGGCGTGCTGCAGCTGCCGAACATTTCTCACGGTCGATAGATGAATTCTATGAGTATATAAGTCTTGACAACACCGGAACCTATCTGAATGCATATATGCTTGTGGATGCCTATAAGGGAACGTTTGGCATGATTGACATGAGTTATGCCCGTTTCGCTTTGTTTAAGGGAGACGGCGAGAAATTGTCGGTAACGGATTCCACCGGTTATAATCCGACTTTCCTGGATTATGACCATCATATGGTTTCTGAAAATTATGTGCTGGGCTGCAACATACCTGTCTATAAACGCATATGGCGTGAACTCCAGACAATAGACGGTGCTCCAAAACGTCGTTATCAGCTCTATCGCAACATCGGAAATGTATATGACATTGATAGCGCCAAGGGTTTGATAACCTATAATGAAAGTCTTGAGCCTATATCTATTGCCGGAAGATGGGACAAGAATTATGGCACCTCAGAGATGCTGCGTTATCAACCTCACGGATCAATAGATGCGAAAGTGTTTGGATCGGAGGAGATAAAGAGCGTTCTTGCCTCGTTGTCGATGAAGCCTTCGAAGACAGGAACAAAAACGTCTTTCTGGATGAAGTTTGGAAGTCCATATATTGATGGCTCTCCGTTCAGCTGGTCTGGTTCCATCTGGGCGGCATTCAAGCAGCCGGAGGAGGTTGACTGCATCCCCGATGTGATCGACGGGAGATGGAATAGAGTTAAAATGTTTATGGAATAAATAACAAGTTTACAATCATGGCTAAATACACACCAAATTTCAAGAATACGGAACCGACTCAGTTCGTTCTTGATGAATACACCTGCGGTTTCGCGCAGTGTGTCGACAATAACTGGAACTATGCCATCTATGCCCAGAATCCGGATGTGAGCATCTTCCAGAATGAATATAACGCCGGATATGTGCAGGGAAAGGTTCAGACAGGGAAGATGATACTTGCCACAAGAAACAATTCCTGGTTTAACTTCCTTGTGGGATCAACCCCGCAGGATGCCATATCCATAGAGATCAAACCAGAATACCTGCAGGCTGCCGGAGAGACTGTGGCGCAGAATTATAATTATCTGTGTGATCTTGCCGAGAGGGAGAAGGATGATCCCAAGATGCATAAAATATTACGTCTGATGTTCCGCCAGCTCGGAATCTATGAAGGGGCTGTGGGTGCCGAGCCGCGCAAGACTGTTTCGCAAGAAGATTTGCGTCTGTCTTCGTTCCCGGCAGAGCAGAGCGTTCTTGGGGCATATGAGACTCCTCTTACTTTCCTTGACGTGATTTTTATCAACACGCAATACGACCTTTTTGATTGCATCGGCGATAAGATTGGGTTGGTAATGGGCTATGGAACCGCTAAGAAACGTCCGGAAACCAAACGCTATTCCTGCACTTCCTTTACAAAAATAATGCCCGATCATAATGTGTTCTGGACTCACAACTCCTGGTGTTGCTTTTGGGCGCAATCTTGTGCGGTGACTTACTGCATCGGGTCTGATTTTGTAACGCAGAATGCAAACTGTCCCGGTCAGTTCGGTTCGAATACGGATTTCGGCTTCAACGGTAATGGCATAGGATTCAATGAGACAACTCACGTTGACCTTTACAATGAGCCGAAAGTAAACGGTATCTGGCTTGCCTACCGGTCGGCTGCGGCAGAACAGTTTGCAAGAAATATAGATGAATTCTATGATTTCTGTTCGATGGACAATACCGGTACATACCTCAACGGTTATCATATTATCGATTCCAACACAGGGGAGATTGGATTGCTGGATATGAGCTATAATCGTTTTGTGCTTTTCAAATCTGACGGCAAGAACATTACGATGAAAGATTCAACGGGATACGTGCCGACACATCTTGATTATGACCATCATCTTATCACCCCGACACATATATTCGGAGTGAACCAACCGGTATCATGGTGGGTTGGATATGAACTCGAGAGCATGAACCTGCGCCCGATGCGCAGAAATCAGTTATGGGATCGTATTGACACTGTAACGGATATGGAATCAGCGAAAGATCTGGTGACCTACACGGAAGATCGGGAACCTCTGTCGGTATATGGAAGATGGGATCTCGGTTATGGCACAACGGAAATGCCTCGTGTGCGTCCTGACGGATCTGTGGATGCCAAGGCTTTCTCCGCCGAAATGATCAAAGAGGTGCTTGCATCTCTCTCAAGGAAGCCTTCGCTGAATGGTGACAAACGCTCTTTCTGGATGAAGTTCGGAACGGCTCATGTGCGTCATCTGCCGTTTATATGGAGTGAGTCGCAATTCGCTTCCCTTAAAGGGAAAGAGGAGGAAGATTGTGTGCCTGACGCTCTCGACGGCAAATGGAATCGTGTTAAAATGTTTATGGAATAATTGGCTCTCAAGCTTATTGCTAATGGCGGATACGGCGGACGCATCTTTATGATACGTCTGCCGTATTAGCAATCATAGGTTTCCAAAAATCAAAGTGCAAGAGGTGTATAGGGAAGATTAAAGGCTTCGGCAACTGCTTTATAGGTTATTTTGCCATCTACCATGTTGACACCCTCTGCAAGACCGGGGTCATTGCGGCATGCTTCCTTCCATCCGAGATCGGCGAGACGAAGGGCATAAGGCATTGTGGCGTTGGTGAGAGCCATGGTGGAAGTGTAGGGAACCGCTCCGGGGATATTGGCAACGGCATACTGGATCACATCGTCAACTTCGAAAGTCGGTTCGGAGTGGGTGGTAGGATGTGTGGTCTCGAAGCATCCGCCCTGGTCAACGGCAACATCGACCATGACGGATCCTTTGCGCATCAGTTTGATCATTTCGCGGGTAACAAGATGCGGAGCCTTGGCACCGGGTACAAGCACTGATCCGATCACGAGATCTGTGTCGGGAAGTTCCATCTCGATGTTATGACGCGAGGAGAAGAGGGTTTTCACATTCTTCGGCATAACTTCGGCGCAGTGGCGAAGGGTAGATAGGGAGATGTCGGTAATGGTGACGTCGGCACCAAGACCTGCAGCCATGAGGGCAGCGTTTTTGCCGACGACTCCGGCTCCAAGTACGAGCACTTTTGCCGGTCTTACTCCGGGAACACCACCGAGTAACACGCCTCTTCCCCCTTGTGGCTTTTCAAGGAAACGGGCGCCTTCCTGAATAGACATTCTACCAGCCACCTCACTCATAGGCACAAGCAGCGGAAGACGGTGCTCACGGTCAGTAACTGTTTCATACGCGATACAAACCGCTCCGGATTTCATCATTGCTTCCGTGAGCTCGAGATCGCATGCAAAATGGAAATAGGTGAATACTACCTGATCTTTTCGAATAAGAGGATATTCAGGTTTGATAGGCTCTTTAACCTTGATAATCATCTCCGCTTGTGCGTATACATCTTCAATAGCGGGAAGGATTGCGGCACCTGCGGCAACGTATTCCTCGTCTGAGAATCCGCTGCCTTCTCCGGCAGTGTGCTGAACGAACACTTCGTGACCGTGTGCCACAAGTTCTTTCACTCCCGCCGGCGTGGCGCCTACTCGGTTTTCATTGTTTTTGATTTCTTTAGGGATTCCAATTTTCATGGTAGTATGGATTTAGGTTAAAGGATCATGAACCGTATGTTCATGACACAGTGAGACCACATGTTCATGACATTATAAGATTGCGTGTTCATGACGCGGTAAATTTATAAAATCGGAATCGGATTGCAAATAAAATTTATATGTTTTGCGGCATATAAATTAATTTACCACCAGCTTCGCCAGCCGCGACGCGAGGGTCGGTCGCCACGACGGAAGAGGTCTTTAAGTTCTTCGCGTGTTCGTTCGAGTCGCAAACCGAATAAATCTTCGAGGGCATGGCTCTCAATGTAAGCTTCTGTTTCTGCGATGAACTTATCAACGCGTGTTTCATGGCTCATGATGCGTCGGCGTTCCGACAGCCAGAGGTGATAAAGTTCGAGCACATAAAGCATCAGGTCGGCAGTCTTTTCAGGGTCGATGCATAGGGAATTGAAATATTTAATGCGCGTCTTGATGTCGGTAAATGCTGGACTTTTACGCGGTTTACCATCGGAGATGAAGAAAATCTTAAATATCTTCTGCTTATACTTATCCAGTTCCTTGTCGGCATCAGGATTGATCCAGAACTCAAGATATTCCTTAGCTTCAGGACGCGCGTCATAGAGCTCGCAGATAATCTCCGCGAGTCCTTCTCTGTCGATCTCCTTAAGAGCTTTTTTTAATCCTGCCTTTGACACAATCCTAAATTTATTATTTGATCTTATTCCGATAGTATGGATTTTTCCATAGCCTCAATGGAAGTCATGTCAAGTTCCGGAGCATTGCGCAATGCTCCGCTTTCAGCTTCTTTCATTGCTGCTAAAGTCACAGCATTCGGTTCATGGTATGCAGCGTCAAGTAACAATGTCTCAACATAATTGTTACGGCTTCGGTTTTGACGTTTTGCCATTTGTTTTAGCTTTTCAATAAGCTCAATAGAAAGTCTGAAACTTTGATTCTTCTTTATTGTAATATCCATATTGATATTATTTTATACAGCAAAGTTACTACAAATATATTACATAACAATATATTTTACCATGAAGTTTCGGTTAGAAATATCTTATAATGTTCTCCAATCGTGAATTTAATAACACAACTACAAGTCGAGTATATTAATCTAATTTGATTTCCCATGATCCCTTCTTTGTCGCTCCTTTACGACAAAGAAATACGCCTTTTGATTCAAGTTGTTTGCGTTGGTTTCTTAGTGCTGATACGGTTATCTTTAGTTTGAATGCCAGATCGTTAAATGTTATATTAGGGAAAAGCTTTACAATTTTTAATAGCTCTAATTGTATATCAGATAGGTTTCTTTGTCGCAGTTCTTTGTCGTAATTGTCAGTTTCTTTGTTGTTTTCTTTGTCGTGGTTATTGACTTCTTTGTCGTTGAAGAAGATGGTAGAGATACCATCTTCTCCTTCATGACAAGGAATGCGGACGAGGAAGGAGAGACGGTCTTCATCAGTCTCAAAAGTGGCAGCCGGTGAACCATTAAGGGCTAACTCTCGCTGAATTGTTGGTATACCGGTGTTGCGACCTTCCGTCAGTGACAATTCTTTCAAAAATTCACCAAGACGGCGATTCCGGTAATAACGGCTAACCATACGCTGACCCTTTTTGATAGCATCCATTGGTATGGATCGGTCAGGACCTGTGGAACTGGATATGGTTATTTCGTATGGCTGAACTTCAACAACAATAGGAGTACGAGAGCGATAGTCACGATGATAGAATGCATTACAAATGGCTTCTTCCAATGCTTTCTCAGGATAGTTGAAGATTCGTTTACTCGGTCCTGAGTCCTGTTTGATGACATGGAGCTGAATCACCATTGTACGCAGATAACGCATGGTTTCCTCAATCATCTGAGGTACTGTTCCTCGGATTGGAGGAACTTCTTTGAAATTACGTGGGTTCTCAAATATCCCCTCAGGGAAAATAACAATCTCTACATGCGTATAAGGGAAGAACTTTTCCGGGTTGGGGCAGAACATCATTGCTGCCACATTCTTGATTATACGGTGCTCTTTCGGACCAACAAATAGATCCATCTGTTCTAGAATAGACTCAAGACTATTTCTATTAAAATCGCTGGCAAGTTTACTCCCTATCTTTTGAAGATAGTCGAGAACATGAACGCCGGAAATAGCATTTATGCTTATTTCAGGATTGCCACGATCATCAAACGGCACACGATTAGCCAGGTCCCGAAGTTCATCAAGAACGTAGCCTTTTGCCTCAATCGAGGAAGAGCCGGAGCGGATATAACACTTTCTCGGGGGATTGTTTTTCGAAGTAACGTATTCCGGCACATCATAAGGACGGTTGATACCGGACGGACACCATATAACAATAATATTCTTACCGTCGACCACCAATGGCTCAGTGCGTGGAAGATAGTATGGATTAATCCTATTGTTGAAATTGGTCATATCTTTCAAAATGGTATCAATCTGTTCCGTTGGCACCCCGGAGACAGGTCGTTTGGCAACTCCATTTCCCTCTTCGACTCCGACAAGAATATAGCCGCCACCGATATTGTCGAAATCGTTGGCAAACGCACAGACAGAACGATATATTCTATCCGGGTTCCATCCTTTCTTGAACTCAATCCTATTGGATTCAACTTTTCTCTGCCTTAGCAAATCTTCAACATTTATCGGTAATGCCATAATTCTGTTGTTAATTTGAAGGTAAAATTAGCAAATTATTTCATTAATGCGAATTTTCTACCAACCATTATAATGACCGTATCAGCGTATTAATATATTTCTTAATATATTTCCTCAATGTTGGCTGAAACCTTATCGTCCTCATTATCTACATCCTCTTGCTATCCGCTATTTGTGTTCATTGAGATGGGCAATGAAATCTATATTTCAGGGTTTTAGAAGAAGAGGTAGGCGACGGCGATGGCGGCGATGGCGCCGGTGATGTCGGCGAGGAGGGCGTAGCCGGCGGCGTAGCGTGTCTTGGAGACACCGACCGAGCCGAAGTAGACGGCGAGGATATAGAAGGTGGTGTCGGTGGAGCCTCTGACGGCTGCGGCGAGTTTGCTGACAAATGCGTCTGCGCCGTTGGTCTTCATCACGTCGAGCATCATAGCGCAACTGCCACTTCCGCTAAGCGGTTTCATGAGCATTGTGGGCAGTGCTCCGACCCACTGCGTGTCGAAGCCAAGCCATGCAACAAGACTCTCTACCCAGCCTGTGAATATGTCGAGAGCCCCGGAGGCGCGGAACATTCCGATCGCCACGAGTATTGCGACGAGGTAGGGGATGATCATGACAGCAGTCTTGAAACCCTCTTTCGCTCCTTCGATGAAGACATCGTATACACGCAGTTTGCGGCGTATGCCGGCGAGAATAAAGGCGATGATTACGCTGAAGAGGATGAGGTTCGCACCGAAGGTGCTGTAGAGCTGCACTTTCTCCGCTGGAAGATTGGCGAAGAAATAGGTTATCCCGCCAACAAGAATGGCAATGGCGCCAAGCCAGCTCCAGATCACGCGATCCATGCGGATGCGTTGCTTGATGCATAGTGCCGTGAGACCGACGATGGTAGCTATGGCTGTGGCTATCAGAATAGGGATGAATATGTCTGTGGGATTTGACGCACCGCCTTGGGCACGATACATCATGATGCTGATAGGTATCAGGCAGAGTCCGGAGCTGTTGAGCACCAGAAACATTATCATCGCATCGGTGGCAGTGTCTTTTTTGTCGTTGAGGCTTTGCATCTCCTGCATAGCCTTGAGTCCCATGGGGGTGGCGGCGTTGTCAAGGCCGAGCATATTGGCGGATATGTTCATGAAGATCGCTCCCATGGCAGGATGCCCTTTGGGTATTCCCGGGAAGAGACGGGAAAAGAACGGGCTGATGAGACGTCCGAAGAATTCTACAACTCCAGCCCGTTCTCCAATTTTCATTATTCCCAACCACAATGTTAGAACTCCTGTGAGTCCTAAGGAGATCTCAAAGGCGAACGCCGCCTGATCGAAAGAGGCGTTCATGATATCGCTCCATACCTGCAGGTCACCTCCCCAAAGACTGCGTCCGGCAGCCATAAGAAAGGCGATAAGGAAAAACGATATCCAGATCCAGTTGAGAACCATTCCTAAAACCTTCGTATCCCCATTATCTCGCGGACGTCCTTGAGGGTCTTGGCTGCGTATTCGCGGGTGCGCTCAGCTCCCTGGCGAACTACGCGCGAGAGGTATTCTTCGTTGTTGCGGATGTCGAGAATGCGTTCGCGGATGGGCAAAGTCACTTTCAGGATATCCTCGGCAAGCTGTTTCTTCAGGTCTCCATAGCGGATCGAGCAATCGGCGTATGCATCGCGGAAATGAGTCACTACATCCGGTGCGGAAACAAGTTCAAGAAGTGTGAAAAGATTTTTTATAGGCTCGCTCATTTCTGAGTTGGGTGTCTGGGGACCCTCGTCGGTAACGGCACGCATCACTTTCTTGCGGAGTGTTTTCTCGTCGTCGATGAGATAGATGCAGTTGCCCTCGCTTTTACCCATCTTTCCTGTACCGTCAAGACCAGGCACTTTCACCGCCTGACCTCCGAAATTGAAGTTGACGGGCTCGCCGAAATATTCAGTCTTATAGAATGAGTTGAAGCGGCGTGCGAAGCGGCGTGTGAGTTCAAGGTGCTGCTCCTGGTCTTTACCAACGGGCACATAATCTGCATGGTGGATCAGAATGTCGACAGCCATGAGTGTAGGATAGGTGAGGAGACCGGCGTTTACACGCTGGTTTGTCTGATTGCCGATGATCTCCTTTTCAATCTCGTCGCTGTCGGAGGTGATGCCGAGGCATTTACGCGCCTTGTCTTTGAAAGAAGTCGTGCGCATAAGTTCACCGATACCTACGTGCATATTCATAAGAAGATACATTTCCGAAATCTCGGGAATGTCGCTCTGAACGTAGATGGTGTTCTTATCCGGATCAAGTCCTGCGGCAAGATATTCTGCAAGAATGTTTTTCACATTTTCGTGGAGAATATCTGGATCGGGGGCTGTGGTGAGAGCATGAAGGTCAGCAACGAAATAACGACAGTCGTAATCATCCTGCATGCGAACGAATTTTGAGAGTGCACCGTAATAATTGCCAAGGTGAAGGTTGCCGGTTGCACGGATGCCACTCAGCACTATTTTTTTATCTTTATTCTCTTCCATTGTGTATTCATCGTTTATTTATGCAAAATTACTAAAAAATGTTTTATTGTGAATAAAAATCAGTAATTTTGCTCTAAACATTGTTATATGTGATATGAAAAGAATAAAGTTACTCACTGTTTTATATTATACGATCGTGTGTGCCGTCATCATTCAGGCGGCAGCTTTCTTGATTAGTACGGCTCCGGATTCCCGACGTCCGGTGAAGAAGGTGCTGTTTATCGGCGATTCGATGACCGGGTGGCTGTCGGAACGTCTCAATGCCTATGGCGAAGAGAATGATTTTGAAGTTTCCACCGTGGTTTGGGATGGCTCAACGATTACCAAGTGGGGCAATTCATCGAAATTGCCGGCTATCGTAAACGAACAGGATCCTGACGCTGTGTTCATCAGCCTGGGGATGAATGAACTTTTTGAACCGCGTCCGGAACTGAAACTGAAAACCGCTGTGGAGAATATAAAGTCGGCAGCCGGCACGCGTCCTATTCTGTGGGTTGGTCCTCCGTCATGGCCAGGGCATGACAAGGGAAAAGTGCTTAATGACTGGCTGGAATCTGAGCTTGGTGAGGATTCGTTTTTCCGCAGCTCGGATTTGGAACTTCCGAGGCAAAGCGCGAAAAATCCGCATCCTACACGCGCCGGAATGGTGGAGTGGATGGATTCGGTGGTGACGTGGATGCCGGATCATGCGGCTGTGGTTCTTCCAGGCATCAGCAAACCGGAGGGAGCGAAGATGTCGCGAGGAAAGAGTTTTGTTTATAAAAGAATGAAAGAAACACTTTAATTAATAATTCAACTTTCGCAAGCATAAAGTTGAAGTTTATAAGTTTAATCGCGCTTCGCGCAGTTTATGAGTTTATTTGTTTGATTCGAATAAATAAAAACTCAGTCATATTCGCATCTGATAAACTTTTAAACTTATAAACTCTTAAACTTTAAGTTGAAGCTTGCGAAACTTAAATCACTTACTATGGAATTCAGAAATCTTGAGGAGAAAGATTATCCCGCTTTCTTGAAATTATACAACGAGAGTTTTCCGGAGAACGAACGCCGGATATATAAGAGTGCCGAACATGTGGCTAACTTTGTGAAGGAGAAGGGTGGAAAATTTCATGCCTTCGCTATTGACGATGGTGGCGGTGACTTTCTCGGGTTCCTTTCTTACTGGACTTTTCAGGGATATGTCTACATAGAGCATTTTGCTGTGCAGCCGGAACATCGCGGCAAAAACATCGGTCGCAAGTTGCTTTCTCACCTATTCGAAACGGTCAGCCCCAATGTGCTTTTGGAGGTTGAAAAACCGGAAACTCCTGAGGCTGAACGTCGGATCAAGTTTTATGAACGTTGCGGATTCAAGCTTCGTGAAGACATCAATTATGTGCAGCCTCCCTATAGCGCTGAGCAAAGCGGCGTGGAGATGATGCTCATGACTCACGGAGATGTCAAACTTCGCGACACCCGCGATCTTCGCGAGATGCTCACCGAAGTCTACAACATGTATAGATAGGTAAGAGGGAAAAGGTAAAAGGTAAGAGGTGAGAGGTGAAAAGTAAAAGGTAAGAGGTAAAAGGGAAAAGGTAATAGGTAAAAGGGAAGAGGTAAAAGGGAAGAGGTAAAAGGTGAGAGGTGAGGAATACCTAAAGCCTTACCTCATTCCTCATTCCTCATTCCTAATTCCTAATTCCTCATTCCTAATTTATTTAAAAATCATATCCTAAGGTGAAGACCCAGGCTTTGGTGCGGCCACCGTAGCTGTAGCTGCCGAAGTCTGTCTTGACATCTTTCCATGCGCGGGTGATGCCTGCCATGTAATGAACGCCTACAGAATAGTGTTTTAACACCTGGAGTCCGGTGCCGAATTTGAACCCGAAATCAACGGGCGCTGCTTTTTGGCGAAATTCAGCTCCGGCTGCGGGTACGCCTCCATTGTCGATGGAGTTGTGGTTGACTTTGTTTTTAAGCTTTGATCCGAACATGAAAGACACATAAGGTCCGAAGTCTACATTCCAGCGGATGTCGTCAGTAATATTGAACCTCATCGAACCGATGATGGGGATTGTCAGCGCATATGAATTGAAAGTGCCTGCCTGAGTCATAAGGTATTCAGAGGCAGGAATTCCTGAAGAGGGAACTGTGTTGATGAAGGTGTAGGTGTTGGAGCGTGATTCAAAGAATACTCCCGGTTGTAGGGAAAGATAATCGCGCACGTTAAGGTCGGCTACAACACCGAGATCAAATCCTGTGCCCCAGCCCTGCACATTATAGCCGGGCATGTTTTGCTCGCCAACTGTGCGGTTTGAGGTGTTTACGCCAAGTCGGATACCGAGATTGAACGGCTGATCGGGAGTGGCAGTAGAAAAAAAGTCTGCAGCGCGAGATGTTCCGACTGCCAAAACTGCTATGGTGAGGATTGCTGTAATTCGTTTCATAATACTTTTCTTTTTATTCTAAATGCAAATTTATAAAAATCCCGCTGATAATTGAAAAATTTAGCTAATTTTGCGTTCGATTTATGATTTATGCGTGCTTTTTATTATGCAACCATATTCGAAAGCTACGCTGCAATCACCATAAAAACACTTATATCGGTTAATTTTATAACTTACTTATCTAACAATGGGCGGCAATAAATACAACAGCCTGATGACCAATGCCAAGGATTATGTAATGATAATCTTCGGTCTTTTACTTTATGCGTTTGCTTTCTGTGCGCTGATCCTTCCTCATGAAATCGTGATCGGAGGCGTTGCCGGTATCGGTACGTTGATATATTTCGCCACAAACGGCTTTATACCGGTGGCTGTAACCTCTTATGCGGTCAACCTGCTTTTGCTGGCTGCGGCTTACAAGATAGTGGGCAGGACATTCGTTTTGCGAACGATTTTTGGCGTTACGGTTGTGGCTCTCGGTATCGGTGTCTTTGAAAACATATTCATGAGTATCGGACATCCGTTGGTGCCGGATCGGGTTGTCAGTGTGGCATTGGGTGCAATACTTTGTGGCGTGGGTATCGGAACAACGTTTATCCACAACGGATCGTCAGGTGGTACCGATATTGTGGCGGCTATGGTTGCAAAGAAGAGTAATGTCAGCATCGGCAGGACGATGATTTTCGTGGATATGTCGATTGTCACATCTTCGATTCTTTTGCCGTTTGATGGTCCTTTCGATGCACGTATTGAGGCGAGAATTCCCATTATCGTCTACGGTCTGATGGTGACTTTCATCGTGTCTTATATAACCGATATGATTATTAATACCAACCGTCAGGCTACGCAGTTCTTTATTTTCTCCTCAAAATGGCAGGAGATTGCCGACAGGGTCAACAAGGAGGCTCATCGTGGAGTGACAGTACTCGATGGTCAGGGATGGTATTCGAAGCATGAAGTGAAGATTCTGATGGTATGGTGTCGCAAGATTGAATCCGTTACCATTTTCCGAATTGTCAAAAGTATTGATGAGGATGCTTTTGTGACGCAGGGTGCCGTAAATGGAGTGTATGGAAAAGGTTTCGACAAGGTGAAGATCAAGATGAAGAAGCCGAAGAATCAAGGGCAGGATTCCCGCACTGTTAATTCCCTGAATGAGAACTCTGCGCCAACACAGTTCGTGCGTCGTTCGAATCAAGAGGAATAATCTCCGGATCGCGAGCCCACCAAGTCAGTTGTTTCTTTGCATAGACGCGCGTGTTTTTCTTGATGCGCTCTATGGCTACGGAGCGTTCCATAGTGCCGTCGAACCAGGCAAACATCTCTTTTAATCCGACTGTATTAAGTGAATTCAGATGACGCAGATGGTAAACGGAACGGGCTTCATCTTCGAGTCCAGCCGCTATCATGGCGTCAACCCGACTGTTGATGCGTTCGAAAAGCAGCGGACGCGGAAGATTCACCATATATTTACGGATATTGAACGGACGTTCGCGGCGCGAACCGGTGCGAAGCTCTGTATAGGGTTTTCCTGCTGTGCGGATGATTTCGACAGCGTGAAACACCCTTTTTGTGTTTTTAAGATCAACTTTGCTGTAATAGTCAGGATCAAGATGACGAAGTTCTTCGCGGAGCCATTCCTCTCCCTTTTCTTTGCATTCTTTCTCGAGGTCAAGACGGATATAGTCGGGCACTGTCGGGATGTCGTCAATGCCGTGGCATAACGCGTCTACATACATCATCGATCCTCCGCATAGGATGGCTGTGCCGTATTTGTCGAACAATGTGTTTAGTATGCTCATCGCGTCTTCTTCGAAACGGGAGGCACTGTAGTATGCATCCAACGGGAGCATGTCGATGAGATGGTGTGGCACCGCCGCCAGTTCCTCAGGGGAGGGCATGGCGGTGACGATTGGCACGCCATGATATATCTGGCGGCTGTCGGCTGATATTATCTCAGTGCCAAGGCGCCGAGCAAGGTCAATGGCAAGGGCCGACTTCCCTGAGGCAGTCGGCCCTGTGATTACTATGAGTGTCGGTTTCTCCAAATCAAATCAATTATTTTTGTGCTACGATGCGGCAGATGTTGACCACGACATCGCGTGCCTTCTCCATCGACTGGATTGGAACAAATTCAAATCTTCCGTGGAAATTCTCACCGCCGGCAAAGATATTGGGGCAGGGGAGACCCTTGAACGAGAGCTGTGCACCGTCTGTGCCTCCGCGGATGGGTTGCACTTTCGGTTCTACGCCGGCATCGCGCATGGCTTTTTCTGCGATCTCAATGATGTGCATCACGGGTTCGATCTTCTCGCGCATGTTGTAATATTGATCCTTGATCTCAACAGTGCAGCATCCGGGATATTCCATATTGGTTTTGCGCACAAGGTGCTCGATTTCGCGTTTGCGGCTTTCGAAGCGGGCGCGGTCGTGGTCACGGATAATGTAGGTGAGGGTTGTTTCCTCAACGCTGCCTTCTATGCCTACAAGGTGATAGAAACCCTCGTAATCCTCGGTATGCTCGGGTGTTTCCCAGCGGGGAAGCATGGCGATGAAGTTGTTTGCAACGCGGATTGAGTTGATCATCTTGTGTTTTGCATATCCGGGGTGTACGTTGCGACCTTTGATTTTTACTTTTGCAGAAGCGGCGTTGAAGTTTTCATATTCAAGTTCGCCGACAGCTCCGCCGTCCATGGTATAGGCAAATTCACAGCCGAATTTCTCAACATCGAATTTGTGCGCGCCAAGACCGATCTCCTCGTCAGGATTGAAGCCTATGCGGATTTTGCCGTGCTCAACTTCGGGATGTGCCTGCAGCCATGCCACAGCATCGATGATTTCTGCGATTCCTGCCTTATCATCGGCTCCGAGGAGTGTATTGCCGTCGGTGACAATCAGATCCTGACCGATATAGTTGAGAAGTTCGGGAAATTCCTCCGGAGAGAGTTTTATGTCTTTCTCAGCGTTGAGTGTGATTATAGAGCCGTCGTAGTTCTTTACGATGCGTGGATTCACGTGCTTGCCCGACATGTCGGGAGATGTGTCCATATGGGCTATGAAGCCGATGGTAGGAAGATTCTTTGAAGAATTTGAGGGGAGGGTGGCGAAAAGATAGCCGTTATCATCGAGAGAGACTTCCTCGAGACCCATTTTTTCGAGGAGGTCTTTAAGATATTTGGCAAATTCCATCTGACCCGGTGTGGAGGGGGTCATGTTTGTGAGTTCATCGCTTTGTGTGTCGAATCTCACAAAATCCAGAAAACGGTCGGTTACTGTCATGATATTTCTGATTTTGTTGTGCTTGGCAGCCGTGAAAGGCGGCGGAGCATTGTTGTTTTGCAAAATTAAGAAATATCTGATAAAGAAGAGGTATAATCAGACGTTTTTTTGTAATTTTGTGCTAAGTAATGAATCAAATTAAACGATAAAAATGAAATTTCTCATCTCACATATCCCATACTTGAAATTTTTGGTGCTTTCCGCCAAGTTTCATCAGTCACAATGCCCGCATTGCTCCTTCTTCAACTTGCGGAAATCCCTCAAAAATTTCTGCGTATATGATATGTGTTTAATATGATTCATTACTTATGAAACAGAGAATATGGATCGTTATTGCCCTGACTGTTTGCGTAGGTCTGATTTGTTTCGGCGCCTATAATCTTTGTTCGCGTCAGGAGTCTGTAAATGCTGCTACGAATGTAACCACTGATACCGTAAACCAAACAGCAAAGGAGATCGAGTCGTCAGGAGCGGTAAGGCAATATCAGGGACTTGATCATGTAGTGATGCCTGCGGCTGTGGAATCGCAGGAATATGATTATACGGGTTTTAAAGTGTCGTTCAATCGTCATAACAGAACGCCCAACTGGGTGGCTTGGGAACTTCTTGGTGCGGAAACCGAGGGCGAAGCTTCTCGCCATAATAAATTCTGGCAGGATGTGAATGTGGAGGGTTGCCCAACTACGGGTGATTATCGCAATTCGGGATATGACAGAGGACATATGTGCCCGGCTGCCGAACAAAAATGGAGCGCGGAGGCGATGAACGATTGTTTTGTGATGGCAAACATGTGCCCGCAGGACCATGCTTTGAACTCCGGAGCGTGGAACACGCTGGAGAACCGTGAACGGAACTGGGCTCGCAGGGATTCGGCGATAGTGATAGTTGCCGGACCGATTTATGAGAACGGGGATACGAAGACTATTGGAAACGGAGTGCTCGTGCCGAGTGCGTTCTTCAAGGTTCTGTTGGCGCCATATGTTGAGCACCCGCGAGCGATAGGTTTTGTATTTCCAAACATGTCGGCTCCGGGAAACATGCAGAATTACGTTATGACAGTAGATGATATCGAGAAGCTGACGGGATATGATTTCTTTTCCGCACTGCCCGACGATATCGAAAATGAAGTTGAATCAAAAGCCTCATTCAGGGAATGGAACAAACGATAACCTCTATAAGTATAAGTTCCAGATAATTGTTCCCATTGGGAAAAGTTTTTATTTTGATTTGTTGATTAATAAAAAATTTAATATTTTTGCGCTTGCAGACCGCCATGCAGATGCCCCGGTCTGGGGTTAAGTGGAGCGGGATGTAATTAAAATACATAAAAAGCGTTTATCCGCGCTGATTCTTGACTGCTTGAAATTTCTCGCAAACTTTTCAATTAGATGTCAAGGATTGAGCAACGGTAGATGCCCGTGGATATGTGATTATCTTGCTTTCGGCACGGTATTTCGGGAGAAATATAGCCGGACGCATTGATTGCATATACATGCGTAGGGCTTCTGCGTTGCCGTCCGACATCTAAAAGGCAATGCGAGAAGCCTCAAGCAGTAGGATGGCAACAGATACAGATTCCTACGCTTTTCTTTTTTTCTAACCTAACGTCAATGAGGGGATGACAGCGGCGATTCCATATGTTGTAACAATATCACTTCCTATGTCAAATAATACTTTTCTTGTTAATTACAAAGCTTTATTCTCGTCACAGAATTCAGACCTTTGGTTCGTTGTCAAACTATGGTTCATTATTTTATCGGGATTTGTATTAATTCCCAGTAGTAATCAAGCCGCGGCACAATCAACATCAGAATTCGAGTTCTTTTTGTATCCATCAAGCGGCAATCCCCCCGAAGGTGCTGAAATCGGTAAATTCTGGTATGTAAAAGTCAAGGACGATAAAAGAAACAGTCTCCCTGATAAACTTGAAATCCCCTCATGGTATGTAGGTTTGGATGAATATTGGGACAAAAATGAGTCAGGCAAGTATTATGATCTGCCTGTATATGTAATATCTGACTTGGCTTTCTGCAATTTCTCCTCTGTCAGCATACCGAGTTCTATAAAACAAATAAGCGATAACAGTTTCATATGTTGTAGTAATCTAAAGTCTGTGGTTATCCCTAATAATGTCAAAGATGTAGGAACATTTGCTTTCAAGGAATGTTCTTCGCTGAAAAGCGTGGTTGTTTCCCCCGCTAATAATGTCCGTAGCTCGTTTTCAGGTTGTGAAATAAAAAAGGGGCATACCCAATAGGGAAAAGAAGTTTTGTGGCTGATATCGAGGTGCCATATCCGGAAAGCTGTATACCTGAATCGTCAGGTCTGATCTTCAATGCATCAAAAATTGCTTTTTATTTCGCTCCATGGGATATTACTTATCTTGAGTTGCCGGCATCTGTCACAACTATAGGACCAAAGGCTTTTGCCGGATGTATAAAACTTTCTGAACTGATTATGAAGTCGGAAATTCCACCGACGGTGTCGGAAGATACATTTGATGATTCCGATATCAAATATATCCAGGTGCCTAAGGGCTGTAGGGACGCTTATATCAGTCAGTTAGGATGGTCTAAAGTGGCATCCAGAATTATGGAAGAAGAGATTGGAGGGGAAATCATGCCTGAAAAAGTTGAGATTGTAACAGACATTCCGGCTGTCAGGATTGGACAGACCGTTCAGCTGTTGGCTAATGTCCTTCCAACGAATGCTACTGACAAATCGGTTGTATGGTCATCGTCAGATACCGGAGTCGCAACTGTAGACGAAAACGGACTGGTAGCTGCTGTTTCTGTAGGTTCAGCTATAATAACCGCAACAACTGTTAATGGTCTTACAGCTGAGTGTACGGTGACAGTCGTTCCGACCCCTGTTGAGTCTATAACCCTGAATCATGCCGAAACAACTTTGAGATCCGGTGAGACACTGCAACTGACGGCAACGTTGCTTCCGGAGGATGCCACTGACAAATCGGTTGTGTGGTCATCGTCAGATGCCGGAGTCGCAACTGTAGACAAGAACGGACTGACAACCGCTGTTTCTGTAGGCACAGCAATAATAACCGCAACAAGTGTTAATGGTCTTACAGCTGAGTGTATGGTGACAGTCTCTCCGACTCCCGTTGAGTCTGTAACTCTTAATCTTTCTGAAATGACTTGGAAATCCGGAGAGACATTGCAATTGACGGCAACATTGCGTCCGGAGAATGCAAC